>NZ_MKQD01000034.1 GCF_001913705.1 Thalassotalea sp. PP2-459 | reverse complement strand
ATAGCAGCAGTTAGAGTTGTTTTACCGTGGTCAACGTGACCGATAGTACCAACGTTAACGTGCGGTTTCGAACGTTCAAATTTTTCTTTAGCCACTTTCAATTACCTCTAAGCAGTTTTATAAAAGCTATATTGTTAATAAGTGGGATAAATGAAGAATTCAATGTAGTGGTGCTGATAGGCAGATTTGAACTGCCGACCTCACCCTTACCAAGGGTGCGCTCTACCAACTGAGCTATATCAGCACACGAAATTACAAAGATTGGAGCGGGTGGCGGGAATCGAACCCGCATCATCAGCTTGGAAGGCTGAGGTAATAGCCATTATACGACACCCGCAGTATTCAATCAGAATATCCCTGCAAAATTGGTGAAAGAGCGCGTTAACTATAAGTTGCTCTTCGCCGCATAGCCTAAGCTATGCAAAAATGGTGGAGGGAGGTGGATTCGAACCACCGAAGGCGGAGCCGTCAGATTTACAGTCTGATCCCTTTGGCCACTCGGGAACCCCTCCAAATTCTAAATCTCATAAAGAGAATTAATGGTGCCGACTGCCGGAGTCGAACTGGCGACCTACTGATTACAAGTCAGTTGCTCTACCAACTGAGCTAAGTCGGCACTACATTAAGTGGTGCGAATTCTAGAGTAATGTTTTGTCCCTTGCAATAGGTAAAAACAAAAAAATGTCGTATTTTTATTGTTTGACGGTTTTTTACTCAGAACTGCGCTTAATTAGCTAACTTTATCAGCAATATTGGCTCATTCCATGAAAGATAAGTGCTGGATCAACATGGTGTTCAAGCACTAAATGCTGACTTACATAATCAGCATTGCCACCTGTTAATATAACATGTGGTTTTAATCCTTGTTCAGCACACAGTTTTACTCCCTGCTCTATCAATCCAAGAGTAGCAATTAAAGCGCCTTGGCTAACTGCCATCGATGTATTGTTGCCCAAAGCAATATTATTTATAGCTACAGGCTCGCCATGAATCTTTTCAGCTTTATCAAATAAAGTAGACATTTGTAATGCTATACCAGGGATGATCCAACCACCAAGATGCTTACCCTGCTGCGATATACAATCAAGGGTGGTTGCAGTACCTGCATCAACAACCATTAAGGATGTACTTGGAAATAGCTTCATTGCTCCAAGCATGGCAAGCCAACGATCAACCCCTAAGGTACGCGGTTCAGGATAACTATTGATTAAACCCTTGTGGTGTTCAGTGCTGCGTAATTGTTGAATCGGAATGTTATGTTTTTCACACCAATCAATCACAGCTAATATGGCATCACTTTGTTTCACACTCGCAATTAAACAGCCCGTGATTTTAGCGATTACGTCTGCTGATAGTTCCGGTGTTAAGTTACCCGTTGAGACTGTATGAATAGTTGAAAACTTCCCAGCTTGAAAAATCGTGTACTTTATTCGCGTATTTCCTGCATCCACTAATAATTTCATGCAAGGCCTCGTAAGCTCACTTCACCACCGTAGATAGGCTGTATTTTATTGTCTACCTCTAAAAGTAACGCACCCTGGCTATTAATACCTCGGCAGATGCCATGAGTTTCATTAACACCTGTGATTAACTTAACAGGTTGATTAATAAACTGATCCCTTGCTTGCCAATCTTCAATCATATCGACCAAGCCTGATCTTTCATGTTGGAATATTCGATTACGTAACTTACTAATAATACACGCCGCTAACTGGTTTCTATCAATGATTTTATTTACATGTGATTGAAGGTCAGTCCATTGTTGATCTATTTTATCCGTGACATTATTAGGCATATCAACATTTACCCCTAAACCAATAACACAATGACACGGATCTAATGCTTGCCCTTCTAATTCAATCAATATACCAGCTAATTTAACTCCCTTTAAATAGATATCATTAGGCCACTTAAGCCCAACATCAATATCATATAAGCTCTTAATCGCATCACTAATCGCGAGTGCTGTTACCATACTTAACCCCATGGCAGCAGACATTCCTTGCTCTAAATACCAGTACATTGACATATAAACATGAGAACCAAACGGAGATACCCACTCTCTGCCTCTTCTTCCCCGACCTGCACTTTGACACTCTGCAATACACACTTGACCACGTGTTAATTGAGAAGGAATTCGGCGCATTAATTCACTATTTGTTGAATCGATAAGCACGTTAGTGTCGATAATCGTGTCTGAATAAGCTTGATCAATATGCGTTAAAATCTGTCGCTTATCTAACATGTTTATTGGTTGCGCCAGTCGATACCCTTTACCGCTAACTCTAAAAACATCAATGCCTAACTCACCAATGCCTTTAATATGTTTTGATACTGCAGCTCGACTGATACCGAAACGCTCGCCCAATGATTCACCAGACACAAACTGTCCATCGGCTAACGCTATCAGTATTTTTTCTTTTATTAGATTAGCCATTAGACCATTATCTCTGAAATGGATGTAAGGCCTCGGCGATCAACAATTCGTACTTCAGGAGCCAATAAAATACCAAACTTTTCTTGTACTTTTTCCATAATAAGTGTCGCTAATTCAACGATACGCATACCTTTTACATGCTCAAAATTAACCAGTACTAATGCTTGATTCTGATGCACACCAACACCTCTTTCACGATACCCTTTCAATCCAGCATGCTCTATTAGCCAACCGGCAGCAAGCTTATAGGTTTGCTCAGTCACTTTATACGCGGGCATGTCGGGATATGTTGCAATTAATGTGTGATATACTTCGCTACTTATAATCGGATTTTTAAAAAAGCTGCCTGCATTTGGGAGTTTTTTAGGATCTGGAAGTTTACTTTCACGAATGCTTATCACCCTTTCCATCACATGTTTTGCTGTTAGTTTTTTTTGTTCAAAGCTTAGTCCTTTATAAGAAAGTTTCGGCTGAAACTCTCTGGCGAGTTTCAAAGTCACACTGACAATGACTCCCTTTCCTTGTAGTGACTGTTTAAAAATACTGTCTCGATAACCAAACTCACAAGCTCTGTTATCGAGCTCTATCACCTGTTGCTGTGAAAAATCGAACCAAGAAACAGACTGAATAACATCTGACAATTCAACACCATACGCACCGATGTTTTGCACAGGTGCCGCGCCAACACTACCAGGAATTAATGCCAGGTTTTCAATACCGTAGTAGTTATTTGCCACACAGTATTGCACTAATTCATGCCAATTTTCGCCACAGTTTACCGTTAAAAACACAGCATTTTTTTCCATGTTAATTGATTTACCCATGAGTTTAGGGCGAATAATTAACGGGGCTTGATTATCAATAAACAACGTATTACTACCTTCACCAAGTAAGTAGAAATTGCCTTTGCAGCTTTGATACGCCTCTTTTAATTCTTCAAGCGTGCTGGGTTCAAAATATTGCGGACAAATAGCCGGCACCTTAAAGGTGTTATGATGAGATAAATTAAATGATTGCTGAATTTGCATACACGCTGAAAATAGATGGTTTGTACTAGTGTAATAAAAAACAATCGGCGAAGGAATGTTTATGCCAATTGAAAAGACAATTCAAATATTAGCCTTGCTTTCTCATGGGTAATTTAATGATATTGGCCATATCGTTGTAATATTTATTGTGGTATTTATCAGTATCGATATTTTCGCTTTGATTGATCACCACCCCTTGCACCGGTGCATTAGCTTGTTTTAATAGCCTTAACCCTGCTGAAATTTGATCACGCTTAGTTTTACTGCCGTGAACGACATAAAGTACGCTATCTACATTACGAGAAATGATCACCGCATCACTGACGGCATTCACAGGTGGTGTTTCAATAATAATGCGATCATAAAAATTACCAAAGACTTTAATCAGCATATTAAAACGCTTCATTGATAAGAAAGCCAAAGGATTAGCCGGTGTAATACCTGAGGTTAAAATATCTAATTTCACCTGACTGTCTCTAACGATACATTCATTAATTTGATGTGTTTTCGCTAATAAGTTAGAAAGCCCTGGTCTATGAGGCGCTAAATCTAAATTTTTATACACGGTTGGATGACGCATATCAGCTTCTATGAGCAAGACTTTTTCCATTTCACTAAATGAACGCGCAAGTTGAAGTGCAACTGTTGTTTTACCTTCATTTGGCACAGAAGAGGTGATTGCGATAACTTTTGGCGGTTTCTTTTCGGCATTAAATAATATGGCTGTTCTTAGGGTTCGAACTGCCTCGGTAAAACGATTATCGTTGAAATAATCCAACTCAGTACTTTGTTTATTTTTACGCCTAAATTTAGGTAGCACTGCCAGAATAGGTGCATCATTAAAGTTTTCAAGTTTGCGACGAGAGTTCAAAGTATCCATTAACAATTCACGCATAATAACAATGATTGAAATAACCGCAAACGCTAAAATAAAACTCATGATCACCATCAATGAACGATTAGGTGCTGATTTATTTTTTGGTGTAATCGCTTTATCAATAAAACGAACATAAAAATTAGCTTTGTAATTCCCCATGGCGTCAGCTTCTTTCAGCCTGACTAAATAATTACTGTACAATTCTTTATTGGTGTCTACTTCTCGTTCTAATTGTGAAAACTTATTTTGTAACCGTGTTAAGCGTAAATAATGTTGTTTCGCTTTATCTAACCGCTGATTCGTTCCTTTTACCTTTTCCAATGCATTGAGATAATCTTTTTCCAAGCTCATCACAATTTCATCAACGGTTTCAGCCATATTAATACGAATAGCATTAAGATCAGCTTGAGCGGTTATTCGTTTAGGATGTTTTGGACCATAGCGTTGAGAAAGCTCATTTAATTTTCGTTCAGCCCGCTCTTCACTGATCCTTAATTGACTAAATGCAGGTTTATTCGTGATTTTTTGCAATTCAACTAATTGCTCAACGCTCGATTTATGCTTTTGAATATAGTCGTAAGTTACCTTTAAGTCGTCAGCATCTTTAGACATTTTCAATGCCGCAGAGGTTAATTCAGTCAGCTCTGCCGATACTAAGCCTGCAATACCTCGAATATCAACGATGCCTTGTTCTTCGCGATATGTCTGTAAAGCACGTTCAGAGGCCTCAAGTTTTTTCCCTAACTCTTCTAGTTGATCAACTAACCACTGTGATGTTGCTTCTTTTGACGCTCCATGAATTTCATCTTGATAGTGTAAATATGTTTGCCCAACTTGATTAGCAACCTGTTTGGACAGCTCAGGAAAATAGGATCTAAACGTAATGTTAACTAATTCTGTACCTGCTATCGGTTTAATGGTCAATCGTTGATGAAATTCACGTACAGTTTGGTCAATTGTTGGAGTAGTGTCTTTTCGATAAAGTTCTGCTAAAAAGGGAAGTTTGTCATTATATTTTCCGCTGTTAAACTCTTCGTGCTTAGTCAAATTTAGTCGTGAAATTACACGTTCAGCAAATTTTCGCGAACGCAGTAACTCATACTGTGTTTGAATTTGTTCTTGACTTGCGCTCGACTCATTAAAGGCGTCATTGATAGAAAGAGTATTACTCGGCTTATTACTCCCAATTTGCAAAATGGCGCTGGCTTGAAACGACGGTTTTAATAATGATGAATAAAATGCGACGATACAGGTAATAAGTAATGTAAAGAATAATATCTTCCAACGACGCGTCCATAGAGGGCTTAGCACCTCTTTAAGAGCTACTTCATCTTGCGTTGGGTTAATAGGCGTTACATCGTGATTCATCAAAAGAAACTTTGCTCAATTTCTATAATATCGTCAGGCAAGATGACCGTTGCAACATTAGCTGACATAACAACCGTTTCACCGTTTATAACACGCGAAACCTTCCAATTCGTTTTTGAAGCTCTAGCAGCTAACCCTCCGGCTATCGCGATAGCTTTATCAAGCGTTAAATCATCTTGAAATGGATAGCCACCTGGCTGTTTTACTTGGCCATGAATAAAGAATGGTCGGTATTCAATGATAGATACCGTTACTTGTGGATTAATTAAATAATCGCCCAGTAATCCTTCTTGGATAACTGCTGCGAGTTTTTTAGTTGTTAAACCATGTACGTCTATTTCTTTTAAAAATGGAAATGATATTTTCCCTGTTTTGTTGATTTTTACCTTTGTGGTTAAATCAGGTTCATCGTATACCGTGATTGCAATACTGTCACCAGAGCCTAATTGATACTCCATCGCAGCAGCAAAATTAGTAAACAACAGTAAAAATACAATAAAAAAGCGCATGGCTTATCCACTCGTTAGATTGTTATTTTAATTCCCAAAGAAACACTATTTCTTTGATATTCAAACAGCATATCATCGGCATTAAGATCGCTTAATTGATAGTTTAATATTAGCGATACTCTATCTGACATTAAATAATCGACACTTATTCCAGCACGTAAATAGTTTTCACTTTTTCGTTTATCGGGATAAACAACTTCTTCTTGGTTTACCCCTACGTTGGCAGATAACAAGAAATAGTCGCTCAACTGCTGTGTGAACTTCATCACATGTTTATCAACCAAACGATAACTATCATTTAGTCTATTAGCTACTGCAAAATCACGCTCAGAAGCTAATGTGACATTGGTAGATTCAGCAGGAGACCATCGCCAAGAAATACGCCACTTAAAAGCGCTGTCATCATCAAACAGTGGCTGCTCAAAACGAATTTTTTGATAACCCAACAGTAATGAAAACTGGCTTACCACTGATTTAGGCCATTTCATACCGATTAAGGCAGTTAACTTTGTATTGTCGTAAATCGGTTGATGCTCGAACGCTATTTGCTGTATCTCTAATGCACTCGATAAAAAGGTGCCACCCGCTAATTGATAATCAAAAGTGGCATTTGCAAAAAGTTTATCTTGATCAAGTTGATTGGTAACGTGTCGTCGGGTCTGATATTTACTTTGCACTGCACCTAGTTCTACTGCTAATTGCGCTGTTGAGTAACTACTGCCATAGCTATATCCAAGCGAGAACGAAGACTGTTGTTTTTCGTCACCTTTATTTAAACTTTGTGCGTCACCTAAAGATAAACCTGTGCCCCTGTATTCATAGGTTTGTTGGTGGCTAGCTTTGATAGATAACGTTTTATTATCTGTCAAACGGTACAAATAACGTGGAGCAAGCCATATATTTGAATGGTCGTCTTGTTCAAAATCACTAAATTTGTTTAATTGTGTTTTTGCATCAAAAGAGAAGAGTTGCTTGTCATTAACAAATTGAAGATAGAGTTCAGGACTTAACGACCAATAATTAGTGCGTTGTTCATCACTGTTATCAAACAAAAAGTTGTCAACTGTGCCGAATTCACTGCTTAGTGAAAGATTAAATTGATTTCCTTGCGGTAAATCAGACGTCTGCTGCGCCATTGAGCAAAAAGCACTTAGCAAAAAGCTGCCAAGAAAAAATGCTTGTTGTTTAGTTATCATACCCGACAATTCTTATTATTATGTTAACTGTATTTCAGTTACCGTTAGCGTTGTTATTAATCAACATCCTTGCGGCTAATTGCCCTTTACGTAGAGCTAGTTACTTATAGAAGTAACATTTTTGTTACATTACCTTGTTCAACACCATAAAGCAAAATTTCAACAACAATTGACCATTTTTTATCGAAATTGCTAAAAACTAGGGTTTAGGGACTATTAAATTGTTCCAAATTTATATTTTATTTTGATATTTCCTAATTAAATAAAGCTGCGGTAGCGTGATGTAATACCAATCTAAGTGGCGTTTGTTGCTAAAGTGAGATAAAAAATACCGCCATAATAGTGGTATTTTTCAATGAATGATGTTCGATTAAGCTGTCAATATAAAGTCTTTCTGATGATTAAGCAGGCATTATTGAATAAACATCAACAATCGCTAAATTGCTTTCATCAAGACTTGAGATTTTCGTTGAAAGTTATACATTTGTTTTTTACCTTCAGGTAACTTATCTAATGGTTGTTCAATAAAACCCTGTTCCATAAACCAATGACCGCTTACCGTGGTTAACACGAAAAGTGATGTTAGCCCTTTGGATTTTGCGCGTAACTCTAATTCGCCCATCAAACGTTCACCACGGTTGCCGCTGCGATATTCGGGATGAATTGCCACACAGGCAATCTCTCCTGCCAACGCTTCTTCGTAAGGATATAATGCAGCACAAGCTATGATAACATCTTCTTTTTTAAGTACCGTAAAACGATGTATTTCTACTTCTAATAACTCTCGAGAACGCTTAACTAAAATACCTTCTTGTTCAAGCGGCGCGATTAACTCCAATATACCCCCCACATCATCAATGGTTGCGGTACATATTTGCTCTTTATGATCTTTGGCGATTAACGTTCCTGCACCGTCCCGAGTAAACAGTTCTTGCAATAACGCAGTATCACTTTGATAACTAACACAATGACAACGTTCTACACCATTCTCTCCGCAAGAGATGATTGCTCTGAGTAATAATTGACGGACATGACAATCATTTTCATCTAGTAATGTTTTAACAGTGCGAACACTACAGCTACGGATTAAATTATTATCACTGTCTGTTAGACCTTCACCTTCGGTAAACGTGATCAGCTTATCTGCTTGCAACGCTATCGCTGTTTGAGTAGCAACATCTTCCAGTGCCAGGTTGAATACCTCGCCTGTAGGTGAATAGCCAATCGGCGATAATAGTACAATAGAGCCAAACTCAAGTTGCTGCTGAATGCCTTCAGCATCGATGCGTCTCACTTTTCCAGTATATTTATAATCAATGCCATCACGCACCCCCATCGGCTTTGCGATAACAAAGTTGCCTGTGCTTACACGAATTTGCGAACCATGCATGGGCGAATTCGCTAACCCCATGGTTAATAGCGCTTCAATGTGTAGTCGCATAGAACCAGTAGCATCTTTAACGGCCACTAAAGTTTCTGCATCTGTAACACGAATATTATTCTCAATAATACGTTCAATATTTCGTCTTGCCATGCGGTCTTCAATTTGTGGTCGAGCGCCATGCACAACCACTAATCTCATTCCTAGGCTACGCATCAAGGCAATATCATGAATAATATTAGCAAAATTAGGATGTGTTACAGCCTCACCGCCAAACATAAGCACCACGGTTTTACCACGGTGTGCATTAATGTAGGGTGCTGCATTCCTAAACCATTTAACGTAACTTAAATCGTTATTATTCATTCACTTATCACTTATTAAGCCAAGAACATGTTCTTGATTACTTACTTGGATCAACATTATATTCCATCGCCACTTCATCGGCTGGATCTTTATCGGGCCCTGGCTGACTATCTTCAATAATATTATCCGCTAATGATGCTTTATCGATCAATGCAAAGCCTAACTGATTAAAATATGTCGGTATGTAAGTGAGTACTATCACTTTTTCTAATTCAATTTGATGTGCAAACTCTAATAAGTATTGAACAAGTGCTTGACCTTGACCAAGGTTATGATGTTCTTTATCAACAACAACAGAGCGAATTTCCGCTAAGCCCGTTTGATAAATATACAATGACGCACATCCCACTACTTCGCCTTCAAGTTCTGCCACCACAAAATTTTGAATATCATGGATAATATTATCTCGAGAACGCGGTAATATCTCCCCCTTTTCTGCCCAGTCATTAACCAGTTTAAAAATAGCATCAACATCTGGCATACGTGCTCTACGTACCGACATAGCTGCCGCTCGTTGTGCATTCAAACGTTGTTGAACTTGCTT
Source organism: Thalassotalea sp. PP2-459 (assembly GCF_001913705.1). Taxonomy (GTDB): domain Bacteria; phylum Pseudomonadota; class Gammaproteobacteria; order Enterobacterales; family Alteromonadaceae; genus Thalassotalea_C; species Thalassotalea_C hakodatensis. Next base: position 358,159 of record NZ_MKQD01000034.1, on the reverse strand, counting down.
TAATGCTACTTTTATCTGTTGTTTACCTGGCGCGCCCACAACTTGTTCATTCAGAATTTCTTCATTGCCTGATTGTGTGGTCGCTAACGCTTTTTCTACTTGTGTACGCGATGTACCACCTAGGGCTTCACGCTTGTCTAACGTTGATTCAATCGATAAATGCTGATAAACATCATGTTCAATTTTTTCACTAAATGTTTGCAGTTGTGTCAAGGTTAAGTCTTCTAACGGAACACCTTTATCAATCGCAGCAAGCACGACTTCGCCAACGATATGATGCGCTTCACGGAATGGAATATCTTTACCTACAAGGTAATCTGCAAGCTCAGTTGCATTGGCATAACCTTGCTGTGCCGCCGCCAATGTTCTACTTCGATTAACTTTTAAGCCATCTGCAACTAACACTGCCATTTCCATACATTCTAGCCATGTATCCATGGCATCAAAAAGACCTTCTTTGTCTTCTTGCATATCCTTATTATAAGCAAGTGCCAAAGCTTTCATGGTGGTTAGCATTCCTGTGAGCGAGCCAAAAACGCGACCTGCTTTACCACGAATCAATTCACACGCATCAGGGTTTTTCTTTTGCGGCATTAACGAAGAACCTGAACTCACCAAGTCACTCATTTCGACAAAGCCTGCTTCCCCTGAATTATAAAAGATGAGATCTTCAGCAAAACGCGATAAATGCATCATCGAAATACTCGCAGAAGACAGTAGTTCAATGACATGATCGCGGTCTGAAACGGCATCTAAGCTGTTCATCGTTGCTTTTCTAAAGCCTAAACGGTGTGCCAACGCGTTACGATCAATTGGATACGCGGTACCTGCCAAAGCACCTGAGCCAAGTGGCGAGACGTCTAAACGATATATCGCATCTTTTAACCGACCAATATCGCGGTTAAACATTTCGACATAGGCTAAACACCAATGGCCAAACGTTACGGGTTGTGCCCGCTGTAAATGAGTATAACCCGGTAATACCGTGCCCTTTTCACGCTCTGCAAGGTTCATCATGGCTTGCTGTAAATTAACCAAAGCAATTAGCAGTTCACCGCCAGTTTCTTTACACCAAAGCTTTAGGTCCGTTGCAACTTGATCATTACGACTTCGCCCTGTGTGAAGCTTTTTACCTAAATCACCTGTTTTTTCAATTAGTTGAATTTCTACCCAGCTGTGAATATCTTCGGCATCAGAGGCTAAGATTTGTTTTGGGTTTTCTTCAACAGATTGCTTTAATTCAGCAAGCGCTGCCGTTAAGCGTGTTAACTCATCGTCGTTTAATACGCCCACTTCATGAATCGCTTCTGCCCACGCCATTGAACCAACGATATCTTGCACCGCCATACGGTAGTCTACCGGTAAGGAATCATTGAATTTTTTAAATTGCACACTGGCTTTCTCTTTAAACCGACCGCCCCATAATGCCATGATATTATTTCCTTTTGATTACTTAGCGTCTTTTTGTGAAAGTGCGGTTATTCTGCTTGATAAGCTAAATAAACGAATAAAGCCTTCTGCATGTTTTTGGTCATAAACATCATCTGCACCAAAAGTCGCAAATGCTTCAGAATATAAGCTATTTGGTGAACGACGCTGGGTAACTGTTGCATTACCTTTATACATTTTAACCACTACATCACCGGTTATTTGTTCTGCAAATGATGCAGCTGCAGCTAACTGAGCTTTCGCTAATGGCGTAAACCAACGACCGTCGTAGATAACATGTGAAAACTCTAAACCAACTGATTCACGAAATTTTAATGATTCTTTATCTAAAATTAATGTTTCTAGCCCTTTATATGCCGCCATCAATACTGTGCCCCCAGGCGTTTCATAACAGCCGCGAGATTTCATACCAACTAAACGATTTTCCACAATATCAATTCTACCAACACCATGTGCCGCGGCTTTATCGTTAAGATACATTAGTGCTTCATAGGCTGATAATTTTTTATCATCAACGGCAATAAGCTCGCCTTTTTCAAAACTAAGTGTAACGCTTTCTGCCGTATCTGGAGCATCCATTGGATCAACCGTCATGGTCCATACTTCTTTTGATGGTTCACACCATGGGTCTTCTAGCTCACCGCCTTCATGAGAAATATGCCAGGCATTTGCATCACGACTATAAATTTTTGTTAATGACGCAGCACAAGGAATATCTCGTTCAGCAAGATAATCGAGTAAATCTTCACGCGAAACCATATCCCATTCACGCCATGGCGCAATAACCGTTAATTCAGGAGCTAATGCAGCAAAACACGACTCAAAACGAACTTGATCATTACCTTTACCCGTACAACCATGACACACCGCATCAGCACCAACTTTTAATGCCACTTCTACATGTGCTTTTGCAATAACAGGACGTGCCATTGATGTACCTAAAAGGTATTGACCTTCATACACTGAACCCGTTTTTAAAATAGGGTAAATATAGTCTTTTACGTACTCTTCTTTTAAGTCAACAACATGACATTCAGAAGCGCCCGATGCAATGGCCTTTTCTTTAATGCCTTCTAGTTCTTCTTCGCCTTGTCCAACATCAGCACAAAACGCGACAACTTCACAGCCGTCATAATTTTCTTTTAACCATGGAATAATTGCTGAAGTATCTAAGCCACCTGAATACGCTAATACTACTTTCTTAATTTGTTTTTTCGTTGCTAAAGCCATTTTTTTACCTATTAAATCTGTTATTTCAAAATTATTTACTATTCACTAATAAGTGATGTAAGCACTGCGCATTGCGCCCACATTCTATTTTCTGCCTGTTGGAAGACGACCGATTTCTCTTGGTCATCAAAAAGTGCTGTTGTTATTTCTTCTTCTAAATGCGCTGGTTGACAATGCATCACAACACTTGCCTGTGTGTCATTCATTAATGCATGGTTGACTTGATAGGGTTTAAATTTCTCAAGTAGGGCAGCTTTATCTTCATCACCTTCATTGCCCATTGATATCCAAGTATCGGTATAAATTGCATCTTGCTTACCTAACGCATTAATGTTGGTTGTGAAAGTAAATGTAGCGCCGCTTTGCTCAGCAAGCTTAGCCGTATTGTTCAGCATATCTTGCGTTGGGCCATAACCTTCAGGGCACACCAATGTAAAATCGACGCCTAACACCGCAGCCATTAACATCAACGAGTTAGACACATTGTTTCCGTCACCAATATAAGCAAGTTTAACTTCTGATAAGTTTTCAAAGCGTTCAGCTAAGGTGACAAAATCAGCTAACGATTGGCATGGATGATAAACATCACATAATGCATTAATAACAGGTACTGAAGCATGTTCTGCAAGCCCTTGAATTGATTGGTGTTCAAAAACACGAGCTACGATAACATCTGCATAACAAGATAAATTTTTTGCGTAATCGCTAACACGTTCACGCTCACCTAATTTACCATTTTGCTGCCCCAAATAAAGAGCATGACCGCCGAGTTTATTTATACCCATGTCAAAACTTACATGAGTTCGCAATGAGGGTTTTTCGAAAATCATCGCCACCGATTTGCCTTTCATCACCTGGTTAAACGATGAAGGTGTTTTTTTTATGTCTATCGCCAATGCAATTAACGCTTGAATTTGCGATTTGGTTAATTGATCGTCAGCTAAATAATGGTTCAAAGCCATGGTAAAATCCTAAAGTATCAAAAAAGAAAAAACGTTAGTTTGCTTCTATGCGGGTGCCTATTTGTTCGCCATTTAATAGCTTTGCTATTTGTTCTGGCTTTTTCCAGCTGGCAACCGCGATACTTCGTCGTAATTGTTTCGCTGCATACAAAGCGGCATTAACTTTAGCTGTCATGCCACCAGCAATAACCCCTTGCTCAACCAATTGTTTAGCAAGGGTATTATTCAATGAATTTAAATACTGACCTGATGCGTCTTTCACGCCATCAACGTCTGTCAATAAGAGCAGTTCAGCATTCAATAGTTGGCAAATAACAACCGCCGCATCATCTGCATTGACGTTGACTAAATCGCCGTTTGATAACGCACCAATAGAAGAAATAATCGGTAAAAAATGGTGCTTTAATAAAATATCCAACAATGTGCTACTAAGCGCTTTCGGCACACCCACTTGACCTAAGCCTAGCTCGTGTAAATCACAGCTCACCATATTGCCATCTTGCAATGATAAACCTACAGCGGTTAATCCCAAGCTGTTTGCTTGACTGACAATGGTTTTATTCACGGTTCCAGCTAATGCACCTGCAATTAATGGCATTTGTGCTGTTGGTGTTACACGTAACCCATGTTTTTTCTCTGTGGTAAAACCAGCTTGAGTTAACATTTCATCAACAACGCAACCTCCGCCATGAACGAGTACGACAGGTTGATTATTCAAAGTGGTGATAACATTAAGCAATGCATGCAAAGCAGAGCCATTTTCAAGAATGGCTCCGCCTATTTTGATCACTAAAGGTTTTTTTGTTATCACCATTAGAGGTTTTCTCCCATGATCAAGCCGTACTGACTAGGTAAACCTAAAATAATATTAGCGCACTGCACTGCTTGTGAAGCAGCTCCTTTTAATAAATTGTCAATTGCACAACTGACCACTAGCACTTGCTTTTCTTCGTCAACACGCCAGTGAAGATCTGCGAAAGGAGAATGAGCAACGTTATCAATCTTTGGCCATTGAGGTGTTAGCCTTACAAGAGGTGAACGTTGATAAGCGCCTTCGTAAGCTTGACTGATCTGTTCCGTGGTCACACCCACTTTAAGTGATAAGGTAATAGTGACCATCAACCCTCGTTTATAAGGCGCTAAATGCGGGTTAAAAATGACTTCTACGCCTGCTTCTTGGCTAATTTCAGGTTGGTGACGATGTTGTAATATATTATAAGGTGTTAAACTCACTTCATTAAAACTCGTAGCAAGGCTTGCTTTTCTACCTGCACCACTAACACCACTAATGCCATTTACTACGATCAAACCGTTTGACTGTTGAAGGTTATTTTCAATAATCGGTTTTAGCGCTAATAAACTTGCGGTTGGATAACATCCTGGTACGGCAATTAAATCACTCGAAGCAATATCAGCTTCATGCCACTCTGCTAAGCCATATACGGCTTTTGAAAGCGATGTTAAATCTTGATGCTCGAAATGATAATACTGAGGATAATCTTGACTGTTCTTTAAACGAAAGCCACCTGATAGGTCGAGAACTTTAACACCTTTAGCTAAAAATGCTTGGGCCCAATCAGCACTAAACTCATGAGGCGTCGCAAAAAATACCGCATCTAAACCACCTGCATTAGCTTCAATCCATTGCGCAGAAAATGCAACTAAGGGAGTATCACACACACCTTTAAAGCGCGGATGCAAGGTGGAAAAAGCAACGTTAGCAGATTCGCTATTTTCAGAAACGAGTAAATGCTCAATCGACATTTTTTGATGTTGTGTTAGTAACGCCACTAATTCAGCACCAACATACCCACTTGCACCAACTATTGCTACTTTCATATTACCTCAACATAATTGCAATTTTATTCATTATTTATAAACACAGTATCGAAGATATACATCAAGATAATACGGTTTACTTTTGTTCGGGCTCTCTCAACTCATACTATTAGAAGCTAAGAGAAAATCATACTGCTAAGCGCAATCTTCAAATAAGTTTCATTTAGTAATAGCCAGAATTGTTCCGGTTCATTACACTAGAAATGTATTCTAAGTTAAAATGGGTAGTTATGCAACAAATTAGCATATATACCCAACAATTATTATTGGTAATATAAACATGCGTCAAATTCCTAATTTTATTGAAGCTTTACAGTCACTTATTGCTAGTCCCTCTATCAGTTCAACGCAAGAAAGCTGGGATCAAGGTAATAGAGACATCATTAATCTACTCGCCACTTGGTTTGAAACTTTACAATTTACCGTAGATATTCAACCAGTTCCTGGCACACGAAATAAATTTAATTTATTGGCCAAGCTTGGCTCAGGTGAAGGAGGTTTATTACTTGCCGGTCACAGTGATACCGTACCTTTCGATGAAAATCGTTGGCAATCGGACCCTTTGAAAGTATTAAGTAAAGACGACAAATTTTATGGTTTAGGCACATGCGATATGAAAGGCTTTTTCGCCTTTATTTTACAAGCCTGCGAACACATTAAGCAGCACGATTTAAAAAAACCTTTATATGTGTTAGCAACTGCTGATGAAGAAACCACTATGGCCGGAGCCCGGTATTTTTCTGAAAATCAATTCATTAAACCGGATGCAGCTGTTATCGGTGAACCAACTAATTTAGTACCTGTAGTGATGCACAAAGGTCATATGTCACATCGGATTACCATTAAAGGTAAATCAGGTCATTCAAGTACACCTGCATTTGGCATAAACGCTATTGAAATAATGTACGAAGTGATTGCAGCATTATTACAACTCAAAGAAAAGCTGGCATTAAATTTTCAAAACACTGCATTTGATGTGCAATCACCGACATTAAACTTAGGGGCAATAAAAGGAGGCGATAACGCCAATAGAATTTGTGGATACTGTGAACTCGATCTAGATATGCGCTCGTTACCAGGAATGACAGATGGTGAACTTATCCAGTTATTAGCAGAATGCTTAACCCCATTAGCAGAAAAATACCCTGATCGTGTTGCTTTTGATGAGCTTCACCCGAGTTCACCAAGCTTTGAACAAGCAAAAGAAAGCGAACTTGTAACTGTTGCAGAGCAAACATCTGGTCATCAATGTTGTGCAGTAAACTACGCCACTGAAGCCCCCTTTATTCAACAACTGGGTTGTCAAACCATTGTGATGGGCCCAGGCTCAATCGCGCAAGCTCATCAACCTAATGAATTCTTAGCATTTTCGGAAATTACAAAAACACATCAGGTACTAAGCCAATTAATTCAGCATTACTGTTATTAAGTTAAAACGGCCGAATAGGTTTTTACGTTATTTCGGCCAGCTGATTTAGCGGCATACATTGCTTTATCAGCGTGATTTATAGAGGTTTCAATATCTTTAAATTCACCTACTTGGCAAACACCAAAGCTAGCAGTGATATTAATGCAACCTTTTTCAGAGGCTAAAGCGATATTTTCAGTTTCGCTACGCATTCTTTCCGCAACATGTTGCGCCTTACTTAAGCTAGTTTGTGGCAATAAAATCACAAATTCTTCGCCACCATAGCGCGCCAAAACATCTTCTACACGCAAAGACGCCTGTAATACGTTTGAAAAAGCTTTAATTGCGCTGTCACCAGCTTTATGACCAAATGAGTCATTAATGTCTTTAAAGTGATCAATATCACACATCATTAAGCATAAAGGTTCGCCATGACGTTCACTGGTGGATAATGCAAGCTTTGCTTGTTCAAAGAAGAAACGTCGATTATATAGGCCAGTTAATGGATCGGTTGTTGCTTGAATTTCTAGTGCTTTACGTGCGTCTAACATATAGCTGGCAAAAAGAAAGATTGTCAAACCTGCCATATATGCTGGTGCAAAGACAAACACCACCGTCATAAACTTGCTGTATAACCCTGCTTCTACGACTCCGGTTACGCTGATAAGATTGATAATTAATAACACTGCATGTACAAATAAAATTGCAGCCATGCCTTTATCACCAGTGTTGACACCATCTTGACGATTTAACAATGCATAGGCACAAATCAGTGAACAAATAACATTATAGCTATATGCAAACTGCACACTATACGCATTGATAAAAACGTCCATACATAAATAGAGTGTCGTTAAGCCATATACTAACTCTTCAGGTAAACGGCTTTTACAACGCCATAAAATGCCTAACGTTAAACTAGCATTTGAGATGGCGAAAAAGATGTCAGTCAGTAAATCATTAAACGGTGCTGGTTCACTAACAAAATTAGAAATAGAAATAAAAAAAAGAATCGCGGAGAAGTAAAAAGTTCGAAAAGCAATTCGCGCTGGTTTGTCTCCTGCTTTATCATGAAAAAGCAAAGACGCAAAAAACATTACTAATGAAATTAAAATGACCGCAAGTGCGATCTCAACATGTGTGCTCATACTACATTCCTTGTTCGTCACCACGTTATATTAGCATAAATATTCCTAAACACATGACTAATTAGCCGTTTTATTCCAAAGCTTTTGGTGATTAGGTAAACCAAAAAACTCACCTGCATGCCAACACCTTGGTAGCAGATCCAATTGTTTTCTTTCTTGGTAGTTGGAAGCTAACTTTTCTAAAATTTCATTTAAACGATCTTTACTTAATGCGGCGAATTTTTTTGCTGTATCTGTATTATACAAACTAATATCACCTACTATTTCAATATCTTGTCCGTGACTTATAAAGGTTAGCCCTCGCGTTGCAGCACGACATAATGGGTGTTTCGGATCTTTAGGGTAGAGTTGATTTACTATGGCGTATTCATAATGATCTCCACTTTTTCCATCGGAATCTTTAGGAATAAAAGTAACACCAAATCCTTGTGGAAAATCTCCTGTAATTTTTCGTAATGTATCAACTACCAGAGGGCTACAGGTGCCTCGCTCAGCATTTTGATTTAACGCCTGATATACCTTGGGCAGTAATTTATAATTATAACTGTCTTTCGTTGACAAAATTATCGACGTATAAATTTGTGGTACTTTAATCAAGTTACCGACACCCAATTTAGGTGCAATTGCACTTTTTAATAAATGCTTAATGAATATTAATTTTTTATGTTCAGCGACATTAAATTTATCTCTATCTGCCTTAGAATTACCTACATAAATAGGGGCACCAATACCATCAATTAGAAACTTAACCGTTTCACGATAGTTAATTTGCAGCAACGCTTTTCGTTCTTCTACGGGTAAAGTGCGATGGGGATCTAAGGTACCATCAGCGCCTTTTACAATTCGCTGCGCTTCTGGATGAAAATGCCCAATATCTTGCAATAGGGAAGCCATAACCACAGGAATTTTAACGTTTTCAATAAATGCTTCATGAGTATCCTTGTCAAGTTCTTGCATCGTTTTAAACGCATCTCCTGATAGAGCACCGAGCACTGATTTAACATGTCCATCATTTGCAACCATCGCTTTATCAATACAAAGCTGATCTAGCAAGCGTAAGGTCAGAACTGATTTATATAAGGGTTTACTACGTTCATTTACTTCGGCAACACGTTTTCCTACCGTAGGACATAGTAATTGAATGGTGCCGAGCATTTGCGCTGATTTTCGAATAGTTTCTGCAAAAGTAGCACCTTCTGTTAAGGATAGGATTTCCTTACATATATTATAAAGGTATTTGTATCTGTCATTGCTTTCAAACTTAAACTCTTGCTTGATATCACGGTATTCACGTTCGAGCTTATCAAGCTGCCGCTTCGCGCTGGCATCCCCATTTTGAGTATTCAATTCGTTGATTTGCTGAGTTAAGTTATCCAGCTTGTGTTGATAAAACGGCTGTTTTTCATAAAACTCTATTGCTTGTTCAAGCAATGAATCTTTCAATACACTGCGACCATACAGTTTATTTAATAACGCTTTGACTTGTAATGTAAATTTAGTGTCTATTTTGTTAGCCATATATAATACTTTGTGTCTGTAGAATCACTATATCCCATAAAACTTTACTTTTACCCATTGGTCCAACAGCTTCAATCATACGAATATTTCGCTTCTATTTGCTAACTATAAGGTACGATGAAACACCGTTGAGATAATAAACATGCTAAAAAACACTATGAACAGGCACAAATGAATCGTCTTATTGTTACTTAATACATATCTTAGTTTCGTATAATAAGCCAAAAATTATTATACGTCGTTATTTTCTTCAATGCCTTTAAGTTTAACAACTGATCTGCGATTCACAAGTTGTTGACACATCGCCACAAGATCAGAGTGCAAGCCACCGGCAGTTACATCTCTACCGGCACCAGGGCCTCTGATAATAAGCGGATTGTCTTGATACCAACCACTCTTAATTTGAAAAATATTGTCGCACGGCGTTAAGTTTGCAAACGCATGTGTATTCGGTAAGACCGCTAATTTTACTTCCGCATGCAGTTTTCCGTGTTGATCTGCCGAAAAATTCGCAATGTATCGAATACACGCATTTTTATTATTCGCATCATCTAACGCTTGCGCAAAAAACGTATCTAACTGCTCCGCTGACGCTAAAAACTCTTGAGTCGATAACGATTGTAACGTATCCGGTACTAAGTCTTGTCGAGAAATATCCGATAACGATAAATTAAAACCAGCGGCTCTTGCTAAAATAAGTAATTTTCTCTGTACATCTCTACCGGATAAATCTTCTCGGGGGTCAGGCTCAGTGATCCCCTGTGCGAGTGCATCGAGTAGTAAAGTCGAAAATGGTACGCTGCCATCATAGGTTTGAAATAACCATGATAACGTGCCTGAAAATATGCCCGACAATTCCGTGATGTTGTCACCGCTTCGATTAAGATCTTCAATCGCATAATTTACCGGTAAGCCTGCACCAACCGTGGTATTACCTAGCCAAATGCTTTTGTTATCTCGAGATGTATCAACTAAACATTGGTATTCTTCAGTAGGTGAAGAAGCAGCCCACTTGTTTGCACCAATAATATGAATTCCTCGTTGGAAAAAAGGCAAATATAACTGGCTAAACGATTCACTTGGTGTGATGTCAACAACAATTAATTCGTCATACGGATGGTTACTTAGCCATGAAAATAACAACTCATTATCATAACTCTGCGCTTGTTCAGCAAACAACTCTAATGCTTGATTTACTTCAATACCGTCAGTATTCACTAGTGCCTTACGAGATGAAATTAACCCAACTAAATGCACATTTTCTAATACCGCGATTGATGTCAATTGTGCTGGTAACATTTCAAGAAAGCGTTGGCCAATATTCCCTAAGCCTGCAACCACCATACCGATATGACGGGCATCTTTTGTCATTTCATGGTGTACATTGTTTAATAATTCAGTGGTACACGGATTGATTAAAATGGCAATCAGGCTATGTGCACTTTGCGAATTGACAACAGAGAAGCAAGATTGATGACGCAGCGCACGTTTAAATCTGGCCTTTACTTGTCCTTGTTCAACAACGTTATGACCAACAACGGCAAGAATAGCGCACGGAGTGAAAGATACTTCCGTATCATGGGCAGCTAACCATTGGCTTACCCCCTTCTGTTGTTCTTGTTTAATGACAATAAAACCTGCTCTAGTATCAGCGCCAAGTGCATTAAAAACACGCTCAGCTTGAATACCAGAATCCCCAACAAAACTCTCAGATTGCGCCAAAATTAAATCATTGGTATAGGTAACAGATAGCTCTTGTTTAGCAATTTGCCCAAACTTACCAATTTCAGTACCAGGTACGTCAGGGTCAAAGCTACTTGCTACATGTAAATGTGTATCAGTTGCTGTAATAGGTTGTAATGTTTTAGCGTGTAACACAGGGTTGCCCAATCGGCCTAACTCCTTTGCCACACCATTAGGTAAGCGGTGCAGTTTACGAGCTTGCGGCACAACACGAGGATCTGCACTATAAATACCATCAACATCTGTCCATAAAGTCACATTAGTTGCTGCAGTAAATGAGGCTAAAATTGTTGCGGAATAATCACTACCATTACGCCCTAACGTGCAGCTTTTACCTTCAATATCTTTACAAATATACCCGGTGACAATCGCTAGCTGATTAGCTTTAAGACATTCTTTAAATTGCTGTAAACTTTCATCTCGCTCAACAAAGCAATCTACTTGATTATTTATCACGAGAAAATCGCGCGCATCAAGGTAATAACTTGGACAAACCGTTTCACTTAGCACTGATGATAATAGTCTAGCGGACCATACTTCCCCATAAGCGAGTAAATCTGCCTCATATTGCTCTGGGTTTGTCGTCATCCATTGCGTAATTTGCTCAATATCTTCAGCAAGTAACATGGTTAATCGTGCTGCACTAGCTGCATTTAATAACTGATTAATCAAACTCGCTTGTTGTTCTTGCAAGGCTAAGATTTTGGTTGATAATGAATCTTTTTGCTTTAACGCTTGGTGGTAAATTTCAAACAGAGCGTCAGTCGTATCCCCATTGGCAGACACAACAATAACATCATTTATTTGGCAATGTTGTCGTATAATGTCAACTACACGCTCAATACACTGCACTGATGCCAACGAACTACCACCAAATTTGTGGACATTCGTTGCGTGTTTCGCTAATTGGTTATTATCAGCACTAAATTGTTCAATTACGTTAGTTTGATTCATTACTTCTTCAACTTAATTCGATATCTAGACTTTTTGACTTGCGTTTAAGCCATTATTTAAATCTGAGAGAATATCTTCACTATCCTCTATTCCAACGGAAATACGCACTAATGATTGGCTAATACCCGCGGCAATTTGTGCAGATAGTTCCATGCCTGCATGCGTCATTGTTGAAGGGTGACTTATTAAACTTTCAACACCACCTAATGATTGTGCCAGCGTAAACAAAGAAAGATTATCGAACAGTAATTTTACAGCCTCAACTCCGCCTTTAATTTCAAAGCTCATCATCGATCCATGCGCCATTTGTTGTTGCATAGCGATACGATGACCTGGGTGATCTTCAAAACCTGGGTAATACACTCGTTCAACTGCACCATGTTCACGTAAAAAATTTGCGACTGCATCGGCATTTTCTTGATGTTGCTTCATGCGAATGGGTAAAGTTTTTAGCCCTCTTAACGCTAAATAACTATCAAATGCAGAGCCTGTAATTCCAATACAGTTCGCCCACCATGCTAGTTCTTCTCCAAGTGCTTGATCTTTTGTGACCAGCACCCCGCCAACTACATCACTGTGTCCGTTGATAAATTTGGTGGTAGAGTGAAAAACAATGTCAGCTCCTAGCGCGAGTGGCTGTTGCAATATTGGAGATAAAAAAGTGTTATCTACAGCGACAAGCGCATTGACGTCGTGACTTTGTTTAACCACTTGTGCAATATCCACAATACGCATTAACGGGTTACTCGGTGTTTCTACTAGCACTAATTTAGGGCGTTGTGACAAGGCCTCTTTAAGTGCTGCTTGATCATTTTGATCTACGACCAGTAATTTGAATTGGCCTCGCTTTGCTAAATGGGTAAATAAGCGATAACTACCACCATAACAGTCATGTGGAATAATCACTAAATCATCTGTTGATAATAACTGACAAATTAAATGAACAGCTGACATACCCGTTGAAGTCACAATACCTACCGAACCGCCTTCTAAACTGGCAATCGCTTTAGCAAATGTAGCGCGCGTTGGATTTCCTGTACGAGAATAGTCAAATTGGCGTTTATCATTAAAACCTTTCAATGCATATGTACTTGAAAGATGTATGGCAGGGATCACAGCACCATGATGTTGATCTGTATTTATACCAGCTCTTACCGCGGTGGTTGCTAATTTGTTTTTACTCATATTGCCTCGCCTTTTTGCTGCAGTTACCAATCAAATAGATGTTTGGACGTCCAAAAGTCTATACGTTATAAAGCATCGGATCAAGCACTTTAGACATCTAAACTTCTACACATTCATATTGACTAAGATGCTACAAACAGTAAAATCAACGTAATTATGTATTATAGGTAACTAGAGGTCTTTCATGGCTGAATGGAATGGCGAATATATCAACCCGTATGCTGAACACGGTAAAAAAAGTGAGCAAGTAAAAAAAATCACCGTATCGATTCCAATTCGTGTGTTAAAAGTGTTAACTGACGAACGAACACGTCGCCAAATTAATAATTTACGTCACGCTACAAATAGTGAATTATTATGTGAAGCGTTTCTACACGCATTCACTGGACAACCCTTACCCAGCGACGAAGACCTTGCCAAAGACAATGAGCACAGGTTACCTAAAAGTATTCGCGATGCTTTAGCTGAGCAAGGCATTACTGATTTTAGCGTCTTTGAAGATGACGAAGATTCATAGTAAATCATTATTCAACATTCACATTATCAAACTCAGTCAGAATATTTGCATCGTTACTTAACACATTAAATAACGATGCAATAGCTACTAGTCTTGATATTTTTCTGGTAATGATAATGCAGCAACGCCAGATTCAACCGCAGTTAGTGCCACAGCTTTCGCTACTCGATGACATAACCTTGGGTCCATAGGCTTAGGAATAATATAATCTTTGCCAAATGATAACTGCTTGTCACCACTTGCTGATAACACTTCATCTGGTACCGGCTCTTTTGCTATTTCACGAATCGCATGTACACAAGCTACTTTCATTTCATCGTTAATAGTACGCGCACGTACATCAAGTGCCCCGCGAAAAATAAAAGGAAAACATAAAACATTATTCACTTGGTTTGGGTAATCAGAACGACCTGTGGCAATAATCACATCATCTCTTGCTGCCAATGCAATTTCAGGCTTTATTTCAGGGTCGGGATTCGAACAGGCAAATATAACAGGATTTTTTGCCATTAATTTTACCTGCTCTGCAGACAAAACATTTGGCCCTGATACGCCAACAAAGACATCTGCACCATCAATGACATCATCAAGGGTTCTTTTATCCGTATTGTTGGCAAAAAGTTTTTTATATTCATTTAAATCATTACGGCGAGGATGAATAACTCCTTTCGTATCTAACATATAAATTCTTTCACGCTGAGCACCGCAATTAATCAATAATTCCATACAAGCAATAGCAGCCGCACCCGCCCCCATACATACAATATTTGCGTGACGTAACTCTTTACCTTGAATTTCAAGCGCGTTGATCATACCCGCAGCAGTCACAATGGCGGTTCCATGTTGATCATCATGAAACACAGGAACTTTACAACGTTCTATTAAGGCCTTTTCAATTTCAAAACATTCGGGTGCTTTTATATCCTCAAGATTGATTCCACCAAAGCTGTCTGCGATATTGGCTACTGTAGTAACAAATTCTTCAACCGTTTTATGTTTTACTTCTAAATCAATCGAATCAATATTTGCAAAGCGTTTAAAGAGTAAAGATTTACCTTCCATCACAGGTTTGGCAGCCATTCCACCTAAATTACCCAACCCTAAAATTGCCGTACCATTGGTAATTACAGCAACAGTATTTCCTTTAGCAGTATATTGATAAACAGCCTCTGGGTTTTCGGCAATCTCTCGCACTGGTTCGGCAACACCAGGGCTATATGCTAATGCTAAATCATGGCTAGTTTCTGCGGGTGTTGTTAATTCAATGCCGATTTTCCCTGGTTTAGGAAACTGATGATAATCAAGAGCTTTTTGGCGAAAGTCCGTCATGGGGTGTCCTTGTGCGTTATATTAAAAATTAAAGTAAAGTTATTGTTTTTATTCTTTCAGGCTATAGTAAAAGATCTTCTTAGCTCTTAGCAAGGCCGACCAGTCGGCCAATAAAGTGCATTAAATTAAATCATAGTCACTTTTCTTGCCTAATTCACATAACAGTCGTTAATGCTCAGTATCTTTACGTTTAATAATGTTGTTATTTTTCGTACAAAAAACAAAAAAATAGATATAAACGGGGAAAAATTGCCGTTTAGCACTCGTTAATCAATTATTACTCGTAATTTTTTAACATTTACAATTGGCACTAACGCAGTAGTTTTTACGTAGGTATACTTTATTCTCGCTATATAAAAAAGAAAAAGAATATAAGAAAGCTGAATGATTTAGCTATTTACCCTGCTCATTTTCTTTGTATACGCTAATATCATCAATATGATACTTTTTTTTGAGCTTTTCTAATAAGACCTGATTATTTAAGAGGAATTGATCAAACTCTTTTAAGACTTCAGGGTAATGAATTGTAGAAAGATGATAGCTATACACTTCGTGAGGCAAGCTCTCATCAATCACAAGTGCACCTTCTCTATTTAGCAAACGTAAATGATGTTTCACAACGGCAGGTTCTAAATTTAACGCATCCACATAGCCATGAGCTGCTTGTTTAACAATATTTAAGGTGGATGGGCTTTCAACTAACGTAGTATTACCATTTTCAATTAAATCTAGCCACAAGGTTGGATGAAAACCAAAGATGGTGCCTAATTGTTTAATCTCTTCACGTTTACGACCTAATTTCTCCACTGGCACTATCGCTGCGGCCAACAGTTCAACAGTAGGTAAACTAAACTTTAAAAGCGGATAATAACTTCGGCCGTTCGTCCAACGTTTATTATCTGGATATTTAAAATCAATCGCATTTTCTTTATACCAAAAGTTTGTTCGCTTAACCGGTAACGCTATATAGGTAAAGGTGTAACCTTTAGATTTTGCAAATGCATCAAGAAGATCTTTGGTATGGCTTGGATTAGGAAAATCATACAAGGGGTAAAAAGAAGTGTTTTGAACTCCAACCGTAAACTCTTTCGCCGTTAACGGTAATAACAGCATTAAAAAAAATATAATCGATATGGCTTTCATTTACTACCCTCACCTCTTTAATTTAGTATAGAACAAAACAAATTAAATATGCGTAAAGGCCACTTATAATTCGAACAATCACGACAAACACCCATAAAAAAACCACCGAAATGGTGGTTTTTTTATGGGTAGAATACATTCGTTTATTGGAACGGATTCACTTTAATAATAGTTTCAACACGATCTGGTCCTGTTGAGATTATATCTACAGGAACTCCAGTTATGTCTTCAATGCGCTTGATGTAAGCCTTTGCATTTTCTGGTAATGCATCATAGCTAGTTACCCCAACGGTAGAATCATCCCAACCTGGTATTTCTTCGTATATTGGCGTTACTTTTTCGTAGCCTTCTGCTGCTGTTGGTGACACAGTGATCACTTCACCGTTCTCAAGCTGATAACCCGTACATATTTTTAACGTTTTTAAACCGTCTAATACGTCTAATTTGGTCAAACAAAAACCACTTATTGAGTTTATTTGTACTGCACGATGCATAGCAACAGCATCAAACCAACCACAACGACGCTCACGACCTGTAGTAGCTCCAAACTCATGACCAACCGTACCTAAATGATGACCTATTTCATCAGCTAGCTCTGTTGGGAATGGGCCTGAACCTACACGTGTTGTATAGGCTTTGGTAATACCAAGAACATAATCAAGATAACGCGGACCAAAACCACAACCTGTAGCAACACCACCAACGGTAGTATTTGATGAAGTTACGTAAGGGTAAGTCCCATGATCAATATCAAGTAACGTGCCTTGGGCACCTTCAAACATGATTGAATCGCCATTTTTACGTGCTTGATCAAGTAATTCTGGTATATCAGCAATCATACCTTTGATCACCTCACCAACTTCAAGTGCGTCTGCTAGCACTTGTTCAAAATCGACAGGCTCAACTTTATAATAATTCACTAAAGAGAAATTATGGTATTCAACAATTTCTTTGAGCTTAGTTGCGAATGTTTCAGCGTTTAATAAGTCGCCTACACGTAAACCGCGTCGCGCAACTTTATCTTCATAAGCTGGGCCAATACCACGACCAGTAGTACCAATAGCTTTGTTGCCACGTGCTTTTTCTCGCGCAGCATCTAATGCATTGTGGTAAGGAAGAATAAGTGGACAAGCATCACTAATTAAAAGACGTTCGCGTACAGGTACGCCGCGCTCTTCTAACATGTTCATTTCTGTCATTAAGGCTTTAGGACAAAGCACAACACCATTACCAATCAGACACTTTACATTTTCACGTAAAACACCAGAAGGGATAAGATGAAGTACGGTTTTTTCACCGTTAATCACCAAAGTGTGACCTGCATTGTGCCCACCTTGATAGCGCACCACATATTTAGCTTTATCAGTAAGTAAATCTACAACCTTACCTTTACCTTCGTCACCCCATTGAGTGCCGAGAACAACGACGTTTTTACCCATATTCACATATTGGAAAGAAAATTAGGCGGGGATTCTACCAAAAACCCTAATTGAGGCCAAGGAATTATTTGGTGGTTTTTAATACGATTTTAAAATTTAAAAGAATCAGAATAACTTAACAGCAGTATTCTTTTATATTAATTGATATTAATAAAGCAGCCATAAGATTAAACAGCCGATAAAAACCACAACTATTCCCATAGTACGAATGTTCCTAGGGCTTTCTTGTGCGATTTTCAACACATAATTTCGCCACTTATTTGGGAACAATGCGGGTATCAGCCCCTCAATAATTAACGCAAGACAAAATGCCGTTAGCAATAATTCAACAGTCATTATATTCCTTAGAATAAAAAGGCCATGATCATTAAACTGAGCATGGCCTTACATCTTTAACGTTATCAAATTACTTTGATTTATCTGTATTCTTTAAATAACGAAAGAAGTCACTATCGGGTTTCACAACCATGATATCGTTTTTACTATTAAAGCTGTTTTCATACGCTTCTAAACTTCTTACAAAGCTATAGAATTCAGCATCTTCGTTAAAAGCATCCGCATACACTTTAGCCGCTAATGCATCACCTTCACCACGAATTTCAAACGCTTCTTTTTGCGCGTTAGCTAACATAACCGTTACTTTTGCATCAATCGTGGCTCGAATAATCTCTGCCTGCTCTTGACCTTTTGAACGATGCTCTTTCGCTACTGCAGTACGTTCAGCACGCATTCGATCATAAATAGAATTACTGACTTCTGTTGGCAAGTTAATAGCTTTAACTCGTACATCAATAACATCAATACCTAAATCTTCACGACTACTTTCAGCGCTTTCTAAAGCTTTGCTCATGATATCGTCACGATCACCAGAAACAATCTCTTTAATAGTGCGAGAGCCAAATTCAGTACGTAGGCCATTATTAATTTTCTGTTTCAGTAAAGCTCTAGCATTTTCTATAGAGCCTGAAGTACGTAAGTAATACGTTGAAAAATCAACAATGCGCCATTTCGCGTATGAATCAACCATTAAATCTTTTTTCTCTGATGTAACAAAGCGATCTGGTTCTTCATCTAACGTTTGGATACGCGCATCAATCTTACGAACAGATTCAATAAACGGTATTTTAAAATGTAACCCTGGCTCATAAACCATCATTTGGCCGGCATCGTCACGTTTAATTTTTGAAAATTGAAACACAATGCCACGCTGACCTTCGAATACAACAAAGACAGCAGAAACTGCTAGCACCAACAGGGCGGCAATAAGGGCAATAAGAAAGTTTTTCATTGCTTAATTTCTCCCATTGTTGAAGCGATCAGCACGACCTGAAGTAGACGGCGCTGAGTTCTTAGAGGAATGTGTTGTTGTCACAGGTTGACTGGACTGATTATTCACTCTTGGTGAATTTGCTGATTGCTGTTGAATAATTTTATCGAGCGGCAAGTACATCATGTTATTACCACCATCAACGTCGACCATAACCTTACTGGTATTGCTGTAAACCTTTTCCATTGTAGTTAAGTATAAGCGTTGACGCGTCACTTCTGGCGCAGCTTTATATTCAGGCAACAATTTTGAAAAGCGAGCAACCGAACCTTCAGCATCTAATACCGTTTGCTCCTTATAGGCTAGCGCTTCTTGTTCCATTCTCTTAACACGACCACGAGCACGTGGCTCTATACCACGAGCATATGCTTCAGCTTCTCGCAAAAACCTAACCTCATCTTCTTGCGCTGCAATTGCATCATCAAATGCATCTTTTACTTCTTCTGGTGGACGAGCATCTTTAAAGTTAACATCAACAATCAAAATACCAAGATTGTATGGTTCAATCACTTTTTCTAATTCTGCCCAAACCGCTTGACGTACAATTTCACGCCCACTTGTTAGCACATCATCCATGATTGAATGGCCAACCACATAACGTAATGCACTATCTAATGATTGGCTTAAACTATCATCGGCATTCGTTACGCTAAATACATAGTTACGTGGGTCAACAACACGATATTGAATTTGCATTTCAACACGTACTACGTTTTCATCTTGCGTAAGCATAAAGCCTGACGCTGGAAGATCTCGTGTTGTTTGTATATCAACAGGGATCACTCGTTCCACGAAAGTCCATTTCCAACGTAAACCTGGCTCTACTGTGCCAGCATACTGACCAAACCTTAGGACGATCCCTTTTTCAGCCTCTTTGATGGTATAAAAACCACTAAATGCGTACACAAGTACAGAAACAATGATAGCCAGCGCTAAGCCGATGGATGAGAAGCTTTTACCGCTACCACCAGAAGACTTGCCGCCAAATACACCACCAAACTTATTACCTAAATCTTTGATTAAATCATCTAGATCTGGTGGTCCTTGGTTTTTACCACCTTTATTTTTCCAGGGGTCTTTATCATCTTTCCCTGGTTCGTTCCAAGCCATAACGCTCTCCGCTATTAATACTCTATGCCTATAAATGACATATTAAGTCAAGAATTGCTCTAATATATCAGTCTGTTAACTTTCGATAAAGCGTTCTATGTGCACTTCATCTTGTTTTCTTAATTTATTCCACTCTTGTTCCGGTAATTTTACCTCTATTAAACAATTACCTTGTTCATCATATGACTCTCGTTCTATGCAATTTAAATCATACAATTCACCGCGTAATTTGCCGTATGCTGGTGGTATTTTTAAACTAAATTGAACGATTTTACGAGCCATACGTTCGCTTAATGCCATGAATAATAAATCGATACCAATTCCCGCTTGCGCAGATAACCAAACACGTATTGGCAACCCTGATTCATCACGATCTATTCTTGGTTCACCATCTTCGAGCATATCAATTTTGTTACAAATTAACAGCTGAGGTACATCACCAGCGTCTATTTCATCTAGCACAGCTTGTACTTGTTCAATATTTTCTGAACGTCGTTCATCTGCAATATCAATAACATGAAGCAATATTTCAGCCTCACGTGTTTCAGTTAATGTCGCTTTAAATGCAGCCACTAAGTCGTGAGGTAAATGGCGAATAAAGCCAACCGTGTCTGCTAGTATAACTCGGCCAACATCTTCCACTTCGATTTTTCGTAACGTTGGATCTAAAGTCGCGAACAATTGATCGGCAGCATAAACTCCCGCCTGGGTGATTCGATTAAACAATGTTGACTTACCGGCATTGGTATATCCAACTAACGAAACCGTTGGAATTTCTGCTCTATTACGAGCCCTTCTACCTTGCTGGCGTTGTTTTTCAACTTTTTCTAAACGCTTACGAATGTTTGTCATTCTTTCTCGAAGCAAGCGTCTATCAGTTTCTAATTGAGTCTCACCTGGTCCTCGAAGACCAATCCCCCCTTTTTGACGCTCTAAATGCGTCCACCCTCTGATTAATCGCGTACTAATATGTTTAAGCTGAGCAAGCTCAACCTGTAACTTACCTTCATGCGTACGGGCACGTTGTGCAAAAATATCAAGTATTAAGGTTGTACGATCAACAACACGACACTTACATAACGCTTCAACATTCTTTTCTTGAGACGGGGATAAACTATGATTAAAGAGTACGACATTGGCTTGATAACATGCCACTGCTTCAGCGATTTCTTCCGCTTTGCCACTCCCTACAAAGAATTTCGGGTGCGGTGTATCGCGCTTACCTGTTACAACAGCAAGCGACTCTATACCAGCGGAGCTTACAAGCATTTCAAACTCTTGTAAGTCTTCGCGGGCATTTTCGTCTGGAAAATCTACATGAACAAGTATCGCTTGTTCGCCTGCTTGATAACGATCAAACAAATGAACAACTCCGAACAATACGAGTTACTAGCATTAATCTTCGTTTTCCACTGATTGATTAAAACCAGTTTGGCTAGCTTGAGGTGCGGTATTAACTGCACGAGCTGGTACAACCGTAGAAATGGCATGTTTATAAACCATTTGACTAACGGTGTTTTTTAATAAAATAACAAATTGATCAAATGATTCTACTTGTCCTTGTAGTTTGATGCCATTCACTAAGTATATTGCTACTGGAATGCGATCACGACGTAACGCATTTAAAAATGGGTCTTGTAAAGATTGCCCCTTTGCCATTATTTGGCCCCTTTTGTTATTGTTGTCAAAATCAACGAGTAATACTCACTCAAAATTTAATGTTTAAGCAGATAGTCAAAAGAGTAATTTAATCAATACTATCTGCAAAACTAATTATACATCAATGTTTACACTTTGCTTACTGCGTTTAAAATTTCTTGGAGATTGTTTTTATTCTCCATCGCTAACCAAGTAAGTGTTGGCCAGTTACGTAACCATGTTAACTGACGTTTTGCTAATTGCCTAGTGGCACATATACCTTTAAAAACCATTTCCTCATGACTACATTCACCCTGTAAATATTGCCACATTTGGCGATAACCTACACACCGAATAGCAGGAAGGTTTTCATGTAAATCGCCACGTTCTTTTAATTTAACGACTTCTTGCTCAAAACCTTGAGCAATCATTTGCTCAAACCTCAGTTCAATTCGAGCATGTAAATCTTTGCGTTCTTTCGGTGCAATCGCAAATTGTAAAACATTACCGGTTAGTCTCTCACCTTTTATTGCGGTTAATTGTGTCAAAGTGTTACCGGTAATGCGGAATACTTCTAACGCTCTTGTCAATCGCTGCGGGTCATTCGGATGAATACGTTGCGCAGATTGCGGATCAACCTTTGCTAATTCATCGTGTACCCCTTGCCAACCAAGAACACTTGCTTGTTTTTCAATCTCAGCCCTAATTGTGGCATTTGCTTCAGGTAATGGCGAAATACCATCAATTAAGCTTTTAAAGTACATCATAGTACCGCCAACTAAAATTGGCATACGACCTTTGGCGCGTATAGCAGCAATTTCTGTTAAGGCATCTTGGCAAAACTCAGCGGCAGAATAGCTTTCACTCGCATCTTTAATATCGATTAATCGATGCGGATACCTCGCTTGCTCAGCTAATGTTGGCTTTGCCGTTCCAATGTCCATATCCTTGTATACTAGCGCAGAATCTACACTGATGATGTCACAAGGTAATGCATCATAAAGTTCACATGCTAATGCTGTTTTTCCAGAAGCCGTCGGCCCCATTAAACAAATAACTGGCGGCAGCTCATTAAACGTAGATGACATACAAGAACTAATTGGCCTGCTGTAATTGCTGTATAGCTGATGTAAGGTCTACCGGCAGTGTTTTCAAGACTTGTTGTTGTTTATTTTTTTCAGGAAAATAGTGTTCGAACTCTTTCATCAAATTGTTCATGTCTACGGCTTGAAAGCTTGATGGTGTTGCAACTTCTGCAAATGCCTGTTGCCAAAGTTTTTCATCAGTTAATTCACATTCAGCCACACTAAGAGCTTCTATTAATTTCAAGTAACAATAGCTAACATCAACATGTCGTAACATTGCCGGAAACTGCCTTATTTGGACAGCCTTATCGCTGATAAGTTCTACCACTATGCCTAACTGCTCAAATTTTGTTTGGTGGTTATTCACCATACTCCTATGCACCTTATCAGCATTCAGTTTTACAGGTAACAATAAAGGCTGACTCGTTATACCTCTTGGCCATTGTGACGACACTTTTTCTTGCAGAATTTTCTTAGCTAGCTGTTTTAGACAGCATAATTGAACTTGTTGCTGATCATCAACAAACAACCCATAGTGCGGAGCTACAAATAACCAAGTATTTGCAGTTGTCTCTAATGATTGCTGAGGTGACTCAGTCACTGGCGTCATTAGCTGCTGATAATTTTCAGCTGCGTTTAACGGCACTTGCGACGAAGACGAAAACGGCGCCTGACTGTTTGCTCTGTAGCCAGATACCGAACCTGAGGATCTTAAGGGAGCGATATAATCCTGACTCTGTTCTGCTGCTCCTCTGATAGCAGTACGCTGTTCAAGGTTTTGATATGATGAAGTCGCTTCGGAGGTTTGTTCTATCAGTTCTGTCTGTTCAGTAAGTGCTTGATGGCAAGTTGCGTAAATAAAATCATGAATATAGCGACCTTGGTGAAACCTCACTTCATGCTTTGCCGGATGCACATTTACATCCACTTCCCGTACATTTAAGGTAAGAAATAACACAAAGGCGGGATATGTTTCCGCGGGTAACAGTTCTTGATAAGCTTGCCTTATTGCATGATTAATTAATTTATCGCGCATCATACGGCCATTAACATAGCTATAACATAAGTCATTTTGATTGCGATGAAAGCTAGGTTTGGTTAACCACCCCGTTAACGACACTCCATTATGTTGACAATTAATTTCAAGCGCATGATCAATAAATGCTTGTCCACACACTTGTGCAACACGTTTACTTCGCTTTGTGTCGGTGTCAGCAAGGCGATATTGTTTTACCACTTTATGGTTGTGCGTCAGCGTTATTGCGACATCAAAACGTGCAAGCGCAATTCTTTTGATCACTTCTTCAATGTGGCCAAATTCTGTTTTTTCTGTCCGAAGAAACTTTCGACGTGCAGGGGTATTAAAAAATAAATCTACTACGTCAATAGTTGTACCGTTGCCATGCGCTGCTGGCTGCACTATTACTTCCATGTCTCGACCTTCAGCATGCGCTTGCCATGCTTCTGGTTGTTCAGCGGGCTTTGATGTTAATGATAACCGCGCAACAGAACTGATACTGGCTAATGCTTCACCTCTAAAACCCAATGAAGCGATACCTTCAAGATCGATTAATGCTTTTATTTTACTCGTTGCATGACGACTTAATGCTAAGGTAAGTTCTTGTTTAGCAATACCACAGCCGTTATCAGAAATACGGATGCGTTTGGCTCCACCTTTTTCAATGTCTATTTTTATTGCTGTTGCACCGGCATCTAAACTGTTTTCAACCAACTCTTTAACCACTGATGCAGGGCGTTCAACCACTTCACCCGCTGCTATTTGGTTAGCAAGTTGAGCGGGTAATATTTCAATTGTCATAGATTAATCTGCGCGAGGAATTTTTAAGGTTTGTCCAATACGAACAACATTTGATGTAAGTTTGTTCACTGACTTTAATTTTTTTACCGACACATTATATTTGTGAGCCACTACTGATAACGATTCTCCCCTTGCGATTTTATGTTTACGATGGCCGATTGAGGCATAATAAGTACCGTCAGGGGCGTTAGCCGCAAAATAATTATCTATTGAAGTATAAATTGCTCTGGCAAGTTTTTGTTGATGCTGAGTAGAGCGCAATCGTTTTTCTTCCGCATGGTTTGAAATAAAACCGGTTTCAATTAATACGCTTGGAATATCAGAAGACTTTAATACTGCTAAGCTCAACCCTTCTGGTCTCTTTTTATGTAATTTGGTAATTTTACCTAACTCTCGCAATACATATTCAGCAAAAGCATAACTGCTTGCCATAGTGTATTCTTTTTTCATATCAGCTAGCGTTAATGCAAGGTTGTGATCTTTCGTTTTCTTAATCGTATCGCCCGCCCCTCCAAGTAATTCAGACTCTTTCTGACGATTAGCAATCCAGCGGGTAAATTCAGAGTTAGCTCTTCTGCTCGATTGCACCAATACCGATGCCCCATGCGGCTGTGGCGATGTGAATGCGTCAGCATGAATAGACACTAATAAATCGGCTTTATTTTCTCGTGCGATTACCGTTTTACGGTTATGATTCACATAATAATCACCTGTTCTTACCATCACAGCAGACAAGCCTTTTTGTCGATTAAGTAATGCGGCGAGTTTTTTTGAAATATTCAGCGTTACATGCTTTTCGTATGTGCCTTTCGCACCGATTGAACCAGGGTCTTCGCCACCGTGACCTGCAACGATCGCGATCACAATATCACGGTTGCCTTGAGAAATAGGGTTTGTTTGCTTCACCACTCGATTTTGATCAAACAAGTCAACCACAAGGCGATCTCCATATTGCCCCGCTGGCGGCAATGCAAAGATATCAAGCTTAAATGCTTCGCTTAATTCTAATACTAAGCGAGTTGAGCGTTTATTTTTTGGTGTTGATGTGCGAATCTTCCGAATTCGCTTATCGTTATTTAATACATTAACCAAGTTAGCAATGTTTCGCGTATCATTAAAATCAATCACTAAACGTTGAGGATTTTTTAAAGAAAAATAGCTATAATCTGGCGTGGATGATAAATCGAATACCACACGCGTGTTTTCTGGTGCAGGCCACACCCGCACACTATCAATGTTATTTTTTGCAACTGATTCACTTGCATAAAACAGGGTGAAAATACTTGCTATAAACCACACTATAGCAACACTTCGTTGCAACATTATTATTACCTCTTTCTTAGCGCTCACCTAATACTGCCAAAAGTGTTCGTCCTTTGGAAGTATGAGCGGTTAATTCTACTTCTCTTTGTTCACCACAATATTGTAAGGAAATACTAATATCAGCGTTAGGTAACACGCCCTTACCACGATCTGGCCACTCAACAAAACAGCAAGCTTTTTCATCAAAATAATCACGAATTCCCATAAACTCTAACTCTTCGGGGTCTGAAAGGCGATAGAGATCAAAATGGTACGCATGCCATTTTCCTATTTCATAGGGCTCAACTAAAGTATATGTTGGGCTCTTAACCTTACCTGAATGACCTAATCCTTGTACAAAACCTCGGGTAAGCGTTGTTTTGCCTGCACCAAGATCACCGTAGAGATAAGCAACAAAACCGCATTTTAATTGGTTCACGACTGCTTTTGCGAATGTATTGCCTAAGGCAACCGTTGCCTGTTCATCAATCAAACGTAAATGTAACCTGTTAACTGTCATAAATGATTCACTTGTTTAGTAACTGCTGAATAGGTAGAAAAAGATCGCTAGCTAACATACCTATTTTACCCTGTTTTTTTGCAATATCATCTGCTGCCTTACCGTGTAGATACACGGCTAATCGCGTTGCTTCCATTGGATCTGATAGCTGCATTAATAACGCAGCTATTATACCGGATAAAACATCGCCCATGCCACCAGAGGCCATCCCTGAATTACCCGATGTATTTATCCAAATTATCTCTCCATCTGAGATCAAAGAACCTGCACCTTTTAACACACAAATACCACCAAACTTTTTAGCGATAGCTTTCACTGCATCAAAGCGATTTTCTTCTACCTCACTGATAGTACAATTCAATAACTTAGCGGCTTCACCTGGATGCGGTGTTAGCACCCAATGCTTACGTTTACAGGGCGACTTAGCTAATAGTTGCAATGCATCTGCGTCAACAACTAAAGGGCGCTCTTCTTCAAGTATCAACTGAAATAATGCTGACGACCATTCATTTTGCCCTAAGCCAGGTCCAATTAACATCGCTTTTGCTCTTTCAACATAATGGCTTTTCATTAATGACTCAGCATCACTTGGCGCAAGCATAAGCTCTGGACGTCCGTTTACTACAAAGTGATGGTTATTGAAATCGCAACACACCGCAACCAATGACGCACCTGTGCGTAATGCGGCTTCACCTGCTAACCGAATTGCACCCGGCATACCCACATGACTACCAATACAAAGCAATAACCCCACATGACCTTTATGACTAGCGTCATTACGTACAGGAAAATTCGGAATAGCATTTTTCCCTTGAAGGTGTATTTGCGTATCAACACGTTGTTGAAAGCACTCATTGAGCGAAAGGGTTGCAAGATAAAGTTGACCAACAAAATCTGCAGCCTGGCCTGTCATCAACCCTTGTTTAGCAGCAATAAAAGTAACGGTTTCACTTGCACGTATTGCAGTGGTTGCTACGTATCCAGTGGTGGCATTTAACCCGGAAGGTACATCAATACTAACGATTGTAATATTTGTTCCATTGACAAGGTTGATGATTTTCGCAAGCTCTGACTTTAATGCTCCTTGATAACCAATACCAAAGAGCGCATCAATAATCAGCTCATATTGATTCTCTTGAAAAAAGTTGGGCGTGAGCGCTAGCTCACTTTGATATAGAACCGTAATGGTTGTTTTTTGTAAAGAATTAAAAGCTGTTAGTGCGCAGCCTTTAAGCTGTTCAGCTTCTGCGCATAAATAAACAGTCACTTTGTAACCGACTTCTGCTGCTAGTCTTGCAAGCACAAAACCGTCACCACCATTGTTACCCTTACCAGCTAAAATAAATAACTGTGTTGTTTTTGAGTATTGTTCTTGGATGCGCGAAAAAACAGCTTGTCCAGCTTTTTCCATCAAGGCATATAATTCAAGCCCTTGCTCCTTGGCAAGACAATGTTCATTCGTCAACACTTGTGTCGCGCAATAGGCGCTTTGTGGTAAACTTCTCAACAATTTTAATATGGGCATCGTTTAACACTCAATAAATGGATAACTCAACTATCAACTATCTAGAATTAGCCGAAAAAATCAAGTCTTGGGGCAAAGAGCTTGGCTTTGCCGATGTCGGTTTTAGTGATATTGATCTGTCCGAGTATCATCATCATTTTGAACAGTGGTTAGACAATCAATACCATGGTGAAATGGGTTACATGGCCAATCATGGTGATATGCGAGCGCACCCTGATAAACTTCATCCAGGTACAATTCGTGTCATCAGTGTTCGAATGGATTATCTTCCCGAAAACGCAAATTTTGCTCAAACATTAAAAAATAAAGATCATGCTTATGTGAGTCGATATGCGCTTGGAAGAGACTACCATAAATTGATGCGCAAACGTTTAAAAGCTTTAGGTGAAAAAATAAAGCACCATTGCCACGAGCTTGATTACCGCCCTTTCGTTGATTCTGCTCCAATTTTAGAACGCCCTTTAGCTGAAAAAGCAGGCTTAGGCTGGGTTGGAAAACATAGCCTGCTGATTAATAAACATGCCGGTTCATGGTTTTTTCTCGGTGAGTTATTAGTCAATATTCCGCTGCCAATAAGTGAAAAACAAGAAAGTTCATGTGGTTCATGTGTTGCTTGCATTAAAATTTGCCCGACTCAAGCTATTGTAGCGCCTTACGAGGTTGATGCCAGAAGGTGTATTTCATATTTGACCATTGAATTACGAGAAGCCATTCCGATAGAATTTAGACCCCTAATAGGTAATCGAATTTATGGCTGTGATGATTGCCAATTAATTTGCCCTTGGAATAAGTTTGCACAACTGTCTCAAGAAACAGACTTTCAAGCTAGACAAGGATTAGATGCCGTGACTTTACTTGAGCTATTTGCATGGGATGAAGAAACATTTTTATCAACACTACTAGGATCTCCCATAAGGCGCATAGGTTTTGAATGTTGGCAACGAAATATTGCGGTAGCCTTAGGAAATAGCGATTACTCACCTAACATTATTTCAACACTAAGCGCTAAAAGAACGCAGGCAACGGCTATGGTTGCAGAGCATATTGATTGGGCCATTGCACAACAGAAAAATAAACAATCAGAAATAACGATTTCAGTTAAGCAAAACAAGCAGCACCGCTTACATGCCAGGTTAGTCCGTTCAATAGAAAAAGGTCTACCAAGAGACGCTTAGCGGTTTATTAACCAGCTTCTTCAATGTTAACATCTTCTTGAGCATGGGGGTTTCTAAAGAAACGTTGCCAGTTTTCTTTCACTTCAGCCACCACTTCAGCATGTTTCCCTTCAAGTTTCGTGTTATCAAAAAGTTTAATCGCTTTATCTGCAAACGGGTAATCTTCTTCCTTTAGTTCTCCGGTTTCTTTCATAGCCACCATAATTTTTAATAAACTCGTGGAAAACTTCACACTGTTAGGTGCTAATTGTATCGCTTGCAACACAGATTCTAGTGCAGGTGAAAACCTTTTTTTCTGGTAATGTTCAACCGCCATATCATGTAATTGTTTAGGTGTGAAATGGATGTCAGCACGTTCTTTGGTTTCTTGTTCGATATACCGGTTAACCACTTGACTCGTTAGTGACTCTCCAGATATTTGATTTTTAATCGCTTCTAACAAAAGCATAGCCTCTTCACGCATACCTAATTCGTGAAAAACTTTCACCTTATCCAGGTTATCTTCAATTTCTGGCGTTGGTCTAAGCGATATTTTATGTTCAACAATGCGTTCTGCACGTTTTTCTTCGTTTTGAGCTTTAAATAAGCGAGCTTGCGCGACCGCTATTTGTTCTTTAAAGTCACTTGCTTCTTTATAGTCTTCTTGAACTTGTTGAATATATCTTTCAATCTGATTTAACAGTTTATCTGCGCTACCGTCTGTTATCGTTATTGCTAAATCAATACCTGCTCTGATCACGTTTAATAAGAGTTCAGGCGAATCATGAATAGAATTTTTCGCATTGGCAACAATACTTTTTGTCGCTTGAAATTGTCCGATATGATCATGATTAAGCCGTGCAAGGTCCCATGATTTTTTATTTCGCTCTATGTTTCGTGGCGATAATAATGTTGCTTTTTTGATTTCCTCGTAAGCCGTAGCATACATTTCCTGTTCAATATGGTATTGAGCTAATAAGTCATGCATTGCAAAACGTGTTTCTGGTTTGTCGGTTAAAGAACTTATCAGCTCATGTATTTCATCTATACGACCTTGCTTTAATAAAGACTTTACGTACCCTAAATATACCCAGCCAAATTTATATTTTTTCAATAACCCTTGAAAAAATAATTCTGCTTCATGAAATTCCAATAAACTTAACAAGGCTTCACCACGCATGCGCAATATATTGGGATGGAGGTGGCGTAAGGATTTATTCTTCAAATGCTGATCAGCAAAATAAATTACTTTAGAAAACTCACGTCTATCAATCGCTTGATATAAGTTAAATAATTTACTCTTTATTTTTAATGTATTCGATAAGCGTTCTTTAACAACCTTTGGAATTAAAGGCTTAACCCAAAAGTCATCAGGTTGTAATTCAATAATCGAGTTAACTAAACTTTCACTGGTCTCTGTGCTTAAAAAAATGAGCACCGTACGCTTAGTGACATGTCCTTTAAACTTCAACTCTTCTAATAAATGAAACCCGTCTTTATCACTATTTACATTGAAGGCACAAACCACAATTTGAAATTGCATTTCATTACAAAGTCGCATGCCATAATAAGCATTTTGCGCACACCTAACTTCGCGAATACCAAGTCCATATAAGGTTTTTTTTAATGTGTCGTGAATTAAGGTGTTATCATCGATAATTAATACCTTAAGTTCTTCATAACCTACAAAAAAGTCTTTACCGGCAGTTTCCATTAATTGTGTCACTTATTGGTGTCTTTACTCTTATTACTATGCACCCTTTCAACACATCTGTCCAAGATTTGGTATTTTTGTGCATCAGAAAAGTTTCGCCAGCCAACAATTTCATCAACATGTCGACCACACCCTATACAAACGTCCTTGTTGTCTAAACAGCAATTTCGAATGCAAGGGCTTAATGTTTTACTATCAATTTTCATGGTATTTAGATCGCTTGGCAAAAGTCGTGCAGTGCTTGATGGTGTGTTATCACTGTTTGCAAAGCCTCATGAATGTCGGTGCTATGTCCAACAGCAACTGCTTGAGCTAATGCATTAGCACTAAGGTATAACTGTTCTGCGGCTACTATTTTACTGCTATTGATCAAGATTGATAACGGTTCATCTAGTTCAATATTATTATTTTTCAGTGCTGAACTTATCGTCGATATCGCTTGCGAGATGTCTTGCAAATAATCCTCTAGCATAAATACTGCTAACTCTGGCGAACCTTGATTTTCAGCATACTGACTCAAATCAAACGGGGTTTGGTGTGCCAAATGCTGAGTTGGCTCAATGTCAGTTGTTCGAATAGGCTTTTCTGGTTTACTAATCTCTTTCTTTTTACTTAACGCTAACTTTTCTACCGGCTTATTTTTAGATTCAATCAACTCAAGTGACGGTAATGGCGATAGCCACGGCGCTAACTGCGCTAGTAATTCCTCTAGTTTATCAATAGGTGCTAGCGTCCCTATTTGCCAATGTAAAAAGTCTTCAGGAGTGTCAATATTTGATGCAGTTGAGTCGAGGCGAAAAACTCCCCTGTTTAGTTTTCGTCCTGCTGATAATTCGACATAAGGTGATTGAGTAAAGTCTGTCAATAACAAAGTAAATCGTCCCGTCTGCCAATAATTGATAGCTTGATGAGCTTCACTAACAGTAGTTACTTTTACCCCAGCCCATTGTAATAATGTTATCAACGGTGCTAGGCGCGCTATGCGATCACTTGCTAACAACACCTGAACTTTAGATGCTCGATAATGATAGTGGTTAAAAACTTTCCTAGAAAGAAGTTGATTATGCCTACCCGAATTATGCAATAATCCAGACAAACTGGTCAGCAATTGTACATTTGATATAGCGTTATCACTTAACGAGCAAAGCCCAGTTCGCGTTAAATACTGCCCTGAAAATCCTTGTATAAATTGTAATTTTGGCGCAATTTTTTCAGGTAATCCATTAAAGTGATTAGTCATAAGTTCAAGATCTTTCTGACTAAACTCCGATGTTATTATTAACACAGAATCAGCATGTTTTTTCAGATGTTTTACATGAAGCGCATCACGTACTTGTGCTGCTTTTGAAAACACCTCAACTTTCCCATGATTGTCGATGATCGTATCATTAATAAATGACGTTAAGTATGGATCAGTGGATAACAAATATATTTGTTGCTGTTTAAGGTAAACGTCTTTAGCAGGTTTTTCACGATGACTCGCTACTGCAAGAGGTAAATCAAAATTTAAATTGAATCCATGTTCAAGTTGTGAAATTCGAAGGTCTTTAATATGTAATTTACGGCAAAGCGCCTGCAGATAAGGTATAACAATTGGCGTATTAGGCATCACCTTATCGTCGTTAAGTAAAGCAACAATCGCCGGAATTGAAAGGTGATTGGTGTGATGTTTAACTTGATAATCAATGGTTAACACTTGCTGACCAGGGTTTATATCTTTTACGTCAACCGACAACAACAACACAGCAGAAATTTGCTCTTGCAGTACAAGTTTTCCAATCGTGAGTAAAAAATCATAGGCATAAGGCTGACTTATCGTCGCTTGTTCTGCTATTTGATGACTTAGGGATAAAAACACACGATTGGTTTTAGATTTTTGCTCAAGCGCAATGTTATTCATAACAGAGTGCGTAAAGTTGCTAACATTAACCTCAGCAGTATATTCAGGTATTCGTTTAGTGCTGGCGCCTAAAAATAACGCCTGATGACACCAAGTAATCGTTTCTTGGAAGCGTCGATATAGCTGCTGGTAATGATCTTCATAACTTTTAGCTGTATTTTGCGTACTTAATAAGGCACGTGTAATTGTTAATTGCAGCTCTGATAGTTGTGTTTGATGTTGATATTGTAACGAGTTTATTTCAGCTTTAGCGTCATTAAGTTGTTGTTCTAAAGCATGTTGTAGGTTGATGTAGACCTGTCTATCTTGTATCAAAACCCGCCACTGACCTTTAAGGTAGAGCATAGTAAAGCTAAAACTTGCTCCCCATTTATTGTCAACAATACATCTTGATACCGTTTGTTGCTTTTTACTTTGTTTTGCTGTTTTTAATAATGCTTTTATCTGTTGATTCGAAAATAATGCACGCCATGTATTATGTTGTGTATTACTTCCTTTTGATAATATTTCACTGAGTGTGCTAGGTATTTCAGTGGGCTCTTTAGTATAAAAAGATCCTAAATGCTCTAGATAAAATGCTTGCTGCTCTTGAAACGATGCTTGTAATTGTTGGTAGTCAGATTCATTGTGTAAAGGTTTTTTCAGTTGGGTAATTTCTTCACATACTGTTGCAAGTGACTTTGTGGTTATCTGCTCTTTAATAACCTCACTACCAGAGCTACTTCGTTCTACAACAGATAATAAGTTACTTTCATACTGTTTAAGTTGCCGTTTACTATGACGTATTTGCACAATTAAGAGCAAATAAAGAACACTAACAACAATAAGTATCGCCAATAAAAAGTTGCGATAGTTATATTTGGCATAAGGTGCTAACAATACTGCCAAGTACCCAGGAAACTCAGGTTGAGTGATTGTAGGCAGTCTTACTCGTTGTAATATTTCCAGTGTATTTTGACGCTCTAACGTAACCTGTTCTATGTATTGTTGAGCAATACGAATATGACCTCGCCATTTAGCAACAACATTTTGCTCGCCAAACATCAATAACTGCAACTCTTGAAGCACAAGTAGTAATTTATTGCTGCTATCATCAGACTTCGAATACTCTGTTAACGCAGGCTGCCAATAAGTTAATATTTCAGAAAATCGGTTAGTTAGATAATTAAAGTCAACTTGAACACTGCGGATAGATAGTCGCTGAAACATCACCTGTAATTCAACGACACTATTGAGTGTTTTAGTTAATAATGTCATCTCACTCGTCAGGTTTAGGTGTGCTTTCGCCCGAGATACCGTAACAGAATCAGATACTTTATCTTCAGTGATTTGCTGTGAAAGTTTATCCATAGCAAGTTGTTTACTGGTAATTTCTTGATTTAGTTGATCATGAACAAGTTGTAGTTGAATCAATACATTTTTATGAAGTAACTCGTTTATTTCAGCATGATTAGTGATTGTTCTTGCATGGACATTGAGCTTTTCAAAGCGATCGACAATAAGTGAAAGCTGTCTTTTCCCCACTGGGGTTAATTGTCTTATTTGTGCAAGAAGTGATAGTAATTGCTGGTGTTTATCTGTTAATTGTGTTGCTTCAGTACTTTCAGTGAGCTGTTGAAACAACACCATACTTTGCCAGGTTAAATGATGGAGTGCGGCTTGTTTTTGCAAAGCCGGCACTGCAGAACTATTTACCGCATCTAATTCTGTTTCCCGCGCATAAATAAGATAGAGTAGAATAAATACCGAAAGCAAAAACACCAACGATATCTTGGTGAAATGCGATGCTAACTGCTTATGAAGTGACGTTTTTGAATCCATGCGTTTATCAACTACCTGCAAAAATAGATCAGTACGCTATCGTAGCGTTACTGCTTCAGCTTGAAGAATCTTAGTGATTACAGTTTATTATTTAGTGTAATCAGCGGTACATATTCAACATGCAATCTTTACAGTTTATGGAATTATGACTAATAATCAACGGCTTTCTTTAACAGCTTCAGTTTTTCGTTTCGGTACCCATGCCCATTCCATTGTGCATACAATAGGTTGTTGGTCAGTTTCATCAAATATCTCCACAGGGACGACTAACTCACCTTTTTCAATATGATTAATACTGTCGCGTTGATCTTGGTTTAACAATGCAATCGCTTTTAAGTTCCCTTGCATTCGTCGTTGATAATCAATACGCATCGACTTTAGTAATGGAATGCAAGTGTCTGGTACATTCATACCAAAAACCATACCCGTTGTAGATTCTGCTAATACCGCAGCGGCCACAGCATGTATGGAGCCGATGTGATTCTGTACCTTTTTTCGATTGGTTAATCTCACAACCGCTTTTGATTCGGTTAATTGCTCAATACGAATGCCGGTGGTGCCTGCATACTTTACTTTTGAGCAAAAAATCTTGGTTATTAAAAAACCTTTTATGCCAGCAGGCAATACATTTAATTTATTAATGGTCTTCGCGAGTTTATTACGCATCATTCACCTCTTAACTGGTCAGACCATAAAACCTTAGCAAAGAAAAAAGCACTTGTCGTGCTTTTCTAACAGTATTGCTATTAACATTTAAATAAATGTTCGCGATACACTTTAAGCTCTTCTATCGACTCTCGAATATCATCCAACGCTAAATGCACGCCTTTTTTTTCTACTTTAGCTAAAACTTCTGGTTTCCAGCGCCGAGCAAGCTCTTTAATCGTACTAACATCTAAATTTCGATAATGAAAATATTGTTCAAAGTGAGGCATATATTTATTAATAAAACGTCTATCTTGCCCAATACTGTTACCACACATTGGTGACGCGCCCGCTGGTACATACTTTTCTAAAAAAGCTATGGTTGCTGCTTCTGCATCTAACAAGGAAGCATTACTTTCTCGACAACGTTGCGTTAACCCAGATGCACCATGCGTATCGATGCACCACTGATTCATATTGTCTAACACATCGTCAGGTTGATGGATAGCAAAGACTGGCCCTTCAGCAAGCAGGTTCAACTGGCTATCGGTTACAATGCTAGCAATTTCTAAAATCACATCATGTTCAGGCTCAAGACCTGTCATTTCCAAATCTAACCAAATTAAGTTGGTTTCGCTTAAAGACATATGTTTCCCTTGATGACTTGCACTTGAACATTACTAAACGTTGACAAGTAATAGCTGTAAGATAAATTTATCCGTATAATACGTGACAACACATATTGATTAAAACATTTTGTTTTAACCAAACTATATATTAACGACGATTAAAATGAAAAATTTCTGTGGCAAAAGCTAAAAAATTAACCAAAGGTCAACTCAGACGAATTAACGCCAACCAAGCGAAAAAGTTAGCGCGAAAATCTGCTGCTGTCGAATGGCAAGATGACGAATTAGGAGAATCACAACAAGGGGTAGTGATCAGTCGATTTGGACAACATGCTGACGTTGAAAGCACATCAGGTGACATTGTTCGCTGTAACTTGCGTCGTTCTGTTGGCTCTTTAGTTTGTGGTGATAAGGTACTTTGGCGACAAGAAAAAGAAACACAGCACAGTATTTCTGGTGTTATAGAAGCAGTTCATGAACGTGATTCTGTATTATCTCGTCCTGACGTTTATGATGGCGTTAAGCCCATTGCCGCCAATATTAGTCAGATAATAATCGTGACTTCGGTATTACCTGCTTTTAATGCTGATATTATTGATCGTTATCTTGTTGCTGCAGAGCAAACCGATATACCACCAATTATTCTGCTCAATAAAATAGATTTACTTGATGATGACCTCGCTGAAATTATCGATGAGCAATTACAAATATACCAAGATATTGGTTATAAAATATTGGCAGTTTCCAATACAACTCAAGAAGGTATCGCTACGCTTAAAGCACAATTAGCAGATAACACCAGTATATTTGTCGGGCAATCAGGTGTTGGCAAGTCCACACTAACAAACTCGTTGATGCCTGAACTTGGCTTATTAACCAAAGAAGTTTCTGGAAACTCAGGATTAGGACAACATACAACAACAGTGGCGAGGCTTTACCATTTTCTTGATGGTGGTGATTTAATTGATTCGCCAGGCATTCGTGAATTTGGCTTATGGCATTTAACGCCTGAGCAAGTTTACCAAGGCTTTATTGAATTTGCAGACTACCTTGGCACCTGTAAATTTAGAGACTGTAAACACCAAACTGATCCGGGGTGTGCACTAGTAGCCGCTTGCGAAGCTGGTGCGATTCATCCCGAACGATTAGCAAGTTTTCAGCGTATTTTATCAAGTTTAGGTACAAATACGCTAACCTCCAGATTTAATGATTAACATAAGATAATTAAAGGAACCATACGTGTCCGTAGATAACATAAAAATCGCTTTACAATACTTAATGCCAAAACACGGTATTTCACGACTTGTAGGTAAATTTGCCGCAGCAGAAGCTGGCTGGTTAACAACCAAAGCTATTCGATGGTTTATTAAAGCTTACAATATCAATATGAATGAAGCGAAATTTAAAAATGCCGAAGATTTTTCTACCTTTAACGAGTTTTTTACCCGTGAGTTGGCAGAGGGCGTTCGACCAATAAATCCAGATGAAAACGAAGTTTGCTACCCTGTAGACGGCGCTATAAGCCAGCAAGGAGACATAGTAGATGGACAACTCATTCAAGCAAAAGGGTTTAATTATAGTCTACAAAGTCTACTCGGTGGCGATAACAAAACCGCAGAACCCTTTGAAAATGGCAAGTTTTCCTGTATTTATCTAGCGCCGAAAGATTACCACCGCATACATATGCCAATGAGCGGCACACTTAGAGAGATGATCTATGTGCCTGGTGACCTGTTTTCAGTAAATCCGCTCACTGCGCAAAATGTTCCAGATTTATTTGCTCGAAATGAACGTGTTGTCACTATTTTTGATACAGAGCATGGTAGTTTAGCAATGGTGTTAGTGGGCGCTACCATCGTTGCCAGCATAGAAACTACGTGGGCTGGTACCATTACACCACCAGCAGGAAAAGATGTATTTCGTTGGCAATATCCAAAATCTGGCACAGGCGCGATTCACTTGCAAAAAGGTGAAGAAATGGGCCGCTTTAAATTAGGCTCAACAGTGGTCGCTACATTTTCACCAAATATGGTTGATTTTGTACCTGAAGCAGGTCCTGAAACTATCACCCGTTTAGGAGAGCCTTTCGCGACAATTTTATCCAAAGAATCGCCGTCAGAGTAATGAAAATTATTGCTCATCGAGGTGCAAGCGGCGAATATCCCGAAAATTCACTTCTTGCCTTTGAACAAGCAATTATACAGGGGGCTGATGGAATAGAACTTGATGTTCATTACCACGCTCCCAGCAACTGTTTTGTTGTTATTCATGATTATTTTGTGGATAAAACTACCCAAAACTACGGGCATATTAACCGCTATAGTTTACCCGAATTAACAGCTTTAACTCTTGGCTACGCACAACATATCCCAACACTTACGCAGACACTTCGCCACATTGATGGTCGTGTAATGGTCAATATTGAAATCAAAACAGTGCCTCAAGACAAAACAGAACTTAGCGCTCTGTTAAACTCATTACAAGTTCATTTAACGGAAGCTGTAACACAATGTAATTTTTCGTCGACACAAATATTATTGTCTAGTTTTGACCACCAGCTAATCAGCGCTTGCCAGCAGTTTATGCCTCAATACGCCGTTGCTGCATTGATTGCACATAACCCTCACGATCTAGGTGCATCTTTGATTTCACTAAATGTAGACGCTGTTAACCCTGCAATTGACTGCTTATCCGCTGATTTAGTCCATCATTTAACTGAAGCAGATATAAAGATATGGGTGTATACTGTTGATCGTGAAGAAGATATTTTACGTTGTTTAGCATTAAACGTTGAGGGTATTTTTACTAATTTTCCTAAGCAATCTCAAAAAATTGTTTCAGATTTTCATGCGAGACAATTATAAAGTAAAAATTTAACATAAATAACAACAGGTTAATTCAATATTAATTTAATGTAAATTTTAGTTGCTCATTTATTCAACACGAGATACGATTATGTTCGTAATATAATCGTAACAACGTGGAAACAGTGTTAACCACACAAAGCATTAAGGAACTTCAATGGCTCATGATAATAATGGTGTTAAGCCTACAGAAGCCGAGCTGACTTTATTAAATATTTTATGGCAAATTGGTCCTGCAACAGTACGTCAGGTGCATGAAACGGTAAGCCAAACACAAAGAACAGGTTATACAACCGTACTTAAAATATTACAAATAATGCATGAAAAGTCATTGGTGATTCGCGATGAAAGTAATCGCGCACATGTTTATGCCGCGGCTAATAGCGAAATGCAAACACAATCATCGTTAATTCGTGATCTGATCACTCGAGCATTCGGCGGCTCAACGTCAAAGTTAGTGATGCGAGCACTCAATGAAAGCACAAGTAAAGAAGACATAGCAGATATTCGTAAGTTATTAAATGATTTAGAAAAGCAGGAATAACGCACACATTTGTGAAAAAACAGAATGGATAGCATAGAAAATAGCGCAATATTATATTATCTCGCACTTACCTTGATTCACTTTTTGTGGCAGGGTGGTTTAATCGCGCTTACGTTAAAATTTTCTTTGGTATTAACTTCTTTTAAACACACAAATATTCGATACCTATTATCAACCACAGCAATGGCGTTGTGCTTGATTGTGCCAATGATAACCTTCTCCCTCATCTATCAGCCGGATATTAGCCCTTCTTTAATTTTACAACATGCTTTACCTACCTCTAATGCTGACGAATTATTCTTGGTCACAGACCCTCAAACTTGGCAACAAGATGTGCTTGGTTCACTACCTATTCTATCTATCCTTTGGTTAGCAACGGTTTGCATGCTTGCATTAAAATTATTCATCGAACTTTACCACGTCGTTCAATTACCAAAACATGGCGTTAGGTTGCCGTCTAAATCGTTAGATAACACATTTGAAGCCCTAGTAAAAAAGATTAAATTAACACGAAAGCCTAAATTACTCATTGCGTTACATTGTGATGTACCTATGGCGATTGGCTGGTTGAAACCCGTTGTACTAATACCTGCAGCAATGATAACTGGATTAACACCAGCCCAACTATCAATGCTAATGTTACATGAATTAGCGCATATCAAGCGTTATGATTATTTGGTCAATTTACTGCAAACGTTGATTG
Source organism: Thalassotalea sp. PP2-459 (assembly GCF_001913705.1). GTDB lineage: Bacteria > Pseudomonadota > Gammaproteobacteria > Enterobacterales > Alteromonadaceae > Thalassotalea_C > Thalassotalea_C hakodatensis. The sequence goes on along the minus strand of NZ_MKQD01000034.1, from coordinate 317,995 downwards.
AAACACTGTTATTTTTCCATCCTGCTGTACGTTGGATTTCTAAACAAATGCGCAATGAGCGTGAATACTGTAGTGATGATATCGCCGTAGCACTGTCAGGCGACGCCTTAGCTTATGCGCATACACTTACCGATACAGCAAGCTTGTGCCATCACCATCGACATCACGCAATTCCAACAATGGCAATGGCAGCATCAGGCGGTGATTTAAAAAAGCGCGTACTTCGTTTAGTTGATCAACACCATTGTGCTAAAACAGATGAATCAGGAAAGTTTTTAGCTTCAGTGTTGATTATCGTTTCTATTCTTGCTGTAGCACTAAAACCATATATAAAAATGCCAATAGTCGATTTATCTTCCGGTTATATATCATTTGCTAGCTCAGCAAATGATATTCCCCGTTCTCTGTCTGAACATGAAGTGGAGTTATCAGAAGCTTCTATTGCGAATTTATTAATTAACCAAGATAAAGCTCCGTTGAGCCCTGAACAAACTGCTGCTCCAGATATCGTAAGCTCACCTATTACAGATCACATCACTTCCGATATGGTTATTGATCAAGAAGTCACTCAAGCGATTGCAAAACAAGAACAAAAGCTTAAAAAAGACATTAGTGCACCAGTGCCGACCAAAACACCATTGTCTAATGAGACAGTTTCAAACAACGTATTAACGAGTGACCAAACACCAAAAAATACGATTGAAACGATTTTACCTGTGACGAAAAAATCAGCATCAGATATAGCTTTTGAACGAACGAGTTCATCAAATAAAACGTCACGTCTTGATAACCCCTATTCGCAACAAATTGCGGCTTTAAATCATGAGCCAGAAGTTGATAAAAGTCAGCACCCAATAAAACGAACAGCTCCGCTCCCAATCCCACATTCGCGATTAGCAAGGTTTACTCAGCCAAAAGAAACAACACCTGTTAAGATAGCACCTCCGCCAGTTCGCTCTAAAGCGTTATTGCTAACCTCTCCTGATCCGAGATACCCCTCATCAGCAAAGCGTAAAGGCTTAGAAATCGACGTAGCTGTAAACTTTACCATCGATACCTTAGGCCGAGTGAAAAACATTGAGTTCGAAAAGAAAAGTAGAGTGAGTTATTTTAAAAGTGCGATCAGAAACGCAATGGCCAAATGGCGCTTTCAACCTGCAAAAATAAATAACAAACCTATCGAAAGTAAAATGACAAAAATATTTTCGTTTAGCTTGATGAAATAAGCGGTATCCAATAAATAATTATCGGTCGGTATCAAACAAAAAACCAAAGTAGTATTATTCAAACATACTACTTTGATTCTACTTACGATCATCTTAATGTTAAATTGCAGCGATTATCGTATTTACCTTCAGTAAAAAATAATGTCTGTCGTGCCTATACCACGTTATGAATCGTGATGCTTACGCTTACCTTTACGTTTACCATTTTGTTTATTTTTTCTTTTTTCTTGAAATTTGGCAAATTTTTCACGCTGTTCATCGTTCAAGACCAAATAGATAGCATTTTTAGTTTTTGCGCGTTGCAACGCTGATTCTGTTAATTGATCTTGGTTTTGCTGGTGTAGCGTTAAGAAAGCTTGCTCAGTAAAGTTTTCACTTTGCACTAACGCTTTCATTTCGTCACGAAATGCTTTTCTGCTTGCTTTATTTTGCTCTTTTACAATTTTTGCATCTTGATAAATCGTTTTAATCTGTGCTATCTGAGCATCATCTAGTTGTAAAAATCGCGCCATTCTTTTTAACTGATGCTTCGCCATTGATTTACCTTTATGGTGACGCATTTCTTTTTGGGCTGTATCTGTTGATTGATCTAACATCATTGCTTGAGCAGGTAGCGCTAATGGTAAAGCTAAACTGATTGCAACAATACAAGACTTCAATGATAATTTGTTCATAGTACTCTCCTCTAAAAGATTCACCATTATCATAACGAACTCAATGCAAAGAAACGCAAAGGAATGTAAAAGTTGTGTAAAGACTTCATGTCACCCCCTTCGCTCAGTTAATATAACAATGCAAGTACCAACAACAGGGATATAAACGATGACAGATACACGTACAATATTAATGATTGATGACGATAAAACGTTAACTGATCTGTTACGTGAATATTTGTCGTACGAAGGTTATCAACTTGAAGCGCGGCATGATGGTATTTCAGGCTTAGCAGCAGCACAAGACAGTAAATATTGTTTAATATTACTTGATGTTATGATGCCTGGGCTTAACGGCTTTGAACTGTTAAAAGCATTAGGCGGCAAGCATACAACGCCCATTTTAATGCTTACCGCAAAAGGCGATGAAACCGATAAAGTATTAGGGTTAGAGCTTGGCGCTGATGATTATCTTGCTAAGCCTTTTCAGCACCGTGAGTTATTAGCCCGTATCAACGCCATTTTACGCAGAATTGATATTGTCCAACAACAGCAAAACAACAATTCAAGTTACCATATTAATCATGTTCGGCTAAACCCCGCGACTCATGAAGTACATTGTCATGATCAACTCATTGAGTTAACTGGCACAGAATACCAATTACTCACGTTATTAATGGAAAACACGGGAACAATTGTGAGTAAAGAGCTCATATCACAACAGGTGATGCAGCGTAAACTGAGCCCATTCGATCGTAGTATTGACATGCATGTGAGCAATATCCGTAGAAAATTTTCAACTTACGCACAAGATGAAAAAATTAAAACTATACGTGGTGCTGGCTATATTTTCTTATCCGGAAGCGAGCAATAACGTATGTTGAAACTTAAGCAATTCCTTAGCTCAATTGGCGTGAAACTTTTTTTCGTTTTTTGGATCACCACTATTGTCTCGATTTCAATGACACATTTTCTCACCAGCCAATTAGATCAAGAAAATGTTATTCTGCCGTTAAATGCTAAAGATATGGATAAATTAGCCCTCATTACAAAACGGATCCAAGAAAAGAATTTTAAACACCCATCACAAGTGATCAAACGCAGTGATCGATTCATTCAACAAACATTATTTATAAAAGATCCAAGAACAAACAACATTTTTTACCATAATAAACGCTTTGCTAGACCTCTGGCGAAATACCTAAGGAAAAACGAAATCACCCATAACACCAGCGTTTTATTCCATTATGCACGTATCAGCGGCCCAACTAATCTGGAGATTCAAGGAAATAGTTATCAACTATTTATCGCTTCTCGTGTAAAAAGTAGCGACGTTAATGAAACAATCTTACTGCTACCTCATTGGGTACGTATTTTCGTGCCTATTTTATTAAGTATGTGTTTTTGTTGGGTGTTCGCAAAATATTTAACTCGGCCTGTACGCGCCATGGAAAAAACGGCTTTGACTATCGGCAATGGTGACTTCAAAGCTCGCGTGAAAAATAATGAAAACCGACGAGATGAATTAGGCCAGCTTGCCAAGAGTTTTAACTTAATGGCTGACAAGCTAGAAAATAATATTTCTGCTCATCAGCGTTTATTAGCTGATGTATCACATGAGCTAAGATCTCCACTCACCCGTTTGCAAATCACACTAGGTTTATTAGAAAAAACTTTACCCGAAGCTGAGAATAAACAAGATTTACTTTCTCGCTGTGAAAAAGAAGTAATGCAACTCGATGAAATGATTAGCAATGTATTAACACTATCTCGCCATGAAAACACCCTAGAATCAGTTCATATGGCACAATGTGATCTTTCTCAATTAATGGCAATAATTGTTGAAGATGCTCAGCTTATCGCTAATGAGAAATCAATTAATGTAAAGCTCAACGCAGAAACAAACATCTCTTTGGCTATTAACGAGTCACTTTTTATTAGCGCGGTTAATAACGTAATTTCAAACGCCATTAAATATAGTTTTGATCAACAAAGTATTGAGGTCTCACTGCGTAAACATCAAGAAAACATAGAAATTACCGTTGCTGATAACGGTAAAGGTGTTGAAACGCAACATTTAGCCAAGCTGTTTGACCCGTTTTATCGAGTATCTGATGCAAGAGACAGAGACAGTGGCGGCACAGGTTTAGGCCTTGCCATCGCCAAACAAGCGATAGACAAACACCAAGGGAATATCGTCGCAACGCATAATCCAATGGGTGGACTTATTGTGACCATCACTTTGCCATTCGGTCTATAATTCTATATTAGTTGTGCGCAGATAAAATGTAATATAGTACTGAAACTCATGAGTAATTTGAATAAAAAGAAGTTAGACGCAATTGCAAGCTTTTGGCGACAAGCGAAAACAGCCAGTTTTATCGGTATAGGCAATATACGTATTGCTTACGTTAATATTGTCAAAGATCCGCAATTACCAACCATTGTGATCTCTACTGGACGTAGCGAGAGTTATCTAAAGTATCAAGAACTTGCTTATGATTTATCCGCTATGGGTTATAACATCTTTATTCACGATCATCGTGGCCAAGGCTTATCTCAACGAATGCTATCTAACACGCATAAAGGCTATGTTGAATATTTTGATCATTATGCCGATGACTTAGCAACATTTATTACTAACGAAGTACAGCCTAATATCACGAATAAAAGTATATCAATACTTGCCCACTCTATGGGTAGCGCAATCACATTACGCATGTTACAGCGGCATTCAATATCTATAACATCGGCTATCTTAGCGTCAGCTATGATAGCCATAAATTTCGGAAAAACGCCTTACTGGTTAGCCAAAACGATTATTCATGTAGGGCATTGCATGAATCGCATGGCAACAGTAGAACCCTGGTACTTTCCTGGTCATAAAAATTACCAACCAGCATTGTTTACTAATAACCCATTAATGGGATGTAGTACTCGATTTGAACGATTTATCAATTTGTACCAACAAGAATCTACATTACAGTTGGGTGGTGTCACTTTTCATTGGTTAGCGCAAGCATTGCAAGCAAATCAGCATATTTTTCGAGAATTAACGAATATCAAAACACCGGTTTTTATATTACAAGCGGCTAATGATGTCATTGTAGATAACCAAGCACAAAACATATTCTGTCAACAGCTTCATCAGCTGTATCCACAGTTGTGCGCACACAAACCCAGAGTGTTTAACGACGCTAGGCATGAATTATTATTTGAACAAGAGTACATACGTGAAGACGTACTTGCTTATATTCATCAATGTCTTACCACAACGGATACAGGGTCATGATGAATGAACACCTCACAAGGCGCCAGTTGCGCTTCTACCGCTAACCTAATTTCTTCGCCTATTTCGTGTGCTTGATATAAAGGTAAGTCATCATCAAGTTCTAAATGACATTGTATAAAGCGTTTTTCACCTGCTTGCCGGCTTCGAATATCATGCACACCAATAGCTAGTTTGTGTTTTTTTACCACATCTTGAACGACCTTTAGCTCTGCGTCCGTTAATTCATGATCCATCAATTGGTCAACACTTCGCTTTAATATTCTAAACGCACCAACAATGAGAAAAGCACCAACAATGATAGTAAAAATGCCGTCTGCTCGTGGCCATAAATAATCGCTCAGTATTAATGAGCACAACACCCCAGCATTTAAGAGTAAATCAGATTGGTAATGTAAGCTGTCAGCTTCAATGGCCAAAGAATTTGTTTGTTTAAGTACCCACTTTTGAATAAAAACTAACAATAAGGTAAGTGCAAAAGCAACAATTGTTACCCATATACCTACGTGTGATTGCTGAATAATAACGGGGTTTGAAGTATGTTCAATACCATGAATAATAAGTAATATTGCCGATGCTAAAATAAAGGCTGATTGAAACAGCCCTGTTAAGCTTTCTGCTTTGCCGTGACCAAATTTATGGTTGTTATCGGCTGGCCTTAAGGCAATGGTTAACATGATAAGATTAATAAACGAAGCAGCAAGATCTAACAGTGAATCTGTTGAAGAGGCAAGCATGGCACTTGCGCCAGTAATAAACCACGCATATAACTTTATTGAAATTTGCACAACAGCAAACAGTACAGCACAAAACGCCGCGATTTTTACTAACCGTTGATAACTGGCCTGTTTTTTTGTCATTACTTTACGACACTATTGATACATAAGAACCATTATAGTGTACCTAACATACACTAAACTTTCTAACCAAAGCTGTTCTCTTCGAGATGCTTAGCGGTATAATACCGTTTTATTTCGATCGCGAGAATTCATTATGTTAGACGTGGTATTGTTTCAGCCGCAAATTCCGCCCAATACCGGTAACATTATTAGGTTGTGCGCCAATACAGGATTTAATTTACACCTCATTGAGCCACTAGGCTTTGATTTAGATGATAAGAAATTAAAACGTGCGGGGCTTGATTATCATGAGTTTGCCGCAATAAAGCGTCATAAAAATTTTGCAGACTTCGTGAATACCGAACAACCTCAACGTATTTTAGCCATCACCACTAAAGCCACAAATTATTACGGCGATGTTTCATTTTCTAAGGGTGATTATTTACTGTTCGGCTCGGAAACAGCAGGTTTAACAGAAGAAGTAAGACAGCAAATACCTGACGAAGATAAAATACGTATCCCAATGATTGCAGGCAGTAGAAGTATGAATTTATCTAACGCCACATCTGTGATCATTTACGAGGCGTGGCGTCAGTTAGGGTTTGAAAACTCGATATAAATATTATTCGAATTTACGTTCACGTGACAATAAATCAGACGCTGCTAATTTAGCGTCTTTACCACAATACAACACTTGGTATACCTGCTCAACAATCGGCATTTCAACATTAAGTCGTTGCGCCAGCATATGTACTTCTTTAGTGTTTCGGTAACCTTCAACCACTTGACCAATATCTCGCATTGCTTGTTCAACATTTGTGCCTCGACCTAACGCTAAACCAAAACGACGATTACGTGATTGATTATCCGTGCAAGTAAGTACCAAGTCACCTAAGCCCGCCATACCCATAAAAGTGGTAGGCTCGGCATGTAAGGCAGCACCTAAGCGCGACATTTCCACCAAACCACGAGTAATTAATGCTGTTCTAGCGTTAGCACCAAAACCAATGCCATCAGCCATTCCTGCGCCAATCGCAATAACATTTTTTACTGCCCCACCTAGTTGCACACCAATAAAGTCGTTATTGGAGTATACCCGAAAGGTTTTTTCACAATGTAATAAACGAGAAAGCTCATCTACAAATGACTGTTCTGTCGACGACACTGAAATTGCGGTAGGTAAACCTGCGGCCATTTCTTTCGCAAAAGTAGGGCCAGATAATACAGCCAATGCAATTTCATTACCTAAAATTTGACGAGCAACATCTTGCAATAAGCAACCAGTATCCGGATCTAACCCTTTAGTTGCCCATGCTATACGTGCATTAGCAGTTAAATCAGATTTAATGTTTTTAAGTAAATCGGCAAAAGCATGACTTGGCACCACGACTAATACATTATCACTTGCCGATACCGCCGATGATAAGTCATTGGTTACCGTTAATGTTTCTGGAAATTTAGCATCGGGTAAATAACGTTCATTTGACCGCGCCTTTTCCATGGCTGAAACATGTTTAACATCACGCCCCCATAACAAAGTGTTATGGCCATTACGAGCAAAACAAATAGCAAGGGCGGTGCCGTAAGACCCCGCCCCTAATATGGTAATATCCATTGCTGACTGGTGTGTCATTAGTGAGTTTCTGTACTCGCAGGCGCTTCCGCACCTTGCTCAGCTGAACGCTGTTGAACGTAAGAAGCAAATAATGCATCAAAATTAACCGGCGCTAAGTTAATTTGAGGGAAAGAGCCTCGGTTAACTAAACTAAATACCGCTTCACGCGCGTACGGGAAAAGTGTTGCAGGGCAAAATGCGCCAATAGTATGTGCAAGTTGTGCTTCAGGTAAGTTACCAATAGTAAAAATACCCGCTTGTTGAACTTCTGCTAAAAATGCCGTTTGTCCTTCAACCGTTGCAGTTACCGTAAGCGCTAAACACACTTCATAAGTGTCATCCGCTAACTTCTTAGAGCGTGTGTCTAAATCTAATTTTAACTCTGGCTTCCACTCTTTTTGAAAAATCGCAGGAGAGTTAGGCGTTTCAAAAGAAATATCTTTAGTGTAAACGCGTTGAATGGCAAATTGTGGCGCCTGTTCTGCGCCTTCTGTGCTGCTTTGATTTTCGTCAGCCATAATATATGTTCCTTAGTGAGTTGCTGTACATTAAACAGCGGTTCTATTTATTAAATAACGAGAGATCGGTGATCTGTGTTTATATTTTCTGCAATAAGTCATCAAGCTGGTTACGGGCATGTAAAGCAAATAACTCATCACAACCGCCAACATGGTGATCATGAATAAAAATTTGCGGTACAGTATATGCGCCATTAGCTCGCTTGATCATGTCTTCACGTCGTTTAGCATCACCGTCAATTTTAATTTCACGATAATCAACGTTCTTTTGATCCAACAGCATTTTTGCTCGCATACAAAAGCCACAAGTAACTTTGGTATAAATTTCAACAGCCATGACAAATTCTCAATTAATCAAATTATTTTGCTACTGGTAACCCTGCACCAGACCAAGCATTCATGCCACCTTTCAAAACACTAACACGGCTAAAACCTGCTTTAAGCATTTTATTGGCAACATTTGAAGCTGATACGCCAGCAGCGCATACAAGAATAATGGGTTTATCTTTCAATTTTTCAAGCGCAGTAAAGTCATCTTTATTCGCTTTTTCGCTGGGTAAGTGTTTCGCGTCTAAAATTCTAGCCGTTTTAAACTCTTTTTCTGAGCGTATATCTACCACAACCCCCTCTTCTCTGTTTACGAGAAAAGTCAATTCTTGAGGAGATAACTGTTTGATCGGAGAAAGCTTTATGCGAACACTTATGACTACAATCGCCAAAAATATACCAACCCAAGCAGCGGTTAACATAGGGTGATTCCCTAAAAACGCAATAAATTGTTCCATTTGTTTAATCGTATTTAAGTTCGAAAATTTTGCCGACAGTATACAGATTACTACGTTTTTTTACAGATTTTTCAATCATTCATTCCGTCTTTTATGCAATGATGAGGTTTATCCACAAAAAACTCACTTTTACCTTATTTTCCCCCGTTTAAAAATTTACCGCATTGCGATCAATATTATGGTTTTTGTTAGAACGATTTTGTCTAGTTCAAAAGCAGCAATTTATCATCGTAATTGATATACTTGGCAACAGTTTACGTTCGCTGAAAAATATATGTTAGGAACTGGCATGGCTAATAAAAAACCAACCGTATTAATTATTTTAGATGGCTGGGGCTATCGAGAAAACCAAGAATCAAATGCAATTCAACATGCAAAAACTCCGGTATTAGATAACTTATGGGCCACCAAGCCTAAAATGCTTATTCAAACGTCTGGAATGGCAGTAGGATTACCCGATGGTCAAATGGGCAATTCTGAAGTTGGACACGTAAATCTAGGTGCTGGACGCATTGTTTATCAAGACTTTACTCGTATCACGAAAGCCATTGCAGATGATGAATTTGATCAAGTGCCAGCACTTGTTTCTGCTGTAGATAAAGCAGTTGCTAACAATAAAGCGGTACACTTATGTGGCTTATTATCACCAGGTGGTGTACACAGTCATGAAGATCATATTCTTGCCATGATTGAGCTAGCACACGCTCGGGGCGCAAAAGAGATCTATTTGCATGCTTTCCTCGATGGTCGTGATACGCCGCCACGTAGTGCTGAGAACTCACTGATAAAAGCACAAGAAAAATTCGCGCAATTAGGTTGCGGTCAAGTCGCTTCTATAATCGGACGCTATTACGCGATGGATAGAGATCAACGTTGGGAACGTGTTGAAGCAGCCTATAATTTGATGGTACTCGGTGAAGCAGAATACCAAGCAGCAGATGCTGTTTCAGGCTTACAAGCCGCCTATCAACGTGATGAAAATGACGAATTCGTCAAAGCAACGGCAATTCCTGATGCAAACGGTCAAGCAATTACCGTTGATGACGGTGATGCCATTATATTTATGAACTTTCGAGCTGACAGAGCAAGACAGTTTACCCGTGCTTTTGTGGAACAAAATTTTGATGGTTTTACTAAGAAGAAAGCACCTGCGTTAGCCGATTTTGTGATGTTAACAGAATATGCCGCCGATATTGATGCGCCTAGTGCCTTTCCTCCAGAAGAGCTCAATAACGTATTGGGTGAATGGTTAGAAAAGCATGATAAAACACAGCTGCGTATTTCTGAAACAGAAAAATACGCGCATGTTACCTTCTTTTTTAGTGGAGGTAGAGAAGATACTTTTATTGGCGAAGAACGGGTGCTAATTCCATCTCCACAAGTCGCTACATACGACCTTCAACCAGAAATGAACGCGCCTTTATTAACAGATAAATTAGTTGCAGCCATAGAATCTCAATCGTATGATTTTATTGTCTGTAATTATCCAAATGGGGATATGGTGGGTCATACAGGAAACTTTGATGCCGCAGTTAAAGCCTGTGAAGCTGTAGATAACTGTATCGGACGCGTAATTACTGCGCTAGAAAATGTTGGCGGTGAATGTTTAATTACAGCAGACCACGGTAACGCAGAACAAATGGCTGATAACCAAACAGGTCAAGCTCATACCGCACATACTTGTGAACCGGTTCCACTAATTTTTGTTGGCCGTAACGCAACGCCCGCATCGACAGGTGCACTTAGCGATATTGCTCCTACTATTTTAAATTTGATGGCACTACCGCAACCAAAAGAAATGACAGGTTCAAATCTGATGGAGCTTACTTCATAATATCGCATGATACTTTTTCAGCGAGTTTATTCTTTAGTATGACAACACATAGCCTTTTGCAAGTATGGCGGGATAAAAAGCGAGTACTTACTCGCTTTTTATCTGTTGTGGTTCTGTTGTTCTCACCAGTACTATATGCGCAAGAAACCGCGACAGATGAACAACTCGATCAAGTAAAACAAGCGATCAAAAAAGAAAAATCTACTATTAAAGAGGTTGATCAGGAACGCGAACGTCTACTAAAACAACTTCAATCCGATGAACTCGCCATATCTCAGCAAACTAAATCGCTACGAAATACAGACAAAAAACTAGACAACACGCAACAAACGCTGCGTCGTCTGACGGAAGAAAAACAACAGTTAACCAATAAAAAACAGCAACAAGAAGCCCTACTAGCAAAACAGCTTAGAGCGGCATACAGTACTGGGCATCATGATTATCTAAAATTAATTTTAAACCAAGAAAACCCAGGTAAAGTCCAACGTACTGTTAGTTACTATCAATATTTAAATACCGCTCGCATAAAAGAAATAGAAGCCTTTCAATCAACAATTACTCAATTAAATGAAGTTGAACAGCAGCAACGATCGCAACAACAACAACTTGCTCAATTAAAAAAGAAACAACAAGTAGACAAGCAAGCACTTGAAACAGGCAAACAACGTAGAGAAAAAACAGTTAACGCTTTAAATAACCAACTAATGTCAGCAAAACAGCAGTTAGAAAAATTAGAAGCTGAAGAAGAAAGTTTAGTTGCAGCGTTAGCTCGAATCGCCCGTTTAAGTAAACAAGATTTTTCACTCAGCGGATTATCATCATTACGCGGCAAACTTAATTGGCCGGTAAAAGGCAGAATAAATCGCAGTTTTGGTTCGAGAAAGCAAGGCTATTTAAAATGGAAAGGCGTTTTATTAGCTGCGTCCTCAGGCAAAACAATATCAACCATTCACCATGGAGTCGTGCTATTTTCAGATTGGCTAAAAGGCTATGGATTGGTGACCGTTATTGATCACGGAGACGGTTATATGAGTTTGTATGGCCATAACCAAGCGTTATTAAAATCCGTTGGCGATAGAGTAGAAACGGGTGAACCCATCGCTCTTGTTGGGCAAAGTGGTGGGCAAAATCAATCAGCACTGTATTTTGAAATACGTCATAATGGCAAGGCGGTAAACCCTAAACTATGGTGTCGGTAATTAATTGTTCGTTAGTCTCGAAACTCAGCAGGTTACTTGATAGACTCATGAGAATAATAAAATAATACCTATCGCATGACTAAATATTCGCTCTTAGCATTCTTCGTTTTTTTTGCTTGCCAATGCATTGCCCAAAATGCACAGGTTGCCATTATTATTGATGATATTGGTTACCGAAAAACAGATAGCGAAACCTTAGCATTACCCGGTAATATCACCTTTGCGGTATTGCCTCATACGCCGTTTGGTAAAGTAATCGCAGAACAAGCCCATCAATCAAACAAAGATGTGATCATTCATGTACCGATGGAATCAACCTCAGGTAAGGCATTAGGGCCTGGCGCCTTAACTGCGGAAATGGATGAAACAGAAATTCGCCATACCCTGACACTCGCATTAGAAGAAATACCCTTTGCTGTTGGCATTAATAATCATATGGGCAGTAAGCTCACTACATTATACTCACCCATGGCATGGACCATGCGTTTTTTAAAAGAAAAAGAACTTATCTTTATTGATAGTGTTACCACTCGAGAGTCAAAAGCTAGAAGCTTAGCCAGACAATTTGATGTACCAAATTTAAGTCGTCGAGTTTTTCTCGATAATCAATTAGACCAGCACTATATTCGTCAACAATTTAATGAACTTATCTATTATGCTAAAAAAAATAAACGCGTAGTAGCCATTGCACACCCTCACCCTGAAACCATGCAAGCACTGCAAACACTAATTCCTGAATTAGCCAAACACAATATCGACTTAGTCAATATTTCAGCCCTACTTTCAACAAAGTCCCCTGTACTTTCAAAAATTGCTGCAGAAGACTAGGGCCTGTTACTTGAACAAAATTTTGTTTTTTTCCAGCAATTCAATAACATATTTAATAGGAATAGCATAAGTTATCCCACTAGGATTTGTGATCACCCCTTCTTTGGTTTTTTGCACAAACACTTTATTAATCACACCAACCACCTTACCTGTGGAAATTTCATATAAGGCACTACCACTGTTACCAGGGTAAGCGGTTGCATCTAATTGATACACTAAGTAAGGATCACGTAAACGTTTTAACATCGCGATATTAATTTTTTTAGCATCTGCAACAGGTGTTATCGTTGGCGTGATACTCGCAACAATACCTCTGTGTGTTACCGGATAAAGCCCTAATACTGCACCAATAGGAAAACCAGTAAACGCAACATAACTACCTTCTCGGATAAAATCACTATTTGATAGCGTCATAGCGGGTAAAGGGTCACCCTCAATGGCAAGTACAGCTAAATCATACTTCGCTGATGAATCAATCAAACGTGCTTTGCGCACAACTGCTTGCCGCCCAGAGCCAACGAATACCGCTAGTTGTTGTTTTAATGCAACGTTTAACGATTCAGGAACTACATGATGATTTGTGACAACAAATTTGCCGTTGCCGATGACAAAACCTGTGCCATGTAATTGATTTTTAGGCCGACCCGTTGGCGTATAAACACCAATTCCAACAACAGATGGTTTGATTTTTTCGAGGGTATCGGCTAACTCGCTCGCGTGTACTGCTCCACAAAGAACAAAACAACACCACATTATCCATTTTATCATCGGCTTACTTCGCACCTTATACGTTATTATTCTGAGATTAAATGTATCAAAAAGCCTCAGTAGCAAAAAACACTTTTGCATGAACTTTTATAAATTATTAGGCAATATTATGATTTTTGACCATAATTATATTGATAACAATAAGTTAGTTTTAAAGTGAAAGCTATGAATACTCAAAAAATTGTCCCTATTCTTGCTGGCGGCGGAACACGCCTTCCCGCCCACGTAGGCATTTTACAAGCGCTTCATGAATATGATCTCGACTTTGATCATATTGTTGGGGTTTCCGGTGGTAGTATTATTAGCAGTCTATATGCTTCAGGCTTATCCATTGCTGAAATTAAACATATCGCTTTAAACACAGATTATACAAAGTTTCGTGGTTATTCTTTAATTAAATTATTGCGTAATGGTGGCCTTAGCTCAGGTGATGTCTTTGAACGTTGGATCGATCGCCTGCTTCACGGCAAAACATTCAAAGAAATGCCGTTTAACTTACACATTGTTGCAACTGACGTAGCTCGCGGTAAACCCGTGATCTTTAACAAAGAAAATACACCTGATTTAAAAGTGTCGCTTGCGGTACGCTTCTCGATGTCAATTCCCTTGGTTTTTAGCTTTAAAACCTTTGATAAACATTTAATGGTTGATGGCAGCATTTTATCAGAAGATGCCTTACATCGTGATTGGGCAAATGATGGCACTCCTGTGGTTTGCTTTCGCTTGAAAGGCGATTACGAATATGACGATATCAAAATAAAAGGCATGTTCCCAATCGTGCAATATGTCAGCTTATTAATACGTACTTTTATGACCACCATATCCCGAGAATATATTAATGAGGCATTCTGGCATAATACGGTAGTCGTCAATACTGGTATTTCTTCAGCAGTTGACTTTGGAATGACATTAGCACAAAAAGAAGCGCTATTTTACAAGGGCTATCATACTGCCACGAAAATATTACCGATCAAAGTAAAAGCCCTATCCATTGATGTAAAAAAAACCGTAAAGCTTTAATTGTTCTTTCAAAGTAATTTAACTTGAAAAGCAAAGGCATAGCATCAATACACAATTTGTATTAACATAACATCAACATTTTATATTTACGCTTCTCGTAGGCATTAGCCATGACCAGCTTTGTTCATGAACTCATCTCAAGTTCAGCCAGCAAATATGCCGATAAAACTGCTTTAACCTGTAAGTCTACCAGCCTTACATATCAACAGTTGCAACACGAAATCACCACTAATGCTAATGGTTATAGCGCATTATCGATCACACGTTTCGATCGTATCGCTGTTTTACTACCGAAAAATATTACAGCAATCACCACTTTATTTGCATGTAGCCGAATAGGCGCAGTTTTTGTTCCGATTAATCCATTATTAAAAACAGCACAAGTTGAACATATTTTAGAAGATTGCCAAACAACGTTATTAGTCACCAATAAAGCAAGGTTTCATACCCTTAAAAATCAACTAAATAACCTCACGGCTTTACGCTATATATTACTGGTTGATGAACAAGAAATTGCTCACGAAACCATCGAGCACATTAGTGTCATATCTTGGCGTTATTTTCGTGAAAATAAACGAACCGCACCAATTTCTAGGCCGATAAAATCAACCGATATGGCGGCTATTTTTTACACTTCGGGCAGCACAGGAAAGCCCAAAGGCGTGGTACTATCCCATCAGAATATTGTTATCGGCGCACACTCTGTTAGTAGCTATCTACATAACAACGAGCAAGATGTGATTCTTGCTGCATTACCCATTAGCTTTGATTACGGGTTTAGCCAACTTACTACAAGTTTTCTCGCTGGTGCGAATGCAATTTTGATTGATTACTTATTACCACAAGATTTGCTCAAAGCAGTAGAGCAACATAACGTCACTGGTCTTGCAGGTGTACCGCCGTTATGGGGGCAATTAGCAAAGCTTAATTGGCAAAAGTACAACACCACAAGTTTGCGGTATTTTACCAATTCTGGTGGTGCACTACCTGAAAACATTTTATCTACATTACGAGCAGCAGTACCTGATGCGCTACCTTATATGATGTATGGGCTTACAGAAGCTTTTCGTTCTACCTACTTGCCACCAGAAAAAATTGATTGTAAACCCAACTCAATAGGCAAGGCCATTCCAAATGTAGAAATATTTGTGATTAATGACCAAGGAAAAGAATGCACGGAGAATGAACCTGGCGAGCTTGTGCATACCGGACCATTAGTCTCTTTAGGGTATTGGAATGCACAACAAGCAACACAAATGCGTTTTAAACCATCCCCTTGTTCACCACAAGGTATAAAATTACCTGAAATAGCTGTGTATTCAGGTGATACCGTGACAAAAGATAAAGAGGGTTATTTATATTTCATTGCTAGAAACGATGAAATGATCAAAACATCAGGTTATCGAGTAAGTCCCACTGAGATTGAAGAAGTGTTATACCAACATGCAAATGTTTTAGAATGTGTGGTTATCGGTATAGAACATTTAATGCTAGGACAAGGTATTATAGCACTTGTCTCGAGTACGCAAGAGGCACAAACATTACAAGACGAACTATTGTTGCATTGTAAAAAAACACTGCCAACTTACATGATACCAGAAGCTTTCATTGTTTTATCAGAACTACCACATAACGCAAATGGTAAGCTTGATCGTAGTTTACTAACATCAACGTACCAATCTTTCTTTTCGGATAAAGTATCATGAGTAAATTACATGCCCCTATGTCACAGTTTAACATTGATCAACAACAGCTATTGATTGGTGACAAAACCTTAGCACAAATTGAAATGCTCGTTGGGCAAACTCCCTTTTATGCTTATGATGCAAACATCGTTAAAGATACTATTACGGCACTCAAAGCCACCTTACCACCTCAAGTAAGCTTGCATTATGCTGTTAAAGCGAACCCTTACCCGCCACTGGTCAATTTTATTAAACCGTTAGTAAAAGGCTTTGATGTTGCTTCAAAAAAAGAGTTATTACTGGCACTACAAACAGGCATGCCACCAGCCAATATCAGTTTTGCAGGCCCAGGAAAAACCCAAGAAGATATCACGGCAGCTATCGTTGCCGGTATTACCTTACATGTTGAGTCAACAAACGAACTGGCGAGCATCATTGAGCGTGGTAAACACCTTGATACCACACCAAATGTAGCAATACGGGTAAACCCAGCATTTGAACTGAAAGCTTCTGGTATGCGAATGTCAGGGGGAGCTAAACCCTTCGGTATCGATGAAGAGTTATTACCTGAAGTGCTATCAACACTTGATTATGATGCGGTAAATTTTAGAGGTTTTCATATTTACTCAGGCTCCCAAAACTTGCAAGCAGATGCCATCATAGAGATGCACAATAATACCTTTGCACTTGCAGAAAGGCTGATGCACATCACAAAGAGTAAGATCGACTATATTAATATAGGTGGTGGCTTTGGCATTCCATATTTCCCGGGGGATAAACGGTTAAACACCGCGCCTATAATGGAAAACTTAACGCGCTTATTTGCGCAACATGTAACGCTTTCACACGTAGAAATGATCATTGAATTAGGCCGATACCTCGTGGGTGAATGTGGTGTTTACGCAAGTAAAATAGTTGATATTAAAACATCTCGAGAGCAAAAGTTTCTCGTGTGTAATGGTGGTTTACATCACCACCTTGCCAACTCGGGTAATTTCGGACAAGTGATCAGAAAAAATTATCCTGTGTCGCTCGGCAATAAATTATTGTCTGGAAGTAGCGATACAGAATGCGTGACTCTTGTTGGGCCGCTGTGTACACCGCTTGATGTTCTAGCAAGTAAAGTTGAACTACCCAAAGCAAATATTGGTGACTTTGCTATTATTTATCAATCGGGTGCATATGGTCCTACTGCTAGCCCGCAAGACTTTTTAAGTCAGGGAAGAGTAGCTGAAATTTTACTATGAAGAAAAAAATTAGCATAAAATTAGTAAGGTATTTTTACCAGATACTGTTATATTTAAACTTAAGTGATAAAAGGCGTTTTCTGATTATATGAGCGGATATTCTATAGCAAAGAACTTTGATCAATTTTTTAAGATCAGGTTTGCTAACACCAAGGAACTTCAACAAGAAGCCTACAAAATCCGGTACGGAGTCTATAGCGAAGAGCTAGGCTGGGAGCCTAGTAACGAAGAGCGAATGGAAAGTGACGACTGCGATGACTTCTCTTACCATTGCTTATTAGAACACCGACGAACAGGAATTTACGCAGGTTGTATTCGGTTGATTATTCCACCTGCCGAAAACCCGTCTTATCAGTTACCTTTCGAAGCACACTGTTTAGAGAGTGCAAAAAAAGAGGTATTAGATACACAAAGCTTACCACGAGGAGGCTTTGGTGAAATATCTCGACTTGCCGTTTTAGCATCGTTCAGACGCCGTGAACAAGAAAAAAATAAACCTTATGTTTTAAGTAATGTTGATCCAGATACCATGTATTCAGCAGAAGAGCGTCGCAACTTTCCAAACATTGCTATTGGGCTTTATTTAGGTGGTTTAGCGTTAGCCAGTATGTGTCACCATGTTGGCATCATGGTAATGATGGAGCCAAGGTTAAACCGACGATTACAACGCTTTGGCCTTCCCTTTAAGCAGGTTGGCGAAGAAATGGATTATCATGGGCGTCGTGCAATGTTTTTCTTAGAAGAAGAGAACTTCTACGTTGATCTAAACGAACAAATGCAAGAATTGTATGAGATCGTTTATCAAGAGTTATCCACTCAAATTCAATTAAAACCATATGGAAGTGACGGACAATTTGGGATCCCCGAAATTTATAGAGCCCCCACTACATAGGCAAAAAAATGTCACAACAATTTGATTACGATTTAGCTTTTTCTCGTAATATTGGCTGGTTTACAGAAGAAGAACAACAGACACTACGCAACAAATGTGTAGCGATTGCAGGCTTAGGTGGTGTTGGCGGCGATCATTTTTTAACCCTGGTAAGATTAGGCATTGGAAAGTTTCATGTCTCTGACTTCGATGAGTTTGGCTGTGAGAATACCAATCGACAAGTAGGAGCCAACATTAATAGTTATGGTGCTAAAAAATTAGACACCATGGTTAAAATGGCTTTAGAAATTAATCCGGAACTTGAAATAAAAACCTTTGATGAAGGTATCAACGCTAACAATATCCATGAGTTTTTAGCCGGTGTAGATTGCTACGTAGATTCTCTTGATTTTTTCGTAATGGATGCTCGACGTTTAGTCTTTGATCAATGTTCGAAAAAGCAAATACCTGCAACGACTGCTGCACCTATTGGTATGGGAACAGCTTGTCTGAACTTTCTTCCAGGTGAGATGACATTCGAGCAATATTTTCGCTTAGCAGGCCATACTGAAAATGAGCAATACTTAAAATTTTTTCTTGGCTTAACCCCTGCCGCGCTACAAAGTGCCTATTTAGTGGATCCAACAAGACTTGATTTAGCCAATAAAAAAGGTCCTTCTACTTTTATTGGTTGCCAACTAGCCGCTGGCGTTGCTGCATCACAAGTGATGAAAATTTTTCTAAATCGCGGCAAAGTGCTCAATGTCCCTTGGGGTCTACATTTTGACGCCTATACAAATCAGTATAAAAAAACATGGCGACCAGGTGGTAACAATAACCCTATTCAAAGATTAGCTTATATCATCGCCAAAAAGAAAATGGCGATTTAAACCAACTGTTTCATTCACTGCTAGAAAGGTACGCTTTGTGCTCAACCATTCCGATTTAGAAACCATCATTAAAGCCGCGATATTTGCGCCTTCAGCTGATAATAGTTCACCATTTACATACGAGTACCATAAAAACGGGGTTCTCAGTTTTTACATTGATGAAACACGTTCTGGAAAAGCAACTGATGAAGATTATATTTTATCGGATATATCACTTGGTGCGGTGGTAGAAAATACAGTGATTCAAGCAGAACAACTCGGCTACACCGCTCAAGTAAATATTTTACCATCACCAGAAAATGCTCCTCGTCATGTTGCCGACATTAGCTTTAAGCAAAGCCATTCGGCAACTCATAACCTTGCAGATGTAATCGCTAAACGCTGTACCGATAGACGATTTCCTTTCAAAGGACCCGTGAAAGATGAAGTATTAACTCGATTAGCACAAGCAGCAGAATACCATGATGCTAAGGTTACCTTTTTTACTGATAAATCAGCAAAAAAATCAGTTTTACCGGTAATGCGACACGCTGAGAGTTTACGCTTTGAAAGTAAAATACTTCATCAGGAACTATATTCTTCGGTTATTTTTAATGATCCGAAGCCACAAGAAGGTATGCCTGTATCAACGCTGGAAATTGAACCACCAGCAAGACCCTTTTTTAAAATGATGTCGAATTGGAAAACAATTAGCTTTTTCAATAAGCTTGGGGTATCAAAAATACTCGGCTTTCGTTCCGTTCAGGTACCTATTAGTTTTTCTCCGGTACTCGCCTTGATTTCTATCGCGGATAATACTCGCGCATCAGTGATAAAAGGGGGCCAAGCATTACAACGCTTTTGGTTACAAGCTGCTATGGAAGAATTATCCGTTCAACCTTATGCAGCAGCGCCTATATACTCATTAAGAGGGTTAAACATTGAACCAGAATTCATGCCTAATATTGAGCAGATCAAACAAGATATGAAAGATATATCTCCTGATGGACACCACGGCTTAATGTTTTTACGACTAGGTTATACAGCAAAACCTGTCAAGCATCGTACTTTAAGACGTACAATGACCTCTTATCAACGCCAAACATAGCACTACAGGTACATTCTACAGATAACTAAACAATGCTTAATGGTGACAAGTTACGCTAGCTTGTCACCATGGTTTGAAAAAGTTCAATTATGGCTTAGCAATAAAACCCACCGCGTTATAAACGGCTTTCAATACATGCTCTGCCCGCTCAGAAGCTTTCTCTGCGCCTTTTTGCATCACGCTATTCATAAAAACTTCATCATTGCGATATTCATGAAAGCGCGTTTGAATTGGCTCTAACATTGCCACGACAGCATCTGCTACATCACCTTTTAAATGCCCATACATTTTATCTTCGTATTGTGGCACTAATTCCGTTATTGATTGCCCTGTCGAACATGACAATAACGTTAATAAGTTTGATACCCCTGGCTTTTCTGCCACATCAAAATAAATACGCGCTTGCTCATCTGAGTCAGTGATTGCACGTTTTATTTTTTTGCTGATTTTTTTAGGATCTTCTAACAAGCCAATAAAGTTGCCTGGGTTTGTATCTGATTTAGACATTTTCTTAGTGGGATCTTGCAAACTCATAATACGCGCACCAAATTCGGGTATCTGAGGTTCAGGTACGTTAAAAATATCACCATATAAATTATTAAAACGTGTCGCAATATCACGGGCTAATTCTAAATGTTGCTTTTGGTCGTCCCCAACTGGCACTTCATTGGCACCGTATAACAAAATATCTGCCGCCATTAGCACCGGGTAAGTGAACAAACCTGCGTTCATATTTGCTTCTGACTTTTGAGACTTATCTTTATATTGGGTCATGCGATTAAGCTCGCCCATTTGCGTATAGCAATTTAACACCCAGCTTAATTGGGCATGCTCTGGTACATGTGACTGAATAAAAATAGTGCTTTGCTCAGGATCAATGCCACAGGCTAAATATAGTGCAAGGCCATCTAGCGTTGCTTTTCTAAGAGCATCTGCTTCAGGACGAACCGTTATCGCATGTTGATTCACCAACATATAATAACAGTCGTGACTTTGTTGCATATTTACCCATTGCTTTAATGCGCCTAAATAATTACCAATGGTTAATTCGCCCGACGGCTGACAGCCACTTAATACTACTGGTTTTGTCATTTTCTTTTACCTAAAATTTATCAAACAGTTGCAAGCGCTCGACGCATCCCATCAATCGCTTCTTTATAGTCTGGTTGAGAAAAAATTGCAGAACCAGCGACAAACATATCAGCCCCCGCTTTAGCGATATCAGCGATATTATCGGCTTTTACGCCTCCATCTACCTCTAAACGAATATCTCGGCCACTTTGGCGAATTTTTTCTCTTACTAATTTAATTTTTTCTAGTGTTGTTGGAATAAACGATTGTCCGCCAAAACCGGGATTCACAGACATCAATAACACCACGTCTACTTTGTCCATCACAAAATCTAAAATATGCAAAGGCGTGGCAGGGTTTAACACGACGCCAGCCTGACAACCTTGCTCTTTAATCAACTGCAAAGTGCGATCAACATGCTCACTCGCCTCTGGATGAAAAGTAATGATATTAGCGCCTGCTTTTGCAAATGCGGGAATTAATGAGTCAACCGGTTTAACCATTAGGTGAACATCAATTGGAGCAGTAATGCCATAATCACGCAATGACTGACACACCATCGGTCCAAAAGATAAGTTTGGTACGTAATGATTATCCATCACATCAAAATGAATCACATCAGCACCTGCGCTGATCACATTTTCAACTTCTTCACCAAGACGAGCGAAATCAGCAGATAAAATTGATGGCGCAATAATATAAGAAGACATAAATCCAACACCCCTTTGAAAAATCTGCGCTACTTTATACTAAATTTCAATAATAATCGACCAATGTCAATTGCACTTTTTTTGCTCATTTCGCCTTCCTCCTGCACCAGTATTGATCACCCAAGACAATATAAAATTGAACACACAAATAAACTCATTTCATAACCAATTGTATTTAAATGATTTTATGAGTTTTTTGTTTTTTATTTACCGTAGGCACTGCTTTTGCAAAACCCATAGTAAATAATAGACACAACAATAACTTTATGAGAAAAATATGAAAAATAACTTAATGAAAGTCGCACTCGTTTCAACAATCTTAGCTTCATCAACATTAACAACCCCTGCTATTGCAAGTGAATGGTCTGCTAATGCCGCAGTGACAAGCAATTATTTATGGCGTGGTTTAGAACAAACTGGTGGTAAAGCTGCTGTTTCAGGCGGTATTGATTACGCAGGTGATACAGGCTTTTACGCTGGTACTTGGGTATCAAATGCCGATTGGGCTGACGGCATGACTTATGAACTTGATTTTTATGCCGGTTTTGGTGGTGATATCAATGAAACAGTTTCATATGATGTCGGGTTTATTTATTACGCCTATCCTGATGAAACAACTGGTGATGCTGATTTTTCAGAGGTTTATGCGAATATCAGTTTCAATGGTTTAACATTAGGTGTTGCTGTATTAACTGACGGAGAAGGAGCTGATGCTGGTGATACCATTTATGCCTCAGCAGATTATAGTTTCGCATTAACTAATGAAGCAGAAGTTGGTCTTCACTTAGGTTCTTATTCTGGTGATTGGTTAGCTGAAGATTCAATTGATTATGGCGTTAGTATCAGTAAAAGTGGCTTTACTTTAGGTGCTTCTCAAACAGACTTAGACGGTGGTGCTGGTGATCTTAAAGTATATTTAGCCTATGCGATAGATTTCGATCTATAAGTAACCATTCTCAAAAAAGCCTGATACTGAACGGTTTCAAACGATGGAAACATTCAATCATCAGGCCTTTTTCTTTAACGGTCTAATTGATTCAATAACCTCAGCTTTGTATAAGAAATTGTGCTATCTCAATTAACAAGAGTCGCTTAATTTTATTTCATAGTTAACCTGAGCTTAAATAATGACCCGATTTGGTTTTAATGCTAAAGTGGTTTTCATCGTTTTATTTATTCTTAAAGAAACGCACTATGAAAAACGCACAGCCATTAAAAGAAACAGTAAAAAGCGTTGCAGCCGCCTTTTTAGGTGTACAAAGTAATAAAAATAGGGAACGAGACTTCTCTCAAGGTAAATTTAGCCACTTCGTGATAGTTGGTTTAATTGCTGTCATTTTGTTTGTACTTGGTTTATTTACTGTAGTTTCTTTAGTCGTAAAATAAACATAACACACTGCGTTATTTATAAAGTACCATCAATTCTGCAACTTTCTTACGCGTAGTACCTTTCTGACTAATCGTTCGTGACACTTTGATCGACTTTCGTGTTTTCGCGCCTTGATATATTTTACGTGTCCAAATGGTATCGTGATTACTGATCAACACACTGACCTTCTTCTCGCTCGTTACCTCTTCAGCAGCGTTTGCTAAATCGGCTTGTTCGTCTAAGCCAAAACCATTACCAGCATAACTGGTAAAGCTTGCTGTTTTGCTCAATGGCACGTAAGGTGGATCACAATAAATAACGTCACCATCATTAGCACGAGCAAAAGTTTGTCGATAGCCCTCGCAAATAAAAATGGCTTTCTTTGCTTTTTCCGCAAAAAACTCTAACTCAGCTTCTGGGAAATAAGGCTTTTTGTATTTACCAAA
Organism: Thalassotalea sp. PP2-459; assembly: GCF_001913705.1. Classification (GTDB taxonomy): domain Bacteria; phylum Pseudomonadota; class Gammaproteobacteria; order Enterobacterales; family Alteromonadaceae; genus Thalassotalea_C; species Thalassotalea_C hakodatensis. Next base: position 294,045 of record NZ_MKQD01000034.1, on the reverse strand, counting down.
CGGGACATTGTAACCGCCTGACTTATTATATCGACATAAACCATTGTAACCGTGGCGGTTCATATACAAAAACAATAACGAACGATAGTGCTTATCGACCGTAGCATTAAATTCGCTGCGCAAATGGTAATAGGCTTCAGGCAGATTATTCTCACTAACGAAAAAGCGTTTAGCATCGTCAATAAAGTTAACGGGATCTTGTTGAATAGTTTGGTAGAGATTAATTAAGTCTTTATTAATATCGTTTAGTACATAACGCTCAAAATCACTATTAAGAAAGACTGATCCCGCACCCACAAAAGGTTCAATTAATCGTTCGCCATTTGGCAATAACGTGTTTATTTTTTCTGTAAGGCTGTATTTTCCACCAGCCCATTTTAGAAATGCTCGTTGCTTTTTTACCATTTAGCTTTAAAAACCCTAATATGGCAACCAAGCCACTTCATTACTCAACGGGTGAATTGTAACTTGATTTGATTAAGATTGGGAGCGTTGATAATCATCAATTTCAGCATTTATACTCTTTACTGATCGAATAAATGGTTGTCTACTCTTGATAATTTCTGGTGCAGTCGCCAACCAATCAGCCGCTGATACTCTCGATTCAAAGATTTTAGATGTTAATACCGTAACCGTTCCTTGCGTAACATTTCGTTGGTATTGGTACACTTCAATCGCTGCTACGCTATCAATGAATGCTTGTTTCGACTTCTCTTGTTCAATTACTGCAAACTGTAATACAAACCCACTTTTGTTTGCATAATAACTTAACGGTGCAGGCTCAAGTGTTGTGGATGATTGTACTTTTAGCGCATCATTATTTTCGATAGCTTCTACTGCCTTGGTTTTCTCATCTAAAGGAGCTTGTTTTACGGGTTGTTCAACAATTGGTTGTTTTGCGGTAAGTGCAGTTGCAATATCTAACACAGATGCCTTTTCAACCACCTTTTTTTCTGTACTTTGAGATAACGTCTCTTTACCTAATAATCTGTTAGATATTTCTTCTGCGTTGGCTATAGCAATATTAACCGCAGCGCTAGCAACACTTTCACTGCCAGTACTTTCTGCCTCTAGAGGAATGTTGCCTGCTTTCTCTTCAAGGTTAGCTTGTTCACTCGTTTGCTTTACCACAGGCATTTCTACAGATTCAGATACTGGCTTAAGCTTACTAAAATTAAACGTGTCTACCTGATAGAGTTGATAAACAATCAATGCGCCAATAGCAGTCAACCCTAAAAAGCCGACAAGATACTTCTTAAACTGTGATAATGTTTGCCATTGATTGCCAGCGTTAAAACGTTTGTCATTAAGTGGGATCAGCTGGCCGCTGTATGCATCTACAATAGAGAGTTTTTTATCAAACAGCATTGCATGTTCGGTTAATTTTTGCCCAACTGATGTCATGGCTAACATCACCACTTGTATCGCTAAATTGGCTTTTTTCGCTATTTCAGCCAGTTGAGTTAATTCATGCAATAATTGAAAAGAAAGATGATGTGCATGCTCGACTACAATACTTACGGGTTGTTTGTGTTGCTTTATCAGGTTGATTAAACTGACGGCTACTGATTGCTCAGGATCAAATAATACATTGCCAAATAGCTGCTCAATAATACGACAGCGAACCTGTAAATCATCAAGCCTTGGCGACATTGTTAAATAAGCAGCATTAAAATCATTAGATAAATTTGCAAGATACTGGCTACCCAATGAAGAATAACGCATGGTGTCTTCGTCAATAACGACAACAGCATGTTTTGAAAAACGTAGAATATAATCAACTCTAGCGACAGAGCTAATTGAGGTAACCTCGTTTATATAAGACTGTTGATTTTCGTTGTTATGCGCCAGTGCTGACATGTTTCACCTTTCTGTACTTTCTACAGAATTTGCTGAAGCATATCCTCACTAATATCATCACGCATAACCGCTTGGCCAATAGTGTTGGGTATAATAAGGCGAAGTTTCCCGCCGATGTTCTTTTTGTCTCTGCGCATGTGTTTGATAAATGAATGAAAATCCATTGTTTCAGGAGCTTCCAATGGTAAATCAAACGCAGCAAGTAAAGACTCAATTCGACGAAGTTCTGACGCTTCTAGCAAATTCAATGCTACTGAAAGCTTAGCAGCAAGGACCATGCCAGTAGCTACTGCTTCGCCGTGTAGCCAGTTACCATAGCCTTGTTCTGCTTCTATTGCATGACCGAACGTATGACCGAGATTCAACAGCGCTCTACATCCAGCTTCTGTTTCATCTTGGGAAACAATATCAGCTTTGCACTGACAACAGCGTTCTATCATTTCAATTAATACATTAGATTCTGATGATTTTATCGCATCTATGTGTTGCTCAAGCCAATAGAAGAATTCACGATCACCTAAAATACCATACTTAATGACTTCAGCCATACCAGCAGAAAACTCTCGTGCTGGTAACGTAGCTAAACTGTTAATATCGATTAGTACCGCTTTAGGTTGGTAAAAAGCACCGATCATGTTTTTCCCTAGAGGATGATTAACCGCTGTTTTACCGCCTACTGATGAATCAACCTGAGAAAGTAACGTGGTAGGAATTTGAATAAAATCGATGCCACGTTGATAGCAAGCAGCAGCAAAGCCAGTTATATCACCAATAACACCACCGCCTAAAGCGATCAATGTTGTGTCTCTGCCATGGGTATTGGCAAGTAAATGCGACATGATTTTTTCGAAATTATGTAAGCTTTTTTCTGCTTCTCCATCAGGTAAGATAATTTCATCTACCTGAAAGCCACTCAACAATTCTTTTACTGATGACAAATACAATTGAGATACTACATCGTTAGTCACCACACAAACTCGCTTTGCACGAATATGCTTTGTAAGCAGATCTCCTGCTTTTAAAAGGTGACTATCAATATAAATTGGATAACTGCGCTCAGCTAAATCAAGCTGTAAAGTGGCCATATTAAAAATCTAGGCGATCAACAATTTTATTCGCGACAATTTTTGCACTTTGATCGTCAGTTTGTACAATCACATCGGCAACTTCTTCATATAAAGGGTTGCGCTCTACTGCTAGTTTTTCAAGCACAGAACGTGGCTCTTCAGACGTTTGCAATAAAGGACGACGGCGATCACGCTGTGTACGCGCTACTTGTTTATCAATGGTTGTTTCTAAATAGACAACAATACCACGTGCAGATAAACGATTTCTCACATGATCACTGATCACTGAGCCACCACCGGTCGCTAACACGATACCCTGTAATTGGCTTAAATCATCAATAACCTGCTCTTCTCTGATACGGAAACCTTCTTCACCTTCCAAATCGAAAACCCAAGAGATATCCGCACCTGTGCGACGCTCGATTTCCTGATCTGAATCATAAAACTCTAAATGTAGTTTATCAGCTAACTCTCTACCTATGGTGCTTTTGCCTGCGCCCATTGGGCCCACCAAGAAAATGTTACGTTTTTCTGCCATGAGACTAACTTAATACTCGTTAATTAATTTGCGTTTATGGGTAAGAGGGAACCTCCCTCGAAAATTTTAAGGGCGTAATTATCGCAATTGTTAACCCTAGATTGCAAGTAAGCAATGGACAAAAACACAGTTTACTTGCAAAAAGTCTTTAAAATCTTTCAGTTACAATACGCGGCGTGACGAAAATAAGCAGTTCTTTTTTCTCATTAAAGTTATTTGTGTTGCGGAACATCCAACCGAAGTAAGGAATATCACCTAAAACAGGTACTTTTGAGATGCTATTGATCACTGATTGCTGATAAATACCACCTAAAACGATAGTCTCACCATTATTAACCAACACTTGTGTGCCTATTCTTTGAGTATCTATCGCCGGTGCGCTGCCATTAGTCACTTCAGAAACGGTATCTTGCGTCACGATTAAATCTAGAATTATACGATTATCCGGAGTGATCTGCGGTGTTACTTTCAGGCTCAATACCGCTTTTTTAAACTGTGTTGACGTTGCACCACTTGAAGCTGCTTCTTGATATGGAATTTCAACACCTTGCTCTATATAAGCTTCTTTTTGATTTGCGGTAGTAATACGAGGACTAGCAATAATCTCACCTTTATTTTCATTTTCAAGCGCGCTTAATTCTAAGTCTAAAATCGTTCCGTCAGCTAAGCGAGCAACCTGAAAGGCGATACTACCAGCAGCAGAAGAGGCCGGTAAATTAACATTAAGCCTCTCCGATAAAGAAGGTACTGAACCGTTATTAGCAGAATTAGTGCCTCCTATAGAACCCGAAGTAGCATACTCGCCGTCGGTATCAGTAACTCCCCAACGTATACCGAGTTCTTCATTAATATTATCTTTAACCGTTACCATACGAGACTCGATCACTACCTGCCGTACAGGAATGTCTAACACGCTCACCATTCGTTTAACATCTTCAATACTTTGTGCGGTATCGCGGATCAATAAGGTGTTCGTTCTTTCATCAACACTCACACTACCTCTAGGTGATAAAATACTGTTTTCTTCATTTTTAACAAGAGCAGCAAATTCAATCGCTTTTGCATAATTAACTTGGATATATTCAGAATACAGGGGAGCCAGTTCAGCGACTTGTTGCTGAGCTTGTAATTCTTGAGCTTCTCTAGCGGCTAGTTCATCGCCTGGGGCAACCATTAAAATGTTACCTTCCATGCGTTTATCTAATCCTTTAACCTTTAAAATAATATCTAATGCCTGATCCCAAGGAACACCATCAAGCCTAAGTGTTATATTGCCTGCAACAGTATCACTGGTCACTAAATTAAAGCCGTTTAAATCTGCAATAATTTGCAGCACTGTTCTTACTGGAATATCTTGAAAATTAAGAGAGATTGCACGCCCGCTAAAGTCTTCTGAATCCGCTAAATAACCAGGCGCTTTCACGTCTTCGGTTACCGTTAACGAGAACACATTTTGTTGCTGTTTATGTTCAAAAGTAAAACTGCCATCAATATCCACGACTAAGCGTGCATTCTTTCCTTCTTTGAAGGTTTCAATAGTCGTCACTTTAGTGCCAAAGTCAGTCACATCTAATTGATATAAGAGATCTTCGGTAATTTCTGTATTATGAAATTCAATAAATAACTTGCCTAGACGATCACTAACATCAACAGCAACCATACTATCATCAAGGCTGACAATAATTTGTGCCTGATCATCTTTATTACGACGAAAATCAATATTCGATATTTTGTTAATAAACTGACCACCCACAGGCGATAAATTGTTAATCGCTTTCGGAGCAACATCTTTATTTAGAAGCAATGAAAATTCATGTCCTTGAGCACTCACATCAAAAATGGCTAATTTATCTAACGAAACCCGAGCAACAATATTGCCAGCAATTTTTTGCATGGTGACCGTTTCAACGCCTGCATGTTTAATGCTGGTCTCTAGCAATGCTTGATTAAAGCTGTCAGCCTCAAATGTTATATCAATATGCGCTGGCGTCATTGACGTTTCAACTTTTGGTAACTCAACTATTGGTTGAGATAATGAAAAAACCAGTTCGATTTCATCATTTTGCAGTGTGTTATAACGTAAGGAAGTTACCTCAGTGGCCATTGAAAATATCGAAGATACCGACAAAATAACCAATACAACAAACTTATGTTGCCACTTAACACCTTTCATTTTCATTTTATTTATTTGCAACATCATTAGTTCCTTTGCCCTTGACTCTCTGCTTCAACCATAGCAACAGTCGTTTCACGCTCAACCCAACAGCCAGCACCATCTGGGATTAACTCTACAACCTTGACTTTATCTTGGCTGACTTCAGTAATTCGACCATTATAAAGCCCTAGGTAGCTTCCTACCGCAACACGATGAAGTGTTGAATCAGATGCTTGAACCAATGCCCATGTAATACCCAACTCACCTAACGTACCCCGCATTGATAGATCACTTATTGCGAACTTTTCTAACGGTTGCTTGCGTCTACGAGGATCAGGACTTAAACAACCTGACATTTGTTGGATTTTTTCTTGAATCGCTTCAGGTTTTGGTGCATCGAATGGACTTCTTAACGTTGATGCACCATATTCTACATGATTAAACACTGGCACTTCTGGCATTGGCTCTATCGTACTTGGTGTTGTTGATTTCACCTGCTCAATATGTGCATGTAAATCAGCTTTATCATTAAAGCAGCCACCTAAAAATATTAATAAAAGAGGTAAGCATCGTTGTTTTATCATTGTGCTGTCTCCCTATACCGATAGGTTTTAGCCTGTAATTTTAAATTTAACTGTCCGTTTGTATCGGCTACCATATTAATGTCAAAATCATGCAAGGTAACAATACGTGGTAACCCTGCGATTTTACTCACAAAGTTTCCAAATTCATGATAAGAACCAACAACTTCTATATCGATAGGTAGTTCAATATATATCTCTTGTGTTATCTCTGGCTGCCAATTTAATTTAACAAAATCTAAGCCGCTAGTAGTGCCTACAAAAGTAATATCGTCTAATAAACCTGGCGTTTCATGGCTTTCAGGTAAACTTTTTAATTGTTCAGCAAAAAGTGTTTCGGCTTCAACCATCTGTTGTTGAAAGCGTTCTAAATTGGCTGCAACATAATATTTACTTTGATACTGCTGTTTTAACGTTGTCTCTTCAGCAACAACCCTATCGAGTTGTTTGATTTTATCTGAGACAATAAGAAAATAGCCCAACGCTATCACAACAATGGCGAGGAACGTTGCAAACACTCCTTTTGCCAACGGTGGCCAGTTGCCAATATTGTCGAGTTCTAAGTTGTCAAATTGCGAGAAATCTATCTTCATTAACTCGCCCCTTGGGTTGCTGTTTGTTCGTTTGCGTTTAATAAACCTTTAATACGAACACGCATTTTAAAATCACTTAATAATTTACTTGTTGCGTCGTTAGAGGTAATAGATTCAAGCACGGCATCCGTTAATAAATCTGAGCCTTCAATGTTACGGATCATATTAGCTAAATGATTGTTTGACTCACTTTTACCTAACAATTGAATAGTATTGCCCTGTTTTTCCATCTTGGTTAAATAAACGCCTGAAGGCACAATCTTAGCGATTTCATCCAGTACTTGCGTACCGACATTACGACTACGCTGTAATTGTTCAACAACTGAGATACGTTTTTCTAACTCTTGTTTTTTCTCATTTAAGGTTTTTATTTCACTAATACGTTTATCTAAAATCGCTATTTCAGTTTGTAAAAAGCGATTTCTTTCTAGTTGACCATCAATGCGTAATTGATAAAACTGTCCAATCAAAAAAACGACAGCAAACGCAACTAAAGCAACCGCTGTTAATAACGTAAAATATTGCCGCTGTTTGGCTTTTTCAGCTTCTTCACGCCATGGTAGTAAGTTTATATATGCCATGTAGAGAAACTCCTTAGCGCTAATCCAGCGGCAACCATGTATTGACTTGCTGATTGCGAGAGTTCAGTTTTATCGATATCAGCTGAAATTTCCATCCCAGTGAATGGATCCGCAATAATGGTATGTATACCAAGCTCTTCATTCAATAGTTTTTCTAAACCTTCAACTTGCGCGCAACCACCTGACACAACAAGGTAATCAATTTTTTCTTTACCACTAGAAGTTAAAAACATTTGTATCGCTCGACGTACTTGCTGTACAAAAATAGTATGAAAAGGCGCTAACACTTCAAACGTATAATTTGGTGGAAGATTATGTGTAACCTTTGCCTGCTCAGCTTCTTCAAATGATTGGTTATAATAAGAAACGATTGAACGGGTATATTGTTCACCGCCAAACATTTGGTCGCGACTATAAAGGTGTTCTCCATTTTGTGTCACTGAAAAAAGTGTCATCATGGCACCTACATCTACCATCGCAACAACTTTGTCATTCGCATCATCAGGTAATTGCGATAAAATTAAATCATATGAACGACTTATCGCGTATGACTCTACGTCGATTACTTTAGTAGTAAAGCCTCCGGTATCTAAAGCAGAAACCCTTGCTTCAACCGACTCTGTACGGGCAGCGCTGAGTAATACATTAATTTTAGTCGGGTCAGATTCATTTACTTCAAGAGGTTCAAAGTCCAGGCTTACTTCGTCAAGTGGATATGGGATCAAACTGTCGGCTTCAATTTCAATTTGGCTGGCAAGTTCTTGCTCATTCAATGAAACATCCATATAAATAACTTTCGTAATGACGGTTTGCCCTGAAACAGCAGCAGCAGCATAGGTAGCAGAAGAGGCGATTTGTGTGCGAAGTTTTGCAATCACTTTGCCAACGGCTTCGATATCTTGAATCTCTCTATCGATCAAAGCACCTCTTGGCATTGACTCTGTAGCAATCGATTCTAATTTATAGGAATCGCCAGTTTGACTAAGCAAAACAGCTTTTGCAGAGTGCGAACCAATGTCAATTCCGACAATGAGAGAAGCTTTCTTTCTCAATAGATTACTAAGCATAACTTCCTACTAAATCATTTTATTATAATAATATAGATATATTTTCCATATAAATACATTTATTACATGGTTTTAAAGGATATACTAGTAGTTATAGTCAATTTTTGTAAATTTTTGTCGAGCAGTTTAATTTGAAATCTTTCAGAAAAACGATCAAAGTCCTATTTTACATCGGCTGTGCGGGTGTTCTAGCACTGAGCGCTTTATACTTATATATGCGTGATGATCTGCCAAGCGTAACCTCTTTAAAAAGTGTTAAGTGGCAAACCCCAATGACCATATATAGCGCTGATGGTAACTTAATGAACCAATTTGGTGAGAAAAAGCGCATTCCTTTATCCATTGATGAAATGCCACAGCAGCTTATCAATGCGGTACTTGCAACTGAAGATGATCGTTTTTATCTGCATTTCGGTGTGGATCCAATCGGCATGACTCGGGCAATTATCGGTCAAGTTATGGGGCAAAATAAAGGTGGCGCAAGTACCATCACCATGCAAGTCGCTCGTAACTTTTTTCTCACTCGCGAGCAAACCTACATTCGAAAAATTCGGGAGATATTCACCGCGTTCCATATTGAAATGTTGCTAACGAAAGATGAAATTTTGGCTTTGTATATGAACAAAATTCCACTTGGACATCGTTCATTTGGTTTCGGTGCCGCTGCACAAGTTTATTATAACAAAGATGTACAAGATCTTACCCTTGCACAAATGGCGGTGTTAGCGGGTTTACCAAAAGCCCCCTCTACGATAAACCCAATTAGTAATCCTGAGCGTGCAAAGGCACGTAGAGCTGTTGTATTACATAGAATGTTAGTCACGAACTATATTACCGAGCAAGCGTATCAACAAGCACTCAATGCACCGATAACCGCGCAAAAGCATGGCGCTGAAATTGTACTTAACGCACCTTATGCTGCCGAAATGGCTCACCAAGAAATGATTGAGCGCTTTGGCAAAGAACAAGCTTATACCGGTGGTTATAAAGTGTTCACCACAGTATCGACTTCCTTACAAAATGCTGCAAAAAAAGCGGTGATTAACAACTTAATGGCTTATGATCAGCGGCATGGCTATCGTGGCCCGATTATGCACTTGCGAGAACCTAAAGATGAGGACGAACAAGGAAATATCGAAGCTGAACAGCCTGTTACTCCCCTTTCAGATAAAGAGATACAAGAAGCTTTATCGCAAATACCGCCCTATGAGCCTTTAATACCTGCCATTGTTTCACAAGTAAACGAACGTTCGGTACAAATCATGTTTTCTGATCTCTCTACAGAGAACATTAATTGGCAAGGTTTATCTTGGGCTCGAGAATTTTTCAACGATAACAAACAAGGGCCTGCTCCAAAACAAGCGGCTGAAATTCTACATTATGGTGACGTTATTTACGTGACCAAAGAAAAAGGACAGCTTAGATTAAGTCAATTACCTTCAGCAAGTTCTGCCTTAGTCTCGCTTTCTCCTGATGATGGCTCAATCAAAGCAGTTATTGGTGGGTTTAATTATGCACAATCACAGTTCAACCGTGTTACTCAAGCTAAGCGTCAAGTCGGTTCAAACATTAAACCATTCGTTTATTCTGCAGCATTAGAAAACAACTTTACCTTAGCCTCATTGGTTAATGATGTACCTATTAATCAATGGGATCAACGAACAGGTGTTGTTTGGCGACCAAAAAATTCGCCGGAACAATACAGTGGTGAAATTCGCGTAAAAAGAGCCTTGGCACAATCTAAAAACGTGGTTGCAGTTAGGCTCTTTCGCGCTGTTGGTTTAGATAAAATGATCCCACATTTGGCCTCTTTTGGTTTTGCTCCTGACGAGTTGCCTCGTGATGAATCTTTAGCACTCGGTTCTGCCTCATTAACCCCTTTAGAGGTGGCAACAGGTTTTGCAACCTTTGCCAATGGCGGTTATTTAATTGAACCTTATATTATCGACAGGATAGAAGATGCCAACGGTAATATTATCTTTCAAGCAAGTCCCAAGCTCGCTTGTGATGATTGCAGTGAGTTGGTTAATCAACAAGGCGATGCAGAAAATGAGAACATAGCAATTTCTGCAGATCCACTTACGACAGAAATAATAGACTCATCAATAGATGAAAACACTCCTCAATACGAACGCGCAACACGGGTAATCAGCAAGCAAAATGCATTTTTAATTACACAAGCATTAAATGAAGCTATTTGGGGGGCTGACTGGTCAGTTTCACCCGGTTGGCAAGGCACTGGCTTTCGTGCAAGAAGCCTTAAAAGAAGGGATATAGCAGGGAAAACTGGAACAACTAACGAAGCCAAAGATGCCTGGTTCTCTGGCTTTAGCCGACGCATAGTCACTACAGCTTGGATAGGCTTCGATGATCCATCTCGGAACCTTGGTAGTACGTCGTATAATAACAACTTAGATAAAAATCAGATCACTGGAAGAGAGTTTGGCGCGAAGTCTGCTCAGCCTGCTTGGATCGACTTTATGGAAAAAGCTTTGCAAACACTTCCTGTTGAACCATTTGTTCAACCTGAAAATATCATTTCTGTGCGTATCGATAAAGCCACTGGAAAATTAACCGATAAAACCGATCGAAGTAGTACCTTTGAATATTTTATTTTTGGCTCTGCACCAAGCGAATATGTAACCAGTGATAATAGCCATGAAATTTTTGACTCCAACAAAAATGCTGAAAGTGAGATTTTTTAACCAATATATTTGGTGGAATATTCTTTCGTTTCGATAGCTTTTAGTATTAAAAAAGTGAAATTCAGCCATTGGGTTTCACTTTTTTTGTTTCAATTCCTACATTTTTACGTATAACCTTACTTACGCTCTACCCCTTTTGAGCATTGAACATTCATAAAAGTACCAGTCAGTTAACTATATCTCTATTGGTTTTCAATTAACATCACTGAAAGTTACACTGAAAACTTTCACTTCGAAACAAAAAAACCTTTCGTTTTATTTTATGATCGCCTAAAATTGCGCCTCAATACAGATTGAAACATTCTTACCCCGAACGTCATACCTTTAGGAGCTGACACGCTATGACTGCTTTGTTACAAAACTTAGACTTATCTCAATACGGCATTACTGATATATCAGAAGTGGTTTATAACCCGTCGTATGAAGTGTTATTTGCAGAAGAAACCAAAGCAGAACTCAGTGGTTTTGATAAAGGTACAGTGACTGAATCAGGAGCTGTAGCGGTTGATACGGGTATTTTTACGGGACGCTCTCCGAAAGATAAATACATCGTTCGTGATGACGTAACAAAAGACACGGTATGGTGGTCAGATCAAGGCAAGAATGATAACAAACCCATGACGCAAGAGACCTGGGATCATTTAAAGGGCTTGGTTACCAGCCGGCTCTCTGGAAAGCGACTATTCATTGTGGATACCTATTGTGGTGCCAATAAAGATACTCGTTTAAAAGTACGCTTTATCACGGAAGTTGCTTGGCAAGCACACTTCGTTAAAAACATGTTCATCAGACCTTCTGAAGAAGAGTTAAAAAATTATCAACCTGATTTCGTCGTAATGAATGGTGCTAAAACCACCAATAATAAATGGCAAGAACAGGGGCTTAATTCAGAAAATTTTGTTGCGTTTAACTTAACCGAAAAAATGCAGCTTATCGGTGGTACTTGGTACGGCGGAGAAATGAAAAAAGGCATGTTTTCAATGATGAACTACTTGCTACCGCTTAAAGGGATTGCTTCAATGCACTGTAGTGCTAACGTTGGTAAAGAAGGTGATGTAGCCATATTCTTTGGCCTTTCTGGTACGGGTAAAACAACACTGTCAACGGATCCGAAGCGTGAACTGATCGGTGACGACGAACATGGCTGGGATGATAATGGCGTCTTCAATTTCGAAGGTGGTTGTTATGCCAAAACCATCAATTTAAGCGAAGAAAATGAACCTGACATTTTCAATGCGATTCGTCGTGATGCGTTATTAGAAAATGTTTCGGTCGATGAAAATGGAAAAATTGACTACGACGATAACTCTAAAACAGAAAACACACGTGTGTCATACCCTATTCACCATATAGAAAACATCGTAAAACCTGTATCACGTGCGGGACATGCAAAAAAAGTTATCTTTTTAACGGCGGATGCCTTTGGTGTATTGCCACCAGTAGCAAAATTAACACCAGAGCAAACGGAATATTATTTTCTTTCTGGATTTACTGCCAAATTAGCTGGTACTGAACGCGGTATAACAGAACCAACGCCAACGTTCTCAAGTTGTTTTGGTGCAGCATTCTTAAGTTTACACCCAACGAAGTACGCTGAAGTATTACGCAATAGAATGCAAAACGTTGGTGCTGAAGCATATTTAGTGAATACTGGCTGGAATGGCACTGGTAAGCGTATTTCAATTAAAGCAACCCGCGCTATTATAGATTCAATTTTAGATGGCTCTATTGATAATGCAGAAACAGAAGTATTACCATTATTTAATTTAGCTGTGCCTAAGGGAATTTCAGGCGTTGATGATAATATTCTTGATCCAAGAGCGACGTATCAAAATACCAACGAATGGCATGAAAAAGCCGTAAGTTTAGCCAATAGATTTATTGAAAACTTTACTAAATTTACCGATACAGATAACGGTAAATCTTTAGTAAAAGCAGGACCACGAGTGTAACGATACTCAACTCAGAAGAGAGCCGGTTATTCCGGCTTTTTTTATGGCTGATGAAGTGGTAGAGAAACTTTCGCAGACAACCCACCTTTTACGCGATTCGATAATACTATTTTACCGTTATGAGTATCCACAATCCGTTTAATAATCGCCAACCCTAAACCACTACCTTCAGTGCCTCGAGCTTTATCACCTTGAGTAAATGGTTGGAATAGACGGTCTATATCCGTTTCAGGAATACCTGGCCCTGAATCACAAACAGCAAAGTAAACGCTTTCACTTGCCTTATCAATACCCGATTTAAGCGTAATATCTTCATCACTATAACGTAAGGCATTTTGGATTAAATTCGACACTACCCTTTTGATCGCCACATACCTTACTGGTACTTTAGGGGGATCGCCGGCCTCAAATGTTATAGTTCTATCAATATTTGACTCAGCCTGAACCACTTCACCAATCAAGACATTAAGATCCGTAAGCTCCATTGTGTCTTTACTGTCATGGCGAATATAATCAATAAATTGATCTATGATGGTGTTCATGTCATCAATATCGCCTTCGATGCCTTCCTTGAGAAACTCATCTTCTTTTGACATCATTTCAGTTGCCAGTCTGATCCGTGTTAATGGCGTGCGTAAATCATGAGAAATACCTGCCATTAATAAATTTCTATCTTCCTCTAACTGTTTGATGCCTTTAGACATATGATTAAAAGCTTGCGTTACCGCCACAATTTCCGTAGTGCCATGTTCATTAAGCGGTTCTGGAAATGCGCCACGCCCCACCTGATGGGCTGCCGATTGTAGTGCTTTTAAAGGCCTATTTAATTGCCTAACAACAAGCCAACCACCAATGACACTTAATCCCCCTAAAATCATGAGTACAATAACAAGGGGGGTGTAATTTGCTTCTTCTAAACTATTTAATGGTATTTTCACCCAGTACTCAGGAGCTTGAGGTGGACGAACCCAGTAAAGAAAATCATCTTCTTGGGTGAACCTTACTTCGGCTGGTCCCCCTAATAAGTTAGACATATTACGGGAGGCTATTTCTTTGTAGATAGCGCCACGTAAACCTTGTTCCATGGCGTCTTGTTCAGTGTATACATTGATACCGGTTTCTTGTTGAAATGCCTTCACCATACTCGCACTGAGTACAGGTTCATCAACTTCAATAAAAATAACACGAATTTGTTTAGCTAATAATTGTTCTATTTGATCCGAATTGGGTTGTAAAATATACACCATTATTGAACCAAGCGTGATTGCCTGATTGATCAATAATAAAATACCAATTAATAATATGGTTTGCCCAAAAGCACTACGTGGCAAAATTCTCATAAATGGTTAAGCAACAGCCTTACCTTCAGGCACAAAGACATACCCTAAGCCCCACACAGTTTGAATATACCTTGGTTTAGCAGGGTCTTCTTCAAGCATGCGACGTAATCGTGAAACTTGCACATCAATACTGCGCTCTAATGCAGAGTAATCTCTTCCACGAGCTAGATTCATTAATTTATCACGCGATAAAGGTTCACGCGGGTGGGTGATCAGCGCTTTTAGCACTGCAAATTCACCACTGGTAAGTGGCATATTAATATCGCCTTTACACATTTCACGTGTGGCAAGGTTGAGCGAATACTCACCGAACTGGACCACGTTTTCTTCTTGTGATGGCGCGCCTGGTGCTTCAGTAACTCTTCTTCTTAATACTGCTTTTATTCGCGCCAACAATTCTCGAGGATTAAAAGGTTTAGGCATATAATCATCAGCACCTAATTCTAGGCCAATAATGCGATCAACTTCGTCACCCTTAGCAGTAAGCATAACAATAGGAATATCATTATTCATTTGTCTTAAGCGACGACAAATTGATAAACCATCTTCACCTGGTAACATTAAATCAAGCACCAATAAATGAAAATTTTCACGCTCTAACAAACGATCCATTTGTTCTGCGTTAGCAGCACTACGCACCACAAAGTTTTGTTCCACTAAGTAACGCTCTAATAATGCGCGTAAACGCATGTCGTCGTCGACGACTAAAACCTTCGGTGTTTCTTGTCCCATACCCTCACCATTCTTATAATTTTTAATTACAGCTACTATAAGCTATTCGTTGTAAATATGATAAAGGAAGTATGTGTCAATTTTCCTCGATTTGTTACAAATTATTAAACTTTTTTTATCAAGTAAGCCAAAGAGTTATTACAAAATGTTATTAGTTGATTAAATATCAAAATGATAAAAATATCATTCAAAAAATAAAACAAGTGACAACATTATTTCAACATACTGAAAAGATTATAGAATGTAGCTGTTTTCTTCCTTTGTTTGTCGTTTATGCCAACAATACGTTTATACTCAATGAAATAAATATTGACAACTTTTTGCGAAAACCAAAAGGTGTAACGGCAAGCATTGTTAGTACAGAATTGATTTGTCTGCAATACATACGCTTTGAAAGGCAATAACACGCTAATGTAATTTTAAATAAGTCAAATAGTTATATCATTAGTATGACTTGTATTGCTTTTGTCGATGTTTAATCTACGAGAAACAAGGTAGAATATAAACCATGAAAGTTTGGCGTCATGTTTTTAAAGCCCCACGTCGTGTTGTTTCCATCAAGCGACGGAAAAACACCTCACTATTGAAACGACAATTGGTGATGATTAAACTCGCCCTCGAACAAGAGAAGAAAGAAACCAAAGAAATGCTGTTTACGTATAAACGTTACACATTGCGTCAAGCATCTTCCGAGGAAATGAAAATTGCCAATAAACAATTTATTGATGTTTTAAAAGGCTTAGGTATAGGTGTTGTTGCCGTTTTACCGTTTGCGCCAATTACCATTCCTATTGTGATAAAATTAGGAAAGTGGTTTGGCGTTGATATTCTTCCCAGTTCGTTTAACGAACAGCATAATATTATTTCAGATAAGAAATCGCTTGATCAGTAACACAATGGGTAAACGATTTTTGTCGGTCTGATTTTGATAACTTCGCAATTGCCTGCTTAACTAATTTTTGTTTAACCTTCTTATCTTTTTCTGGCATACCTTTTAATTGCTCATCAAAACAACCAATTAAACCAAAATTAAGAGCAGTATCTGAATTAGGCAATTCACCAGCTAAACAATCCGATAACTTCAATGCAAGTTCGTCTCGACCCATTTTCGTAATCAACTGTTTAACACTGGGTTGGCTAGCATCTACATTACGCGCTTTATTGCAGCCAAAAAACATATCGGCCACAGCCACAACGGGTAACAGTTCTTCATGCTGTTGCTGAAATTTATCTTTTAACCATTTATCGTAATCTACCGCTGCTTCTTGCGCTGCACTCATAAAAGAAACAACGCAATACAGTGAGAAAAAACTTAATGTTTTTACTTTCAAGTTAAGATCTCTCGTTAACCGCCCATTTCTAATAAGTGTACCCTAATTTCCGTGGTAATCTTAGTGCTTTATCCACATTTTCCGTAAAGAAATGTTATTTCATTGTTGGCCATGAAAAAATATCAATATACCCTTTACTTTCTATGGCTATTTTTTTCACTTCACCCTGTAAATCTTTCACAGCACCCTCAAATAAAAATAAAATTTCAATATTAAAACAATAAGTTAGGAGTTGGCACAGTGTTCGCTTATTAGCATTTGAACATGTTAAATGAAATCAAGGAGAAATGATGAAATATTTATCAAGTGCTATATTAATTGCAACAACGTTAACAATGACATCTGCTGCAGCGAATGAAAATGATTGGAGTAAAGAAGCAAAAGATGCATGGATTGACGGTAAAACTGAAGCTGTACTCTTATTTAATGGCAATTTAGATTCATTCGATATCAACACCACCGTTAAAAAGGGTGAAGTTACCCTAACTGGTGAAGTTGAATCAGATGTTGAGCGTAAGCTTGCTGAAGAGCTTGTACACGGTGTTGATGGTGTAAAGGCTGTTAACAACGAACTTACAGTAATGAAGCCTGATAGAGACAACAGAAATGACTCGAAACAAAATGATAACGAAGTCGGTGCAATGGTTGATACCAAAATCGCAGTGGTATTGAAATCTCGTTATTTACTAGACTCTGATATCGATGGTACTGACATCAATGTAGACGTTGAAAACGGTCGTGTATCATTATCAGGTGAAGTTGACTCAACGTCTGAAAAACAATTAGTCATTCAAATGGCTAAGAATATTGATGATGTAGTTGAAGTATCAGAAGACTTAACGATTATTACCGCTTCATAATACTTATTAATACTTAGTTTTTAGACAAATGTGTAGCAAAGAAGTAGTTGTTTTGATTTTATATTCTTGAGAAATAGTTATATGCCGTCATCTACTTCTTTCGCTAGTTTCTCGACATTTAAAACCTTTTATTACTCGCTGTAAATGTATTGGCCTGGCAACTTCTGTCAGGTCTTTTTTTGAGGAAGCTTTATGCGACAATTAAATTATCTTTGGCTCCCCGTGTTAGTTATTATCGGTTTATGGCTAGATAAGCCTATTATATCAGTGCTATTAATCTGGTGTGCTATGTCTATTGGCTTAGCGACACTTAACGACTCCGCAAGATACACAGCTTTCTGGCTCAAAAAAGAAACCAATAAGGTCCCATGGTGGTTTCGTTCGCTATTCTTTCCTTATTACGCATGGCAAAAAGGCGAGACATATATACGTACACGTAAAAACATCCGAAAAGAACCAATAAAAATTACATCTAACCTTTTTATATCACCAACGATTCATATGACGAAAGAAGCAATGGAAAAACACAACATTGATGCCATGCTAGATCTTTCTAACCCTTTAAACGTCACATCTTGGTTTAATAAAGATGAAAACATTGATTATTTATCAATCTCATTTACCCACCTTAAGCAAAATGATTTGCTCAGATCATTGCGGTGGCTGCACAAGCAAATTACTCAACAGAAAAACTGTCTTATCTATTGTGATGACAACAGCGCAGCAGTAGTGCTTTCTGCATACTTTTTAGCAACAAATAAAGTTAAATTTTCTGCGCTAGCGATGAAAGAGTTCAAAAAACAATACCCATCCTTAAAATTAACAGAACAACAAACACAATGGCTTGATCAACTATCAAGAAATAAAAGCTTAGCCTTAAAACAAAAAGCTTGGCTTATTGCCAACCCCGTAGCAGGACGAGGTAGTTGGCCAGAAGTTAAGCCAGATATCGTAGAACAATTATCGCCATTTTTCGACTTACACATACATGAAACAACAGAAGAAAAAATCGCCGAATCAATAGCCAAACAAGCGATAACAGAGTCTGTAGATTTGCTGATTGCTGGCGGTGGTGATGGTACTATTAAAGAGGTTGCTACCATTGCGATAGAGCATAATACCAGTATAGCGCTAATGCCTTTAGGCACGGCAAATTCACTAGTTCATGCCCTTCAAGGCAGCGTGGCTAAGTTATCACCGATTTCTAACGCCTGTAAACATATTATTGAAGGTGTTGATACCTTAATTGATACAGGTAAATGTAACAATGAAACCTTTTTATTATTATGTGGTTTAGGTATTGAACATAAAATGGTTTCCGCAGCAGATAGAAATAAAAAAAATGACAGTGGTGCTCTAGCTTATCTACAAGGGTTTACAGAGTCCGTTATCAATCACCAAGCAAAAGGATTAACCGTAACAATCGATGAACAACCAGCAAAAACAGTATCAATCGCGAGTCTGGTTGTCGCAAATGCTGCGCCATTTACGACTATGTTAGCTCAGGGTAATGGCGAGCCAAACTTTGCTGATGGGAAGCTTGATTTAACGTGGATAAACGCGCTACCAGATAACACAATACCACTGGCGAGTTTAGCCGATTTAGCACAGTCGACTTTAACGGACACGCATATTGGAGATAATGTGCAACACAGCCAAGGTAAACAAGTAATCATTACCGCTGATGAGCCTATCGACTATATTATTGATGGTGAAACACGACAAGCATCAGCGCTTGATATTTATATTAAACCGCAAGCCCTATCCATAGTAATGTGTGCTGATGAATAGTATGAGTGCTTGCTATTCATCATATTTTTCAAGCTTGTTGTACAAGGTTTTAACACTAATATCTAATAGCTTCGCGGTATCACTTTTATTACCATGTTGCTCTTCTAATGTATTTAAAATAGCTTGTTTTTCCACTTCAGCAAGTGGAATACCTGTGGGTACAGATTGATCATTCACTTCATCATTTAGTGGGTCTTCAAGGATAATGTGTTCACCATCAATCACATCGATTGACATGATATAAGCACGTTCAACAGCGTGCTTTAATTCTCGAACATTGCCTGGCCAATGATAATCGCTTATTTTTGCTATTGCGGTATCAGAAATTTTTTTACCAAATCCTGCACTGGCATTTTTATAGGCCAAAAAGTGCTTTGCTAACCCCTCAACATCACCGCCTCTACTTCTTAAAGGTGGTACATGTAATAAAAATTGCGCTAAACGAAAATAGAGATCTTCTCTGAACACTCCCAGATTAACTGATTGCGCTAAATCTCGGTTAGTCGCGGCAATAATTCGTACATTAGAGTTTAACACTTTGTTACTACCAACAGGGCTATAATCTCCTGTTTCTAATACGCGTAACAACTGAACTTGTAACTCTTCTGGCATTTCAGTCACTTCGTCAAGAAATAACGTGCCACCTTTTGCTTCCGTAAAAAAACCGGTGCGATCGCCAACTGCGCCCGTAAATGCACCTTTTACATGACCGAATAAATCACTGGTAGCTAAATCTTTAGATAACGCACCACAATTTACGGTTACAAAGGGGGATTCAGCACGTTCACTGGCATTATGAATAGTATTAGCGACAAGCTCTTTACCAACACCACTTTCACCAACAATCAAAATACTGGTGTCATACATAGCGACCTTACGTAAACTTCTATACAGCTTTTTCATCGCACGGGAAGAACCAAATAATAAACCAAACTGATCTAACTCACTTGATTCGATACTTTTTGTTTTACGTGGACGTTGTTGATATTCAGCAGTCAGCTCTTCTATAACTTCTGCAAGATTGTGTCTTTTAATCGGGGTTCTATAATGATACGCAGCACACCTAACCACAGCTTTATCTAACAATGGATTTGGTATTCCTTCACTTAAAAAAATAATATCTGTTTCAGGACAAAAATTAAGTGCTTGTAGCGTATCGTAATGTGATTGCTCAAAGGTATTTACTTCAATAATAGCAACATCAGGCGAATCACTTAACCCACTGAGCCAGTCGTAATGTTCTGGTTCAATAACAGTAAAATTTTTCGTTAACGATAAAGAAGAAATAAGCTGCATAAATTGCGCTTGATTAACACAAACTAACGCCGAAGGATAAGACATGCGTATATTCCATGTATGTTTAAGTTGTCAAAGTTACAAATTAACCCTGTAAAAACTACCGGATTATAAATAAACGTATTCCTTAAGTATGGTGGTATAAGGCTTTATATCAAGACTAACTAGATTGGCACATATATTGGTTGTTGTCATGTTAACTACATTGAAAAGGTGAAGTAACGTGACCAATAACGTAGAGACAGCACATAGGTTTGGTGATTTAGCGCTTATTCAACAAGCGTTACAAGCTTGCTATGAAGAAACTGAAAACTTTCTCTCTATTCAATGCCAATTAGCCAATAAGCAAATGACAATTGATTTAACCAAGCCAATTGATACTAGATTAGAGGCAGTTTCAAGCTTAAATCACTTAATGATCAAACAAACCCCGCTCATTCAACAAGAATTTGGGCTAACAAAGTCGCCCTCAACAAATGTATCTGTAGAAACTAGCACAGTAGAACAATTACTTGCGCTTAAACAACTATTAAAACATACGCAACAAACAATCGATTTGCTAAACAATATTCAACGTTATACTAAAGATACACTCATTAAGAAGAATTTCGATTTAATCGGCGAGCAACTATCTCTTTCTTATCAACGTACAAAAGCAATGCACGATACATTATTAAGCCAGAGTGAACGGACGATCAAATCTTGAGCTACCAAACAGAATACCATTAGATTAAGTAGCTTATACATTATATTTTTCGCTGCTTTTACAGAGCATTACCTGTTTTATTTTTTTAGGTTTTTTTAAATGAAAATAGATATTGAAGAACAAGAACGCGAACGTATGCCATTAGAGCGTAATTTCGATCGCATTATTTCTCCACTGCAAAGCTTCCTACAAAGCCAATCATCAGCTGGCATGTTGTTATTGATCGCCACGTTTATTGCTTTATTTATGGCGAACTCTCAGTGGCAAGAAACGTATACGTGGTTAACAGAGTATCACGTTGGCTTTATTTGGGGAGAGGGCTATATCATTCACTCAGCAGTAGAGTGGGTAAATGAAGGCTTAATCGTACTATTTTTCTTTTTACTAGGCTTAGAAATTAAATATCAAGTGCTTGCAGGTGAGTTACAAGACACGAAAAGTTCAATGTTGGCAATTTTTATGGCTGTAGGTGGGATGGTTATTCCAGCACTTACCTATTTAGCCATTATGACGTTAATGGCAGGCGATAGTTGGCAAGGATGGGGGATCCCGATGGCAACCGATACTGCTTTTGCCATCGGTTTATTAGTGCTACTCGGTCGCAGAGTCCCTACCTCGGTATTAGTGCTTATCACTGCACTGGCAATCGTTGACGACATGGGTGCTGTGTTAATTATCAGCTTTTTTTACACCGATAGCGTTTCTTTATTGCAGTTAGGTTATGGTGCGATCACATTATCGTTGATGGTATTAGCCAACTTTTTAGGAATACGATGGGCATGGTTTTACCTGTTTGCCGGGTTAGTGTTATGGTGGTTTGTCTCTCACTCTGGCGTACACGCAACAACAGCCGGTATTTTAGCTGCCTTAACTGTACCAGCAAAGCCTTACGCTGATACTCACTGGTTTGCACGGAATATGGAACGTTTAGTAAGTCGCTTCAAGCGCATGGATAGTAACGACACAACCATACTAGAACAACAGCAACAACATGATTTAGCCGAAGCGGCCGAAGACATTGCAATCACTGCTACAACCCCTGTGCAGCGCTGGCAAAGTAAATTAAGCAAACCGATAAGCTTATTGGTATTGCCACTTTTTGCTTTATTGAATGCTGGTGTGATAATGCCAGATAACAGCGCATCAATGGGTTCTGCAACCGTTTTTTGGGCGACCATGCTCGGCTTACTGGTCGGTAAACCATTAGGCATATTTTTCTTTGCATACTTCGCGATAAAGCTTGGTTTCGCTCAAAAACCAAAAGATATGATTTGGCGTGATGTTATAGCACTAGGTTGTTTTGCCGGCATAGGTTTTACCATGTCATTATTTATCGCTAACTTAGCATTTTCTGGGGCCGCTGATTCATTAGCGCATGCAAAACTTGGGATATTAGCCGGTTCACTTTTATCCGCGGTACTTGGTTTCTGCTTATTCCTAAGCAAAAGTAAAACTGAATTGAAGTAATCGCAATCCGTATAAATACATGAGCTCGTATTTATACGGATTAACACCTGCTCTTCGTTTATATCGCTGATTCGGTAATTTTTACCATACCCGTGAAAATATTTACCCTTCTCTTAGCAGATCACTAGTAAAACACTTCATCAAAGAACAGTAACGCATTGTTTTTAATATATTTTCAATTCTTGGCATAGCTTCTGCTTTTATCAGTGTGAATTAAATAATTTCACAAGGAGTAATCTTTATGTCAATTGATATTGGTATTGCACATCAAGCTCGTCAACAAGTTGCCAATCAATTAAACTCACTGTTAGCTGATACGTATACCTTGTATTTACAAAGTCATAATTTCCATTGGAATGTAACAGGGCCCTTGTTTCGTGAGTTACATTTAATGTTTGAGGAACATTACGTCGAATTGGCAGAAGCCGTTGACGAAATTGCAGAGCGTATACGCACCTTAGGTTTTCCTGCTCCTGGTACATATCAAGCCTTTGCTTCATTAAGCTCAGTCAAAGAGCCGAAAGAAACGCCAGATGCACAAGGCATGTTAGCAACGCTGTTGGAAAACCATGAAACACTCGTTAAAACATGTCGTTCTGCACTAAAAGAAGCACAGCAAGCTGATGATGAATCATCAATGGCGCTTATTTCAGATCGCATGAGAGTTCACGAAAAAACCGCCTGGATGTTACGCGCAATGACACAAAAGTAGCGCAAATATCTCTGTCAATAAAACTAAAAACCAGTCACGTTGTTGACTGGTTTTTGCCTATTACCTCTTTAACATTACACTGACATTGGCTTGAAAGGGATGTCCCGATAACGCTTCCCAGAAGCTGCGAATACAGCATTGCTTAATGCCGGTGCAAAAGGAGCAACACCTGGTTCCCCTAGCCCTGTAGAGGGATGCTCAGAATCAACAATATGTACATTAACTTGCGGCATTTCATTGATTCGCATTACAGGGTAATTATGAAAATTAGTATTAACCACAGCACCCTCTCTAAACGTTACCTCTGTACGAAGTGCTAACCCCATCCCCATGACTACGGCCCCCTCCATTTGCGCCGTTGCCCCATTTACGTTTAGCACTTGACCACAATCAATTGCTGAATCAACCTGTAAGACTTTTATATCTTCACCATTGACTTCCACACGAACAGCCATAGCAACATAACTTTGGAAACTATAATGAATTGCAAGGCCAATCGCTTGATTTTTAGGTAGTTTATCTCGCTCAAACCAACCGGATTTTTCAGCAGCGAGATTAACAACATGTTTTGAGCGAGCCGCTTGTTCTTGCTGATCTGGGTTAGTGTTATTATCATATAATTGGTTTAAATAGGTAAGCGGATCTTTACCAGCTAAGTAAGCTAATTCATCAGTAAAGCTGCTAAACGAGAAACCGTAGAAAATCGCATAAACAGCACGATACCAACCTATACGGGTATGGGCTTTTGCTTCACCACTCTCACTGCGAAAGTTTTCAATGCCATAGGGGTAATTGTCAACCGCATTAAAATCGCTATTACTAGGTCGCGTTTGAGCAGGATTAAATAAGGTACCTATAGAAGGAAATGCGACTCTATGTAACCAACCTTTAATATTACCTTGTTCATCTATCCCTGCCTCGATATGCTGCGCATTAATTGAGTGATAATACCCAGTTTTCGTGTCTTCTTCGCGTGTCCACGTTAATTGTACCGGCGCGTTAATTTTTTGTGAGATTGCCGCTGCTTCATGCACGTAATCACATTTAAATTTACGACCAAAAGCACCGCCAGACATAGTCACATGTACTGCTATATCTTTTGCTTCGCGACCTAAAAACTGCGCTAACACTTTCTGAATATCCGCAGGGCTTTGCGTTGCAGCCCATACTTCGCAACTATCATCTTTCACCCAAACCACGCTGGCATTTGGTTCCATTGGAGCATGTACTAAATGGCCACCTGTGTATGTCGCTTTTAGTGTTTGAGCCGCACCTGATAATCCTTCAGTCACATTACCGCGTTCAGTCACTAATTGTGCTTGCGTTTCTACGTTTTTAACCAACTGCGCTTTATATTTCACAGTGTCATAATGCGCATTTTCACCAAGATCCCACTCTATTTTTAACTTCTTAACTGCTTGTTGAGCTGTCCAGCTATTATCTGCAACAACAGCGACACCACCTATAGAACCATAAGGAATAGCGAGTCGATCAATAACTACAACATCAATAACACCTTTAATGGCACGCGCATCTTTGTCATCTAATGTCTTCAGTTTACCGCCTAATACAGGACAATGAACGATAGCCGCATACTTCAGTCCAGGTAATTTTGTATCAACACCGTAAGTAAGTTGCCCTTTAATAATTTGTTCAATATTTTGGTTGGGAATAAATTTACCAATGTAGTTAAAGTCTTTTTTGGCTTTGAGCGTCACCACCTCTGGCACCGTTTGTTTTGCCGCTAAGCTTGCTAATTGTCCATAAGAAAGCTGTTTACCGCTTGCTTGATGATGAACAACATGGTTTTCCGCATAACAGCTACTTGGGTCAACATTCCACACTTTAGCTGCAGCAGCAATAAGCATTATTTTTGCACTGGCGCCGGCTTCACGCATGGGTGTTAACATTACACGTATACTAGCCGAACCTCCGGTTGCTTGTGGCCCGTATTTTTCTTCATTACCATCGGCCTGCTTCACAGTAACTCTTTGCCAATCAGCGTCCATCTCATCAGCAACAGCCGCGGGTAAGGCGGTATTGATACCCTGCCCCATTTCACATCGACCACAATAAATCAACACGTCGCCATTATCTTGTATATGAATAAAGGCATTGGGTGAAAACGTTGATTCTTGTGCGTCTTCACTAAAGGCTACCGCATGTGCAGGTAAGTTGATACTGATCGCTAAACCACCTGTTGCCAAGGTTGATGCTTTCAGAAATTGTCTTCGACTTTCGTTGGTAATCGACATTATGACACCTCCTTAGCCAGCTCATCAGCCGCATCAGCAACTGCTTTCTTGATTCGCTGATAAGTACCGCATCGGCATATGTTGCCTTGCATCGCGGTGTCAATTTCTTCAGCAGAAGGTGTTGGGTTTTGTTGTAAAAAGCTAGCGGCATTCATAATTTGCCCTGCCTGACAATAGCCACATTGTGGCACATTATTTTCCACCCAGGCTTTTTGTAATGGATGCTCGCCGGTTTCTGACAATCCCTCAATTGTCGTGATTTTTTTATCAGCTAACACACCTACAGGTGTAATACATGCTCGTGTTGCAACGCCATCTACATGGACAGTACAAGCGCCACATAAGCCAGCTCCACAGCCAAATTTAGTACCTGTTATTTCTAACCTATCTCGTAGAAACCATAGCAATGGCATATTGCTATCAACATCAATCTGATACTTTTCACCATTTATAATTATCATTTTTTCCATAATAGCCAACTCTCTTTTGGTTGTAATATGAGCATAAAGAATAATATTTGAAAACAGAGTCCCCTTACGACCAGCTGTTCACTTTTTACGTTTAACAACCCGATACACACAATTTGTTACAGGCGATTAAATAAGTACTTTATGCTTTAAAGTGTAATCATTTCCTCATGTCATTTGCCGAAAATAAACGATAAGCAATCAAGATCGACATTGTTAGTTATAGTGCTATCAACTTTTAATTGCAATGCAAACAATGTTAGGCGAGGAAGAAACAAGTATAGCCTGTTGTTAACCTTTTTAAGAAAGCTTGTTATCATCAATGCAACTACGCGATTGATACTACAATAATGAAAAAAATATTCTTTGTTCTACTGCTATTAAGTAATATCCATTTAAGCCAAGCTAACAACACCCTAGATGAGTTTGAACAACAAGTTCATCAATTAAAAGGACAAGTCGTTCTAATCGATTTTTGGGCGTCTTGGTGTATTCCTTGTAAAGATTCATTTCCTTGGCTTAATGAAATTCACACAAGCTACAAGGATGATGGGTTTACTGTGTTGAGTGTTAACCTTGATGCCATTAAGCAAAACGCCACAGATTTCTTAAAAAAGTATCCGGCAAGCTTCCCTGTATTTTACGATCCTAGAGGTAAAGTGGCCAAAGCATTTAAACTCAAAGGTATGCCAAGTAGTATTTTAATCAACCGAAGTGGTAACGTTGTTAGCCGGCATGTTGGCTTTAATGAAGAAAAGAAACACCAATATCAGCAAGAGATCGTACAGCTATTATTAAATAACCCAATCGATGATTAAAGCGTTAATACTCACTTAATTGGAGCCAATATTTCGCTTCTTTTATCGGAGTTTCAGCAGGGAGAAAACGATTATGCAGGCGAATAATATTTTTATTTGACCACTTTTCAATCGGAAATATTGCTTCTGTAAGCGGGTGACGTTGCATGAACGCTATAAAACTTCCGTCATCAATCGCTTTATTTAATGCGTAACGTAATCGTTCTGCCAGCATTATGTTTTGTGGTTCAACAAAGAAGTACAAAGGAAATTGATAATGCAGAATTTTGTCATCAAACATCATTAAATTAGGGTACTTTTTAATGATAGCGTTCAGTTCATTGTACCCTTCATAAACAGCTCGTGGAAAGTAGTCACAACGTCCATGAGCTAACATTTTAAACATTAAATCAAAACGGCTTATACGCATTACATTATAGCCATTATCTTCCAAAATATCAGAATCTCCCCAAACTTGTCCTTGGCAAGCAATCATCGATTTGAACTGTTCAACAGAAGCTTTCGAAAACTTATCATGATCATCTTTTCTGATAATCGACACACGGTACCCTAGCAAGCCACCCAATAATGGTATTCGAATAGGTAACAGCTTTCTTTCTAAATTCTTAGTCGTTCCTGCCCAAGACAAATCTAACAAACCGGTACTAATAAGGTTTAAAGTCTTTTCATGCGTATTATTTTCTGCATAATATAATTCGATCGTTGCTTCACCATATTTTTCGCGTGACACATCGAGAAGAAAGTGAACTAAATCAACAAAATATTGATGACTTGCATTCTCTTCATAAGGCGTATCAATAATAGCAATACGTTTGTCATTCGCATTTACCTGTGTAGCAAACGCTAAAAAAGTCACTAGCCAGTAAAATAAATAATGAATAAAAACTCGCACTCGTATTTTCTTTTAACTCCAGTTTGGTGTGATTACCCTTACCGTTTTATCCTAGATCGCTGAATATGTCACGCGTCAAGATCTTGTTTAATACATAAAGACAAAAATAAACGTTGTTTACACTTCTTTAAATTTATACGCAAAAATTGACGTTGGCAGAATACATGACATAAAAAACGCTCCAAAAAAGGAGCGTTTTTATCAATGCTTGTTCTATTATTTATTTAGAGAAGCTTCAACGCTTTAATACAACGACCAACATTTTGGTGACGTGCTTTAACCGTTTTCAACACTTGAGGCTTCATTGACTTGTATTCTTCAATCAATTTCGCGAGTTCCGCTTCACTTTCAGCAGTACATTCGCTGGGTATCATACTACTGGCAAATGCCCCTAATAAGCCTAAGTCACTTCCATCATTTAATTTAGGAATGTGCGCCAGGATTCTTTCTTTATATGGTGCCTCTAATGTTGATTGTTCTGTTGGGAAAAGCCCCCACATAATGTAACGTAGTGTAGATAACTTGAGATTTTCAGGATTATTGATCACCACATCAAACCATTTCTTTTTCACATCTGCTTCTGGGCGAACCACTTCGGCATAAATGGCATTTTTAACTCCGGTATCAGAATTATCTTGCTCTTTTTCACTATCTAATAGTGCAACATAATTACCATATTGATAACGATTTAGTTGTGCGAGTATGCCCCAGCGTTTATCTTGATCAATGGTTAACCCTTCATAACTACGCTCACCTTGTAATATCGCAAGTAAGTTTTTCAGATGTTTATCTGATTTACTAAAAGATACATAACGACCATACCACATTTTTTGCAGATCAGAGCCAGCAGGTGCTTTCTCTAACAAACGTAAGTAGAGATTTTCAACATCTTGATATAAGGCGGAATAATCCTGTTTTTCCAGACGAGTTGCTGTGTTTAAGTAACCCATAGCAGTGGTTAAACTAGCTGATATTTTTCGGATCACATTATAATCTTGTTCACCTTCAATATTAGCTATAGCAAAATTCACAAATTTATCGGCAGCTAGATTTGCATCTCTGACACTATCTGAAAGACTTTGCCATAGCATTAGTCGCATCGTAGCACTTTCAACAGCATTAATATGTTGTTCAACGGCCGCCAGTGACTTTTCATCAAGATCAACTTTAACAAACCCCCAGTCCCCTTCGTTAGGGTACACTATATCAGGGCAGGCTTGGCCGATAGCATCGCTTACCTTAGTGCTTTCACCTTTATACATAACAGGTATTGCATTAGCTAATGCCATATTCTCGCCATCTAATTGATACAAACCAACTTGTACTCGTTGCTCACGTAATGTTGGATAGTCATCAGGTGCACTTTGAACAATGTTCATCTCTGTAATTTTATCTGCGTCACATTGATAATTAACTTTAATCGTATTAAGACCTGCATTGTATAACCAGTCTTGAGTCCATTGTTCCATATCCATATCAGCTGCTTTACCAAGCTCGCCGATAAAGTCTTCTAATTCAGTGTTTTTGTAAGAAAACTTTTTCAAGTAATTACTCACCCCAACGCGGAAGTTTTCTTCGCCAAGGTAATAAGGTAGCTGTTTTAACACTGAAGCCCCCTTACCGTATGTAATACCATCAAAATTTGTTAATGCATCTCCTGTTGATGGAACTGGCAATTCAATAGCATGAGTATTCACTGAATCGTCACTGCGATATGCCCACTGCTTAGTGCCTGAATAAAAGACATCCCAATTATTTTTAAAGTCACTGGCCTCTGCTACTTCTAAATTCGCCATGTAAGTTGCAAAACTTTCATTCAGCCATAGGCCATTCCACCAACGCATGGTCACCAAATTACCAAACCACATATGCGCCATTTCATGAGCAATCACATTCGCTAAGCTCATTTTGGCTCTAGTTGATTTTTCACCTCGTGATATATAGCCTTCATTGAAGGTTACTGCAGCAACATTTTCCATCGCGCCGGCATTAAAATCTGGCGCCACTATTTGGTCGTATTTAACGAAAGGATAACGTACACCAAAGTAATCATTAAAAAATTTAAAGCTTTGCTTAGTCGGTGTGAACCACTCATCGGTATTCACATATTCCGCTAAGCTCTGACGAGCAAATAAGCGTAATGGAATATCTTCAAATTTATCTTCCCATACGGCGTAATTACCAGCATGTAATGAAAAAATATAGGATGAAAATTTAGCGGATTCAGGAAAATGCCATACGTTGTTATCACCACTTTCTTCAATCTTATTTTCTCTTACTGAAGTGATCACTTTCCAATGATCAGGTGCCGTCACTTTCATGGAATACGTTGCTTTTAAATCTGGCTGATCGAAATGAGGAAATAAGCGATTAGCATCGTAAGGTTCAAAATCTGTGTAGAGATACACTTCACCATTTTCAGGATCTACAAAACGATGTAAGCCTGAACCATCGGTAGAATATGGACGCTCATAAGCAACTGTGACAGTATTTTTTCCAGCAGATAACTCACTTTTTGGAATGGTAATAAACCATTTCTCGTAGTTAAATGTTACTTCTTTACCATTCACTTTGACAGATGAGACTGTGCCCTCATCAAAATCGATGGTTAAATCATTTTGATTATCATTGGTTAAGTCAAACACAATGTCTGTGACACCTGAAAAACTTTCAGAAGTATTATCAAGGGTAACTTGAAGGTGATAATTAACGTTGCTAACTTGTTGAGCACGCATTTTAGCGTATTCTTCAAATAATGACTCACTTTGTTGGCGAGCCGCTGTGGCTTGTGTTTTTTGAGTTGTTACATGCTCAGGGGCAGAGGTATTTTTTTCACACCCTGTTAATGCAACAACACCCACTGCCAAGGCAACAGTAACTGCTTTGTTTATTTTTGTTAATTTCATGAGGAGCTCAATATTTTTGTTATGTATTAAATTTAGCGGAAGCACAAAATATGAAAATATTTTGTATATATTTGGTTATATCATATGCTTTTTCATAACGGCATTAAAAGATGTGATTTGTGTAATATATTAATATTTTGTTACATTTAGCCTGTTAACAACTATATTTTATGCTTATAACGTTAACTTTATTGAAACAATTATCGAATAAATAGGGACTAATTAAATGTCCGTAAATCCGCTATAGTGACTACTATCAATTTTCGCTTTACAAGGACTTCTGGTTAAACAAGTAGCTAATCATATGACAGAAACCGTTTATCGAAATTTTTCATTACAGGCGTTAGCTAGGGAATATTCACCTAGCAGTTGCGTTGCCAATTTAGATATTTATCTACAGCAGTACGCAGAACAAAGCCAGCAAGTAAAACAACTTGCCTCTCATCATGGCTCGTTAAAAGAAAATTTACGTTATGGTCAAAGCCCTGATGAAACCCTCGACTTATTTCTTCCCCATCACCACAATTCGCAACGTTCGACTATTTCAATAAAAAGAAAGCTACAAGTCTTTATTCATGGTGGTTATTGGCAGGAGCTAAGCAAGGAAGAAAGTTGCTTTGCTGCGAACAATTTTCAACAACATGGTTACCATGTTGCAGTAATAAATTACACGCTAGCGCCAAAAGCCTCATTAACAAAAATTGTAAACCAAGTTAGAAATGCCATTGCTTGGCTCTATCGTCATGCAGACCAATACGGTTATGATAAAGACCAAATTTATTTGTCTGGAAGTTCAGCAGGCGCACAATTAGCTGTTATGGCTGCAATGACTGACTGGCAAACAACGTTTGATCTCACTGCTAATCCCGTAAAAGGTGTTTGTGCGGTTAGCGGTATTTATGATTTAACGCCACTTCAATTTACCTATATCAATGAAGCATTAGCGTTAACACAAGATGAAATTACTCACTTGAGTCCATTATTAGCGGCAAATAAATTAACACACTGTAATGAAACACGCTTTATCGTTGCTTATGGTGATCATGAAACAGACGAATTTAAACGCCAATCGAATGATTTTTATCAATTAAATTGTTTAGGCTGCAACAAAGTATTATTAGCGAATATTGAAAATAAAAACCACTTTGATGTGATCACCACGTTATCAGATAAAAAAAGCACACTATTCAATAGTGTACTTAAGCAAATGGAAGCGTAAAGTTAAGCCTTACAAGCTGCTAATAGCCGCTCAGTAAATAAATTGCTGGCAACAATGATCTCTTTACCTTCTTTATGTAAACGGTGTAACGTGTTTTTAATACGCTTCGCTTCATCATGGCGAATCTTTACACCGTTGTAACAACTTTGTGCAATGGTTAACGCCAAGGTATTTATATCTCTTGCTTGATCGATAACATCTGGTAAATCATCAAGCTTTGGTGCAATTTTCACTAGTGATATCACCTTGTCAAAATTGAAGTGCCAAACCCGTAACCGATCAATAATACCTTGCAATGCGTTTTTATCCCCTTGTTGAAAGGCTTTCAATTGTTGATGCATTTCAATTAACGCCATACTTTCAACTGGTAAAAAATCAGCAAAACGATTCAATGGTGCATTTTGGTGATATTTATCTTGCTGAAACTTAATATGATGACGCGTGTAATAATTTGCTGGTTCTAATTGCTCAGCCAATACCGTTAAAGGTGTGATGTTGGTTTTAGCAAAAACAAGTGATTGTAAACCCGCACGATATTGCTGTTTATGATGCAAACCTATCTGCTGCGAAAACTTATCTAACACCATCAAACGCGAAAACATGTTATCAATATTTTTCAGTGATTTAGATGACCAAAAACGCTCGGCTATAACAAACAATCGCGGCCAAGCACGTACGTCAAGGTTTTGCTCTGTCACTAATTCACTCCATAACGTCGCTTCGCCACCTAAAATATTTCGCGCGGCAATCGGTGAAATATTGGGTAGTAACGTGACTTGGCTATAATCAAAATTATCTATCGGTGCAATTGATACTGGATAATAGGTATTGCCAATTAATATGCGCCCTGTTGATTGTTCATCCGTTAGTAAAAACTCACCACGCGTTGGTCCCATCCAACTATCAATAGCAACATTGACTTCCCCTTTACTGAGCACTAGATGCCTATCAACATTCGCCTTTTTGAAGTGATTATTGTTAAGCTTCACATAAGCGTGTAACACGTAATCATTATGCATCACCATGGCTAACGTACCGTTAACTGCGCTGCCTTTCAAACGAGGCATCTCAAATTGATAAGCGACGACTTGTTGCCCCTCTTTTGGCTGAACCGCCGTTCTAGGGCGTTGTTGAAGCAGCTCATTTCGATAATGATAAGCACTACTTTGAGGCTGATCGATATAAAAACCTGTAGATAGCAGGCCTTGATAACCACTGACAGCGATCTCTGATAAGTTTTCCATACCTCGCCACGATTGCACCATAATATTTTGTGGCAAATCTGGATGGAATATTTCATCCCACCCCATCATTTTACGTTGATGTTTAGCCAGTATTCCAGCCACTTTTTGATTAAAAAATGCTTGTAATGCATGCGCATCTTGCAAGCTATTTTCTTTCATGAATGCCTGAATTTCAGTACTATTATTCCATTGCGTTGGATCAACTTCATCACCGCCAATGTGTAAATATTGATCAGGAAATAGCGTGGTTAACTCTGCAATCACACCATCAATAAACTGATAGACTTCAGGGTTACTTGGATCTAATAACGGTTCAAATACTCCCCAACCATCTTCCATTTGATAGTGTTTTTGCTCACTCATTAAATGAGGATATGCAACAGCAATAGCAGACGCATGACCTGGTACATCAAACTCGGGTACTACGCGAATGCCTAGCAAGCTTGCATACTCAACCACTTCACGAATTTGTGCTTTGGTATAGTATTGTCCATCAGAGGCTTTTTTATGTAATTCAGGGTAACTATCTAGGGCAATACGCCACCCTTGATCATCGGTAAGATGCCAATGAAATACATTTAACTTTGCCGCAGCCATACCACGTAATTGACGCTTTATCGCATCAATAGAAATAAAGTGGCGAACACTGTCTAGCATAAAGCCACGCCATGGAAACCTAGGAAGATCTTTAATGGTAAGCTGGGCCAACACCTGGTTACTTTTTGCTTGATAAAGCAATTGTGTCAATGTTGCCACGCCATGCAATGCACCGAAGTCAGATTTTGCTTCGAGCAATACTTGCTGGTTATCTAGCGTGAGTTGATAACTTTCATCTTGGTGTAACGCCGGAAATTGATAATCCAACCCCCCCCCTTGGTTAATACGAATAACAATCGGTATTGCCTTATCATTCGTTGTAGAGACTTGCCAGCCAAAGGTACTGATTTGTGACTCTAAGGTATTTTTCAATTGAGCGGAACGTTGTTTACTCCCACCTTCTACCGAAATCGAAAAGCCATCGCTAATGGTAAATTCCTGCTCATTAATAATGACTGTTTTAGGGTAGGGCATTACGTTGAGTGACAAATCGTTAGCCCACGAGACCATGGTGATGTTTAGGCACAACATAACAAGAGCAATAGAAAATAATCGATTAAACATTAAATTTTACCTTTTACGTCAAAAAAGATCGGCCATAACCTTGCGGTCAACAATGGCACCTGAGTACTGAATAACTCTACCTGCAACTCGATGGGCAAATTGCGCACAATGTTCAACACTTGCATGCTGAAGCCGTTGCGAAAGATAACCTGCCGCAAATGCATCACCCGCAGCACAGGTATCAACAAGATTAGTGACAGGTTCAGCACTTACCGTTTGTTGCTCACCTTGGCTATTGATAATAATACAAGGTTCACTGCCCCGTTTAATAATGGTTTCCGTTGTATTGTATTGTTTTGCGCGAGAAATAATACCATCCAATGAATTATCTTGATAAATTTCAAATTCATCTTCATCGGTTAAAAAAGCAATATCCGCTAACGCCATTGCGCTCTGATAAGTAGGTAGAACCTCTTTTTTATTCCACAGTACCGGTCGATAATTATTGTCAAAAATAACCTTGCCACCATTCGCTTTAAAACGTGCTAATGCATCAAATAGCCACACTCTATCTTCAGGAGAAATAATCGCTAGGCTAATCCCGCTAACATATAAATAATCACCTGTACGACCAGCAATAAATCGGGTTAAAGCGCCTGGTGATGAGGTTAAATAATATCGAGCAGCACTTTTACTTCGTTGGTATTTAAAGCTTCGCTCACCTTGTTTATCCGTTTTAATACGGTAACGACCAGGGAATTTATCGACAAGCTGAGTAACAAACCTGGTATCAATGCCTTCTTTTTTCCACGCGGCGAGTAATAAGTTACTGTCTAAATCAATACCAATTGACGTCGCAAACGCAACATTTATCGGTACATTTTCAGTAAGCCTAGCTAAATACAACGCAGTATTGAGCGTATCACCACCGAAACGGAACAAACCGTCTGAGTGGTCCTCAATCATACATTCCCCTAAAAATACAATATTATTCAAGGCTTACTCCATTTGCTTCCGTTCTTTCGCTAAGACATCCAATGCATGTTGTTCGTCTAATTCTGACGCTGGTGTCACTAAACTGCCAATAATACCCGATATTGTACCGGCAATTAGCGCAGGAATAACGGGATTACCCCAGTAACTTTCCCATTGTGGTATTAAACTTACCGCTAACGCACAAACAGTTGAACACAATAAGGTGAGTAACGCACCTTGCCAGTTATATCTTGGCCAGAAACGACCGAGTAAGCCAGCAACACACATACCAGACATTAATATAGCGATCATCTTGGTAATATAGGAAATAATATCATCCGACAATAGTGCAAAACCAAGCGCGATGCTGATGGTAAAAAACAGGCTAAAACGTGACAACCAAATCACGCGATCAGGCTTTGGCATTTTGCCGGTAACTAAGCGATATAAATCGCGCATAGCTACACTTACTGCTGCGATCGCATCTGAACTTGCACTTGATAATGTCGCAGATATACCCGCAATAATAATTAACACCCCTAACGCAAGTGGCATCACATTCAATGCAATATGAGGAAAGGCAAATGAAGCATTGTCTAAATCTTGATTAATCGCATACGCTGACATGCCAATGATTGCAGGTACAATTGAAAATCCCAGATACAGCACACCTGAATAAATAAAAGAGCGACGAATTGAGCTAACACTTTTACCCGAATATATCCGTTGTCTAAATGACGGCGTTGCCAAAATACCTACTAATATCGCTAAACTTAATGATAAAGCATGCAAGGCACCAACTTTATCTATTGCAAACCAAGAAGTGTTCGCTGTTGGTTGTGCATCTAGCATTGCTTGCCAGCCACCTACATAGTCCACTGAAAAATATGCCATTAAAATAAAGCCAACAAATAAGATCAGCGCCTGAATTGAATCTGTCCAAACCACAGCAGTATAACCGCCAATAATGACATAAATAGCGAAACTAATCGCAATAATCATTTTAGCGGTGTTGATATCTAAGCCAGTCAGCCAAGAAAGATACATGCCACCACCAATGATATGTGCGCCTAGCCAACCAATACTGGCGATGTATATTACAATCGCCAATAAGTTTTTGATTAAAGGATGAGCACCAACATAAAACGCTATTTCTTCACTCATGGTCATAAATTGATATCTGCGCATAGGGGCAAATATCCACGCTAATAGCAAGATACCAATGGCGCCGCCTATGCCGTACAGCATGCCAGCCCAGCCGTTGTGATAAGCAAAACCCACCGCTCCCATCGAAGAGCCAGTACCAACCATAGTCGCGACGGTAGTACCTAAGGTAAGCAGTAACGGTAAACTGCGACCACCCAGTAGAAAGTCTTCACCCGACGTTTGTCGGCGAGATACCCACCAACTCAGTCCGATCATACCTAACACATATAGCGCGAATGCAACGAAGAAAACACCTTCCATTAGCTCACTCCCTCTTTATTTACGGTGCTTTATAACACGTAACGTCAACTTCAACTTTTACATCAACCACTAAGTCAGCAACGGCACAAATACGCGCTGGTGGATGTTCACCGAAGTATTCTTTAAAGACTTTATTAAACGATTGAAAATAACGTGCATCGGTTAAGATCACTTTCACATGCACCACATCTTCTAAACCGTACCCCGCATCTGTCATAATTTTAATGCAGTTATCAATTGCTAAGCGTGACTGTTCAACAACACCACCTTCGACAACTTCACCATCGGTCATCGGTGTTTGACCAGAAACATAAAGCCAACCGCCAGCTTCTACTGCACTTGAAAACGGTAAATGTTGACCACCTGTACCTACGCCGCCATCAGCGCCAAAACGAGTAATTGTCATGATTTATTCCTCTTGATATATGTATGTTTTAAAAATTGTCCGGTGCGAGGAGAATGCTCTGTAGGGCATACTCCTTCACCTTGTTGGTAGGTTAACCGACCATTGACCCACAGCTTTTTAATGCCAGAAGAAACAGCAAAAGGTGCAGTAAAGTCAGCATTGTCAATGATGCTTTTTGGATCAAATAACACTAAATCAGCGTAATAGCCTGATTTAATCAGTCCCCGATTGTGTAAATTGAAATTTTCCGCCGACTTTCCTGTCATTTTATGAATTGCAGTTGCTAACGGAAATAATGATTTATCTCGGCTGTATCGTCCAAGTACGCGAGGAAACGCTCCCCACAACCTA
Organism: Thalassotalea sp. PP2-459; assembly: GCF_001913705.1. Taxonomy (GTDB): domain Bacteria; phylum Pseudomonadota; class Gammaproteobacteria; order Enterobacterales; family Alteromonadaceae; genus Thalassotalea_C; species Thalassotalea_C hakodatensis. Next base: position 256,610 of record NZ_MKQD01000034.1, on the reverse strand, counting down.
GGGTGTGGATGTGGATCACACGGCAAGCCATCTGAACCAATCATGCTTCTGTCATATTTTAAAAATGCTTCAACATCTTGTTCGTTCATACCGTGGTAAACAGCACCTGCTGGCATTAAACGTTTTGCTGCATCCTGTAAGCTCACGTTCCACGTCTTCGCAATAGTCGCCAAGCTCTGACCGGCCATTGTTGGCTCTGCATCTGACCAGGTTATAAAAATTTCAAAATCATCAGTCACTTGGTTTAAATCTAAGGTGCTAGAACTTGCGTGATACGGATAACAATCACAGGCAATCGGCTGTTGTTGTGCGGCCTGCTCAACATGCGCTATGATCTCTTTTGATCTGCCCCAATTTTGCTTCCCTGCACATTTTAAATGAGAGATAACCACCGGTGATTGCACTTTCTTCCCTAAGGTAAACGCCTCATCTAACGCGTCAATAATCCCGTCAAACTCTGTGCGTAAATGCGTGGTATATAATGCATCAAAATCATGCAGTACACTGGCAAGAGCTTGTGTTTCGTGCTCAGTTGACGCTTTAGCATTTTTATAAGCCAGCCCTGTACTTAACCCCTTTGCACCTTGTTCAAGTGCACGGCGGAGTAATTGCTGCATTTTAGCAATTTCATCATCGGTAGCACCTCGAGATAAATCATCCATTACCTGCGCGCGTAATGCCGTATGACCCACCAATGCGACGACATTCACGTTAGGCGGTGCTGATGATAAATAATCAATATATTCAGACAAACAAGCAAAGTTAAACTCACCCTGCTTGCCCAACAAATTGATAGGGTCTGGTGGTTCAATGCCAAGTTGATAGGGGCTAGCACTGATGCCGCAATTTCCAACGACAACGGTAGAAACCCCCTGACTCACTTTGGCGAGCATGTCAGGGTTACGCACAACTTCCAGATCGTCATGGGTATGAACATCTATAAACCCTGGCGAAAGCACTAAACCTTTCGCATCAATAACATGTTTACTAAATGCCTGTGACTCACCTACCGTAGCAATTTTGTCTCCACAAATGGCAACATCAACTTGCTGAGCAGGGGCTCCGCTGCCATCTATTACTTGTGCATTTTTAATGATCAAATCGTACAAATCATGCTTCCTTTTAATCGCCTAATGGTGTTCTACTTGCACAACCACGATGCTCATCAAGTTGTAATTTAATTCGGCGCAATTTTTCACGCGAATTTCGCTGATTCTTAAACGCTACTTCACTTGCTAGCATGTCAATCGCAGCTAATAACACGTACCGTGATGCGCTTGGCATATAAATAAAATCCATTTCTTGAGTGGTGATAGGCAAGTGCACATCAGCCAACGCTGATAACTCGCCTTCTGGACAAATAGCAACGACTTTGCCACCGTACTCCTTAGCGATGTTGGCAGCTTCTAATACATCAGGGCTTTTACCGCTTAACGATAAACAAATCAGTAAATCATTGGCATCAATGCTTGCTGCTGTCATCCGCATTAACATGGGATCAGAATACGCATTACTTTTGACATCTAAGCGGAATAATCGATGTTGGCACTCTTGCGCAAAGATGGTACTACCACCGCCTACACCAAAAATTAAACAATGATTTGCCGCTAAAATTAATTCGGCTGCCGTGATACATTTATCTTTGGTGATTAAACCCCGATTAACCTGCAAAATATCTTGAATAGATTGATATACCTCTGGCATATCTTGTTGTTCGATATGCTGTTCATTATGAAAACGCTCTCCAACGGCAGCAACTTGTGCTAGCTGCAGTTTTAAATCACGTACATCATCACAAGCTAACGTTTTTGCTAAACGGGTAATACTGGCATGACTCACGCCTGCTTTTTTCGCCAACTGTTGAATGGCACAACGACTGGCAAACTTTAAATCTTTTCGGATCAAATCTGCTACTTTTTGTTCCGCCGGGCGCATGTGATCATAACGCTGACTTATTCGGGTTAAAATATCCATTTAGAAGTAAGTCGCCACTTGTTTTGTGATCACATGTTGGTCATTACTAATGCCAATAAAACGCCATTTATCAAACGTTAGACACGGGTGTGACGTTGAAAAACACATCATATCGCCAGGTTGTAAATCGGCACTTTCGTCAACCTTGAGCATCAAGTGTTGATCCATTATTTTTACCGACTCCCAGCTATTAGGTACTTGCTGTGGTTTGTCGTTACCAGGGCGATAATACAAGGTAGGGGTTGGCAACCCTGCGTCAAACGCAGCATCTCGCTTACCTAAACCGACAATGACTAATCCTGGTTCAGGCGTAGCATAAACATACGCCCACACGTAAAGGCTAGAAATCAGGTCGCCGCCAATATCACACGCTAGTTGGCTGCGTTGCATGATCGTTTGCTGCGCATCTTGATAGATGCCGGTATCATGTATCAAATAGCAACCAGGTCTAATAATGGCGGTAAAGTTTAATGATTGTTCTTGAGTTAATGCGTTAGCGACGACATCATACCAAGCGGAGCCAGCACCTGTAATGATCACATTTTCACCGTTGAATCGGCCTTGTTGCTGTAGCTGGTTAAACAATTGCTTAATACGCTCAATAAAATGCACTATCTTTGCTTGTGCATCTTCACCGTGAATCACGCCTTCATAAAAGCTAACACCCGATAACTGCAACGCAGGTTGTGCTGAAATTGCATCAACAAGTGGCTCAATGTTATCAATATTGCGCCAACCACAACGACCACCTGGCACGCCTATTTCTATCAACACGTTTAACGTTGCTTTTTGCTGTTGGAAAAATTCACCTAAAAACACAACATTAGCCACTGATTCAACAAAGCAATAAAATTCAACATCAGGATCTTGTAAAATTTCCACTAGTTGCTGACAGTGAAATTTACCGATTAATTGATTGGCGAGTATAAAGCGTTTAACGCCTTGTTTGTAAGCACTTACCACCTGAGGAATAGTTGCCAAGCTTATGCCCCAACATCCTTGTGACAACTGTTGCTTAAAAAGCTCTGGGGACATGGTAGTTTTACCATGCGGAGCTAATTTAACACCGGCTTGCTCACTAAAAGATTGCATCCACTGCGCATTACTCTGTAAAGATGCCTCATCAAGTACCGCTACGGGTAAGCCAACCTCTTCATTAAGAATATTCCAACCAGAGCCCTCTAACGCGGTTACATCGCCAAAGCCTTTATTTACATGCAGTTGCTGTTTGCTTGTTGTCATATTATCGCCTTTCAACAGACATCAATGTTAAAATATAACAACAATATATCAAATTAATAGTTACTAAGTAACATTAAAAGAGATAAATTTACTTATATCGCTATAGTGTTTAGTTATAATGTTGAGATAAAAGAGAAAATAATTTTTCTGCCGGTGCGATAATATGCTCGTGATTGCGATAAACGACATGCCAAAATACCGGTAACCCAGCTTCACCTAATCGGCATGTTGTTAAGGAAGCATCGGGGAGATAGCGGGTTAATTGACGTTGAGAAAATATAGACACACCTACATTTGCTTTAACTAACGCGAGAATGGCATCATTAAAACCTACTTGTAACACTTTTGGCGGGATAACCCCTGCTGGTTTAAAAAACAACTCATATTCACGTTCAGTTTCTGCTTCAGTTGAATTTGTCACATAGGTTTGATCGGCGAAATCTTCCGGCATCAAAAACGCCTGATTTGATTTGTGATGTTGCTTAGATAAACAAGCGACTAACTCATCTTGCGTGATCACTTTAGCAACATATTGCTCTGCATCTATTTCTAACTCGGCCTTAGCACTAGAAATAATAGCCACATCTACATCATGATTATGCAAAGCTTGAAGCGGTTTAACCGGTGATTGCGAAGTAATTTCAAGCTCTATTTGAGGGTAGCTTAACGAAAAACCTTCAAGTACATCAGGTAGCCATGAAAAGTTTGCATAGTGCGGCATACTAATGCGTAGCACCTGCTCAACACCATGAGTTAAGCGAGAAATATCATGTTCGACGCGCGCTAATTCTTGTAAAATTTTCTTGGCTGATACCAGCAAACGTTTACCCGCATTCGACATATAAATTCGACGACCACGGCGGTAGAATAATTGGCTATTTAAACGTTTTTCAGCCTCGCGAATACGGTTGGTTAATGCCGGCTGAGAAATAAATAATGCTTGAGCAGCCTCTTTTACCGTTTCACTTTCAGCTAACTGACAAATCATTTTTAAATGACTGATCGTTAATTGGCTTTTGCTAATATCCACTGAGTTTCAACATATCAATATTACTGATATATCATGCTATAACGATAAAAATAATTTCACAATTATAAATGAGTACGTAAAGCAAACAGTTCAGGAAAAAAACTAATATCTAATGCTTTCTTTAAAAAACTGACACCAGACGAACCACCTGTTCCTGCTTTATGACCAATAATACGTTGCACCGTATACATATGTTTAAACCGCCACTGCTGAAAGGCATCTTCAATATCAATCAATTTTTCAGCAAGCTCATACATCTGGAAATGTTCATCAGCATGTTGATAAACGTTTAACCATGCTTGCAGCACAGATTCATCTTGCTGATAGGGTTGGGTAAAATCTCTTTCAAGTACGTGCTTATCAATAGCCAAGCCATTTTTTGCTAATGCTCGAAGTACTTCATCGTATAAGCTTGGCGCATGAAGCACAGCATTTAAAGATTGATAACTTTCCGGTTGATTTTTATGCACCGCTAATAAACTCGCGTTTTTGTTCCCTAATAAAAATTCAAGTTTACGATAACCATATGATTGAAATCCAGATGAGTGGCCTAACGCATCACGAAATTTCAAATAATCAACAGGCGTCAATGTTGACAGAATGTGCCAAGATTGCGTTAGTTGATTAAGTATGTGTTTAACGCGAGAAATCACTTTAAAAGCGTGACCAAAGTCTGCTTGTTGAATATTTGTAATGGCAGCAGTTAATTCATGCCCAGCGAGCTTTAACCATAATTCACTTGTTTGATGAATAGTGATAAAGAGCATTTCATCATGTTGTTCAGAGACGGGTTTTTGAGCCGTTAATATTTGCTCAAGACATAAATAATCGCCATAAGACATGTCATCTTCAAAGTTGGTATGAATGCCCTCTTCCATATCGCGGTAGTTTGATTTTTTCTTATCCGAATTTGATGCTTGGTATGGACAACTCATGTTATACCTCTTGCTTGATCAGCGGTATTCTGTCACGACTCAATTCATATAGGGTCGTCATCACCGATTCGTCTTGCCAACATTGCTCAATATTATCTATGTGCATAATGTCATCCATGATTTTGGCTTGAATGTCACCTATTTCAAGTGCAGTTTTGTATGAAATATTGGGTGAAAATGTCACCATTGAATAGAGCGGGATCCATAATTCAGGATAACGTTGATGAAAGCGAGCTTCAATTTTCTTACGTAACAGAAAGCGTTCATCGCCGGCTAAGTCACTCATTTCAATAAAGTTACGCTTTGCTAATTCAATGATCGCATCGCCATTTTCTTTTCGCTCCTGCTGGTAGGCCATTAATGTTTGCTGCCAGTCTCCCTGAAAATTATCCAGTAGCTCACACAACACACGACAATCTTCAAAGCCACAGTTCATGCCTTGACCATAAAATGGCACCATTGCATGTGCAGCATCACCAATAAGTGCTACTTGATGATTAACCAACCAAGGGTAAACATGTACCAAACATAACGGTGAAGGTGCCTTCGCAAGAAATTCTTCTATCGGATTAACGAGTAACGGTAGCGCATCGGCAAAATACTGTTCAAAGAACGCTGCGACTGTTTCATATTCAGTGAACGCAGAGAATGAAACCTCACCTTGATGATCCATAAACAAGGTGCAAGTAAACGAGCCATCAGCATTCGGTAATGCGATCAGCATAAAATCTTTACGTGGCCAGATATGAAGCGCATTTTTTTCCATCAGATGTTCGCCGTTTTCCCCTGCCGGAATGGTTAATTCAATGTAGCTTTGCGGCATGTACTCTAAACTATAGCTTATTCGCTGCAGCGGCAGTTCTTGCATTAATCGTCTTACTTTAGAAAACGTGCCATCAGCGCCAAAAAGTAAATCGGTTTGATGTTGTTTGATTTGTTTATTTGCATCAATATAAGTCGCGGTGTTTGTGTCAAAATCATGCTGGGTGAGTCGATGAGAGAAATTTAGTGACACATTGTTTTGCTGTTCGGCTAATGTCATTAATTGTTCATTAATACCTGAGCGAGAAACAGACCAAATGGCTTGACTATCTTTGCCATAATTTTGTTTGGTGATATTCCCTTCAATATCGTGCATGACACGGCAATACATGGGAATCGCTTGTTGACGAATTTCTTCATCAACGCCCACTGCATTTAACGCTTTCCAACCACGATCGGAAAGCGCTAAATTAATCGATTTACCTTGATAGATATTGCTTTTTCGTGAATCTGGTCGAGATTCGAATAGATCAATAGGGTAACCGCGCTTAGCTAACATCAGCGCTAATAATGCGCCAACAGGCCCAGCACCGTTAATCGCAATAGATGGCTTAGCTATCATTGGCCATTTCCTTAAGCAAGGCGTTTAATTGTTGACCGAATTGATAGATATCTTCAAAGGAATTATACAGCGGCACGGGGGCAAGCCTAACCACATCTGGCTCTCTAAAATCAGTGATCACACCAGCGTTAGTTAATTGATTAAAAAATCGTTTATCGGTACCAATAAGCTTTACTGATAATTGGCATCCTCGTTGCTCTGGTGCTACGGGAGTAATAATTTGCAGTTTAATATGAGTAAACTTGTTAACAACATCATTAAACACATATTGCAAAAAGGCGGTGAGTGTAAGGCTCTTTTTTCGTAGCGCATCCATACCAGCCTTTTCAAAAATATCAAGTGATGATTTCAACACCGCCATCCCCATTATCGGCACATTGCTTAATTGCCAACCTTCAGCGCCTGCCATGGGCTCAAAGGTGTTTTCCATTAAAAACCGACGTTCTTTATTATGCCCCCACCAACCACCAAAACGGGGAATTTCGGTATCTTGACCATGCTTATCATGCACAAAAATTCCCCCGACATTACCAGCACTTCCGTTGAGATATTTGTAAGTACACCAAGCGGCAAAATCTACTTGCCAATCATGAAGTTTCAATGGCACATTACCAACAGCATGTGCCAAATCAAAACCCGCTAATGCGCCAACATTATGTGCAGCTGCGGTTAGTTTTTTCATATCAAATAGCTGGCCAGTAAAATAATTAACCCCACCGAAAAACACTAAGGCAAGTTCATCACGGTGCTCTTCAATCGCGGCTAAAATATCGCTTTCTCTGATGGTAAATTCACCCTCTCGCGGTGAAATTTCGATAATGGCTTCATCAGGTTCAAAGCCATGATGTTTTACTTGAGTTTCCAGTAAGTAGCGGTCAGATGGAAACATTTTAGCTTCACTGATAATTTTAAAACGCTGCTTAGACGGACGATAAAAGCTGACAAATAATAAATGTAAGTTGGTGGTCAACGAGTTCATACACACCACTTCTGATGCTTTTGCACCAACAAGTTCTGCACTTGCTGGTGTTAACAGTTCATGATAACTCACCCAAGGATTTCGACCGTGAAAATGCCCTTCTACTCCCCATGCAGCCCAATCATCAAGTTCTACTTGTAGATATTCTTTTGCTGCTTTCGGCTGTAAACCTAAAGAGTTTCCGGTGAAATACAAAACCTGCTTTCCCTCTATGACCGGGTGATAGAATTTATCTCGATAACTCGCTAATGGATCTTCATTATCAAGTTTTTGTGCATAAGCTAGGGTATTTTCAAAGGTCATAACATTCTCAATTAACAAGTCGGCAAAGAAAAAAATAATTGTGCATTCGTGGCGAGCATTTGTTGCTTTTTGGCATCCGATAAATTTGGCGCGGTTTTAATTAATGCGCCCATTTTTTGCTCACCTAACGGGAAAGGGTAATCAGTACCAAACAACAAACGATCGGTGGTCATTTTCTTAACCAATAATTCGAGCGCATCATGATCAAACACCGCGGTATCTAAATAAAATCTATCTAAGTAATGACTAGGCGGATATTCAGACTTACCACGGGCAATATCTCGATGAAGCCAAGCATTTTCCAATCGGCCAAGTAAAAAAGCGAATGCACCACCACCATGGGCAAAGCAAATCTTTAAGTCGCGGCTAATACGGTCAAAGCCACCACCCAAAATCATCGACACGATCGAAAGCTGCGTTTCAGCAGGCATTCCTACCGTCCAACCCATCATGTAATCTTTCGTGCGACTTGCTGCCATCATGTCCCAAGGGTGCACAAAAACCGGTATGTTCTCTGCAGCACAATGTTGAAGAAAGGTTAATACGCCTTCGTCATCCATGTTTTTCTCGCCCACGTGATTCCCAATTTGAATACCAACATGACCGGTGTTCATTGCTCGACTTGCTTCTTCACACGCAGCATCTGCATCTTGTAAAGGCACTTGTGCCATAGAAAACAAACGCCCTTTACCTTGTTGGCAAATCTCTAGCGCGGCATCATTGAATATCTGCGCACAGTACACCGCTTGTTCAAGGGGCTTTTCATAAGCGAATAAAATCGGCGTGGCAGAAATAATTTGCTGCGAAACGCCTTGGGCGTCCATTTCTGCCAATCTTATTTCAGGATCCCAGCAAGCGGCATAGATAGGACGAAATGGTTTATCGCCTTTCATTAACATCGCTTTGGCAAAGCCACTCTCATTTTTTTCATTCGGTAAATGTTGTAACCAAGGCCAATCGTTACCACCAAATTTCTCTTGAAGACTCGGCCATTCTTTTGGGAAAAAATGTGAATGTATATCAACCACCTGCATTAGCTGTGCTCCTCAAGTGATACCCAACCTTTCGGTGGCTCTTTACCAGGGTGTATCGTTTGACAGTGGGGGCAAGTTCTTGCTTGTTTATCTTGATAAAAAGCCTGATACAAAGGGGGAAGATCATCGACGATTGATGTCAATTGTACCTCGGTGCGATGTACTAACTCACCACATTCAAAGCAATACCATTCAAAAGCATCTTTCATACCTTTTGGTCGTTTAGGTTCGATCACTAAACCTATACTGCCAGCCATTGGACGTTGTGGTGAGTGCCTAACGTGTTTAGGCAAGAAAAACACATCCCCTTCACGAATAAACACATCTTTACATTGCCCCTCTTCAATCACTTTTAACACCATATCGCCTTTCAGTTGATAGAAGAACTCTTCAACGGGATCATCATGAAAGTCAGTTCGCTGGTTTGGACCACCAACAACGGTAACCATCATGTCGGTATTTTGCCAAACTTGTACGTTCCCGACAGGTGGCTGCAATAGCTCTTTATGCTCTTCGATCCATTGCATAAAATTAAACGCAGCTAAGTTTGCTTTCATAGCTATTTCTCGCTCTTTGCTAAGGGCTTATAGGCGATTGCTTTACACTCTATTAATAGATGAGGATGTGGAAGTTGATGCACAGCAACGGTTGTTCTTGTTGGGCCATCAAAATCAAAAAATTCACTGTAGGTTTCGTTATAGCCTTTAAAGTCATTCATGCTGACCAAAAACGTACTTATCTCGACCAAATCTGAGAGCTCTGCATCAACGGAATGTAAAATATCACGAATGTTTTCGATTACTGCGGTAGTTTGAGCACGAATATCTAAGGTCGTTGCACCGAACTCATCCACTTCCACGCCTGCAAAGCTGTTATCTGGCCGTCTTGAGCTCGTACCTGAAATATAGATAAAATCACCTGCACGTTTTACATGTGGAAATGTTCCTCGCGGTACGGCTTTTTTTGCTAATACTTTACTTTCCATCGTCATTTTTCGCTCTTATCAATGTTGATACAAATATTGGTAGGTTCGCTATAAAATGCCATAGAATGCGCGCCCCCTTCTCGACCGATGCCCGATAATTTAACGCCACCAAAAGGTGTTCGAAGATCACGTAAAAACCAAGTATTTACCCACACAAGACCAACCTCCATTTTCGGTGCTACTCGATGCGCTCTTGATAAGTTTTCCGTCCAAATAGCGGCGGCAAGGCCATAAACTGTGTTATTAGCTCGACTTATCACCTCTTGTTCACTATCAAACATTGCGACGTGACATATCGGGCCAAAAATTTCCTCTTGATTGACCGGATCTTCATCCGACAACCCCGTAATAATGGTTGGCTCAATGAAACAACCGTTATCACGTTCATCACCAAAATTAGGCACACCTCCCCCGGTAAGAACCTTTGCCCCTGATTTTTTTGCTTGTTGGTAATAGGACAATACTTTTTGTTGATGTTGTTTGGAAATTAATGGCCCGATAAGCACATTTGGCTCTTTCGGGTAACCTATTTTTATTGCTTTGGCTGCTTTTACTAAGCGCTCGACAAATTCTTGATATATTTCACGGTGTACATAGACGCGCTCAGTACATAGGCATACCTGACCACAATTAGTAAAGGAAGAGCGAGCTACGCCGGCAACGGCTTTATCAATATCTGCATCTTGAAAAACGATAGCAGCATTTTTACCGCCGAGCTCAAACGAAATCGGTTTAACTCCTGAGGCTACCCTTTTCATGATATGTTGCCCCGTAGATGACGACCCAGTAAATGTGATCGCATCCACTTTACCGTGCTCGGTGAGTAAATCACCAATCTTGTTACCGCGTCCTAGAATCAGATTGAACACACCATTAGGAAGACCTACTTCATCCATCACTTGCGCTAATAAAAAGGCTGTCGATGATGTTTCTTCAGAAGGTTTCAAGATCACGCAATTTCCGCAAGCCAATGCTGGCGCTATTTTCCAGGTTGCCAACAGTAAAGGGAGATTCCATGGTGAAATAATCGCGACAACCCCTAATGGTTTATTAACCGAATAATTGAGCGCCTGCTCACCACTAGCTGTTTCCGTCATAAACGTTTCACCAGAATGAAATTTTGCAAGGTCTGCAAAGGTACGAAAGTTTGCTGCGGCACGAGGAATATCGATGGTTTCAACTTGATGAAGTGATTTGCCAGTATCCGCTATTTCTGCGTCAATAAACTCGGTTAACCTTGCTTCAATACGATCAGCGACTTTATGCAATAACACGCTTCGCTGCTGAACACTCATTTGGCCCCAATCACCATTAAGTGCCTGTTTTGCAGCCTGAACTGCGGCATCAATTTTCTGTGGACTCGCTTCAGCAATATCCGCAATTTTTTCACCGTTTATCGGGCTAACATTATCAAAGTAAGTTTCACTTGGTTGAAACTGCCCATCAATGTAGCAGTGTAATGCATTTAGCATATTCATCAGATTGTTGCGTGCGTCATCAACTGACTGTATCGCCAACCAATAGATAAATATAATTAGTTATTTTTAGATAAAAGATAAATTTTATTGATATAAATAAGGGTAAAACCTTGTTTCAACGCCACTACATTTTCAAAAAATTTACTAACTGCTTATTTTATATTGATGACAAATACTTGTGGTCGGATGAGTTAGCACGTATAATTCTAGCTCGCTTTTCTAGGTCATTTACTGTCAACACGGACGTTCGTTACAAGGTTTTTAATGAACGCTGCACCCAAGGTTAGTTACCAAAACCTTATTGTTTTATTAGAAGTAAATAAAACGTTTACCTTTGCTCACCATCAAACTGTTTGCGCCTTGAAAAGAATATGTCGTCAACAGACTACTCACATTGATATTGATTTTAAAAACACACTTTATATTGATTCAGCGGGCTTAGGTATGTTGTTGATATTGAAAAATTTCTGTCGTAAAAATCAAATACTATTACGTATTTTTAACGCAACACGCGGTAATACCGCTGACATGTTAACGATGATTGATTTATTACCATCTGTTGAAAATATGATGTCTAGCCAGGTAGAACCTGCATTAACAACTGCCTATATATAACGCTACTGCGCCAAGAAGAGCTGCGTTATCTAGTTCACTTTTTACGATAGTTAGATTAGTTCGTACTTTTTTATAAGGAAAACTATCTAATGACTGCCGAAGTGAATCAATATACAAATCAAACGATTTAGCGACAGAGCCACCAACAACAATCACTTTTGGGTCAACCGTAAACATTAAATAGCTGATGCCTTTTGCTAAGTGCTGAGCAAATTCATGAAAAATAGCTTGTGCCGCAACATCACCCGAGCGTGCTCTTTCAGCCAATTCGGCACCATTTACTTGGTGGATTTTAGTAAAAAAAGAACCTGAGCAATAATCATCAAGTGTTCCCTTTAAATACGGAATGCCGCCGAGCTCACCCGCACAACAGTTATGGCCAGCATACAATTGATCGTTTAAATAAAACCCTGTACCAAAGCCAGTACCTAGGCAAATTCCAACTACATTTTTCTCAAAACGGGCAACATCACCAAAAGTGGCTTCTCCTGCAACAAAACAATTTACATCATTATTGATGTATACGGGTAAATCGAAATAGTCACTCAATTCGTCTTTTAGTGGATATTTTTGCCATGCAGGAATGTTGACCGCATCGAATACGATGCCATTTTCAACATCAACAATACAAGGTACGCCGATACAGATAGCTGAAGTATCTGAAGCAATCATTGCAGCAATGCCATCAATTAAAAACTGACGTATCTGTGCTGAACTACCATGCGCACAAAAGGGTATTTCTTGATTATGTTCAATAATGCCGTCGCGGAATCGACCAAAATTTACTTTAGTACCGCCAATGTCTAAAGTAACAAACGAAGTGGGTTGCATTGGAAAACCTAATAACGTTAGAAGATATGCCGAGCATTAATGGATACTCGGCGTCATATTTGAGTATATTACTGAACGTTGAAACTTCTACCTGCACGATCTTCGGCAGCATTACGTGCTCTTACATCTACACTACCAGATACCGCAACCGGTGCATCATAAGCTTGCCATTCACCGCCATTGACTCGATATTCAAGAGGTAAACCAGGCAATGAGCTATTGATATGCAATTTGCCGTCTATTAGTTTTGCGCCAACAGTCGGTACACGATAAAACACGCCAAGTTTATCAAGCTTAATCAGCTCTTTTTGTGCGATGGCATTGCCAAATGCTTGCCATTTTGCATCACGCTGCGCTTTTAGCTCTTCTGTTAGCAAACCTGTATCTTTAGAGTATTTAGCACCGTTATAGTTATAAGGTACTGACCATTCTGCCTCATGCCAAGCGCGCTCGGCTAATGACAATAAACGCGGATAAAGCATGTATTCGGCTTGCTCTTCACTGCGTATGGTTTCACTCCAGATTTGTCCTTGAACGCCAGCTACGGTAAAACCTTCTGGTAAAGGTTTATGTACCACATTGCCATCTTCATCTTTTTGCACGGTATCATCAATTTCAAAAGGTTTACCTAACGTTGTTAAACGAAACTCCGCATTTATCGGTAAATTATCCGGGATAAAATTAAACACATTACGGCTGTCAATACGACGTGAAGCCCAATTATAGCCACGTTCTTTAGGATCTACTTCATATGGAAAATCAAAATAAAAAACATCAGGCACTGATAACACAACATTCCAACCACGATGTGCTTGCTCGCTCACCATCTTATGCGCGCCCCATGGTAAAGCTCCCCAAATGTACGAATACACATCTTTAGGCATGTTCTCAACGTGCGTTTCACCTAAGCCGTCATTCCAACCACCAACAGAAATGCCTTTACTGACGATCATGTTAGAAACACGTTCAATAAAGTGCGCGCCTAAATGTTTGATATCAGAAACATCGTTACTTGTATCAGCGACTAATGCCTTACATGCAGGCGATTCAACCCAAGCGCCTGCTGTTTCATCAGCGCCAATGTGATACATATTAAGTGGATGTTTTGCTTGTTTATGCAAAGAAATTAAATCTTCTAATACTTGATCAACAAACGCATATGACGACTCTAAACACACATTAATGGTATTGTCGTTATAATGTTGAATGGAACGATATTCTGTTTTATCTTCTAAATCTGATAATAAGTATTTAGTCGCTTCAACTTCATTTTCTTCTGCCATATAGCGATGGTATCTCGATTCCATCGCTTTCACTGCAACTCGTGAATGGCCTGGCATGTCTAATGAAGGAATAACTTGGACATGATGACGACTCGCATAATTCAAAATATCAAGATAATCTTGCACACTGTAGTAACCATCACGTTCGCTTGCATCTGCACCACCTAATTGCGGCTGCATACAATGTTTGTCTGACAAGTCTAAACAACGTTTTGAACCAATATCTGTCAGCTCAGGAAAGCTCGGTAATTCAATACGCCATCCTTCATCTTCCGCTAAATGCATATGCAATTTGTTTAACTTATATGCACCCATTTGTTCAATAAGACGAAAGATCATCTCTTTACTATGAAAATTACGTGCAACATCCATATGTTGTCCACGGTATGAATATTTCGGCGCATCGTTAATATTGACATAAGGCAATGTAAGTTCATCAACCAGTAATAAACTTGCTAACGTTTGTACTCCGTAAAAAGCACCCGCTAAATCAGCTGCTGCAATAGTAACGCCTTGATCAGAAGTGGTTAATTGATAGCTCTCAGCAGTTCGTAGCCCTTTAGTGATACGAATACTAACTGCAATGCCGTTATCTGATTGTTCAACACCGAATGTTGCTAAACGATCGAATGCTGCGCTGACATCAGATGCTTCTAAACCCTGATAACTCACTGCTAAACCTTGTGAAACATCAAGCTGTTTTTCAGCATCAGTGACGGTTAATTCACGAGGGGTCGGTATAACGGTAGTCGCCAACTGACGGCTATCTACTTCAACATCAGCATTGTGCTCATATAACCACTCAGCATTTGCATATTGGTTAATATCTTCTGGTGTTGATTTTATTTGCTTTGGAATATCCGTGTAAGGCTCTATCCAAGGTGTTAGTTCTAATTTTGTTTCAGGATCAATGGTTGTTCGTGTGCTATCAATGACTGCTGGCTTCAGGCTATTACCCGCTATCCAATAATTTGGCATTAATTGTGAGTGAGTGACATGAGTAGCCGCCATATACACTTGTATTGATTGGGTTTCACCGGCCTTAAAGCCAGAAAACTTATCTGTTGGTGAAATTTGATGTATATCACCATTGTAAAATTCAATGTCTAGAGTATCTGATTTTCCTGCATAAATAGGATAAACCTGTGAATAGTAAATGTGCCAATCATTGACATTAATATCTTCTGGCGAAGTAAATTTAATATGAGCACTAAAACAATGTTTAACTGCTTTACCATCACGATCAGGGCAGTCAGTTTCAATATTACTTAACACTTGGTATTTTACATCAAGTGTTGTCGCTAACGTATCAAGCGAGGCTTGATCTATGCTTGCTAGCTTGGACGGCTTATCTGCATCTACTTTACTGACAGTACCTTCTTGGCTACAACCTGCAATAGCAAAAGCCATTGCACTGCATGCCAAAAATATTCGTGATAATTTCATGTGTTTATTACCTTATCGTTTAGCTGCCCCAAATGAGCAGCCATTTTAAAAGCTTCTCTTATCTCTATTCATATTACGTAACTGTTGAATCAGCATGGTGTTTGTTAAACAACTTAATTGTTTTGTTCACCACTAAAGGTTTTGCCCAAAAACCAATAGTAAAAATATAACCTAAGGTGATATACACCACGATCATACCCACACGTAAATCGCCAGTTATGTCGGCTATTGCACCTATCAAAGGAGATGCTAAACCACCACCGACAATACCGGTACATAAGATGCCAGCGAAAGAACCGTGATGCTCTGCGACTGAATTCAACGCCAGTGAAAATATTACTGACCACATTACCGATAGGAAAAAACCCACTAGCGGAAATGCATTCACCGAGACTTCTGCACTACCAAATAACGCAAATGACAGCGCTATCATTGCAGCCCCAGAAAAAATTTTCAAGACTAAACGGCTATCTAATAACTTAACCAACACCAAACCTAACAAACAACCTAGTGTCAGCATTAACCAAAAATCACTAACGACTTCAGCGCCTACGATAACGGGATCTAAACCATGGTAGCGTTCTAAGAAAATTGAAATGGCGTTAGCAACACCTTGCTCTGTACCGACATATGCAGCAATACCGATAAAAAATAATATCACTGATTTGTTTTTCAATAATTGCTTATAAATACCAATCGCACCAACAGCTTCGTCTTCTTTTAACTCAACTTTTGGCAATTTAATTAACGTAATTAAGATAAGCATTGCGACAGATACAGCGGCAAAAATCCAATACATTGAAAGCCAGCTCATATTCGCTGGAACATTATTATTGAAAAAACCTATGATGCCAGACGTTTCACCACTTGCCATCGCCTGAACAACATTGCTATACACAATAGGGCTTAGAGTTGCAGCACCACCGAAAAGCAATTGAGCTAGCACTGAGTAAAAAGCAAAGTGTTCTTGGCCACCTGATACACGCAATAATGGATTAATTGCTACCTGCAACATTGCCATACCAGTACCCACTAAAAATAACGACCCCATCGCCATAAAAAAACTAGGGTTCAACACAAAAAGGAAAGACCCGGTAGCAGCCATGACAAAAGCGGCTAACATGACGAATTTTTCACCGTATTTATCCACTAAAATACCCGAAGGGATTGACATCACACCGTAAGCAGCAAAAAAAGAAAACGGTAAAAAACCCGCGACAGCTAGGCTAATATCAAAATCTTTAACCAGCGATGGAAATAGCGGTCCCAGAATATTAGTGATAAAAGAAATAGCAAAGAACGTAACGAGTACAAGTGCGACTCCTGTGTAATTTGTCTTCATGTAAGTGTCCTTATTGTTATATTAATATTCCATCAGCGTGTTAATTATTTGAAACACACTTTAGTTTTACTGTATTACTCACTTGTTCACCAGTAGAAAAGTTTTCATGCTTACCGACATTTTCAGTTCACGCTCACATACTTTTTCAAAAACCTTCCACTCAATTTGTTATATTTTTATAAAGATATTGCGTTCGTATAACCATTTTGAACACCACCAGAAAAACACAACATGCAAAAAGGCAAACAAAAATGAGGCGAATTTTTCAGGAAAAACAATAGCTAAGCTATTAAACATAAAGTGATGAATAGTCCCGTCACCAACAGGGAAAAAGTTATAACTTGCTACCCAAACCCAAGACAACACATAAATAAACAATGGATTTGTGCCGTATACTAATAAAGGTTTAACTGGCTTTTCATATTTTTTAATATCAATCAGATAAACAAAAACCGCTAAGGTTAAACAAGCATAACCTGCCGTATAAATGACGTAGGAGCTTGTCCATAATGCTTTATTAATAGGTATAACGAAGTCTAGGGCCAAGCCAGCAATAAGCGCTAGAAAACCTAGTTGAATGAGCTTAATCATAGAATCACGTTTATCGTTTATTTGACTAATAAAGCGAGTAATTTCAAAGCCAAATAAAGCACTGACAATCGCAGGTATCGTACTCACGAGCCCTTCGGGATCAAACGGTACGCCGAAGCCACCATAAATATGATTAGCTCCTAACACAGCAATATCAACTTGGCGTACTAAATTACTCTCTAATGTGTAAGCCCCTTCACCGACCGTCATTAACAAAAAGTGATAGCCAACAAGGATAAGAGCAGAAGTAATTAACACCCCACGCTGTCTAAATAGCAGCACAATAAAAGCAGCAAAAATGTAAGCAATACCAATACGTTGTAACACGCCCATAATGCGCCACGTATCAGGATCGCCAGTGAAAGGATAGATGTTGAGTAAAAAACCGATTAAAAAGATTAAAAACCCTCGCTTGATCACTTTAAAGGCTAATGGGGCATCTAATTGAAAATCGACTTTTTTAAAAGCGAAAAACATTGCTGAACCGACAATAAACATAAAGAATGGAAAAACCAGATCTGTTGGGGTCAATCCATGCCATTTTGCATGTAGTAACGGCGCATAAACATGTGACCATGTGCCAGGCGTATTAACCAGAATCATCAAAGCGATGGTGAGCCCACGGAAGGCATCAAGAGCGATATAACGTTGCACTATTTTCTCCAAACTTAATAGTTAAGTACATTTAATTTATGAGGTGAGTGTTATACATATTCTGGAAGTCACCTTACAGTCCTTGCCTCATCCAGTGTTAACCATTAAATCCGTTTTGAACATATTATCTCTCAACCACAATATAAACGTGCTGAACAATATCTTCACTGCAACAATACCTTTAACGATGCTTAAAATATTCAGTGTTTGAATGTAAACGATCAATAAAAACGTGCTGAATACTAGTGTGCTGGGTATCAATCATCTATTGATATACTTTTCCATCATTTACTGATACTTTTCTATTAGCACTCGTAACACCACTAACACCATGAAATTATTATTTGAAAAAATTATTCCTTCCGAAAATTCCTCATGGCGTTATTGGTTATATGAGCAAGAACATATTGGTTTTCATTGGCATTACCATCCTGAGTACGAAATAGCATTAACGCTGAATAGCAAAGGTCAACGTTATGTGGGTGACAATATTGATGACTACGATGAATTTGATATGGCTTTTCTCGGGCCTCATTTACCCCATACTTGGTGTTCTTCCCCTGCCGTCAAAGGGAAAAAGCAGCAAGTTTATGTGGCTCAACTCCCTATCAGCTGGCTAGAAAGTCTTGTATTTGGTATGCCTGATTTAGAAAAATTCAAACCACTGCTATCGTTGTCAAAAAGAGGGATAACCTTTGGTAAACAAGCCGTTGTTAATGCCGCTAAGGTATTTTCAACCATGCAAAATGCTGACGCTAGCACACGATTCATCGGCTTACTTAACATATTAGATATTATGGCCAATGATCCTGATAAAAAGCCATTATCAAGCAGTGGCTACAGCGTTGTGCTCACCTCTGATCCTTCAACCGATAAATTGGATAAAGTTATTCGTTACATCCATGAACATTACACCGAAACTATTCGTGCGGAACACCTTGCAGAATTAGTACATATGAGCACCAACCATTTTCATCGTTTTTTTAAGCACCGCACTGAGCAAACATTCACTGAGTTTGTTAATCAATTACGTATTAGCAAGGCATGTTCGTTATTGATAAATAGTCAAAAGCCAATTTACACCATTAGTGATACTTGTGGTTTTAATAATATTTCCAATTTCAATCGCCGATTTTTACAATTTAAAGCAATGAAACCGAGCGAATTTCGCAAAATCTATGCAGGGAAAAATGTTGTGCTTGCGTAGAGGTGATAAACACGCTATTTGCCAACTATACTCGCCATATAGTCATTGAAAGTAAACTCCCCTCAATAAAAGCATCTTATATAAGCTAAACAAGTGACAAGGCATTCCTTTTTACTGTAACTTCTGTAAATATAAGCACGCTATTTACAAAATAATAATAACTCATGAACATTGTTTTAAAGTTACTCATATTGCTACTTAAAGATTTTTCTATATTTTCAGCCCCAGGCTTACGCCGCATTCGTTGGTGGTTATATCGGAAATATTTTAACGCTCATGAATTACATGTAGACACAAGAGTTACTATCGTCAAAGCGCATAAAAATAATAATAGTAAATTAATACTTTCAAGTAGCATTCATATCGGCAAAGATGTGTATATCGATTTTTCGGGTGGTGTGCATATCGAAGAGCAAGTTTCAATTTCTGAAGGTGCAAAAATATATACGCACAATCACAATATACATGATGGCGAAACAAATTGGCGTTTAAACGGCGTTACTTTTTCAGCGATTCATATCGAAAAGTACAGTTGGATCGGTGCAAATGCCATTATTCTCCCATCTGTCGACTTCATTGGACAAGGCGCTATTATTGCAGCAGGGGCAGTACTAACAAAAAACGCTGAATCGTTTGGAATCTATGCTGGTAATCCAGCTGTCAAAGTAGGTGAAAGGCGGATAGGTGAACGTTAATAAGCAACTAGTGTTGAGCTTTGGCTTGTATGGCCTTGGTTTATTGTCATTTTTTCTTGCTGATTTATATATAGTCGCAAATTACCCTAGCGATATAGTGACACAATGGGCCTTCTATAAATCAACCCTTTTTATCGCTGCCAGTGTCTGCATTCTGGGGTTAGATCAGGTAATCATACGAACACCCAATCAAAGCAAAAAGATATTCATTGCTTTTCTAGTCCAAAGCACTCTGGTTTGTTGCATTCTTTACATTGCTTCTACTGTATTTTTAACATTAGCCATCAGCACTTTACAGCTAATAATGAGTGTTTATTTTCTTAGTATTTTAACCATGATTTCAGCCATATTTCGCGCGAATCATTTATTAACACTTGCACAATTAGCAACTAATGGCTGGAAGATTGCAATATTAACTTGTATGGTTTTATCACTTTTAAATGTTGAGTCTTGGTTCACCGCTAGCTTAAGTATTTTGCTATTGTTTTCTCTTTATTACTTGAACAAAACGAAAATAATTAACAAAACAATAACACACAATACGATTCAAGAATCTAATCATCGTAACGTTGGACTTGCATTTTTTTTTCACAATATAACACTGGTTGTTGCAATTTATGGTGAACAAATGCTTATTAACGCATTGGGTCACCAAAAGACAGCCTATATTCTTTATACACACTTCGTTATGTTCAGTTCTATTGCCATTAGTTTTTTTGGTTTTTTCGGTTTCTACCTTGCACCCAAAATAAAAACAATGGATGTATTTACTTTACACACTTTTAAAGCTTACTCCGTGAAACTTTTTATAGTTTCCATTGCTTTATCTACTTTATCAATTGCCTTCGGTTTTCTTATCTACAAGCTATATTACCAAGATAAAGGAATTCAATTAGAACCAAGCATAATTATCTCTATCTTTATAATGTGTATTGCAAGAGGAAGTTATACTGTATCTTCAATTTGCCTAGGTCTTTTTGCCCGTCATGAGACACTAGCCTTTACCGCTAAGCTTAACTGGCTGTTCATGTTGACTTATCTAACTATTATTTACCTTTTGTTAACTAAAAGCTTGCCAATATACATTCTATTTACCTCAATAAGTGCAACAACAGCAATACATTGGAGCGTGCGCGCCTTTGTTTCCCAAAGATATGCACGTTTAGCCCTAATTGAAAAAGAAAAGCTATGTGTATAAAAACGACTTTCACGATTATCGCTCCGGTATCCTCATTATCCAATAGAACTAGGCTCTTTAAACTAGCAAACTTTTTATTCAATGATAAAAAAGTTAACTCGCTTAAGCATATTGCTTGGATAAGAGACGCAAGTGAAGCAATAGAAAAAGAATTACCAACGCATAAAATCGAAACTAAAGCTCTTATTACTGGCGGGGGCTATGGCGGTAAATTGACTAAACTTCTTTATATATGGTGGATGCTTCGTGTATTTGGTTACTGCCTATTAAGAAAAGATAACTCTCCTATTTGGGCCTTAGGATTTGAAACAGCTTTTCCGGCACTGTTAGCAGCTAAAATCAGAAAGTTTGACATTATCTTCGATGATGCTGATAGGTTTTCACTCGTTTTTCCCTTTCCCAGTTTTATTAAACGATGTATTCAAGCATTAGAAGAATATACTTCAACACGCGTCTTAATGCATGTGATCCCTGGCGAAGATAGGTATAAACAGTTGTCAAAAAATATGTTCACGTTAAAAAATACCCCCTCAAGAGAAGAGTTATCTAAAGCAAAGAAACTGTACCGTGAAAATAATTGGCCAACGTCGAAGATCATTATTAATATAAATGGCTGGCTTGGCAAAGATAGGGGAATGAATGCTGCCTTATATATAGCCAATAAATTTCAATCAGATGAGATTAAATTTATTGTCGCAGGTAAAGTCGATTGTAAAGCTGCTCAGGAATTGATATCACTCGATAATGTTAGCTACCTTGGTAAAGTGTCAAATGCAATGGCTTTAGCGTCTTACTTCTCTTCTGATTACGTCTTAACCTACTATGATCCAGCTATCGAAATTAATAAATTTGCTCAATCGAACAAATGGGGGGATGCACTTAGCACCAATACAAACATCATTGTAAACTCAGAAGTAAAAACCGCTAAATCACTTCGAAAGTATCCAGGAACAATTATGGTACCGTATCATGATACTGATCTATTGATAAAAATACTTAGGCAAAAATTAACAACATTTAAAGAACAGCAAACAAACTGCTCGGGCACGCAACCAGTATGTTTTGAACAACAATTACACGACTTATTTAATAAGGCAATATGTTGATTATTAGCAAGTCATATAAAGGAATCATACTTTTATGGTAACTTCATTGTTCTTAACATTAAGTATATTTTTTCTCTTTATTGCCCTTTTTAGAGTCTATAACTTAGGTGTAGCACGTTTATTTAATAGTCCTATTGTTTTATCAACAATCTTTTTCTTTCTGATCCATCTAATGATGCCACTACTGCAATGGGACGTAAGTTACTTTAGATACAACGTTGAGTACGATCTCCAACCATACATTTTTTCATTACTTTTTGTTGCTTTGCTTCATGCTGTTTTTATCTTTGGGCTGTCTTGTTTTCCAGTCGATGAAAAGCCAGAGCTATTACACTTTAATTTAAGCCACACTTTTCTAAAAAGAGCGTTGCAAGTGACAACAGTTATTTTTTTAGTCGGTGCTTATTATGCAGGAAAAAACATCATACACATACTCACATTAGGCTACGAAAATTACATCACTGATCGAATATCAATGGGAGTTGGTAACGGGCTTAGTTTGTTACTTGCCCATTGGACATACGTGTCATGTCTGCTATTTTTCTTTGTTTTTTATCATGGAAAAAAAAGCTTTTGGATAAATAAAATTAGCTTAGTCGGGTTCATTGTTTCATTGGTTTTAGCAGCAACTTATTATGGTATCAACAGTAATAGAAATTCACTTTTTCTTTTAATTATTAGTTTATTATCTTTTTCGCTATCGTTTAATCGCAAGTATGCAGGGCACCTCACTTTTAGCCAGTTACGCAAAACCGTTTCATTACTTTTTGTGATATTAAGTATTGTTTTTGCACTACATACCATTGGCAAAATGCGTAGCAAAGCAAGTACATTAAATACTCAAACAACAGAGTATGGTCTTATCAATTCCCTTAATGGTGCATTTGGTAACCACGAAAACATTGTTTGGTTAATGGAAAACGAACAAGATTTGGAGCTTGGCATCACCTATCTAGCAGGTTTTGCTAACTTTATTCCACGCTCTATTTGGCCAAAAAAGCCAGTAGGAGCTGGGCCACGTCTAAAAAATGCAATTTACCCAGGCTCTTACGTTGTAGGTAGAAAAGGTAATTCCTCACTTACTACAGGGCTTTATACCGAATTAATGATGAACTTTGGTCGCATTGGTGCGTTGGTTGGAAGTTTAATTTTTGCTGCTACGTTAAGCTTAATGCTTTTTAAATTAAAAAGGCAGCAGTCGCCTATAATTCGACTAATTTTTTTATTTTCTGTCGTTATGTTTTCAGCACAATTTATGTATGCTGAATTCCTCGGTTTTTTTGCACGATATATTTTCTCTATTGTGCCATTTTTAATCCTTTATATAGCAACAAGGCATATCAAGAGCTAATCAATAATGAAACAAATACTACAACATATGGGAAATGGTGAAACGTCAATTATTGAGGCGCCTGAACCACAAAATAAAGCTGGCCATTTAGTGATTGAATCTAGCGTGAGCTTAATCAGTGTAGGTACTGAGCGTATGCTAGTCGATTTTGGCAAAGCATCATTAATTGATAAAGCTCGTCAACAACCCGATAAAGTAAAAATGGTATTGGATAAAATTCAAACCGACGGTGTATTTACCACGCTCGATGCGGTTAAATCGAAACTTGCACAGCCATTACCGCTTGGTTATTGCCACGTTGGAAATGTAAAAAGTGTCGGCGATAATATAAGTAACTTTGCCATTGGCGATAGAGTCGTCTCTAATGGGCCTCATGCAGATGTTGTGAGAGTTGCAAAACATTTATCCGCTAAAATACCTGACAACGTTGACGATGAAAGTGCAGCCTTTACCGTATTAGCATCAATTGGTTTGCAAGGAATTCGCCTAGTTAAGCCTACTTTAGGTGAACATATTGTTGTGATTGGTGCAGGATTAATCGGGCTATTAACGATTCAATTGTTAATGGCAAACGGATGCCGGGTTTTAGCCGTTGATTTTGATAACGAGAAACTTGCACTTGCCCAACAATTTGGTGCTGAAATATGTAACCCAAGTGCTGGTGAAGACCCTGTGACAGCAGGGCTTGCATTTAGCCGGCAACAAGGTGTTGATGCCGTGATTATTACCGCTAGCACATCATCAAGTGACCCTGTATCTCAAGCAGCCAATATGTCGCGAAAACGAGGGAGAATTGTGCTTGTTGGCGTGACGGGTTTAACACTAAATCGCAGTGAGTTTTACGAAAAAGAACTTAGCTTTCAAGTGTCATGTTCCTACGGCCCAGGTCGTTACGATGATAATTACGAATCCCAGGGACAAGACTACCCTATAGGCTTTGTTCGCTGGACAGAACAACGCAACTTTACCGCAATATTAGATATGATGTCGCTAGGTAAGCTTAATGTTAAGCCGTTAATTAGCCATCGTTATCTTTTTGACAAGGCCCTTGATGCCTATCAAGAACTTTCTGAAAACAAATCGGCGTTAGGGATTTTATTAACGTACCCAACAGTAGAAAATAGTCCCCCAATTACACACTTAACACTTAACTCACCATCTGCAACAAAAAGTAGCGTAACAATGGGATTTATTGGTGCAGGGAATTATGCTTCTCGCGTATTAATACCCGCATTTAAAGCAGCAGATGCGTGTTTACATTCATTAGCCACATCAACCGGTATTAATAGTGTTATCCATGGCAAAAATAATGGGTTTCTACAAGCAACAACCGATACAGACGCGATGTTAAATGATGAAACAATCAATACAGTTGCTATTGTTACTCAACACAACAGCCATGCCGGATTTATCAATAAAGCATTAGCAAACAATAAACATGTTTTTGTCGAAAAGCCTCTGGCGATTAATCAATCGCAACACGATAGCGTGATCTCACAATATAAAAAATCTGAAAAGCAATTATTGATGGTAGGCTTTAATCGCCGCTTTGCACCGCAAATTGTTAAAATGAAGCAATTATTATCAGGTATATCGGCACCTAAATCTTTTATCATCACCGTTAATGCCGGTGTTATTCCTGCAAATCACTGGACGCAAAACCCAGAAGTTGGTGGCGGTCGAATTTTAGGGGAAGCATGTCACTTCATTGATCTGATGCGCCACTTAGCTAGCAGCAAGATAGTGTCAATTCAAGCGCATAAAATGGGTAATGACACTGCGGTTTCTGTTTGTGATGATAAAGTAGCGATTATTCTCGGTTTTGAAGATGGTAGTTTTGGTACTATTCATTATTTAGCGAATGGTTCGGCATCTTTTCCAAAAGAACGTATTGAGGTATTTGTTGAAGGTAAGGTGTTGCAGCTAGATAATTTTCGTAAACTGACAGGTTACGGTTTTAAAGGCTTTAAAAAAATGCATTTATGGCAACAAGATAAAGGGCAAAAAGCGTGCGCTAAAGCCTTTGTTGATGCTATTGAAAACGGCAAACCAAGCCCTATTCCAGCAGATGAGTTATTTGAAGTATCACAAGCCACGTTAGATGTGGTTCATCTGCTTGAGAACAAGAATAAATAACAGCTCATGACCAGTCTTTTTGTGACCTACTTACGCCTTGGCATTGCTAACCTTTTTGCGGTAGCGCTTTACCGTTTCAAGGTAAAACGCGGTTATTTTGATAAAATAATGCCGGTAAAAAATCACCCGCAAACAGGTCAATATTTTACACCCATATCAGGAGAGCCAGTCTGTCCATCATTGCAGAAAGTTGACAACAAAGCATTTGGTTGGCTACCTATAGATTTAACAAATGACATCAACTGGTTATCATCAATCACCAACCATAAAACAATTACTAACAATCAAGTACACTGGAGTAAACTTAACGATTTTGATTTAAATGTGGGTGATATTAAAGCGGTTTGGGAAATGTCCCGCTTTAACTGGTTATTTGCTTTATCCATCGACTATCTCAACACGCATGAACAACAATATCTAGCCCGAATCAACCACCATATTGCTGATTGGCAAGAACAAAACCCAACGAATCAAGGCGTTCATTGGAAATGTGGGCAAGAGGCTTCAATTAGACTTATGCATTTAGCAGCAAGTGCCCATCTTTTACAACAAGACTTAACCCTTGCTCCAGCCCTGAAAGAAATGCTATTTGCCCATTTACAACGAATCGCGCCTACGATGAGTTATGCAATAGCACAAGATAACAATCATGGAACCAGTGAAGGTGCTGCACTTTTTATTGGCAGCGCGATGTTATTACAGCAAGCAAATATTCGTCAGAAAAAACAGCTCAAAAAGTGGTTGGCATTAGCAGTAAAAACGATAGAAAATCGTTGCGATAAATTAATAGCTGATGATGGCTGCTTTAGTCAATACTCAACAAATTACCATCGATTAATGTTAGATAGCCTGTCACTTGTAGAGTTTTTCAGACAAAAATATCAGCTTCCTACTTTTAGTAAAAACTGTTATAAGAAATTGCAATTAGCCACATTATGGTTACAAGCAACAACTTGCCAAAAAACAGGCAAAACCCCCATATTAGGGCTTAACGACGGTGCTCAACTTCTCACTGTTACTTCATGCGATTATTTGGATTTTCGTCCATCCGTACAATGGGCATTTCAGCTTTTTTTTGCACAAACATGTTACAGCATTGACGGTACCTTTAATCAGTTAGCAAGGCTTTTCCCCGCTCAACACAGTGACAAGCCTGCAGCGAGAGTCGCTCCGGCAATATTATGCAGTGATTACCATTTATTGCATAACGATGAATGGTGTATTTTTATTAGAACACCAACTGCGAAATTTAGACCCTCTCAATGTGATGCATTACACATTGATCTATGGCATAAACAATACAATATTTTCATTGGTTCTGGCAGTTACAGTTACAACTGCGAGCCTAAATGGCAAGATTATTTTCCTAGCGTCAAAGCACAAAACACTGTTAGTTTTGATAATGATGAGCAAATGCCAAAACTTTCACGCTTTCTATATACGCAATGGATTAAGGCAAACACGAGAATATATAAAAGCAATGAGCTTAACGCCAGCTATCAAAATAAAAAAGGGCATTTTCATCATAGAAAATTAGTCATAAGCAACACATGCATTACGATTGAAGATCGCCTTAAAGGCTTTAAAAAGCAAGCGACTTTACGCTGGCATATACCAAATGACAATTGGCAGCTCACAGGTAATACCTTACAAAATAAACATTTCATCGTGCGTTTTAGCAGTAATGTTAACATTGAGCAACTTGCGCTTGTTGATGGCTGGCAGTCACGCTACTATCTGAAAAAAGACCCAATTAACATCTTGGAATTAACCATTGTTGAGCCTGGGATAATAACAACGACAGTAAGCAAAGTTGAATGAAAATTCTGTATTTACACCAACATTTTTCCACACCTAAAGGGGCAACAGGCATTCGTTCCTTTGAAATGGCAAAAGCACTTATCGCTAATGGCCACCAAGTTACCATGATTTGTGGTTCGTATAGCGGTGGCAATACAGGTTTACATAGCTCTTTTGTTAGCGGGCAACGCAGCGGTTCAGTTAACAACATCCATGTCATTGAATTTGAATTGAATTACGCTAACGCACAATCTTTCATGCAACGAAGCATTACTTTTCTAAAATTTGCCTATCAATCTATAAAAATGGTAATGAAGCAGGACTATGATCTCGTTATAGCGACTTCAACTCCACTTACCGCCGCAATTCCAGGATTGGTCGCTCGGTGGTTAAAGCGCAAAACATTTATATTTGAAGTAAGGGACTTATGGCCAGAACTACCTAAAGCTATGGGTGTTATTAAAAACCCCCTTATTTTATCTGCAATGTCATGCCTAGAATGGCTGGCTTATCGCTCAGCGCACGGCCATATAGGTTTATCTCCTGGTATTGTCAACGGTATTAAACGTCACTTACCAAATAAGAGCCACACTGTTGCACTTATACCTAATGGCTGTGACCTGAATATATTTTCACCTACAGAATCTTGGCAACCCGAAGGTATTGCTGATGATGATTTTGTCGCGGTATTTTCTGGTACTCATGGTCAAGCAAATGGGTTATCCGCGGTGATAAATGTTGCTGAAGAGTTACAAGAAAAGACAAAAAAAGTTAAATTTATACTTATAGGTCAAGGAAAGCTCAAATCAGATCTGATCGCTCAGGCGCACTATAAGAAACTAACTAATGTGATATTTATTGACCCTGTAGAAAAAGAAACACTCGCAAAGTTATTTGTACGCGCTAACGTAGGGCTACAAGTTCTTGCTAATATTCCAGCATTCTACGATGGTACATCGCCAAATAAGTTTTTTGATTATATCGCCGCTGGGTTACCTGTGATCAATAACTATCCGGGGTGGTTAGCTAAAGAAATTACCACAAAGCAATGTGGTATTGCAGTTCCCCCTGAGAACAGCAATGCCTTTTCACAAGCCATTTTACAATTAGTCAATAATCCAGAACAGTGCAAAGCAATGTCAAGAAACGCGAAACAGTTGGCAATGGAGAAATACGCGCGTGATATATTATCAACGCAATTTGTCGACTATATTGAAAAGGTATTTAAAACACATGATTAAACGCCTATTAGACATTCTACTCTCAGGGTTCGCACTCATACTTTTATCGCCGCTAATCGGTTACATTGCATGGAAAGTATCGAAAAACTTGGGTAAACCCGTGTTATTCAAACAACCAAGACCTGGACTAAATGGCAAAGTGTTTAATATGCTTAAATTTAGATCTATGCGCGATATAACTGATACAGATGGCAATGTATTATCTGACGATGCACGTTTAACAACCTTTGGTAAAAAGCTGCGCGCAAGTAGCTTAGATGAACTACCAGGTTTGTGGAATGTGTTTGTTGGTCACATGAGTTTGGTTGGCCCGAGGCCGCTTTTAGTTGAATATTTACCGCTTTATTCTCCTGAACAGGCACGGAGACACCTTGTAAAACCGGGCATCACAGGTTGGGCACAAGTTAATGGTCGAAATGCTATTAGTTGGGAAGAGAAATTTTCACTTGATGTTTGGTACGTTGATCATCAATCATTAGGGTTAGATATAAAAATCTTATTATTAACAGTAAAGAAGGTTTTTTCTAAAGCTGATATAAATGCCGAAGGACAAGCCACCATGAGTAAATTCAAGGGGAGTCAACATGAGTAAATTATTAATTATTGGTGCCGGTGGCCACGGTAAAGTTATTGCTGATTGCGCTGAAGCAAGTAGTCAATACTCTGACATTGCTTTTTTAGATGACACCTTTCCAGAAAGAGGCTCAAACCTTAATTGGCCTATCATTGATAAGTCATCACAATGGAAGTGCTATCAAGATGAATATGATTTTGCTTTAGCCATTGGTAATAATAAAGCACGTCTTGCAATGTATCGTGCGTTATCAAGTTCGAGCGCCAGATTACCCAATATCATTCATCCAAGCGCCGTGATAAGTAAGCATGTTAGTTTAGGTGCCGGTAATGTTATCTTTGCAAATGCGGTAATCAACCCAGGTAGCCAAATAGGTAATGCTTGTATTATCAATACTGCGGCAACCATTGATCATGACTGCCTTCTAGCAGATGCAGTGCATATATCCCCTGGCGTTCACTTAGCCGGCATAGTAAGTGTGGCTAAAGCCAGTTGGTTTGGCGTCGGCAGCTGTTCAGTACAAAACATTGAGATAGCCGAAAATACACAAGTTGGCGCAGGCGCTGCCGTCACTCAATCCACCACAGCAAATGGCCTTTATGTTGGTGTACCGGCTAAACGCATTAAAGATATTGATTAAGGAAGTCATGTGTTAAATACCACTATGTCACCGTGGCCAAGTTTCAGCCAAGAAGAAGCCGATGCCGTCTCAAAAGTCTTATTATCTAATAAGGTGAACTACTGGACAGGTAACGAAGGTCGGCTGTTTGAAAAAGAATTTGCACAATTTTCTGACAGTAAATACGCAGTGGCTGTGGCAAATGGAACGCTCGCGATTGACTTAGCTCTTCGTAGTTTAGACATTGGTCAAGGTGATGAGGTGATCGTTACCTCAAGAACCTTTATTGCATCTGTAAGTTGTATTATTAACGCTGGCGCAACACCTGTATTTGCCGATATAGATCTAGATTCGCAAAACATTACAGCTAGCACTATTCAAGCTGTGTTATCTCAGCGAACAAAAGCGATCATCTGCGTGCATTTAGCTGGGTGGCCATGTGATATGGATTCCATTATGTCATTGGCTAAAAAGCATCAGCTTTATGTAATAGAAGATTGCGCACAAGCACACGGCACTAAATATAAAGGTAAAAGTGTTGGCAGTATTGGTGATGTTGGCGCTTGGTCTTTTTGCCAAGACAAAATCATGACCACAGGTGGCGAAGGCGGTATGCTAACCACCAATAATGAAAAACTATGGCGAACTGCTTGGGCATTTAAAGATCATGGTAAATCTTATGCTGCGGTGTACGAAAAATCACACCCTCCTGGGTATCGTTGGTTACATGAGTCTTTTGGCACAAACTGGCGTTTAACTGAAATGCAATCCGCTATTGGCAGGCTACAATTAACGAAAATGCCAGAGTGGCATCGCTTAAGAACACAATATGCCCTGAAAATTCTTTCTACTTGTCGGCAATTTTCATTTTTACATGTACCCGAAATCCCCCAAGATATTGAGCACGCTTTTTATAAATGTTATGTGTTTGTAAAGCCTGATTTATTACCGAAACCATGGTCACGTGATCAGATAATTGACGCGATAAATGAGCAAGGTATACCGTGTTTTTCAGGCAGTTGCTCTGAGGTATATTTAGAGAAAGCATTTGATAATAAATCATACAAACCCAAGCAACCGTTAAAAAATGCCCAGCAACTTGGTGCCACTAGCTTAATGTTTTTAGTGCATCCAACATTAACCGCTGAAGAGATAAATAAAACTTGTCAGGTTATTGAACAAATTTGCAACAAAATTGCAGACAGTTGAAAATATCCTGTTAATATAACAAAAAGTTAACATGTTTATTGATGGAACACAGTAAGATGGCATCAAAGTGTTAATTTAAGTTTGTATACACACAGGGTTTAACCCGATGATAAGAAAAATAGATTTAATTCCAAGTTCAGCAAAGCTTTTACTTGCGCTTACTTATGATATAACCGCTTTAGGCGTAGCGTTTTTTCTTGCCTATTTATTACGATTAGGCGCGTCTAATATTTCCTTCGATTGGCCAGAATGGGCGGTATTCATTCAAGTGGGCATTGGCACCATGTTAGCCTTTTATTTCATGGGTGTTTATCGTTCTGTGGTGCGTTATTTTAACGCTCGTTCAACGCTAAAAGTGATTGGTATTCTTGGCATTTCAACCCTACTTTTTTATTTATCAGGGTTGTTTTATGACGCCTTTGTACCGCGCTCTGTGCCCATTGTATTCTTTGTACTTGCTGCCATGTTTATCGCCGGTGCTAGAGCCATTATAGGCGTGATCACCAATCACAAATTGTTTGATGAACGTGAAGCCGTAGTTATATACGGCGCAGGCAGTACTGGCCGGCAACTAGCAAATACACTATTAGCTGGTCATCAGTATCAACCGGTTGCTTTTATCGACGAAAAAAGCCGCTACCATGGTAGAGAAGTAGTTGGGTTAAACATTTTCTCATTAAACCATATTGAAAAACTAATAAAACAATACGGACAATTTAAAGTATTAATTGCTGTGTCTAATGTTGGACAAGCGCGCATGCAAGAAATTGTTGGTGCGATTGAGCCTCACGCCTTAGAACTGCTAGCGATTCCAGCAATGGCTGATATTGTTTCTGGTAAACGAAAAATAGATCAACTTCGTGAAGTATCCATTACTGAATTATTGGGCAGAGAGCCAGTAGAGCCTATCCCTGAATTACTTAGCGCCAATATTTGCAATAAAGTGGTAATGGTCTCTGGTGCTGGTGGCTCAATCGGTAAAGAACTCTGTAGACAAATAATCCACCAACAACCCAAAAAATTAATTCTACTTGATGTCAGCGAAGCCTTTTTATACGAGATAAACCAAGAACTCACTGTCTATTTACAAGAGATAAGCAGTGATATCCCATTAATTCCTCTTATTGGAAATGTACAAAATGGCATGTTAATGAGCAGCATTTTTCACAGTGAAAAAGTACAAACTATTTATCATGCCGCCGCATATAAGCATGTGCCATTAGTTGAGCATAATGTTATGGCTGGTATTTCAAATAATGTATTAGGCACTTATGAAATCGCGCAAGCGGCAATTTACTGCGACGTTGAAACCTTCGTTTTAATATCAACAGATAAAGCTGTTAGACCAACCAATGTCATGGGAGCGACAAAGCGATTAGCAGAGTTAATTTTGCAATCTCTCGCGCCACGAGATCATAATACTCGGTTTGTCATGGTACGTTTTGGCAATGTATTAGGCTCATCGGGCTCAGTAGTGCCTTTATTTAAAAAACAAATACGTGCGGGCGGTCCAATTACTATTACCCACCCTGACATTATTCGTTATTTTATGACCATACCAGAAGCTGCTCAGTTAGTGATCCAAGCAGGTGCTATGGGTGCCGGTGGTGATGTTTTTGTATTAGATATGGGTGAGCCAGTAAAAATTGTTGATTTAGCGTATAACATCACTCATTTAATGGGCTTAACTATTCAAGATGAGCAAAATCCTCACGGCGATATCCCCATCCAATATAGTGGTTTAAGACCCGGCGAAAAACTTTATGAAGAATTGCTCATTGATGATCATGCTAAACCCACACAGCATCAACGTATTTTAACAGCAAATGAGCGTTCAATTTGTTGGCCAGATGTTAATCGAATATTAAATGATATTAATGATGCAATGCGCGCTGAAGATACCGCTAAACTTCGTGAAATTTTACTTGCTGCACCGTTAGATTACACCCCTGAACTAAAAGCAGAGCAACTCGAAGGAAACTCAAATAGCCCCATGTTTAACCACCAAAATAATACCGCATCTGAGCCATTAGCTACAAAGACTAAGCAGCATTCAGTGGCAATATAATCATCAACAGAATTTGCCCTAATTGTGGTTAAGTCAATCTTGATATGGCAAAAGCAGTAAATCATCACTCTTGTTTTTTAAGTAAAATCCAGGCGTGAGCATAATCAGCATAAACTTTATTTTCTTGGTAATAGTCTTGCCAACCATAATAACTACCTTTTAACCAATCCAGTTGGAATAAGTTATCATCAAAGGCACCACCCTGATCGGCTAAAACACCGAGTTGCAGCTGTTGTGTGTCATCATTAGCCACTTGAATTAAAAAGAGTTTCCCTAAACCTAACTGCTTAACGTTTCCAGCAAAAGCAACATTTTTATCGATAACAATTTTATTCTTAATTGTGGTGCCATAACCCAAAACACTCGGTACTTCAGCAAAATACCAGTAACGTGCTTGTTCTCGTTTACCTAAGGTATAATCATAGCTAATGCCATTGTTTCGGTGCACATTAAAGTAACGACGTTGACCGTCAACATCTACTACGCCAGTGCCTTGTAACAACACATCATGTAATGCTTCCTCTGTTAGCCATACGAGTGGCTTCGCTAGCTTTTTCTCACGTAAAACGCCAGCAATAATGTCTTGTCGTGTATAAGCAAAGCGCGTCAATTCACCGTGCTTTTCTTGTGCTTGTTCTTCCGTTAGGCCTTGCTCGTCATAAGGTAAAGCATATAACGCTTGGTCATAAACCTCTGTAGCGCTTTCGCTGGCATCAAGCAGTTTCGTATAATACTTAGTCAACAAAATTTGATCTTTAGGAATATTCGTTAACAACCGTTTTTTAACCGAATTTGTACTTTTATTCGCTAAAAGATCTGCGGTTTTTTTATCTGGGATCCATTGGTAAAAGTCAAAATGATGCTTTAAAAACTGAGCATTAAGAGGCTTATTTTTTAGCTGGCAAACGAACGCTAACGTCTCTTTAACTCGTGATAAATTCGCTTGCGGTAAAACATGATTACCCGCGTGAACAGCGAATGCATCATTTGGCTGCTGCTTCATATACGTTAAAGTATTCGTAGCAACTTGGCACAGCGCATTAGCAGATACAGAGAACTCTCCGGAAAGCTTTGGTTGCTTGTCTAATATAAATTGTGCATGCGCTGATAGAGACATACATAGCAAGATGAAAAGATACTTCAATGTTACTTTCACTTATTAAAACGGAATGTCATGACGGTAATCGACAATGTTCTATAATCACGAACATTGTCGGTGGTTAATCCTTATAACATTACTCTGCAGATAACGTTGCTTCAAGCGCAGTAATAAACTCTTTACTATCGGGCGCTACTTTCGGACTAAACGCTTTCACTGTTTTTCCGTTAGCATCTACAAGATACTTATAAAAATTCCACTTTGGCGATGTTGATTTTTCAGTTAAATATTGGAATACATCATTAGCATCACTACCTCTTACCGGACTTGTCGATAACATAGTAAAGGTAACACCATAATTAATATAACAAACTTTAGCAGTGTCTTTTTCGTCATCTTCTTCTTGGAAAAAATCGTCAGAAGGAAAACCAATCACAACCAACCCTTGTTTTTGATACTTTTGATGAATTGCTTCAAGCTTCTTAAAGTGGGGGGTGTAACCACAATTACTCGCCGTATTCACGATAAGCACAGGCTTGCCTTGGGTTAACTCACAAAGATTAACTGATTTCGAGGAATGTAATTTTTGTTTAGTCGTTTTAAGGTAATCAGGACAACTAGCCGCTTCTACCTTGGCTTCTGTCGCATTAGCATTTACCCCAATACATAGTAAAAACACCAGAACTAAATTTTTCATCACACAACTCCATTCCAACAAACATTAACTTGCCAAACCATTTTTTAACATTGCACAGTAGCACACCGCTAACAAAGGAAAAAATAAGTATTAGCCACACAATAAGATTTATCTAAATTACGATGCTTTTTTACTAAAAGATCAAGTACAATCATATTATCTTCAATCATTTATGGAAAATTATTGTGGGATCTAAACACTTGTTAGCCGCTGCACTAATAACGGTATCGCTATCGGCCATTGCAAATAACGAAAATAAAAGTGAAGTCTATCAATATCTTGAACTAATATCTGGCACTAAAGGCATAGGGGCAAGAGAAGCAGGCACTGCCGAAGAGAAAAAAACCGCTGACTTTATTGTTAATACTTTCCGCTCCATGGGGTATCACCCCATAAAACAAACCTTCACCTTTGGCTTATTGCAAGATTCAGCCAATATCATTGTTGATAGCGCACCTGACGCTAAAAAAACTATTATATTAGCTGCGCATTACGACTCTACTGCGGCAAATAAAGGCTCATTAGGTGCGATTGATAACGGCGCGGGTGTAGCTGCTATGTTAGCGATTGCTAAAAATATTGCACAACTGAATACTCAACCAAGCATTAATATTCGTTTTATTGCCTTTGGTGCAGAAGAAAATGGCTTAAAAGGTTCAAAGCATTATGTGAAACAATTAACACAGCAACCTGAAGAACGGTCACAAGTGATCGGAATGATCAATTTTGACACCATTGCAGGAGGTGATATTACTTATGTGCACAGTGCGCATACCTCACCTTATAAATGCGCTACCGATGATATAACCTTTAATAGTGAAACCATCATTCGAGATGCATTGTTAACAGCTTCAGAAAAGAAACTAGGAAATCAGCATAAGTATACAATTCATCCTGCTTACCCTGGCTACCCTGAAGGCGTAACAGGCGAATGGTCAGATCATGCCCCTTTTGCTTGTGCTGGTATTCCAATCGCCTACGTTGAATCAACAAATTTTACGATAAACGGTGAAGACGGCTTTGATGGTTATTCGCAAACCACACATAGCGAAACCTGGGATTGTTTTGAACAATCAACTAAAACCGCCTGTCAGCGAGAAGATGAAAAACAATGGGGTAAAATGTGGCACACGAAATTTGACCAGCTTGATACTATCAACCGCTTGTTTCCAGGTAGACTCGCGCGACAATTATCACAAAATGTTACGGTTTTAACTGAAGTTCTCAGTAAACCTGAGCTATACTTAACGCGATAAATTGCGTGCTAAACCATGAGTTTTTAACATGCCAAATACGTTTAATAACCAACATATTTGGCATCGCACGGTAAGATGAAATTATTAGCAAAACGAACATTTGAACGAATTTCATCGATAGGGACATAATTTTAACGATGTTAGCCACCATCATCGTGCTAACAATAACGAATGAGTTGTCATTAACAATGAATTTTTTTCACTTTTCTAAAGTACTCACTGGTGGGCTTTTACTACCATTAATTTTTCTTTCTTCTTCATCTCAAGCTTTTCAGGGACGCGCTGCCAATGTCAACGTAACAGAAGTAAAAAGCACAACATTATCCCCTGTGGCTTGGGTGTCAGGCTCTGTGGTAAGTAGGAATAATTCTAATATTGCTGCCAATGTATCAGGCAGATTATTACAGCTTGCCGATTTAGGTGCTGAAGTAAAACAAGGTGATGTCATTGCACAACTTGACGACAAGCCCTTAAAGCTACAGCGACAAGAAGCTAAAGCAAACGTAGAAGATGCAAAAGCAACGCTTGAGTTTCAACAGTCAGAAAGCACGCGAAAAGAGTCTCTTGTAAAACAAAAATTAATTGCACAACAATCTTTAGAAGAAACCAACGCGAGTTTCAGCCAAGCTAAAGCCCGTTTAGCGGCAGCAAAAGCCCGGTTATCGCAAATCGAACAAGACCTTGCCTATACAAAATTACGTGCCCCCTTCGATGGCATTGTTGCCAAACGCTTAAGCAACCAAGGTGAGTTTGTTAATAATGGTAATGCCATTATACAACTCGTTGAAACCGCTAATGTTGAAGCCTCGTTATTTGCTCCCTTAACCGCGTATCGTTTTTTAAAACAAAGCAGTGCTCTGGCAGTAAAATCTCCGTTAGGTGAAGGCCAAGCACCTATCAAATCACTCATTCCTGTTGCCGACTCTCGCTCACACTTGATGGAAGTTCGTTTAGATATGACCCATTTAGATTGGCCAATAGGACTAGATATAAAGGCCGCTGTTGCAACAGGCGACAGCAAAGAAACTCTTGCCGTACCACGAGATGCATTAATATTAAGACGCAATCAAACCTCTATTTTTATTGTTGATGATAATAACACGGCTCGACAAGTACCTGTCACTATTGGTATCAGTCAAAACGAATTATTAGAGGTCATTGGCGATGTTAAAGCAGGTGATTTAGTGATCATTCGTGGCGCTGAACGTTTACAGCCAGGCCAAGCCGTTAACATTAAAGATAATAATCATGCACTTGTTTCAGGCACAGCCGTTGCGGAGAAATAGTCATGACATTAACCTCTGCTTCACTTAGAAACCCAACAGCTGTTGTTGTAGCTGTGTTACTGATAGCTTTATTTGGCGCCATCAGTTTATTTAAATTACCAATACAATTAACACCAGAAATTAGTCAGCCACAGATTGTTATTTCTACCAGCTGGCGAGCAGCTGCGCCAGAAGAAATAGAAGCTGAGATCATTGAGCGCCAAGAAGACGTATTAAAAGGCTTACAAGGGCTAGAGTTGCTTGAATCAAGCTCCAATCAAAGCCAAGGTAGTATTACCCTACGTTACAAAACGGGTATCAACTTAGAGCGTGCGTTAATTGATGTCATGAATGCGCTTAATCAAGTGCCCTTTTATCCGCCAGATGCTAATGAGCCTACGATTGCTGTAGGTGGCGCAAGTACTTTCGAAGCGATTGCTTGGTTTGCGGTAAAACCTACCGATGGTAATACCCGTGATATTGTCTCGTACCAAGATTATGTTGAAGAAATCATACAAACACGTTTAGAACGCGTAGAAGGTATTTCTCAAACGAATGCCTTTGGCGGCTTGCCAACAGAGTTACGCATCACTTTTGATCCCTATAAAGCGGCGAATTTAGGACTTAACATTCCAGAGATTGCCTCAACACTAACAAACAACAGTGATACATCAGGCGGTTTTAATGATATTGGCCGCCGTAAATACACATTACGCTTTTCAGGTAAGTACGGTGTAGAACAACTACAAAATATGGTATTAGATTGGCGCGATGGCCAGCCTATCTTATTAAAAGATGTTGCTGATGTGGCATTAACGCTATCAGATCGCACCGGTATTCTCACACTTGACGGTGAACCTGCTATTGCCATGAATGCGCAAGTTGAGCAAGGCGTAAATGTTATTCAGGTCATGGATGGCTTGCAAGCTGCCATGAAAGAACTTAACGAAGGGCCATTAAAGCGAGCAAATTTAGAATTAATCCAAATGTATGATGAAACCATCTACATTGGCCGCTCAATGAGTTTGGTAAAGAACAATTTATTACTCGGTATTTTCTTAGCTGTTATCGTGTTGTGGTGGTTCTTACGTAAGTTCAGAGCAACATTAATTGTTGCTATTGCTATTCCTATCTCGTTAATTGTTACTCTTGTGGTCATGTATAGTGCAGGTCGCACATTAAACATTATTTCAATGGCAGGTTTGGCGTTTGCTGTTGGTATGGTACTTGACGCCGCAATAGTCGTACTGGAAAATATCGTACGACTGCGTGAAAAAGGGGAAGATGCGCACCAAGCGTCTTTTAAAGGCACCACCCAAGTGTGGGGAGCGTTAATGTCGTCAACGGCAACGACTGTGGCGATTTTCTTACCTATCGTTTTTTTAGAAGAAGTGTCCGGCCAACTGTTCGCAGATCTCGCTATTACTATTGCTGTGGCCATAGTAGCGTCACTCTTAATTGCCGTAACGGTATTACCCACCGCCGCACGCCGACTTCTAAAAGAAGTAAATTCTGACGACCCCCATGAGCGATGGTGGCAAGACATTACCCAAACGATCATGAACATTACTTCAACCCCCAAAAAGCGCTATGCGTGGGTGTTTGGTTTAATGTTATTTTCATTTGCTGGCAGCTACTTACTTTTCCCGAAAGTGGATTACTTACCTAAAGGTAATCAAAACTCTTTCAATGCCTTTTTACTACCACCACCTGGGCAAAGTTATGCTGCGGCTCGTGAAGAAATGAGCGATGAAATCAACCGCCGCTTAATGCCTTATTTGACCGGTGAAAAAACACCTAAAATTGAACATTCATGGCTTGGATTTTTTGGTAACTTTGGCTTTATGGGTGGGCGTGCTGCTGAATCTGATAGCATTAAAGACATCATTAATATCATCAATGGCGAAGTACTTGCTGGTTTTCCAGATACTATTGCTTTTGCTTCTCAAGAAGAGTTATTTGGCAACCTAGGCGGGGGGCGCCGTATTGATATTGATATTCAAGGCAATGAAGTAGACGAACTACTCAACGCTGCTCGTGTTGGTTTTGGTGCCGTGAGTCAAGCACTTCCCGGCGCTCAGATACAACCAACACCAGGCTTGTCATTAGCAGAGCCCGAACTTCGTATGCTACCCAATGAACGAAGAGTAGCTGAAGCGGGTTGGACACGTCAGCAAGTTGCTTCTATTTCACGAGCATTAGGCACTGGTATGTATGTGGGTGATTACTTTAATGGTCAAAAGCGTCTTGATGTTTTTCTGCGTTCTACTGACTGGGATTCTCCTGAAGAACTCGCGGGCATTCCACTATACACGCCAGAAGCAGGTATTCAGCCTGTAGGCGAATTAGTCGAAATAGTAAGAACCGCAGGGCCAAGTTCTATTCGCCGTGTTGATCGCAGACGTACTATTACTTTACAAGTAACGCCGCCAGATAACATTAGCTTGGAAGAAGCTATCGCGATGATAAAAACGAATGCTGAACCTGCAATTATGGCGCAACTGTCGCAAGATGGCGCCGTTAGCTATCGAGGTTCAGCAGAAGCTCTTACCGAAGCGCTGTCAAGCATGAGTCAAAGCTTTTTGTTGGCACTGGCAATTCTATACTTATTGATGTCAGCGCTGTTCAGATCGTTTAAAGACAGCTTATTAGTAGTACTGACCATCCCTCTTGCCACGGTTGGTGGCATTGCATTATTACAAATAACCAATCTATTTATCTTTCAGCCATTAGATTTATTAACCATGATTGGCTTTGTTATCTTACTTGGCCTCGTAGTAAACAACGCGATTTTATTAGTCTATCAAACACGTATAGGTGAAGGAGAAGGATTGTCTCGACATGATGCTGTTCAACAAGCCGTTAGATTACGTTTACGACCAATATTAATGAGCACACTCACGAGTATATGTGGCATGTTACCATTGCTGATGATCCCCGGCGCTGGTGCAGAACTTTATCGAGGTATAGCTGCGGTTATTGTTGGTGGAATGTGTGTAAGCACCGTCTTCACGCTTATATTCTTGCCAAGCTTATTACAAATGGGTAAAGCAAGTGAAACTCAATTAGCACCAGAGCTAGGTGCTGTGAGTAAATAACCGCTTTAATAAACACGGTGTTGTATAAGCTTCAACCTGGGTTAATTGCTGTTCAGCATGTTTCAAAAAAGTCGCCTTTTGTGGCGACTTTTTTGCTTTTGCAATAAACCAAAGCGCGTTGATTAATGCACAATAAGGGATGTATGTATTAACAAGCTGTGAAGACAATCTTTTACCCGAGCATTGCTGATATGTTTGTAGCATTGTAGAAACCGCGTTGTCATTTAATTGGTTGATCGCAATGCACATAGCAATATCAAACTCAGCATCGGTAAAAATACTACACTCGAAATCAATCAACCAATGTCTGTAAGTATCATCGACTAATACATTGCTAAAGTTAGCATCTCCATGGCAAATCACCGGCGTAATGCTACGTTCAATAGCAGGTAGTTGCGCTATAACATGATTAACATCATTTAAATGTGCAGAGTTAAAATGACAATCAGCTTTTAATGAGGATAATAGTGCCAAGATATCAAAAGGCTCTACCATGTTACTAGCAGGCAATTGATGCAACTGAGCTACCAAGGAAACCGT
Organism: Thalassotalea sp. PP2-459; assembly: GCF_001913705.1. Taxonomy (GTDB): domain Bacteria; phylum Pseudomonadota; class Gammaproteobacteria; order Enterobacterales; family Alteromonadaceae; genus Thalassotalea_C; species Thalassotalea_C hakodatensis. The sequence goes on along the minus strand of NZ_MKQD01000034.1, from coordinate 215,345 downwards.
TTGCTCTACTGCTGATGATAACTGTGATGGTTGCTTTAATAATATGCTTTGCAGGGTTTCCCCTTGAACAAAGTCAGTGACAAGGTACTCTTCAGATGAATAGATCACCATAGGTGCAAGGCCATATTGCATTGCAAGTCTGGCAATTGCAACTTCACCTCTAGCTGCTTGCTCTGCACCGCTAAACCATTTTACAAAGTATTGAGCAGTTACTTGTTGCTGAGGATCAAAGGTAGTTACTTTTACGTTATTACTGCTTAAACCTTGGTCGAGAAAGTCAATATCGCATGAAAGCGAGGCAAAACAGCTTAACTGTTTAATATCAGCGAGCACTTCCTTTTTATCGATATCAACATTCTTCATCGTTAACGTGAAGAAGGTATAGAGTCACGCTCAAGAGCGTTATCATTCATATTCATACGCTTAGACCATTGAATGTAACCATAAATAGCCATGAAGACATACAATACAAAAAGTACCGCTGTTGGCGTTAATTGTTTTTCGATATATAAATAAATGGATACCGCATCAATCGCAATCCAATAAATCCAATTTTCTAATACTTTTTTTGCCACCAAGTAGGTCGAAAATACCGCAAACACCGTGGTAGCCGCGTCAATATACGGAAAATGCGTGGGTGTATAGTTTGCCATCACCCAGCCAACCAATAAAGATAACGCACTTAACAGCACAATCGCTTTTGCATGCCAACTCATTGGCCATTGTTGAATGGCCAGCGCTTTCTTACCCACCACGTTATTCCAACAATACCAACCGTAAATGGCCATCGCAAAGTAATACACTTGTAATAGGCCGTCCATCCATAAGTACACATCATAAAATATTACGGTGTAAATTACGGTACTTATTAATGCAGCTGGCCAGCACCAAATATTTTCTTTAGCCGCAAGTACCACGTACAATAACGCGGTAAATACGGCAATTAATTCCCAAAAAGGTAAGGTAGTGTAATACTCAACAATGGCTTGCATTAGCTTTCTGCTTCCACTTGTGAACGATCGCCGCCAATAAATTTACAAACAAATACTGCAGCGTCTACCGTTTCATGCACATGTTTAATTTCAGCCATTACCGTTTGTACGGCTAAATCGTACTCACCAAAGACCTGAGTGCTCATACCATTGGTTACAACCTTTAAACCATCAACAGCTCTTAATTTATGAATAAAAGCCCATATTTCAGGTTTAAACTTTTCTTGTGCTAATGGATAAAGACTAATTTCAATTGAAATATCCATAAAGTCTCCTTCTATAGGTTATCGTGTTTAAAATTGGTAATCTAAGGTTACACCAAATACCGCGGGTTCACCGAGTTGATAATATGCTTTTGGCGTATAACCGTCACGTGGATCATTTCCAAAATAAAAGCCACGTGTTTCGTAGGTTTTATCGAATACATTACGCACCCATAGTTTTGCTTGCCAATTTGGCTGTACATAACGAATTGCACCATGCAATAACGCAACATTCTGTGATTTTTGATCATGGCTATCAGAAAAATAGAAACTGTCTTTGCCATCAACGCTCACATTGACATGCCATTGTTCACTAGGATAATAATTAACGCCGAAGCTAAACTGATAATTTGGCGCATGCGCTTGTTCTCGACCTGTTTCAATGCTGCCATCTTCATATGAAAAGCCTTGATATTCAGTTTCTAGTAAACCCGCACTACCATAAATATTCACGGTATCTAATACATCCCACGAGAACTCTGCTTCTACACCGTAGTTTTTGCCGCTGGCTGCATTCGTCCAATAACTGATAAACTCTGCGCTACCGTCGCTGCGTTCATCTAGGTGATAGCTGCTGATCTGTATATCATCGCGATCCATATAAAAGACTGCAGTACGCACAAAAGCTTTGTCATTTAAAAATGACGTTTTATAGCCAAGTTCGTAATTCCATAAAAATTCTGGTTCAAAACTACGCAAATGTTCTGACAAGCTGCCATCGCTATTCACACTACCTGCTTTAAAACCACGATTAATGGATGCATAAGTCATAGACCTTGAATCAATTTGATAAGCAAGTACTAACTTACCACCTAACACTGAATCACTTGGAGAAAAAGCAACATTGTCACTATTATGATATTGTGTTTTACGCTGTTCAAAGCGTAAACCAGAGGTAAGTGACCACTTATCGTTTAATTGACTGTCTAATTGTCCGTATACGGCATAGTTATCAGCGTCGAAGCTTGAGGTAAAATCACCAGTTAAGTAAGTGTATTCTCGGGTTAATGCTTCTTGATCATTTTTTACGTATAAACCAAACACCCAATCTGAATGACCGAATAGCTTTGCACTGTCTTTTGATACAAAACGTATTTCGGCGGTGGTGTTTTCTCGTTCACGGAAGTAATAATCCTTAGATACATATGACCCAGGATGAATATCAGCATAGCTCCAATCTTCGTCAAATCCATATGCTAAATCAGAATTTGCATGAGTGACAATCGTTAACATATCCATGTTATCAAAACCACTGTATGTAAACTTACTGCTCACTGCGCGTGTTTTTTGTTGATCAAAACCTGGTTCATCAGACAACGTGGTACGATTATTATCCAATGAAAACGCATCATAGCCATTGTCAAAATCTGCATACAGTACAGTTAAGTCAACTTGTAAGTTATCTGTTGCAGTAATCGCTAACTTACCTCGTAAGGTCAATTCATCACGGTTATTTGTGTCATCAACACCTAAATATTGATTCTCCATGTATCCATCACTGATATTCTTTTCAGCCACAAATCGATAATTAACCGAATCTGAAGCCGGGCCTGATAACATTAAAGATGTACCGTATGTACCATAGTTACCGATACTTGCGCGTACCGCACCTTCAAAATCGTCGCTCGGCGCGTTAGATGTCATATAAATTAGACCTGCAAGCGCGTTTGCACCAAATCTTGTCCCTTGTGGGCCACGGAAAAACTCTACTTGTTCCATATCAAAGGTAGATGAAATACTGGCAATACCTGCTAAATCAATATCATCAACCAACACACCTACTGACTGGTTTATCGGCTCTTTAAATTGACTTCGTTCACCAATACCACGAATTTGATAATAACGTGCTCGTTGAGAGCCACTCGCAAAATTAACATTCGCTACGGCACCAATAATATCTTCTAGGTTTTGTGCATGACGATTACTGATGTCTTGTGTTGATAAAATAGATAACGAAGCGGGCGTTTTCTGTAAATTTCTCGCTCGGTAGTCCCCATGAACTGTCAACACTTCAACATCTGAAACTTGGTTTTCTGACAATTGATTTTCAATTTTTTGCTCACTAGCAATAACACTATGGGCAAAAAATAAGGAGGTAATAGCAAGTGATATTTGTGATAACTTCATTCAACTCTCGACTTAGCCGGAAAGGAGGAAGCAATTGAGATGAAATATACAGCAGAGTGCATAAAGGTCATTCAATTAACCATCCCTACATCGGCATTATCCGCATCAGGTAATAAGGGTAAATTCTCTCAGCAAATGCTCGTAAAAGCATTGCACCCCTTGGCTTGGCGGCGATACTAACAAGTTATAACAAAAAGTACAGTATTAAATAGTCACTTCGACATAGGTAAAGTTATATAACGCTGTAATCAACTGATTTTACTCTACTAAAAAAGGTGGTGTTTTTTTATTATCAGTAGGGAAGTAGAATCGGGCTGGCGGTGGTAACAAAACGCTAAGGTGCACACGATATAATCCTGTGCACCTTATGTGTAACTACATTTGACTACGTAACTTAGAAATATCACGTTGAACATCTGCATTTTTCACGGCGATATTATCTAAAACTAATTTAGCTTTATCGTGATCACCCTTGCGAATTAACACTTCAGCATAAGCTAATTGAGTTTTAACATCAGTGCTGCCAGCATTTACCGCTTGCTTCAAAATGTCTTCGCTTTTCTCATCTTGTAACGCATGTAATATAACGCCATACGTTTCCAAAACGGGTAAGTAATCAGACTTAACGTCATACGCTTTTGAAATATATTGCTTCGCTTTAGCTAGATTATTTTGCGTATAATGGGCCCACGCCAGATTATTTAAGATAATTAAATTATCTGGTGATTCTTGCAAAGCTAATTCATATTGATCGATTTTCTTATCAGCGCTGTTTTCAGTATATAAACTCGCTAATAACATGCGCATTTTCACATTTGGCTCTGTTGCTAAATGTTTTTCAAGCACGGTTTCCGCTTCTTTCTGTTTACCGGTAAATCGTAACGCCCTCGCTAAATAGATTGCATTTTGCGCACTATTTTCTAACGAATAGGCTTCAGAAAAGTGTTCCACCGCCGCTTCATAATCTTTCTCAAGTACTGCTACTTGCCCGGCAATGGCATTAATAAACGGGTGTTCAACACCTTTATCGGCTAATTTAGTTAAATATTTTTTACTGCCTCGTTCATTTTTGTTACGTGCCTCATAATAAGCAATCAACATTTCTATTCTTGTATTGCCAGGAAACACTTGATAAGCATCTTCTGCCGCTTGTAAGGCAAGATCAAACGATTGCTCTATTTCTAAGACGCCTATATAGCGTAAATGCAAGATAAAGTTCTTTGGAAACTGTTCAATTGCTTTAGAAAACGTAGCTTTCGCAGCAGATAAGTTCTTATTTTGAAGATAACTATCACCTAATATGATCCAATAAGCATCGGGTAAATCATCTCTGTTTTCAATATTCGTTAACGTTTCAATGGCTTTTGGTAAATCATTATTAAGGCGATAATTTTGCGCTAATCCTAACATTAAATTAATGTTGTCTTTTTCTTCTGTTATTAGCCTTTCTAAAAAAGTGATCGATTCAGCAGAGTTGTTTTGCCCTTGTTGCAATAAACTATATCGGTTCAGCCCTCCTAAGTGACTAGGAGACAATACGATTAACTTTTCGTATAACGTTTTTGCTTTAGCAACATCGTCTTTTTCATTTAACCTTGCAAGGTTGTATAACGCGGAAATATTCTCTGGTTCTAACGTTAATACTGTTTCGAAGTCTTCTTTAGCGTCATTAGTAGCGCCTTTTTTAGTATTAATAATACCTTGCAGTAAATGACCTGTTGATTTTTTATCGGTACTTGCGATCCATTCCGTTGCAATTGATTGTGCTTTTTCAACTTGATCAAAACGTAAATATTGTAAAGCTAATGAAAATTCAACATCGGCTAATGATGGATCTATGCTCAAAGCTTGCTCTAAAGAGCTTAACCCTGAAACATCTTGCTGAGATAACAACATTGCCCCTTTCTGTGCTGCCACATTCGCATTTTCAGGATCTAGTTGTTGTGCTTTTTCTAATAAATCTTTAGCGGTATTAAAATCATTAGAATCAACCAGAGCGGCACTTGTTTCTTGTAAAAAAGCGACATCAGCCTCCGTTAAACCTTCCATTAAATTAAAGGTTTCGGCCGCTTCATCGGTATATCCTAACTTCACACGTACAATTGCTAATAATTTTTGTACGGGATGTGTTAACGGCAATGCATCTTCTACCATTTTTAAGTTGGCATATGACTGTTCAATTTCATTTAATTGATAAGCGCTCACCCCAGCAATCATACGCGCCACTGCAAATTCTAAACTACCTTTGTTCGCCTCTTCAGCATGAAATAAAGCATCACGATAGTTTTGCTTATGATATTCGATTTGCGATTTATATTGATGTGCCAACGATAAACTTTTGAAACGTGACATCACTTTATCTAATAGCGGCTCAGCTTCGGTAAATTTTTCAGCGTGTAATAATGAGTTAATTTGAAAAAGTAAAACGGGATAATCTTCTGGAACCATTTTTACGTGTTTTGCAAAAGTATCATTAGCGTCTGAGAAGTTCTTTTGGGCAAAGTAAGTATGACCTAATATAACCAGTGCTTCCGCATCTTTTGGCGACTTTTCTAATAATGCTTTGGTGATTTGTTCACTTTCAGCATATGATTTTTCTACATAAGATAAGTACGCCTTTGATAGCTGACCAAAACGACTTTCTGGTGCAATAGAGATTGCTTGGCCTAGTAAGTCTTGGCCAGTCGCTAAATCGTTTTCATCTAAAGCCGCAGTGCCCGCATAATAAAGCACCCCTTGATAGGTTTCATCACTCATGTTGCTGTTATTGTCGATAAGTAATTGCAACCCGGTATGATCTTCTAGCTTACCTCTGGCAAGTGCTAAGTTCACCACCACACTGTCATCACTTGCCCCAAGTTCGAGTGCTCTTTCTAATTCCTTTTCAGCATTAGCGTATGCACCTTGTTTAACGTAGGCTAGGCCTAAGTGCGTTCTGGCCGCAACACTTTTAGGCTCGACCCTTACCGCGTTTTTAAATTGTACAATAGCCTCAGCAGTATTTGCGTTCTCAATCGATTTTTCACCCATCTGGATGTATTCTTGCGAAGATTTATCACCGCATGCTGATAAACCTAGTGCAACTGCTACCGCAATAGAAAGGGTTAATTTTTTATTATTATTCATGATCGTTCCTTCAATACTAGATTTTATTTAACAACTCAGTGGTTTTCGTTTTTTGTGCTTCTGTTACTGGTTTTACTTTTAATAGTACAGATTTCGCTTCATTCTTACGGCTATTTTCAAGTAAGTGTTCAACGTAATTTAACGAAATGTCTACGTCTTGTCCTTTAGATAAATCATAAGCTTCTTTCGATTTATTTAGCGCTTCACGCTTATCACCAGATGCCCACAATACTTTTGCATATGTGTCGGCAATATTAGGCACATTGGGTGCGAGTTCATATGCTTTCTTCGCATAAGTTTCCGCTTTATCTAGTTGGTTATTTTCTAATGACAACCACGCCAAATTATTTAACGCGACGACGTTTAAAGGTTGCTTACTCACTAACTGCTCATATTGAGCAATAGCTTTTGAACTGCTTTGTTTCACATAATAATTGGCAAGCAGATTACGTGCGGGTAAATCATTTTCATGAGTTTCTAAGTGTTTTTCTAGCCCAGCTATCGCCTTTTCTTGATCACCAGAGCGACTTCGAGCAATTGCAAGTAATACCGCATTTTGACTACTTGGATAACCTTTATAGTACTTTGTTAACCCTTTTACCGCCTCAGGTAATTTATTGTCAAGCAGTGCAATACGTCCGTGAATGCCGGCAAGCAAGTTTTCATTTAATGCGTCAGTATCCATCTCATTCAACAACCTTTTAGCCAGTGCTGCATCACGATTATCGAGTAACAATTGCATTTTAACTAATTGAACATTCGTATTATTTTCGTGAGGGCCAGCTAATGCATTATTGATAACCGTTAATGCGCGACCAGCATCTTTTGCTTTCACATAATAATCAGCTAATAAAAACACCGGTTCAACATGATAAGGGTTTGCCGTTATCCACTTATCTAGGGTTGCTTTTATTTTCGCGCCTTTTTTCAACTTGTGATATGCAAAAATTTGTAACTGCCACACTTTTTTCGGTGTTTTAAAATCAAGCGTTAGCTTATCTGCAACGTTTAAAAGGGCTTGTATGTCGTCGGCATCAAGCAACGCTTGCATGTATAACGGGGCATAAGTATTTTTATTTTCAGCGGCTTCAAATGCCATTTTTATTGCGGCTAACGCTTCTGCATTTCGTTTTAATGCATAATTGTTATGTAAAGCTTTCAGGTTATTTGGGTGTTCTTGAATAGCTTGTTGCGCGATTTTTTCTGCGTCGGCTTTTTTATCAAGCTTCATTAACACTGACGTTATTTCAGTTAATGCGAATGCATTATTTGGCACAACGTCTAAGCTTTTTTTCAACATATCATGTGCTTGTTCAAATTCATTTTGGCGTATATGAACAGCTGCTAACATGTTATAGCCATCAGCTTTTTCAGGATTTTTTTCTTGCCATTGCCTTGCAATATCGGCGGCTTCTTCATAGTTTTCACGATCTAAAGCAACGTAAGCCAGTGCTAATTCAGCGCCAATTAAATCCGGGTTTTTCTCAAGGGCGGTTTTTAAATCATCAACACCTGAGAAATCGTCCATCAATAGTTTTAACAACCCTTTACGGCCAGACGACTTAGCAGAAGAAAGTTCAGAATCAGCTACTCGTTGAGCAATAATTTTAGCTTCTTCTTTTGCCCCCATACTAAATAAGCTAAAACTAAGCGAGGATAAGAATTCCTGATCTTTTTCAGAAACAGGTGTATAGCCCTGTAAAGAATCAGTAATATTTTCAATAGCACCTAAATGAAACTGGCTAACCGCGTACATTTTACGGGCCGAATGCTCAGGAATTAACTGATGAACAATAGCCCCTAAATGTAAGTTGGCCTGTTCATATTTTGCTAAATAAAAAGCACTTGCGCCAGCAACTAAGCGTAAATGAGGCTTCATATATTGGCTATTGAGGCCAACCTCAGCATATTTTAAAGCTTCTTCATAATCTTTTTCAGCAAAGCGAACTAGCGATTTAACATAGTTGGCTACAGGCTGTTGAGACATTGCCGATAAAATTAAATCTGCATACCTTTCTGCTTCTAGGTATCTATCGGTTTTCACTAACGTGTCGGCGAGTAATAAGTAAACTAATTTTGATTGTGGTTGCAATGCTAAATATTGTTCAAAATGTTGAGCAGCGGTTTCATAATCAGCTTTTGCTATCGCAATTTGCCCTTGCAACATCACCGCTTCTGGAATGTCAGCTGTTAAATTTAAACTTTTATTCACTAATGCAGAGGCTCTATCGAGCTCTTCATCTAACATTGCTACATACGCATTAGCTAAGATGGCATAAGGGTTAGCAGGTAAACGTTTATCAGCTTCTTTTGCTGCTTGTTTCGCTAAATCAGGCTGTTGTGTTTTAATTAGCGCTAAAGTTTTATATGACAAATATTCAACTTGCTGTTCATCTGGAAGTGCTGTTGATGCTTCGGATAAGCCAATCACACCCTCGTTATCATCAGCAATAAGGTATGCTCTGGCTAACGATGGCACTAAATCTCGCCCGGTAAATTTCAAAGATTGTGCTTTTTCTAATTCTTTTATTGCGCCAGCACTTTCACCTTGCGACAAGTAAAGCTTACCTAAGCTAAACCTTGCTTGTGGGTTTTTCATGTCTAATTGAATGGCATTTTTTAGCGCTATTTCAGTTTCTTTTAATTTATTTTCCGACTGATATTGTTTTGCTTGCGCAAGATGATCTTCAACAGTAAGGGTTTCACCACAGCCAGCCAGTGCGACCATAACGGCTAATGATATTGCTGCTTTTTTATTTAACATGAGAATTCCCTCTTTCGTTCTATTTATTTTTATATTGTGTACTTGGCGTCTAACAGCGAAGGTAGCCTGTTGATAATTTACTCTATTTGTATAGCAATTACCGTAAAACTGCTAGTCTAAACCTTTTTTAATTTTGCTTTAATGTCATTACTTAACTTATAGAAAAGCTCACATTACGTGAGCTTTATTATGGTTAACCGCGAGTATTAAGCAGCGGAATATTGACCTCTAATTTACTGTAACAGGTATGGTCTGTTACGAGAATGAGCACATCAGCCCACGCTTCAATATCAGCAATGCTATCTTTTCTAGGGCAGTCCCACTTAGGAACAAACGGGTCATGGTAACAAACGTCAACACCGGCTTTATTAAAGCAGTCTAAAATAGCGTCAGCGGGTGTTTCTCTACAATCATCAACATTCGCCTTATACGCGACACCTAAAATACCAATACGTTTTCCCTTAACGGCAGAAAGCATTTCTAACGCTTTTTCACCAATCACATAAGGTCTTTCATCATTGATCTTTCTTGCTAATCGAACAAAATCACCTGATTTAGTGTTTTCAACTAAGAACCATGGATCGATCGGTATACAATGACCACCCACTCCAGGCCCTGGTGTTAAAACATTCACACGCGGATGGCGATTTGCCAGTTTTATCACTTCGTACACATTTACATCTAATTCTTCAGCAATTTGTGCAAGTTCGTTCGCAAAGGCAATGCCCACATCTCTTGAGGTATTTTCAACTAATTTAACGCATTCGGCTGTTGTCAGGTCAGTTAAGAATACTTCACCATTCACAAAACTCTGGTAAATGCGTTTTACTTTTTGTTGCGCTTCACTGCTTGATGCACCAATGATTCGATCATTGTTAACTAACTCATGCAATGTTTGGCCAGGTATTGCGCGTTCAGGGCAGTGCACTACATCAATTTGCAATCCCGCATCAGCAAAGCGTTGCTCAACCGCTAAACTGGTTTGCGGCGAAATAGTAGATTCAACAATAACCGTTTGACCATCTTTGGCTACCTTTGCAATGGCGTCAGCAGCACTGAACACATAGCTACGATCACAAGCATTGTCTTTGTGGGGAGTGGGTACTGCCACTAAGTATGTATCAGAAGAAGGAATAGACGTTGATGCTTTTAAAAAACCTTGTTCTACGACTTTCTTAATCAGTTCAGGCATGCCTACTTCATCAAACGGACATTCACCACGATTAATTGAATCTACTTTGTCTTGGCTTAAATCAATACCGGTTACCGAGTATCCAGCTTGTGCGATTAAACTCGCAATGGGTAAGCCCATATAGCCCATACCGACAACAGCAAGTGTTTCATTCTTAGCAACAATCTTCTCTTGCAAGTCGACTTGTTCAGTACCGGTAATAATATCTAGAATCGTTTCGGCTACATGGCCATCGCCAAAAGGGTTTTCCCAAGAAAAATCACCTTTTGCTAACCATTTTTCTGCTGCTGCTAATGCTTTATCGCCATCTAAACCGACTAATACATTAGCGCCAACTTCAATTGACTCTGGTCGTTCTGTATTTTCACGTAAGGTAATACATGGCACGCCTAATAAACAGGCTTCTTCTTGTATACCGCCTGAATCGGTAAGAATTAATAGTGCATGTTTTTGTAATTGAATAAAGTCTAAATAACCAATAGGTGGTAATAGTTTTAAGTAACTTGGAACTTCAATGCTAAATTCTTTTAACTTGGCCTGCGTTCTAGGATGAATAGGCCATACGATAGGTTGGCTATATTTAGCGTGTAGCTTATCAAATAAAGCGAGTAGCGCTTGTAAACTTGCAGGTGTGTCAACATTAGATGCACGATGAGCGGTAACTAAAAAATAGTTTTTATCGGTAACACCTAGGTCGGCTAAAATCTTACTTTTTTCCGCTGAAATTTCTAAATGTTGAAATAGTGAATCTGAAACCGTGTTACCCACAGTGAAAATATTGTCAGCATTAATCCCCTCTTTAGACAATATCTTATGTTGATTAGGCCCAACTGCGAATAAATAATCACTGATGTGATCCGTCATGATACGGTTGGTTTCTTCAGGCATGGTACGATCATAACTACGTAAGCCTGCTTCAATATGTCCGACTTTAATACCTAATTTTGATGCCGCTAAGGCACCAGCAAGAACCGTATTGGTGTCACCTTGTACAAGAACAACATCTGGCTTTTCATCCAGTAAAATCGGTTCCATTTTAATTAAAATATTACCGGTTTGATTACTATGTAAACCAGAACCTACACCTAAATTGTAATTGGGCTGTGGTAAGTTCAACTCTTTAAAAAAGATGCTATCCATTTCTTCTGAATAATGCTGGTTTGAATGAATAATAAAGTAAGCCACACCACGCTTTTGACACTCACGAATTACTGGTGCCATTTTGATAATTTCTGGGCGTGTCCCAACAACAATCCCTACTTTCATGCTTCAATCCTTACTAATAAGCTTATCTTTGACTTAAAAATGTTATTTAACATTGTTTAGATACCAAGGCATCGCTTCTAAGATGCCCTGTTGAATTTTATACCCTGGCGCATAGCCTAATTTCGTTGCTGCTTTTGATATATCAGCTTGCGAATGTCTTACATCACCAGCACGAAAGTCTCGATATTCTGGCGCTTGCTCTACATTCACCCCGTTATCGATTAACGCGGTTTTAATTGATGCAAATAAATCATTTAATGTAGTGCGGTCACCTACAGCAACATTATACACTTCATTTTTCGCATCTTTCGCTGCCGTTGCTGCTAAGATGTTCATTTGCACCGTATTTTCAATGTAACAAAAATCACGGCTGGTTAAACCATCGCCGTTAATAAATACTTGCTCGTTTTTAATCATCGCAGCCGTCCACTTGGGGATCACCGCTGCATAGGCACCGTCTGGGTCTTGACGCTTTCCAAAGACATTAAAATAACGCAAACCTATGCAGTTAAAATCATAGGTTCTCGCATACACACTTGCGTATAACTCGTTAACATACTTAGTCACAGCATAAGGAGACAATGGGTTTCCGATATTTTCTTCAACCTTCGGTAATGCTGGGTGGTCGCCATAGGTAGAACTACTGGCTGCATAAACAAAACTAGTGACCGAATGCTGTTTCGCGGCTTCGAGCATATTGAGAAAGCCGGTAATATTAGCTGCGTTAGTAGTAATAGGGTCAGCAATGGACCGAGGCACTGAACCTAATGCCGCTTGATGTAAAACATAATCAACGCTATTGGCAGCATTTTGGCATGTTTCAAAATCTCGAATATCACCCTTAATAAAGTGAAAGTTTTGCCATTGCTCACTGCTAACGCTTTGTTGGACTTCGTCTAAGTTTTTCTGATAACCGGTGGCAAAATTATCTAACCCGATCACTTTCTGGTTCAGTTTTAATAACGCTTCTAATAAATTAGAGCCAATAAACCCTGCAACACCGGTAACTAGCCAGGTTTTAGGACTGGCTAATAATTGCGTTTTTACTGTTTCAAATGATGACACTGTTTAATCCTTTGTACGTTTACAGACGCATATCTACGTGTGATTTATCCAACACACATTTTAAGTCATACAACACATGGTTTTCTCGGCCAAGTGCTTTAATTTCATTAATATCCATGTCTTTAAATTCGCTGTGTGCGACCGCAAGAATAACACCGTCGTATTTACCTTTTTCAGGCGTTTTAGTGAGCGAAATACCGTATTCTTTTTGTGCTTCTTCACTTTCACATAGCGGATCTACAACATCAACGTTAATATTGTATTCTTTTAGCTCATGAATAATATCGATTATCTTTGTATTACGTAAATCAGGACAGTTTTCTTTAAAAGTTAACCCCATAACGAGCACATTTGATTGATCAACCTGAATACGCTTTTGCAACATACCTTTAACTAATTGCGAAACCACATATTGCCCCATGCCATCGTTAAGGCGTCGGCCAGCAAGTATCATTTCAGGGTGATACCCTACCGCTTGCGCCTTATGGGTAAGGTAGTATGGATCAACGCCAATACAGTGGCCACCAACCAAACCAGGACGAAATGGCAAAAAGTTCCATTTTGTACCCGCCGCTTCAAGCACTTCTAACGTATCAATACCTAAGCGATTAAAAATAATCGATAGCTCATTAATAAGTGCGATATTGACATCACGCTGGGTGTTTTCAATGACTTTCGCTGCCTCAGCAACACGAATAGATGATGCTTTGTAAGTACCGGCAGTAATAATACTGCGATATAAGGCATCGACTTTTTCAGCAACTTCAGGCGTAGAGCCTGAAGTAACTTTTAAAATTGAGGGTAAACGGTGTGTTTTATCACCCGGATTTATACGCTCTGGAGAGTAACCTACGAAAAAGTCTTGATTGTACGTTAAGCCAGATACTTGCGCTAAAATAGGCACGCAATCTTCTTCTGTGGCCCCAGGATAAACCGTTGATTCATATATCACTGTCGCATTTTTTGCGATAACACTACCAAGCATTTCTGACGCTTTAATCAGCGGAGTTAAATCAGGTTGCTTGTGTTGATCAATCGGCGTTGGGACGGTAACGATATAATAATCGCAACCAATAATATCTTGAGTGTTAGATGAGCAAGTAAGTTGCGTTGCTTCATTTAGCTCTTCTCGATTTACTTCGAGTGTACGGTCAATACCTTGATTGAGTTCTTGAACACGAGGACCATTGATATCAAAACCAATAGTTTGAAACTTTTTACCAAATTCGACCGCTAAGGGTAAACCGACATATCCTAAGCCAATAATTGCAATTTTAGGCTGAAAAACTGATTCCATATTCTTTACCAAGCAAAATGTGATTCTTTTTTGTTTTATCTATCCGAAACAAAACCGCTGTTTACTTACGTTAATAAGTTGCTACAAAATATTAACACCTTCACCATTGTAGCGATAATGATTAAAATTAACTAGATATAATCGCATTAAAGGTTTGTTCTGCCACTTGTTGTTTCCAACGGGGCGACGCAAAGGTGTGATTAGCACCCGCAATAGTGATTTCACTACTGAAAGTTAGCGTTTTCCACTGAGCGTTATGCTGCCTTAGCTGGCAAAACTCTTGTGCCGTTAAGTCTTGCTCTGCCAAAATGAGATGAGATTGACCAGTATACTGTTGTAACCCCGCTAACATGCCATCAACAAATGAGTCTTCCTGCTGTTGATTGGCCAATGCTTTTTGCTGTGCGATACCTTGTGCACTTCGAAATATATTTAACTTACCCGTGATAAGCTTTTTCCAAAAACTGATATCACGCAGTCGATGCCAATAATAATGTGTTAAATACGCTTGGGCTTCAGTCGCTGGCTGTTTTACCCATGGGTTTAGTAACACCACATGATTAATCGAAGTTACTTGCTCTGTTTTTAAAAATAAAGCGATAGCAGATGCTGCATCACACAAACCCCACAGGGCGATGTTTGTTTTGGGGTATTGGGTCTTAAAAAAGGTTACTGCCGCTGAAATATCAGCAACAGTATGTTCAAAAGATTGTATTTCACCTTCGCTATCACCAGCACCACGATAATCAAATCGTAAGACACTTAAACCTTGGCGAGTCAAATGTCGCGCAATTTGAACAAACATTCGATGGCTGCCAACCCGCGTTTGTGGGCCCCCAACAACCATGATCACGCCCTGTTTAGCATGTTCTACCTGATGTAAAATACCCTGTAGTTGGGCTTCACCACATTTAAAATTAACAGGAGTTTCTTGACTATTTTTCATCATCAAGCCATTGCATTGTTTGTTTGAGTAAATCAAGAGGTAGAGTCAATTCAGAGGCCTGCCAAAACTTTGCTTGTTGAAACACTTCAAGCGAAAAATTGCGATTTTGCTCTACTGATTGATATAAGCGGCTACGTGCTGCTGATACGGGCACTTGCATGGAAAACTCGCCCCAGAAAATATTTGTATTTATTGGTAAACTTATATTGATCGCAGCTAATTCGTTCAATAACAACGCTGATAATTCATACCCGGCAATAAGTGATAGCGATGCTTCACCAATGTATTGGTCATCATAAGGTTGCAATTTAGCCATACGCTTTAATTGGTTAAGGTATTTTTTACCATTAAGCTCTGGGTGCCACAGTATAATTTCGTGAGCACATTCAAACAGTGTTTCATTTAGCACCAGCGCAGCAGAACAACAGGCGAGTAAGGTAACATTCACGTTAGGATACTGTTGTTTAATACTGGAAATTTGTTGAGTAAGTTCAGAACGCCACGTAGCAATGGAAGCCTCTGCCAACTCTCCTTGACTATCTCCTGTGCCGGAATAATCAAAAATAACTGACGCGATTCGCTCAGTTGCTAATTGCTGTGCAAATTTACTATAGACGTGACGAGTGTTATTCGCGTCTTCAAACAATGGCGGACAAAACATCACTAAACGGTCAAATAACGCAGGTAAACGAACAAAGCGATATAATTCAGTTGAGTGTGTTGAATAAAAATGTGCGCCAGATTGAAGCATTAACGTTCGCTACTGACAAGCGCAACAATAGTATCGACAGATTCAAAGTTTTCAGCCGTTACATCGTCATCATCTAAGGTTAAATCAAACTGATCTTCTAATTCACCGATAAGATTTACGATGGTCATGGAGTCAAACTCGGGCACCACGCCAATAAGTTCAGGATTGCTTTGCCAATACTGTTGGTTATAACTCGGCATTAAGCCAGATAAAATTTCTATGAGTTGTTGTTTAATATCACGTTGAGTCATCCGAGTTTTTTCCTAACCATCCTGTTAAAGTTTTTTTAAAGCTAGCCATTACGCTATATCTTAACCACGCCAGTATGCCAATAATCGACTTGGTATTAAACACCAAATAACAATAACGGTACTGCTTTTCACTCATCCAATCTTGTTTATAGCGCTCATCACCCATACCAAATTCTATGTGACGCATACCACAATGCCTTAACACATGTTTTGTCATATATTCAGATAATAAACTCCCTACTGACAATGATGAAAATTGCGGGTCGTAGGCTAATTTAAAAATAGAAACCTGATCTTGTTGCGTAAACCATATTTGAGACGCTGCTGGAGTGTCATCAATGTATAAGGTTGCAAAGCATAATTTTTGTTGTGCTTGTGCTTGCAAGCAAAGGTCAAGAATAAAATCATCACTAAATTCTTGCCCTTTCCAGCTTTGTTGATAAATTGCTTGATAGTCAGTAAACATTTGCTTAACGCTTGTTGGATCTTGTGCAATTTGAAAACGATAATTATGTTTAGTTAGTTGCTTATTTTTACGTTTAAGCGTGTTTTTTAATCGACTTGGCCTTGCTGAAAAATAGGCTTCTTCAGAATCAACATCGCGAATAAACCAATTCGTTTGCTGTGCAACCACCGTATTGAAATAATGAAGTTTAAGACGATTGTTAACGATGGGGCCAAGTTCAAAAAAATGCCAACGATTAGCTTCAATAATGTGGTCATATAGTAATTGCCCACTTTCTGGAAAGTCACTGTGAGTTAATAAGCTGATTTCTGTTGAATAAAAGCTCATTAAATTTTTAAACACCTTTGCGCCTAAAAAGCCTTGCTCTTGATAAAGTGGTAGTGCCGCAACCAGTTGTTCATCACACCATAAGGTATGTAACTTACAGCGCTTTTTCGTTACATATTGCTCGGTAGCTTGCAACCAAACAAGCGAATGTTCAAACAGTTGCGGTGATAAGCGCTGTTGCCAATATTCTTCACTTAAGTCACTCAGCGATAGAATACGATATTCCATGTTCATTACTATTGTCGTAATAATTGAAGTACTTCATCAGTTTTTATTTGCATCAACGCAAGATCTCCCTTGGTTTCTACATTTAATCTGACGACTGGCTCAGTATTGCTTGAACGTAGATTAAAGCGCCAGTTATCAAATGACACACTTATACCGTCTACGTACTCAATCTCAACTGCTTGTGCTTGGTAATACTCAAGCACGCGAGCAATGGCCTTTTTCGGTTCAGCAATGGTGCTATTAATTTCGCCTGGGGAAGGATATTTAGCAATGCGATCTTGCACTAAAGCAGAGAGTGGTTGTTTTTTAATACACAGTAACTCCGCCACTAAAAGCCAAGGGATCATACCGCTGTCACAATAGGCGAAATCTCGAAAGTAATGATGTGCACTCATTTCACCACCGTATATTGCATCTTCCTCGCGCATACGCTCTTTGATAAAAGCATGGCCGGTTTTACTCTGTATTGCTTGACCACCACTTTGTTCAACAATATCGATGGTATTCCACGTTAAACGCGGATCATGAATAATTTTCCCGCCTGGCTGCTTAGCTAAAAAGTTTTCGGCGAGTAACCCAACAATATAATAACCTTCAATAAAGCTACCGTTTTCATCGAACAGAAAACAGCGATCAAAGTCACCATCCCATGCAATGCCCATATCTGCTTGATGAGTTTTTACAGCATTTGACGTAACTGGTTGGTTTTCATGCAGTAAAGGATTAGGTATTCCATTGGGAAAGGTACCGTCAGGCTGATGATGAACCTTGATAAACTCAATTGGAATATTGCGTGTGTTAAATGCTTGTTCTATGCAGTCTAACGCGGGGCCAGCTGTCCCATTACCAGCATTCACGACAATTTTTAACGGTTTGATATTCTCAAGTTCAATATAACTTAACAAGTGTTCAGTATAAGCGTCAGAGATATCATGAGGCGTTATCGTTCCTTTTAAAACAGGAGTAACAAACTCACCACTTTCTGCTAGCGCTTTAATATCAAATAACCCAGTATCACCAGAAATTGGCTTAGAATGCTCTCTGACTAATTTCATACCGTTGTAATCAATAGGGTTATGACTCGCTGTCACTACAATACCGCCATCACATTTTAAATGGCTGGTGGCGAAATAAATGTGTTCAGTACCGCTAAGACCTAGATCAATGACGTCAGTGCCACCATCCATCAAGCCATTCGCCAGCGCTAACTTTAATTCTTCACTGGTTAATCGAACATCACCACCAACCACAACAGTTTTCGCTTTGGTGTGTTGAGCAAACGCTCGGCCAATACGATAAGCAATATCAGCATTAAGCTCTTCGCCTAACTTGCCACGAATATCATAAGCTTTAAAACAGGTTAAATTTTCTTTTGTCATCATGATTTATCTACTATTAACTACGTCCGTATCTATCTTCAAAGCGTACAATATCATCTTCACCAAGGTAACTACCTGATTGTACTTCAATCATTTCTAAGGGGAGCTTTCCAGGGTTTTCTAGTGCGTGAACTTCACCAATCGGAATATAAGTAGACATATTTTCACTCAAAAGCGATGTGGTTTCACCAATCGTCACTTTTGCTGTACCTGAGACAACAATCCAATGTTCAGCACGGTGGTGATGCATTTGTACTGAAAGTTTTGCCCCTGGTTTCACGGTAATGCGTTTTACTTGGAAGCGCTCACCCATGTCGATAGAGTCATACTTACCCCATGGTCGATACACTTCACGCTGAAATGACACTTCGCTTCTGCTTTGTTGCTTTAATTGTTCAACAATGGCTTTAACATCTTGTGCTTTATCTTTATTAGCCACTAATACCGCATCTGGCGTATCTACAATAACCAGATTTTCGACACCAACAGTAGCAACCAATTTATGTTGGCTGTTGATATAACACTCCGAGGTTTCATGCGTTAATACATCACCAACGAATACATTCGATTTCTCGTCACTTTTATCAAGTACATCAGCTAACGCCCCGTATGAACCCACATCGCTCCAACCCGCATTTAGAGGTACAACCGCGGCATTTGACGTTTTTTCCATAACCGCATAATCAATTGATTCACTGACACAAGATAAAAAGGCAGACTTTTCTGGTCGAATAAAATCTAAATCTTGTTCAGCACCACTGAAAGCTTGCTGACATGCAACTAATATTTCTGGACAGTATTTCTCTAATTCATCAATGAAGCATGACGCTTTGAACAAAAACATACCGCTATTCCACAAGTAATCACCAGAAGCGACGTATTGTTTAGCGACATCAAGCGCTGGCTTTTCAACAAACTGTTTTACTGAATGAAATTGTTCGCCATCGTTGCCATGTTGAATGTAGCCATACCCTGTTTCAGGTTTATCCGGCACAATACCAAAGGTGGTTAATTTATCTTGCAACGCTGCTGCTGTTGCATGTTCAATCGCTTGATGAAATGCGCCATGATCAGAGATTACATGATCTGCTGCTAGCACTAATAACATCGCATGCGGATTATCTTTCATTGCCTGCAAAGCAGCTAAAGCGACTGCAGGTGCAGTGTTTCGACCTTCGGGCTCAAGCAAAATTGTGCTGTTATTGGCATCAATTTTCCTTAATTGCTCAGCAAGCATAAAGCGATGTTCTTCATTACAAATAAAAATACCTTGGTTAATCGTTTTAGGTAATCGAAGAACTGTTTCTTGCAACATTGAGTAAGAAGAGGTTAACGGTAAAAATTGTTTCGGGGTATAGGTACGTGATAATGGCCAAAGTCGAGTACCACTTCCACCACACAACACCACAGGAGTAATGACAGGTTGATCCATTTGTCTTCCATAAACGATGAATTTAATTATAATGTCATCATAAGTGATTTATTAATGCTTCGAAAGTACATTTACTAAATGTATTATCAATCATAAGCAGATAGTTAAATTGCAATCACGAAACATAATACGAAACGCAAGGAAGTTAGGTGTTATTTAATTCGGTTGAATTTCTTTTCTTTTTTTTACCATTAACCATTTTGTTGTTTTTACAAATAGCAAAGCGTTACGGCAATGAGCCTGCAATTGCGGTGCTGGTGGCGTGCTCTTTATTTTTTTACGGTTGGTGGAATCCGGTTTATCTTTTATTGTTACTTGCCTCTATGGGGTTTAATTACCTATTAGGCGGTATGTTGGGTGGTCGCTCAAAACATAAAGGGTTACTCATTTTCGGTATCGCGGTAAATTTGTCCGCTATCGCGTATTTTAAGTACGCTGGATTTATACTCAATAATGTTAATAGTGTATTTGATGTTGATTACTCTATTGGCAATATTATTCTGCCACTGGCAATTTCATTTTTCACCTTCCAACAAATTGCCTATTTAGTTGATTCATACAAAGGTATCACCAAAGAATACAGCTTTTTACACTATGCGTTATTTGTGTCATTTTTTCCGCAACTTATTGCTGGCCCCATCGTTCACCACAAAGATATGTTGCCGCAATTTGAACGAAATAAAGCCTTTCAGTTAAACGCGAACGATGTCGCCATTGGCTTGTCTATTTTTGCCATTGGCTTATTCAAAAAAACGGTGATTGCTGATGGCATTGCCATTTATGCTACCCCAATATTCTCAATGGCGGATGCTGGTGAAAGTATCGATTTTTTTACTGCTTGGGGAGGTGCACTAGCCTATACTTTTCAATTATATTTTGATTTTTCTGGTTATTCAGATATGGCCGTCGGGCTTGCAAGAATATTTGGCATTGTGCTGCCGCTGAACTTTTATTCCCCCTATAAAGCGGCCAATATTTCAGAGTTTTGGCGGCGATGGCATATGACCTTATCTAAATTTTTACGCGATTATGTGTATATTGCCTTAGGCGGTAACCGAAAAGGCCAAGTTTCTCGCTATACCAATTTATTAATTACCATGTTACTCGGTGGCTTATGGCATGGCGCAGGTTGGAATTTTGTCATTTGGGGCGGTTTACACGGTTCATACTTAATTATTAACCACAGCTGGCAACACATGATAAAGTCTAGTGGGGTTTCTTTTGTAAACAGTATGTTATACCGGTATTTGGCCTGGTTTATCACGATTATTGCCGTGATCATCGGTTGGGTATTTTTTAGAGCCGTTACATTAGATGGTGCACTAAACATGTTATCTGGTATGGCTGGGTTGAACGGCATATCCATGCCAAACGCGATTTATGTTAAATTATCTCCGCTTCATCAAGTATTAGATTCTTTAGCTATTACTCCTACGCTCGGCGGCGGTGCAGTTTTTGTTAAAACTTGGCTATGGATAATCACATTAACGCTCGTGGTATTAGTACTGCCTAATATACAAGATATGTTTGCCAAACATAAAGCGACTTTAAGCACGCTACAGTTTGATACTACGAATGCTATTTGGCCCGCAAAAAAAATAGCACAGCAGCTTCAATTTTCGTATTCAACAAAATTTGCTTTTCTTTCTGCGTTAGCGTTTGTTTTAGGGTTATTGACGCTCAACCAGGTAAGTGAATTTCTATACTTTCAATTTTAACTATGACTTATTTAAAGAAATTCAGCTTCATTACCATTCTTTTGCTCATTGGGGTTGGCGGTATTAATTGGTTTATTGATCCCTTTGGTATGTATTGGTCACCAACGATTTCAAATATCAATAAAGTGAAACCAGAAGCAAGCAACCGAGTGCGCATCAGTAAACCTTATCGCGTTGAACACGTTAAGCCTGATGTATTATTGATGGGTAATTCCCGAGTTGAAATGGGACTGTCGCCCTACCACCCTGCTTTTGAAGGTAAAAAAGTCTATAACCTAGGGTTAGCTGGCGCTACGCTGCATTCACAAATTGATCACATCTATCACGCAATTAATACCAGTCCCAACCTTGAAACCATTGTATTTGGTTTAGATTTTTTTGATTTTCTGGTTACCCCCACAGGCAATGAAACCAATGCCACAAAAACGAGTTACGGACACCGTTTATTTTCAGCCGAAGGTTTTAAGCACGCCAAACAACGTTATACAGAACGTTTAGCATTAGTCTATTCAGTCGATGCGCTCATCTCATCGCTTTTTACCATGAGCCAGCAAAATTCTGTTGTGGACAGTATTGGACCTTTCGGTCTCAACAGTGCCCAATCGTATATTAATATTGTTAAATCTGAAGGGAAAAAGCCTCTTTTTAAACAAAAGCTGGGGTTTGTAAAAGAAAAGTTAAGCCAAAAGCCATGGCAGTTAACCAGTAACGAAGGCACACCTATAAGCCCTAAATTTGAAAAGTTACTTGAATTAATAAACGTGGTGCAGAGTAAAAAAATCACCCTGCATCTTTTTATTAATCCCTACCATTACAGCTACTTACACGCTATTAATCAACAAGGTTACTTTGAGCTCTATTTACAATGGAAAACAACTCTTGCAAATGTGGTTCGAGATCATCAATCTCAATACATAACGTTGTGGGATTTTAGTGGTTTTAATCAATATACGTTAGAACCCGAAAAACTAATGCAGCCACATCAAGCAATGCAATGGTATTGGGAACCTGCTCATTATAATGTGGAGCTTGGTAATATACTGATAAGTAGTATCTTTTCAGGTAGCTCATCTGATTTTGGTCAGCGCCTTGATAATCAAGCACTAGCGCCTAATTTCAATACAGAAATTCAGGCTCTAAAAAACTCAGTTCATCATTGGCATCAACTGCGTGAGCAACTACAATTAATAGTTATACAGTGACGTACATTTTTCAGCAATTTTAGGATATATTTTTTATGTTTTTTATTCGGCAACAATTGTCTCGAATACTCTCTATTTTCATCACCTGTACACTCGCTGCTTGTGGAGGAGGAGGTGACAGCGATTCAAAAGCCATTATTACGCCAATTGACGACTACTCAATTAATATTCAGTTTGTTGGCGATGGCGAAGGCAAAGTTGACATCGTTGAATTAAACCAAAGCTGCTCCCAAGATTGTACGATTAACGCTAAAGCACACTCAACCGTTACGTTGATTGCCACACCTAATACAGATGACTTCCAATTTAATGGTTGGCAAGGTTGTCAGCAGCAAGAATGTAAACTTACCCTAAACAGTAATAAAAACGTTAAAGCAGAATTCACACCAAAGGAAGCGACTCAACTTCTCGTATTAGCATTGGGTAACGGCAGCGTATCGATTCCTCAGCTTGCTGAAACATGTGATATTGAGTGCGAATATGATCTTGCGCCTGACACTGTCGTCACTGTGATTGCACAACCAGATGAAGGGGCAGAATTTTCCGGCTGGAGTGAGGGCTGTACTACCACTGAACTAACCTGCAATGTCACTGTAAATGGTTACACCATTGTTCGCGCTGACTTTGAAACATTAAGTCAGAATGAAGTTGATGTAAGGCTTAATGTGAGCGGTAATGGTAGTGTGTATATTGAACAGTTAGATGAAACCTGTACCAATTACTGCCAATACTCTGTCGAAAAAAACACACAATTAACCTTTGAAAGTACAGGCGATAACGGCTTTGATTTTTTGTCTTGGGAAAATTGTCCTGCTTCAGCAGCAACATGCACAATAAATATTTCTGACGTACTGACCATTTCAGCATTTTTTGAAGAAGAACCTATTGAGCCTACTACCAATACGATAATCATCAAAGAACCTATTAATAAACAGAGGACAAATTTACCGATTCAAATTGCACGCCCTTTTATTAAAGGGGAAATTGCTGATAGTCCAACAATTAGAATTAATGGTCAAAATGTTTCAGCTCAAGCTACAGTCAAACAACGCTATGATGATGGCTCCGTCAAACACGCAATTCTTAGCTTTGTAATAGGCTCATTAGAAGAGAATACAGACGTGACTGCTAATATTGTTAACGATAGCCCTGAGTCTTTCACTCCTTTTTCTAAAAGCCAGTTACTCGCTGATGGTGTTGGGTTTGATGCAAGGTTTACTTATAATTTTGATGGCGTTGAACATACAATATCTGCACGTAGCTTATTAACTAATAATCATTATACGTTATGGCAGGATGGTCCTGTGGCGACAACATTGTTACTCGCAGACCATTCAACGCAGAGAAATTATGACATTGGCAGCGATGAGTATAAATCTATTAGGCCGTTATTTTATGTAACCTATTGGAAAAGCTTAGGCGAATACTCTGTACGTTTTGTAAGTGAAAATATCAACACAACAACATTACAAGATCAGCTTTACGATGTAACGTTACATTTAGGTACTGAACAGGCTTTAGTTTACCAAAAAGATGATATCAACCATCAAGCAAGAACAAGATGGACAAAGAGTTTTTCTACCTATGACGACTCACCTATTTCCATTGATCATAATCTAGCGTACCTAGTACAAACACCGTCAGTACCACACTTTGATACCAGTAAAGAGATCCCAGCCAATAAGATAACCGCCTACTGGAATGAATGGCAGTCGAGGGATACCGACATTTATCAAAAAGGCTTCTGGCAACCGGCTATGGCAACTGCCGGTGGTAGACCTGATATTGGCTTATACCCTTCTTGGACAGTAAAGTGGTTATATACAGGTGATTGGCGTTTAGCGGATATTGCTTTTACTCAGGCAGATCTATCTGGAAATTGGCCAATGCACTACCGTGAGGGTGATGACGAAAGAACCTTTGACTTTGAAAAGGAAGTATCAGGTTTAGGACGTATAGTGTCGATGGCGCCAGGTGCTCGCCCAACACATTGGACGTACCGACCCACTTGGCATGAAATTGATGACGACGATAAAATACCTTATGTCGGTGAGGTTGATTCAACACCTTGGCGACCAGATACTGCGCACCACCCTGATATTTCGTCATTACAATACTTATTAACTGGCGATTATTACTACCTAGAACAAATGCTATTTTCTGCTGCATTTGTTAGTGGTGACAGCAATGCAAAAGCCTATAAACGTAGTTATGGTCGAGGCCCAACAGGCAGTGAAGGAGCAATGTATTCTGGCGAAGTGCGCGCTCAAGCATGGCATTTACGCACCCGTGTTCATACATACGATATTATTCCTGACGGCTTTCACGAAAAAGCATACTTTGGCCAGTTAATTTCAAATGGTATTGCTCTTTGGGAAGGTAAGTACCGCGTAGGTAATAGCCAACCAGCTTTACAAGATTTATATGATTTTTCTTTTGACAACATATCAACCTCGTTTGTAGGTAACGGCGAACCTTCTGAACTAGGTTATTGGGGTTCTGGGATCACTAGTGCCTCATATGTTAGTGATAAATTTGTTAAGACTGAGAATGTATCACGCGCAACCGCACCATGGATGCAAAACTTTATTGTCAGCGCGATGGGTCGCGCTGCTGAGTTAGGTTGGCCAACTGAGAAATTGCTAGAATATTCATCACGCCCAATAAGAGGCATTTTTTCATACGACATAGAGCCTAACTTATTATTTGCTTACGTTTTACCGACACACGATAATCAGACGAACTGGTTTACTAATTGGCAAAACGTTTTTGGTAATTACCAAGCGTCATACGTAACACAACTGATAAAAAACGTTGCTGCCGGACAAGATACAGAACACGGTTATTATTCAATCGCAATGTGTGCAGCATCTTATGTTAAAGATCAAGAAAATGGTTTACCGTTGTGGCGATTTATCCAAAACAATATTGCGATTAAGGAAAGCTATCATTCAAATCCTAAATGGGCTTTAACACCAAGATAAATAACTTTGAAATTTTAATTATGGAAGATAATATGAAAAAAAAGCTCGTGAGTATTTTACCTGATAATATTTACCTTAGATTGTTACGATTCGCTTATAAAAAACACAACCCCAAAATATTCGACTCGTTGCAAACTAAGAGAAAAATTGAAACAAATGACGGTTATTCTTACAAACCTTTTGATGATAATAAGGCAATATTTGTTCACATTCCAAAATGTGCAGGCGTTTCTGTCTGTAAAAAGTTATTTGGAAACCTAGCTGGGGGACATACATCAATAAATGAGTACTTAGTGATATTTGAGCCCAAAAATATTAAAAACTATTATAAGTTTACTTTTGTTAGAAACCCTTGGGATAGATTGGTTTCTGCCTACTTTTTTCTTAAAAAAGGTGGTTTTGGCGAAAAAGACAAAGCATGGTTTGAAAAAGAGTTGTCTATGTTTTCTAGCTTTGAGCAATTTGTAACTGAATGGGTTAATAAAGAGAACATTCAAAAATGGCACCACTTTCGCCCTCAAACACACTACATTATTGATAGACACGAAAAGGTGTCATTAGACTTTATTGGTTTCTTAGAAAATATGGATGATGACTTTCAATTCATATCAAATAAACTCAACATCGATGCGGAAATCTCTATTCAAAATAAAAGCCAACATAATAATTATATGACTTATTACACAGAAAAAACAAAAAAGATAGTTGAGCAAGTCTACGAACAAGACATAAAAACGTTAGGCTACAACTTCGACAATAGTTCTATAAGTGAACAGGTAAAAAATAGAGCATAACTTTTAAATTAACTTCAAAAAGCTTGTTTTAATAAAATGAAAAAATTACAAAATGATTATTACCCTCATTTTTCCGCCGAAGATTATTGTTTAGTTGTTAATGATCACATTGTTTACAAATATATCTATAACACTGAAAAATTTGAACGTTATTTCCAAATTCCGCCAAACGGTGAAGGTCTTGTAGCAACAATTAAAGATAAAATCGCCAGAAGTGCATTGGTACGAAAACTCAATAAAGGAATGGGGCTAGGTCATGTCATTGAGCTGCCATCAAAAGTCGTGCTGGTGATTTATGACAAAGTGTATCGATTTGACCCTGCGAAAGATAAAAATGTCGCAACGCCAATCTTCGATTTTTCCAACAGCAATATACTTCCACCCCTTAGAAACGGTATCGCAATTACGCCAGATGGAAATGTATATTTTGGCGAGTATGCTAATCAAAAAGGCAGAGAAATCAATATTATCGGTATTGTGAACAATGGTACTGAACTACAAATAGAACACACGTTTTCTGGCGAAGAAATAAAGCATATTCACGGAGTTTATTGGGATGAATTCCGTGAAAGAATTTGGATCACCACCGGTGATTCTGATCAACAATCATGGTTTTATTATACTGAAGATAACTTTACCTCAATAGAAAAGTTTAACGGCGGTAGTCAAACTTGGCGCGCAGTATCACTGATGTTTTTTAACGATGCTCTAGTTTGGGGGATGGATGCAGGAAAAGACGCTGCCGCAGACGACATTAATTATATCTATCGGTTTGATTTACACACGAATGAATTAGCGCAAGTCGCCAAGATTGACGCTCCCGCATATCACTGCACGAAAACACAATCTGGTGGTTATTATCTCGGTGTTAATTACGAGCCGGGCTGCCAACAAGCAATCGCTGAAGAGGCTGCAATTTGGTTCAGCGCCGATGGGAAAAATTGGCGTAAAATAAAAGCTTTTCCCTATCAAGCATCACCTGAAATTAATGGTTCTAAGTATGCGTATGTTTACCAACCTATTGGCACTGTACCCGACGATAAGTTTTTATTTACTACAACCAATACAGCGCACTTTAGTGGGAAGCTTTTTACCCTAGAGAAACATTAATGCTTCATCGGTCACCTATCCTTAAAAACATTGGACTTATAATGAACGAAAAACAAAAGTCTTCCAGAAAGCTAATCAACGTTATAGCCGTTATTTTACTTAGATAACGGCTACCTTTTGAGTTACTTAAAACTCCCTATTATCACATGTCGGGTGTATAAGACATACTGACAGAAGCCTTTCCATGTTTTCATCGACGCAAAATGCGTTTTCCAGCTTTTATACATTTTACCTTCACTAAGGTAATGAACCGACAGAACATGGCATGTATCAATCAATTTATCGTTAAATAATGGCATCACTCTAGCGGGTAATTGCATACTCTTTAATGCCTCAAGCAAAGCCATTTGCCCTTCTAAATACGCACTATGACTAGACAGTGAACCAGGTTGAATATTAACGCGATGACAAGGCTTATTAACAAACCCTACTTGATGGTTTAGCGCAATTTTAAAGGCTAAATAACTCCACTCTGCGTATTTTATATAGTCAGAAAAATATTCAGTTGGAATTGCAGATGTTCTAAAAAGACCCGCGCAACTTGATAACCACGTACCGCTTTTTCCAAATAACGCAAGCATGGGGTCTTGTTGGTAATCATCAAAATAAGGGTGTGAAATCACTTCTTCTTTTGTTTGCGTATCACATCTAACACCATTACCAACAACCACGTCTAGCGAGTTGTCGAAACCATCTAGCCGGTATGATAAAGAGTTAGGTAACAGCTCATCATCATCATCAAGAAAACAGAAATAGTCTGTATCGATCACTTGCCTAGCGTAAATTAAGGCTTTTGGTAAGTGCCCTTCCTCACGATAAAAACAGGTGAATCGTTGATCTTGTTCTAATTGTGCACGAAACGTCTTGTCGAAACGATTACCGTTAATAATGATGTGTAATTTAAATGAACACCCTTCCTGAGACAACACACTCGCTATTGCCCGTTCAAGTTGATGTTTACGCTTTCCTTCCGCGGTTGTCGCGATACTTACCGTTATATCCTGTTTCACGTTTACTCTCTTTAAATCACGTCTAATTTGAATAGGCGAACTCGCACAATGTTCAAGAATTTTTTTTCTATTCCGTCAGGGCAACCATTTAAACGCCATAAGAGTGCAATCATGCCAATATAAGTAATACCACCTGTTATCACCAATATCGCCAATAACAAGGTCTGATTAATCCCCGATAATTGTATATGAGCAAGTGTGGCCGTGGCGAACATCACCACAACAGAAACAAGTGGATTAAAAACACTGCGGATCATTGCCACTATACTTAGTTTTAAGTAGACCCAAACAAATATATACGAAAAAACAAAGCCAATAACAGAAGCAATTAGCAGTCCTGCTGCCGCACCAATCACACCATGCAGTTGGCTTAAGGTAATGACGGCTCCTAACATACAAGCAGCGCGAATAAACCCTATCAGCGTTGATATCTGGGGTTTTCCTAATGCCATCATTAAATAACCATTAGTAGATTGTAACCCTAGAAACAAGCTGGCGATTGATATAGCCTGAATTAAAGGGATAGTTTCTAACCATTTATCGCCCAACAAAACAGGTACTAATAATGGCGCGGTTAAATAAATACCGATGACCGCAGGTAAAACAATCAATGAAACCATATTTAATGATTCCAAATATAACTTTGTTAATCGCGCTATATTTTCTGCTGCTCGTGCGTAGGCTGGATAAGCTGCTTTATTAATGGGGGCAACCATTTCTGTCACAGGGAAAGAGGCCATTTCAACACTGAGCCCCATTAAACCGGCGGCTCTTGAAGATATTGTTTTACCTACAATAAGAGAAATTGAAAAATTATTAAAAAAGTAAAGCAGTTGGTTCAGTATGATCCACTTTGAAAAAGTAAATAATCGCCTAAAGCCTTTCAAAGTAAAATAAGGGCGAAATTTATGCATCACGTAACTGGTGATCAAGGTTAGCATTTGATGAAATAACATGCCTATCACTAGCGCCCAATATGACCGAAGCGTAAACGCTAATCCAAGTGTTATAAAAAACGACAATAGTTTAGGTAACACCTGAAAGTAAAACTCTTGCCTAAAGTTTTGACTTTGTTGAAAGTGAACAACGCCGGTATTATAAAAACCTTGTAATAAAAATGATGCGGCAACCGCGTACATAATATTTTCTAAGCGTGCATCTTCATAGTAAGTCGCAACAAAGTCAGCCGATACGATAAAAAGAATAAATGCCGATACTGAAAACAGCACACTTGTCGTCCAAACCGTACTATAGGCTTGAGGGTCAAACTCTTTCCGTTGAATCAATGCAGAATTAAAACCCGCGGCACTAAAGATATTAAAAAAAGCATATATGGCCATTACCACTGCTACTAAACCAAAGTCTTCAGGCACAAGTAATCTGGCAAGCACCACAGAGCTAACAATACCTAGGGACTTTATAATCATTCTAGTGACTAACATCCATACGGCACCGCTAATAAGCTTTTGACTATCTTGTGACATTATTGTTTTCCACGGCTTTTTCGTTAGTTAGGTGTTTGGAGTACTGTTGACAAACAGCACATATTTTTTGAACATCTGCAGTAGAGATATCCTGTAAAGGCAATTCAAGCAACCCTGAATCAGCGTTACCATTGTACAATTTCGAACCCTTTAAGTAAGTCAGTTTTGATGCAACACCATGTTCTTTAAGGAACTGACGAAACGCTATCGGCGGATCTGATTTAAGCCTGACAATAAAACGAGATAAATATCGCGTTTCATTAGATATTTGCGGTAAAGATAGAAATGGCAGCAGGGAGAGTTCTCGACGATAGATAGCCAAACGATGCAAAGTTTGGCTATAACGATGATCAAAAGAATCAACTTGGTTCAATGCAATGGCAGCATCCATATAGGCTATTTTACGTGGTTCATAGTCATCAGTTGGTTTATTCACGTGCAATAACGTTTTAATTCTTGTGAGATAATAATGTGCAGTTTCAAATATGCCTCGCCATTTATAGACACATAAAAACTCAACGATACGTGAAAATCTGACACGATTACGTTCATAAGATGCAACTTGACCGTCAACAAACCTTTTTAATTCTGGGTCAGATATAAGTAATGCACCACCAGAGCCTTTTATGCCCGTCACGATAGATTTTGCTTGTGCAAAACTTAGTACACCTGCATTTCCAAAAGTACCTAATGGTTTGCCTGCATGCTTTACACCAAAAACCTGTGCAGCATCATCTATCAAAAAAATATTTCTCTCTCGCGATAGTGAAGCTATCGCTTCAATGTTTGCACTACAACTATACATATGCGGCGCAATAATAGCCGCTGTACGGTCAGAAATAAGCGCTGGTAAAGCCGTTATATCTAGATTTAATTCATCGTCAACAGGAGCATGTATCGCCTGAAGGCCGCACTTTTCCACAGTATCAATCACACTTGTGCAAATATATTGAGGGATAATAACTTCCGTTTTACCTTTTTTTGTCTGACGTACAAACTGTAAACACAACGCAATTGCTGCTCGTCCAGAGTTAAGTAGCACGACATCGCGTTGAAAATACCGAGTAAGACTACCTTTCAAGCGTTCAGGTGCTTTTTTATGAGATGACACTAAAGCGGTGAACAATATCCACCATTCTTTATAGCTCCATTGGCATACACGTACTTTTATCATTAGGATAGTTTCAGCCGTCTTTTTACTTTTTGTTTAAAAGCAAAAAAGTAAGGGCCTAAGTCAGTAAAGCGAAAAAGTGCGCCAAATTTTTTATTAGGTTCATCGGCCATTGTTACCCCACCATGCGCTAATGCATTAGCGTCGGAGATTTCATCGAACCAAAGTACTTCTTTATAACTTGAGGGGCTTACAAGATCTTTGATGCTGCCGCCCAGATGAAAATCAACAATTGCTTTCAATATGTTGCAATCCGATAAAGCAGCTATTTCATGTTGATAATCTGTGCGACCAACCGTGGGTTCTATCATGTAAAAACCTTTTCGGTTAACATCAAATTTATATTCCATTCCTATTAAACCAACATATCCTATGCTATCGACAAACTTTTTCGTCTGCTGATGTAAGGTATTATGATGTTCTTTTGTAGAAGTACAGCTTGCCGTTCCTCCAACATTAAGCGGCCAAGAGCGAACTTTTCTGCCGGAAAAGCTGGTCACAACTTCACCACTTTCGGCGACATACATTAAATTGAAATAAATATCGCTGTCTTCACCTTCAATCCACTCTTGTAGAATCATATCCGGCATGATCGGTGAAATATCAGCATATAATGCTTTTACATCAGCCCAGTTATGCATTTTGTATGCTTTTTTGAATCGCTGACTATATGCTTTATCTTGATACAGAGGTTTGAATACGCAGGGAAACGTTAAGGTCTTAGCTTCAACATCGGTCGCTTCTGTCATAATTAACGCTTTGGGGATCAAACTACCTGATTTTTCTGCCATTAATTGAAAGTCAGACTTTGATTGCAATCCAAGTAGCTGTGTATGCGTTGGCAAGAGAAATTGAAAAAATTCTGCGAGTATTTCTCGATTCTCACTGACAAGGGCGACTGTTTTCTCTTCTGTTAATAGCAATAACGGACGGCCACTTATTTGAGCGCCTAACTGCTTAAGTTGATCAATAATCACGTTATCAGTTGTTGATGATACAAAATGCTTCTTACCAAACTTAGTATAACGCGCCGCAACATTTTCTTGCGTCACTAATATCGACTGAACATCATGGCCTAATGAACGCATAACACCTAAGGCATTTAAACCTGAGCCTACAACTACTACTTCTACTGTCATTATTAAATTTCCATTTTACACATCATTAAGGCGAATTTTTTGACACAAACGGCCAGCGGTTCAGCAAACGGTTCGCTAAGCCTGCACTTGATAATAAATCCCGTAAGTAATACAGATCTTTACGCCTAAAGAACACAATCCATACAAAGTAACTCAATGCACCTAAAATCACTTGTATGATAAGTGAAGTTATCTCCAACAATGGCCAGAGAGATAATACCATCGTTTTCGTTAAAATTAATACAATCGACATCACAATAGCACCTGATACAGGCGTTTTAAGCAGGAATAAATATTGCGATATTGATAACCCTAAATGGCGTTTCGCACAAAATAACAAATAGCTAAATAACAAAAGATAGGTAGCACTTAGTGCAAATGCAGCACCATTAATTTGATAAAAGTAACTGCCAATAAAAATCGTGATTGGAATAACAACCGCACATATTGACGTGTAATGTGCCGCAACACTTGCTCGACCTGACGAAATTAAGGCTTGCGTAATAAGGGGGTCAATCGCTTTACAAAAGCCCATTACGCAAAGAAATTGCAAAGGTATAACAGCACTTGCCCATTTATCACCTAATAAAACAATAACGAGTTCTGGCGCAGTTACAATAACGCCAGCAAGCATTGGAAACGTTAAAAATGCAATGCCCGCGGTTAGGCGACATAATGCGTTAGTTAGCGAAGTAAGGTTTCCTTGCACTTTAGAAAATAATGGTGAGGCTACTTGTACGACTAAGTTGGTACAATGCTCTGTAGGAAGGTTCGCTAAAGACTGAGACATTGAAAATATCCCCGTCTGTTTTTCTCCATTCATTTTGCCTAAAATCAAAATTGAAATATTAGTATACACAAACCACGTTACTCGCGAGTAAGTGACTGAAACGCCGTATCTCAATAACGAAAAGGCGGCACTTACCCCCTCAAAACCACATGGTCGCCACTTTGACAACATAAAAAACAACAGCAGTTTAATCACACTTGCCGCCATCGTGCCAATAACTAACGCCCATACTTGATAATCATAAATAGCTAACATTAAAGTAATCGCGCATTGCAATATAATCGTAATGAATTCAACAAATGAAATCAGTTTAAACTGCATTTCTTTAGCTAACAGTGATTCAGGTACTACAAACATCGCATTTGTGATCATCAACCATGCCATCGTAGCAAGAATAGGTGCAAGCGCTTCACTTTCCATCCATGATGCAATATACCCAGACATTAAAAACAATAAGGTAGCTAGCAGCACACTGTTTACAATGGCTAAATAAAAAACGGCAGTCGTCTGCTTTTTGGTAACATCACTTTTTTGGATAATGGCCATACCCAGGCCCATATCGCTGAAAAAGCCAAGAATACCGATAAATACCATCGCCATGGCAAGCAAGCCATAATCTTCTGGTGCTAAGATCCTAGCCAAGATCAATGTGTTAACGAATGAAATCAACTTACCGGCACCTTTGCCTAGCGACAAAAATGCGACACCACTAATCGTCTTTCGTTTTAATTCAGACATTAGCTGTTTAATTCATTCAGTAATGTTACTAATTGACGTGTTTTTTCATAACGAGAATATGTTTGGTAATTTTCTCTTGCTTTAGTGCCTAATTGTTGAATTTTTCTAATACCATCGACCAGCTCGTTCGAAAACTCACCCGAGTAAGCCATATCTACGTTTTGCAATAAATCAGCCGTTGCACCTGTTTTCGATGTTAAAGCTAATATCGGTAATGTAGAGCGAATATATTCAAATAGCTTACCTGGAATTTGATTTCTAAAAAGTGGCCCCTGAATTACCAGCAATGCATCTGCAGCCATCATTTCTTTCAGTGATTCCATATAACTAATTGAAGGTTTAAATAAAATCAAATCAGTTATATTTAACTCAGTAATTCTTGACTGGTAACTTGCGCCATCAATACCTCGAAAGACCAACTCAAAATTGTCGGAAGATATTTCATCTTTTTGCTTTAATGCTGCTAAGGCTTTAAATATTTCATCGGGATCCCTGCCATTCACATAAACGGCACCACTGTGAAGCAAGGTTAATTTTGATGTTTTGTTTTCACGACCTGATTTAACTTCATCTAATTGAAAGTTTCCTTCATCATAGCCGTTCTCAATCACATGAAATTTTTTAAGGGGTAAGTCAGGATATAACGATTGATACAATATTGAAGCTCTATCGGTAGTAAACACAACCGCGGAAGCATTATTAATGGTTTTTTCTTCAATCGTGCGGGAAATATTCAATACAGGCTTAATGGTATCATCATAACGGCTTTGTACAGGATCACGGTAATCAGCAACCCACGGCAAACCGCTATGTTTTGCTAAGTAATACGCAATATTATGAGCGGTTGATACCGGGTAAGTAGACCAAATCACATCAGGTTGATATTGTTCAATAAGCTTTTTACCTAATGGAACGGCCGTAAAGCGCCAAGTCCACCAGCGATCAGGCTCTTTCATGACACTTAAATACTTACCTCGAAAAGAAAAGTCACGCGAAGCGTTATAGCTAAAACTTCGGTGAACGTGTTTTATTTTTTCAGAGACTATTTGGCTTGTATCTATTTGCTCATGTGCGCTTTCTTCTACCGTTAATATGATAGGCTCCCAGCCAAAGTCGAGTAAGTACTCGGCAAATTTCAATGTACGTTGTACACCGGCACTTTTACAAGGAGGAAAGTCTAAGGCCACCATTAAAATTCTTTTCATGGAATTAATTATTCTCCTTAATAATTGTTATTTTACCTAAACATTGCCGATTCATCGCGCCAACTGCACTGAACTTACCACGATTATCGCCGCATAAGTCATGAGTGGCTTCACTTTTCGTCAACGGAATCTCTTCAACATTAACCTCTCTAATAACAACATCTTCGTGGCTGATTAACTGCCCGCCATCACGCTCTCGAATTGCTGCAGTGGTTAAGTTGGCGCGACTGACAACATCACTCGCGCTAAAGCGTACATCAACGCCAAGATTATTGATGATGGTATTATGAATTAATTGACTGTTGTTGGCTTTGTTTAGATACACTCCAACATCTCTTTGACAGTTGAGGATCAAATTATTGCGCATAACACCGTTTCGATGTTCTGCGGCGCAATTTGCATCACGACAATAAGCTGTACCGGTACCGCCGCCACCGAAAGACAAACCTATTCGAGTAGAACCATCTTGCTCTAGGCTTTTATCGCAATCAACAATATTTCGTTCAAATAAGCCATTTGAAGAATTGCCTTTAAGGAAAGCTGCATAACTGGTGCGATCACTGCCATTTTTACTATTTCCAGCGATAATATTTTTACGAACTAACCAGTTATCTCCAGCAACCACATCAATCAACGTCACTGCGGTATGGGTATTTCGTCTACTGGTGTTATAAAAACTGTTTTGCTCAATTAAGATATCATCAGGGTATAAGCGTTGATTCGACTTACCTCGACCATTCGCTTTAATAATTGAATTAAAATTAGTGATTTCATTATTGCGAACGATAATGTTTTGACCACCAACAATATGTAAGGCGTGTTCACATGATAGGTGTTTTTTACATTCACCATTAATTTTTAAATTTTCAATCGACCAATAATTACCTTGCATCACAAAGCCTTCATAAGATGACAAGCTGATGGTCACATCGCCAAAACGCTCTGCTCGTATGCGAATCGGTTTGTATTGTTCACCATTTACAGTGAGGTAAATACGTGGTTGTTTAATAAAATAATCGCCCCGAGCAATAACAATATCGTCACCTGGTTGTACTGCTTTTATCGCTTTTAATAAAGCTTTAGTAGAATTGACATGAACAGTTCGAGCGTAGCTGCTAGCAGCTAGCTGCTGATAGTGTGGGTATAGTCGTTCTTCTTTGCCGCGATAGTCAGGTACATGTGAATGTAGTTCATGAGCGCCGATAATTTGCTCATGACCGCTAACTGATAAGCGCTTGCTATCACTGATCGGAGACAACCACTTTGATAATACACCCGCTGGCAACGCTAATTTATTTAATAATGGCGACTGGTTGTTCGCTAAGCTTTGTTCTGCTTTTTCAAAAAAAACATAGGCCGGAAGTTGGTATGAGCGATAAATATAAATACTAGAAAATACGCCTATCACTGCCGCTAAAACTAAACCAACATTAAATAATATACCGACAATATATAAATAACGTATCACTGCACGCTTGATATAATGAATAAACTTATTCATACAAATGCTCTTGTCGATCAAAAACTGCACAACCCTGCTCAGTGGTTTCAGTTGCAATATCACATTGATAAATGGCTGTGATTGATTTATCGAGGCTCTTGACAATATTCGGTTCAATTTCACCGAAAAACACAGCGGTATTCTCTACTTGTAACCAACGCTTTCCATTCTCTAAAGTATGTAAAGTGCTACGTTCATTACTGAACGTTTGTAGTGAAGGTCGGTGAATTGTAAAGACCTCTTGCTTGGCATGACTTTTTGGCAGGATTATTTCAAAGCGCCATTTCGGTGCTGAATCCATAGTATTAATAGAAAGACCTTCATTTTTATTTTCACCAACACTGGTTAAATAGAATTGAAAATCTTTGCCGCCCACTAATTGAATATGTTCAACATCTCCCATCACTTCAGTAACCAATTTTCCCTTACCATTTTCTATGAACAACTCTTTATTATCAGTGCTTATGACGCCATTATTAATATCGCCTTTGACTAAAGCTTGATGTTCAACAATCGGTTTATTAACTGTATGATATAAAAGCTTTGCTTGTTGTTCATTATTACCAGTATGTATTTTGTCTCTGACAATAAGTACATCAAGTTCACGTAAATATAAAACTTCTCGCTTGATACTATTTACGAGATCGTTTGTGCTTGTATTAGGTAGCCAAGCACTATGGTAAGCCTTTGTTAAATCAGAGTTAATATAAGCATAAGTTGCCGCATTGAAAAATTGCTTTATCTCCCCACCAATGAGGTATTGGCCTTTATTACGATTATTAAGCCAATGTTTAGGACTCAAAATGGCACTACCCGTTGGTAAAACAACTCGCTGACCTCCATCAACTTCTGTCAGGTCATCACCAGAAATGACGATCGAATTTTTAGCAATAGTTCGAATGGAGTAATCGAGTCTATTTGCTTTTTGAAAGCCTTGATATTGGCTACTATTAACCAACAGAGGTGCACCTTTAAACAAGGATATATGACCACTGTCATAATGACCATGATGGGTAAAACTACTACCACTACGATAAGACATAAAACTTGCGTCAGACTGCCAATGTTGACGTATATAAGCCTGACCAAAGTAAGGTAACCCAAACACCTCAGCTTTAGGTAACTCAGCAATAAGTTGTCCTTTATCGTAAATCGGTAAATACCATTGGTTGAACAAGCTAAAGCCCCAACGATAGCCTCGATAATAGCTTTCCCGCCCATGCACCCCTTCAAGTTGCAACGAAAACTCATGAAACACAGGATTGTTAGTCGTTTGTGCAATAATATCTATGACTCGACGTGTTTCGTCTTTTAGATCTAACCGAGGGCCTTCATCACCAAGAGGTTCAACGCGATTATCTGGCCGTGTCGCATAGATATGCCAAAGGCCA
The DNA here is from genome assembly GCF_001913705.1 of Thalassotalea sp. PP2-459. Classification (GTDB taxonomy): domain Bacteria; phylum Pseudomonadota; class Gammaproteobacteria; order Enterobacterales; family Alteromonadaceae; genus Thalassotalea_C; species Thalassotalea_C hakodatensis. The sequence continues at coordinate 177,236 of NZ_MKQD01000034.1, read as the reverse complement.
ACCTTGTTCATAATCGCTTGAATTTTGTTATGCCATTTATCTGGCTGTGTGCCCTGTATATAAGCTGAAAGTGCTAAGGTTATTGGATACGCTCGCGAATTTATCCAGTAATTATAACCTTCTGGCCATGCTTCCGTTAATTCCATTGCGCTAACTAACGCATACAAATGTGGAGCGGTGTTGCTTAATTCTTCAGCTGTGGGTTGATCGAGCGCTAAAACACAAAGCCACATCTCGGCAATTAAACTTGCACGTCCGTGCCACATCGAAGCGCTTTTATCATTAAGCAATAACAAATAATGGTTTATCGCAACCCGTAATTTTTCATTGATGATACCTCGCTGTTCAGCGTTAATATTTATGGTGTTTTTTACTGAGCTATATATAAACGCTAATTGCCAACCATTGCCATAATGGCCTGATGCGTTAGGGGTGGTAAGCGTAAACTGCTGCAAACTATTGACCACTAACGGAGACAATGATTGATCTTTGGTTGTTAAATAGCAGGCAAGGTTCCAAAACATGCCAGAAAATAAACAGGGGTCATAATGTTTAAATTGAGGGGTTTTTAAACGACTAACCGCTAAGCCATTCGCTTGTAATTGCGCTATTTGCGGTAAGTATGTTCGTGGTACTTTGAGTTCAGGTATGTCAAATGTTGTTAAATGCTGCTCAATAAAACCTTTATTTAGCAACACATCATCAACAAGTTGACTCTGTGCGCCTGACCGTTCAAATAACTTAAACACAAACTGCCTTGGCGACAAATCATAAAACTTAGCCACCAAAATAATGAAAATCACAATGCTAATATGCGCAATGATTCCAGAACTGACAAAATAGGCGTGTTTGAGCCTCATAATAGGATTAATTCCTATAGTTAAATGCTAATCGAATACAGAACCGCCACTTGGTATCATCCCATGGGGTAAACCGTTTAATTCTATATCGGTCTTCCGTCAGGTTTTCTAATGTTCCCCAATCAGTGGAAAGTGCAGCTTTAATGCCTATATTTTTTAATAAGTGACTATGCTCTTCACGAAAATCAATACCAAGTTTGCCGTTGGGGAAAGCAAAATATTTCACTTTCTCCCCAATAATACTTTCTAAAATACCATGACATTGCATTATTTGTTGATCGACAACCTCGTTATTTTCCACCGCTAATATTGGGTGATTATGGGTATGTCCGCCGATAATCATGCCATTGTCGTGCATTTCTTTAATTTGCTCTTTAGACAAAAAGCTATGTTGTGGCTTAGTTGCACCCGTTTGCTTATATAGTGCGTCAATCATCACATCACGTTCTTGCAAGGTCATATACTTAATTTTTTCAATAATGACATCTCTACTTTTCAATCGTTGATTAAACGTAGAAATATCAAATATTTGATTATTTAGACTGAGTTCAGTCAGTGACACTGGTGCTTTGGCAAAGGCATGACGAATGAATTCATCCCACAACGCTCCACTTTCTATACCGCCCGTGGCAATAAAGAAGTTAGCAACGAGCCCTTCTTCTTTTAGTAGCCTGAAAATATGGTGATAACTATCATTGTAACCATCATCTATGGTTAAACACACAGCACCAAATGGCAATTTACCCACTTCCATTAAGCTAAGTGCTTCGTCGATAGACAACACAACGAAATGTTTTTTTAACCACTTTAATTGATTGTGGAAATCTTTGACGGATAATACCGTTGGATTAAGCGGATCTTCAAATTCATCAACACGGTGATAAGTCAAAATATTTAATTTATTACCGTGACGTCCTTTGCTGTAATGTTTTATTATTGTTTTTAGCAGCCAATTCAACACTTAAACCCTCCGTCCATCGAGTGTGAATGTTCTCTTTTTTTCTTTTTTAATAATTCTATGTTCTATAGCAAACAATATCGCAAGTATGGCGTAGAGCATATCAAAATATGCCAAACTCACGGCAGCTCCACCGGCACAATAAGCAATAAGTGATACTTTGATCATGCGACACAATAACTGCATATCTTCATTATCTTTTGTTTTCTTTAAGTGTTGTACAATTTTCGATGCTTTCCTATAGGCAACAAAAATCAACAACATAAAGATAAAAAAGCCAATATAGCCATGATCACCTAATACCTGAAAATAAATACTATGTGCAGCTTTAAACCGCACATGTGACAAATGAGACGTATCAACAATGTTATTGAAATAAGCATAACCTTCATAACCATCCCACACTATTGAATATTGTCCAGATTTAAAGCCGCCACCCGTGATAAAATTATCATTGGCAATAAGCACCGCTGTTTTCCAAGCTAAAACCCGGCCTAAAAATGAATTATCTTCTGTTGCCGTTTCAATCGTATTCATACGATTCATCCAATCGTCTGGTATATATTTACTGCCTAAACCAAGCGATACAGTCAACAATAAAGCATAGAGAACTTTACGATTACTTTGCCACCAAAAATACCCGCCAACCACTATTAAAGCCAAAAGGCCGCCTCGTGAATGCGTTCCAATAATAGCAACGACACAAAGTACTATTACGCAATTAATACCAAACTTAAAAAGCTTGGATTTACTTATTTTCACTAAATAAAACATTAATGGCAGCAACATATTAAATGCTAAAGCCAATTCATTTCGATCACCTAACACATGACCAATAAAGCCATGTATTCGGTGCCCACCACCTGAAGAAATATATTTAAGGCCCTCAAGCGCTCCATAAAAGCCAATTGAGAGCATCAGTGCCCATATCATAACGTTGATATGGAGCTCTTTTTTAATCACTAAAATACAAAAATAAAACAATAAGGTTATTTTTAGAAACTCAACCCATTCAGTCCAAACAACAGCCGATATGGAAATAGTAAATATACTGGTGATGAGTGTCCAAAGTAGGAACATGAATACTAGAATAGTTAAACCGTCGGACGGCAGTTTACCCTTTTTCTCTTTGCTAACAATATAAGAGACAAATGCCAAAATAACGACGATCAAATTATATCTGAATGAACCAGCAAAACCATATACCCAACCTTTAGGGAAAAACATGGCGACCCAAAGCCACATGGCAGCTCCGATAAAAGGCTTACGTAACACAGCAATGAAAATGGCAAGCATTACGCAAACCATTAATAGATCTCTCATCGACGAGTATCCTTCTTGTCTTCTTCGTCAGTCTCTGTCGTTTTGTTATCTTCTTTTATTGCCCAAAAGCAAAGGTAAACAACAGCAGCAAGGTTACACGCCCATAGAAAGCTTTCCACGTTATGCCTCTACTTTACTGATAACGTAACGAAATTTACCTGACTTTTCAGCATCAATTTTCGTTACTAATTCTATTTCAATGGTGACTTGCTCACCTAAGCGCTTTTTAAAGTCGGTTATGATTTTAGACGATAACTCTTCGCTTAAATCGCCGGTGTCTGTCACTATTTGTACTTTCGTTAATGTTTTAGTTTCTTGAATTATTTTAAATTCACCAACGCCTTCAAGCTCTCTCAACACATAAATTAATGCAAGTCCGTGCATAATGGTGCCATCGTAAGCGACGATGAAATCAGTGGTTCTTCCTTCGATATCCATCAAACATGGTAGCCCACGTCCACATGTACATGGCTCAGGGTCAATGGCTGCCACATCGCCTGTACGATAACGAATAAAAGGGAAGTCAGATGTCGCCATATGGGTTACCACTATTTCCCCCTTTTCACCATCAGGTACTGGGTTACCCTCACGATCGATGATTTCAACCACAATATCTTCAGCACTTAAATGCATTTTACCGTCAGGGCATTGATGCGCAATAAACCCCGCATCTCTACCACCATAACCGTTGGCTACAGGCGCACCAAACGTTGTTTCAATGGTTTCCCTTTGATAGGGATATAAACGTTCAGATGTCACAAACACCACTTCTATGCCAAGGTTGTCTACCCGTATATTATGTTTTTGCGCTGTTTTTGCGATCAAACTAAACACCGACGGGTAACCAAATAGCATTTTGGGTTTTTCAGCTTTTATCGTGTCAATAAAATTCAACAGCTTAGTGTCATTCATATCAAAAGCTGGTACTAAGGTGGAACGGAATAATTTGTCGCGAAACAATCTAACTTTATCTTGAGCGCCCAATTCAATTGGCGAGCCCCATGCAACAATTTCTTTATCACCTATATCGACTCCCCACCAACGAGTTGCACGCCACTTTTCAGCGACATCATGACTTACGCGTTCATTACTCAGCAAAAACGTTAACGGTGTACCGCTAGAACCACCCGTAGTGAAGGGGCTGACAGGGCCAGCACTATCAGCCTTTAATTGTTCGAAATGCTCACGTATAACAGGCTTATCTAAAAAAGGTAGCTTTGTTAAATCAGCTTTACTCTTGATATCCTGCGCACTAAGGCCCAAACGTGTAAACAACTGACGATAGTAAGGCACTTGCTCAACAGCTGTCTTTAGGAAGCTATGTAAGCGCTTTTCCTGTTGCGCTAAAATTTCTGTTTTGCTCTGCCATTGCGATTTCTCTAAGGCGTTTTTTATCGTCACCGTATCATGCTTTTTTAATTTTTCATGCAATGGAAACAACAATGACGAAACAATTTTAGTATACATAACGAGGCGCTTATCCTTTTTCTGCAATAGCCTTTAAATAATGCTGTTGTAAGTTACGCCAGACATTTTCCCAGTAAAATTTACTGATCGTGTTTTGACCATTTTTAATCAGTGTCACGCGAAATGCGTCATCTTGCAAGAGCTTAATCACACCATCAGCAATGGCTTGTTCATTTTCTATACCTACCAGAATTGCATCGTGCTGATCTGTTACTAAGGTTGGTATACCGCCTACATTTGTTGATACAACGGGTGTGCCACACGCTAACGATTCAATAATCGAGTTTGGCGAATTATCAACAATACTGGTATTGACCATCACATCTGCTGCGCGATATAAATCTGCAATCTCATTTGGAGATAGTCTTCCGACAAAAGTTACCTGACTTTCAATACCTAGCTGTAACACTAACGCTTGTAAATTGTTAAGTTCTGGCCCGGTCCCCGCAACAGATAATCTTGCTTGCGGAAAGTACTCTTGAACAAGCGCAAAGCCCTTAATAGCCGTAGCCACATCGTAAATGTCTTCTAGGTTCCGGGTCACAATAATATGCGGCTGTTCATTAACAACCTTTTGTTCCATTGGATAAAACTTCGTTTGATCCAATACGTTCGGTACAATGTCAGCGTGTAATTCAAACTGTTCAAAGACTTGCTGTAAAAAAGCAGAAGGAACTAATATTTTTTGGCATTTACGAAGACTTGGTTTGACCCAAAACCATGATTTTTCGAAAAACGTTTGCGCATATCCACCACGGTAATTTAACACTACTGGTTTGTTTAAGCGATGAGCAACCCAAATTGCTGGTGCGGCAAATAAATGCCAAGACCAACCAGAATTCGCCATTATATGTACGACATCTACGTGTTTAAGTTGTCGTTTCAGTGAAACAAGATACTGAATTAACCGAAAACCAGCGCGAATAACAGGTACTTTGCCAATGAACGCTGGAAAATAAGCAGGGTTGACTTGAATAATATCAACCTCAAGCCCTTCTTCGGTTAAAAACTCACCAAGCTTTCTTGTTTGGTTCGCCATCCCGCCAGCAGGTGGCGGTAAAGGCCCAACAATCGCTACGCGCTTTAATGTACTCACTTAACTAACTGCCCTGTTAATTTTTGATAAATGTCAATATAGTTTTCAACACTATTCTGCCAGTTCCTGACTTGCTCTACATAGCGCCTTCCTTCGGCAATCACTTCTGGCCATTGTGCTTTTTCTGTTAATACTTGTTGTATTTTTTCAACCAAGTTATCGACATTATCCGCTTTGAACAAATAACCATTGCTATGATCTGTGATCAATTCATGGTGACCACCGACATCAGACGCTAACAACAGCTTTCCTTGAGCCATTGCCTCTAATGGCTTTAACGGAGTTACAAGTTCAGTTAAACGCATCGATTTACGCGGGTATACCAACAGGTCAACTAAGCTGTAATAACGCCCAACTTCACTGTGTGGCACTCGGCCAGTAAAAGTCACATAATCAGTTAGTCCTAATTCTGCTACTTGCGCCTTTAAGTTGTCTTCTTGTGGACCACCACCAACCAACAGTAAATGTATATCTTGTCGTTGTTTTACCACTTCCGCTAATGCATTGATGGCTAAATCTAACCCTTCATAAGCGTAAAAAGAACCTAGAAAGCCTAGCACCGTTTTATTCGTTAATGATAACGCTTGTTCTAATGCTTGATTTTTCTCGGTAATCACATCAAATTGCTCAACATTTACCGCATTAGCAATAACGGTAAACTTATCCTCGTTAAACCCTCTACCGATTAAGTCTTTTCTTAACCCTTGGCAAATTGTTGTTACCGCATCTGCATGCTTTACCACGTGTGTTTCCATTGCACGGGTTAACTTGTAACGTAAATCATCTTCTTTGCACGTACCATGATCAACGGCAGCATCTTCCCAAAAGGCACGAATTTCATAAACCACAGGCAAGCCCGATTTTTTACCGGCTTTTAGCGCTGCTAAACCGTTTAAGGCTGGTGAATGAGCGTGAATTACATCGGGCTTCTCTATCGCTATTACTTCTAATATGCGCTCAACCATGGGTTCGATAAATGCTAACTGATTCAATACAGGTAATTTTGACAACACGCCACTTGGTGGCGCACTACGATAAAACACTAGATCATCGACCGTTTCTATTTCTTTTACGCTATTACCATGTTTGGGGCTAGTGACATGACAAGTTTCAATCCCTAACTGGTGTTGTTTTTTTAAGATCGAACGTGTACGAAAGGTATACCCGCTATGTAAGGGTATTGAGTGGTCTAATACGTGTAATGCTTTCATACAATTAACTCGTTGCTTGACGATAAAAAGAGGCAAACATTAGTAAGGTCCAAAGTGGAGCGCTGTATTCTTTTCTGCCTGACTGGTGATCATCTATCCATTGACGAATAGTATCCATATTAAATAATCCTGATTCGTGCATTTCTTCACTTAATAATGCGTCTCTTAGTTTTTGCTTCAACGGGCCTCTAAACCAATCGGTAAGAGGCACTCTAAACCCCATTTTACTGCGATACAGTACATCGTGCGGCAAGTGATCTTCCATGGCTTTTTTCAACACGTATTTCCCTTGCCCTGCTTTTAATCGCATCCGTGGTGGAACTTTCGCCGACCACTCGACAAATTCGTGATCTAAAAAGGGTACCCGTACCTCTAGACTATGCGCCATACTCGCGCGGTCTACTTTGGTTAAAATATCCCCTACTAAATAGGTTTTAATATCTAGGTATTGGATTAAAGAGAGTGGGTCATCACCATCAAAATTAGCTTCATGTTCTCTAAATACTTCAAGTGCATGATAGCCCGCTAATTGTTCGTGAACTTGTGGAGAAAACAACGCCTTACGTTGTTCATCATTCATAATCGAAACACCATGGAAATAACCTTCTACAATATCCATGGCAAGCGATTGAAAAGTGGTTTTCGCCCGAAGAAAGCGCGGAGCCCAATCAAGCTTAGGGTATAACTTCCCTAATGGTTTAAAAATGGCCTTACGCACTGCCGCTGGTATTTTATCGCGAACTTTTTGTTCATTCATCATTAATGCGTAGCGACGATAGCCCGCTAAAAGTTCATCAGCACCATCACCTGACATACAAACGGTGACTTTTTTACGAGCGAGTTCACATACGCGATATGTTGGCATTGCTGAGCTGTCTGCGTAGGGTTCATCATAAAGCTCGGCCAACATATCTAACAGATCAAAATCATCACTTTTTACGATATTTTCTTGATGATCGGTGTTGTAGCGCTTAGCAACCATACGCGCAAAATCAGTTTCATTATAATCTTTTACATCAAAACCGATTGAACAAGTTTTTACTTTTTGTTCGCTGACTTGCGACATCATTGCTACCACAGCGCTTGAGTCAACCCCACCTGATAAAAACGAACCTAAAGGTACTTCTGCCATCATATGACTATCAACAGATTTCTTTAACTGCGTCACCGCTTGTTCGATATATTCTTGTTCAGATAGATCAGTTTGTTTGGCATAGCTCACATCCCAATATTGATTAATCTTCATTGGGCTTTGCGGCGTTTCAAAATAGATAGTATGACCAGGCTGTAGTTTTTGAACAGATTGATAAATGGTACTTGGTTCAGCAACGTAGCCAAATGCAAAGTATTGCTCTAGCGCTTTTACATCAACTGTTTTATCAAGATTAGGGATGAGTTTTAAACTTTTCAGCTCTGATGCAAAATAAAAAACTTGATCAATCACCGTATAGAAAAGCGGTTTAATACCAAGGCGATCACGGGTGATAAAAAAAGCATTTGTCGATTTTTGCCAGATCACATAAGAAAACATACCGTTAAGTCGTTCAACGCTTTGTGGCCCCCACTCTATGTAGGCATTTAAAATAACTTCTGTGTCGGAATGCGTATTAAAGGTATAACCAAGCGAGATGAGTTGTGCTCTTATTTCAAGGAAATTATACACTTCACCATTAAACACAATAACATAATCACCACAATTACTCTTCATCGGTTGTTGGCCAGATGATAAATCAATAATCGATAAACGTCGGTGTGCTAGACCAACATACTCGTCAACATATTGATCTCCTTCATCAGGTCCACGATGAAACTGCGCTTGGTTCATTTTAGCGAGTAATGCATCATCAACTTGTGCTTGCTTATCTAATTTTAAATAACCCGTAATACCACACATTCTTCGTTTACCTTTTCTATAGCAGCTGCTCGTAGCATGCTAAATAATCTTTCACCATGCGTTGTTCGTTATATGAATTCAACACTTTATCGCGTGCTTGTTTCCCATGCTCTTTTGCTTTTTCTACATTTTTTAGATAAAACGCCATCGCTTGCGCAAGCGCGATTGCATCTTGTTTTTCCACGAGAATCCCTTCTTTGTGCTGCTCAATGACTTGAGGTATACCGCCAACTTCCGTTGCAATAATGGCGGTTGACGCTGACATAGCTTCTAAAATAGTCATGGGGATCCCTTCGGCAATTGATGATAAGACAAACACATCAACTTCCGTTAAAAGCTCGGCAATATCATCACGTGCACCAAGAAAATTTACCCGTTCGTTAAGCTGATATTCTTGCGTTAATAAGGCGAGCTCTTCACGAAGCGGTCCATCACCAATGATTGTCAGCGTCCATGGCATTTCGTCATGCTCTTTTTGAAGTAACTGGCAGGCTTGTAGCAAGTTTTTATGGTCTTTAATCGGTGACAAACGGGCTATATTAGCAAAACGTATATTTTCGCTAGGTTGTTTAGGTAGATTGAAAAACTCGGTATTGATCCCGTTTGTGATCAACTGCGTTTTAGTCTTTGAAATGCCCACGGTTGTATTCAACCATTGAAACAATTCATCACTGACTGCAACATATCGATGAATAAAAAAGGACATCAGCTTTCGCAAAAAATTATGCTTTTTATTTAAACCTTTTGGATCATTTATATCTCGTCCGTGCTCTGCATGTATTCTGCCTTTCACGCCCGCTAACATCGCAATTGGGTGATATTCAATAGTCGACAAGTTGTAGGTATGTAAGATATCAGGCTTAATTTCTTTTAATAGCTGAAACAAGCGAAAATGTAACTTCCAGTCGTTGCCAGCTTTTTTATTTAAACAATGAACAGCCACCTTTTCGCGCAGGTCATCTTGAGAAAAGTCATTCGCCGTAGTCAATGAGATAATGACATGCTTAACATCGCTTTGTTGCTGCATCCGACGAATGCAATTTAGCATGACACGTTCTAGCCCGCCTATATCAAGCTGTAAAATGAAATGCGCGATGATCTTTGGTTTACTCACAAAGGCAATCCCAAGCGACTTTTCTCGACACTCAGTTTTTCGATCAGTTTTTGCTTATCTTGCTCTGTTTCATTGCTTGGTGCTAACGATACTGCAATAACATAACTGACATGAGCGCTACCGGTTAACGACGACATTACCTGATACAACTTCGCCCACATTGAAGACACACTTGAATACTGACCAATAACATATTGGTAAACATAACTACGCGTTTTGCCCGAGGTGTTACGTAACAACACAAATTGCAATTGCCCTAGTTCATTCTTAATTTCTTGCTGTTCAATAACAGTCCAACGTTCTGCATCGTGCAATTTATTAGTGAATGAAATCAACTCACCTTCGGTTTGTTTATTGGCATATTTTGCGGCAAATACTTCAAACGTGCCGTCAGTAATAAACGAATGGGCAATGGGTTTTGAAAAGGTGATACCCCAATTAGATTGCTTAACAACAGTACCATTTAGCATAGGTTGTGGGGTGTTTGGTGTTTCAGCCACTGGAATTTGTCTTAATAATAAAACTGCAATGATCATCAAAACACTTGCACTGATGATACTTGTCATTTGGTAACTACCGGTTTGTGTTGGCAAGTCAGTCTTATTTTTTTGTTCTTCATCAACAAATTTACCGCCAACCCAAAACATCATCATGATGACAAAACCAAAGAACAACCAACCATACACAAGATGATCGGCGCCTGTAGCGTATTTCATATCGGAATAATGGGCGATCGCCACAATCAAATATGCACGAATGCCATTCGCTAATATCGGTAAGATCAACGCGAACAAGAAGAAAATAATTTGTTTTTTAAGTTTGGTGTAATTTAAGTAAGCAAATAAAGCGCCAACAGCTGCTGAGGCGATTAAATAACGAATACCTGAGCAAGCTACAGCAACTTCAAAAAGACCAGACGGCGTTTGAATATAAAGACCATCTCGAAATACAGGTACGCCAGTTAACTGCAGAAAAAATACGGTAAACCATGCCGTTACGTCTTGCAGCCATGGGATCAAGTTCTCTCCCATCGGCACGAGAAATAAAAGGTAAATCAGTGGAAACTTATAAACACGAGCTAACTTATTACCAATCACTAACCAGAAAATAGCAATTAAGGCAACAACCGCTGCAAGTTGGCTGACCACATTAACGTCGGCTACGGCAGCTATTAACCCTAAACCTACAGACCCTAACAATACAACGAGTGCTTGCCAACTCGTACTTAACGGAACAGTTAATAAAGGCGCTCTATTACGCCATACTAACCACATGGCAATCGGTAAAATAAAATAGCCATGTGCAAATGTGTCAGAACGTCGCCATATTGCTTCCATGCCCATTAACGCGTCAGCAAAAAGCCAACCCCAACATAACATCAGTAGACTAAAACTCAGCAAAACCTTCGCATTTCTACTTTGCATTTCTCTCGTCCTAATTACTTACCGCTAAAATAGTCTGGCAAATTTGCCAGTGTTGCTTGCCATGTAAAGTTATCAATCACCCACTGTCTATTCGCCGGCTGGGCTTTATCCGCCAAGAAATTAACACATGCATTAGTAAACTCAACGGGATCATCTGAAATAACTAAATGTTCATTACTTGGCGCGTTAATGCCTTCCATGCCCATCGTTGTAGTAACAATAGGTTTATTTAAAGACATCGCCTCTAATACTTTATTTTGTATGCCCCTAGCGATTTGCATCGGTGCAACGACACACGCCGCGTGAGCAATATAGGGTCGAATATCATGTACTCGTCCGGTCACAATAATACCTGATTGCTCTGCAAGCTTTTCTACTTCTGCGGAAGGGTTACCACCAACGATGTAGAATAAACAATGAGGTGCTTGTTCTTGTATTTTTGGCCACACGTGTTCAGCAAACCACAGCACTGAGTCAACATTCGCCCAATAATCCATTGCGCCTGTAAAAGAAATGAAAGGACCTTCTGGTAAAGATTCATTAGCCATTTCAGCTTCTGGATCAAAAAACTCGACATCAACGCCATTGAGTACACCATGTATTTTGTTTTGTACATGTTCGGCTTGCAGGGATTTAAAGAGTGCCGCTTCGTCAGGTGATACAAATAAACTATGAGTAAACGTTTCTGTTACTTCAGCTTCATATTGTGCGAGCTTTTCATGTTCCCGTTGAAAAACCCACTTAGCAATTCCTGATTTTTTCTCAGCATATTGACGCCACTTGTCGGAATCTACGTCAACAAAGTCAATCACCCGTGTTGCTAACGAAAACGCATCATCTTGGCAATATTGCGCCATAGATGACGAGTAGACAAAAATATTCTTAATGTTTTGTTGGTGGAAAGTGCGATTAACCCAATGCTTCATGGCCGTATCAGCATAATAAGGTAATGTAATGGCTTGCCCGGTAAAAAAAGCTTTTAGCCCTTTAATTTTAGATAGGGTTTTATTTTGAACAATGGCACACACATCTACACAATACTTATTGAGTGCCGATACATATTGCTTATCGAAGGGGTCATCAATAAAACAGCCTAAGTACACATCATAACTTTCACTCAATTTTTTTAAAATATTAAACGAGCGGATCTTATCGCCTTTATTTGGCGGATAAGGAATACGATGGCAAAGATAAAGTAACGGTTCCTTGTTCATAATTGCTTATCCTAAGTATTTTGAAAGAAATGGGCCTAAATATTGGCTGACCTTTAACGGCAGCTTCTGCCAAAGATTAATAAACACTTTATATTTAGGATTATTAGGACTTAAGTTAGGTAATTCTTTAGCATTAACTAAGTGATAATAATAATGGAGAGGCTCTGGCGCCATCCCCCAATTTTTCTTATATTTATAAGGGCCACTATCATGTTTACTGCGGCCAAAGTCATACCATTTGCTCGCTTTATTTTCGTTGGCATGACACATCACTTGATAATACATATAGTCAGCACTTTTAATGGCACGAGCAGCACTATTACCCCCGCCGTAATAAGGTAAAACTTGATCGTTAAAGTAAAAGTTCATTACTGCATTTGATGGATTACCTTCACTATCACTTACGATAAGTATGTCGGCATGTTGGGAAAATTCATTTATTAAGTGTTCAAAGTACTGTTTACTGAAAATCGGTGTACCAAGATTTCGATAACTTTCTGAAAGCAGCTGATAAAACTGATCAATATCTTGCGTCACCTGATGCTGCAATTCATTTTTTAATGAGTGCCGAATAACAGCACGTTGCTTTTTCTTCACGTTAGCAAGTATTTTTTCGCTATCTTCCGCTAATTCACAACCAAACGTACTGTGTTGTTGTTTCAGTAATAAGCCATTGTTTTGAGCATGACGGTAGCGTAATTCAAGGTAATCAACCTGTAGCGATTCACTTAACTGTTTCGCATGTGACTCTAGTTCACGAAGCACATCATCGTTATCAGCAATTGCTCCGCCATAAACACAGAAAGGTGTTGAAATAAGCGCATGACCAAATAATGCGCTTTTAACTTCTACTAAAGGTAATATCCCTAATACCTGCTTGTCATCTTCCGCCATTAAGTAATAGCAAGGATGGCTAAAGCTTTTCGAAATAACTGACATCCAACCAGATAAATGAAAAAATGAGCCTTGTTTATGCGCTCTTACATAGTTATCCCATCGGGTAAAATCTTGCTCTGTTATTGTTATTACGCGTGCAACCAATTTTCAATCCTCGTTATTGAGTGCGATTTCCTTTTAGATATACATTTTCCATGGTATCCCACTGGTAATCTTGTAAAAGACGCTCAATTTTACCTGCCATACGTGACAAATTAATGTAGTGCCTTACTTTCGATTTAAAAGATGCGCCCGCCACTTTGGGCTGTTGCGCATCTATTTCCCAAGGGTGGAAATAAAAACTATAAGGTTGTTGTTCTACCGATAAATATTTTTCAATGCGTTTTTTCGACATCCAATACGGATAAAGCCTGAAATAACCGCCGCCGCCAATGCCTGTATTGGCGCCATTTTGTCGAATTGTCGGAATAGGAATTTCCGTAATACCTTCAGGCCGCTGATAAATAAACCTGGGCCAATCAGGTACGCCATACAAATCATGTTCAATGGGGTAGGTGCTTGAACTGTATTGAAAACCAAGCTCAACTAATACATCGTATACCCAGGTATTTTGGTCTTTGACTGAGAAACTTGGCGCGCGATAGCCTTTAATTGCTGTCCCCGAAATATCTTCTAATGCTTTTTTAGAACGGTCTACGTCTTGAAAAAATTCCTCTTTCGTCATTTCTAATGCACGTTTGTGTGCATATCCATGACTTGCCAGTTCATGCCCTTGTGCGACTATTTCTTTAATCAGGTTCGGGCATTGTTCAGCAACCCATCCCAAAGTAAAAAATGTAGATTTAGCATCATACTTGGCAAATAACTCCAATAATTTAAAGGTATTTTGTTCAACCCGCATTTCATATTGCGACCAGTTATCTTTAGTAATGATGTTTTCAAAAGCAGAGACATGAAAATAGTCTTCTACGTCAACCGTCATCGCGTTTACATTGTTAAGTTGTGTCAAAATTAACGGCCTTTTCCAAACAATACGATTTCCACAGTGCGGATTAAAATTAATAAATCTAACATGAAACTGCGATGTTTAATGTAATAAAGATCGTATTTCAATTTTTCTAATGAATCTTCTTCCGTAGACCCATATGGATATTTTAATTGTGCCCAACCGGTTAAGCCCGGTTTTACATTATGACGTTCATTATAATAAGGAATCGTTTTAATTAATTGCTGCACAAATTCAGGACGTTCAGGGCGAGGACCTACAAAGCCCATATCACCACGCATCACATTATATACTTGCGGTAATTCATCGATACGATATTTACGAATAAATTTACCAATACGTGTCGTTCTATCGTCATTTTCTGATGCCATTTGCGCACCATTTTTTTCAGCATCTACACGCATACTTCTAAATTTGTATATTTTAAATGCTTGGCCATCTAAACCGACTCTTTCTTGAAAGTAAAAAACAGGTGCTTTAAAGCCTTCGTCAAGTTTTATCAATAAGGTTGTAATCAACATAACCGGCCAAGTAATTAAGAAGAGTACAAACGCAATACTCGCATTAAATACCCAATCTAACGTATTACGTAAATGGTTGCTGCTGGCAAAGCCGTTTGAATATATAACCCAGCTTGGATAAATTAAATTTACCGCTATTTGCCCCGTTTCACGTTCAATAAAATCTAAAATTTCAGTGACTTCAATACCGCGAATTTTACAGGCAAAAAGTTCGTCAACGGGCAAGTTATCGCGTCGCTCATCACTAGCAACCACTATTTCATCAATTTCATGCTCTATAGCATAGGTGACTAACGCACCATCGAGCTCAATACGATTTTCATTCACGATACCGTTTACATCAGCATCACCATTCATGACCAAAAAGCCATGCATAGAAAAACCTTGCCTGTCTACATCACGGCGCATACGCTTTTCAATAATAGAAGCTCTTTCACCTGCACCAAGTACTAACACTTTGCGCTTATTTAGACCAAAAAAGTCTATCTTCAAGGTGTAATAACGGAAAATACAGCTAAAAATAAAACTAATAATAGACGCGATTGCTAATAATTCAGTGGCAATGCCGCCATTAGGATAAAAAGGGTTAAGCAAAGTAACCACAAAAAAACCAATGGCGACTGACATTAGTATGCGTCTAACTAAACCACGAAAACTTTCTCGTAATTTGGTGTTATAAAGCCCTAATGCGAGAAAGGAAAGTTGGATGACGAGTGCATACACAATGGCATAAATAAACATGATATTACTTTCTAACGGATAGTGACTCACGATAGAAAAGTACTGGTTTAGCGTATAAGCACTGAGAAAAGCACCAGCAAAAAGTATTAGTTCAATAATAACTAATGATTTACTTCCCGTTGATAAATTACGAAAATTACTATTAGACATAAAGTAAAAACAATCCCTGAAAAAAGCGCTTTAAATAGCTAAAAATATCTGTGTTTTTTGTTATTAACAATGTAATTTCTTTTGTATTAAAATCAACAAATACAATAGAAGACGAGAATATACCAAAATTCATTATTTTATGACAGATGTTAAAATTAAATTTACAGTCTGTAAAAAGTGTTAAAAATCTGTTAGCTTAGCAATTAACTTAAGTATCGACTAACCCTAACTCAAGGTTGAAGCCATGGAAAACAAAGCCTTCGTGAAAATAAAAGCAATATTAGTATTAAGTGCGATGTATATTTTAAATGGATGTAGCTCTACTTCGCTCCCTCCTGCAACATTACATCAATCTGAAACAAGTGACGTAGCCTCTTATAAATACCTTATTGGTTCAGGTGATGTGCTAAACATTTTTGTTTGGCGTAACCCTGAAGTTTCGGGTTCATTTGTTGTGAGACCAGACGGTATGATCACTACCTCGTTAGTGGAAGATATTCCGGTTTCAGGTAAAACACCAACTGAACTGGCCCGCTCTATCGAAGAAATTCTTTCAACCTATTTGAGAGATCCCGTTGTTACGGTGACTGTAAACAATTTTGTTGGACCATTTAGCGAACAAATTCGTGTAATTGGTGAAGCAACGCAGCCGCAATCGGTTAACTATAAAAAGAATATGACCTTACTTGATGTGATGATTCAAGTGGGTGGCTTAACTGAGTTTGCAGACGGAAACGATGCAAAACTAGTCCGCATTGAAAGCGGTCAACAAAAACAGTATCGAATTCAAATTGAAGACTTAATTAAGAATGGTGAAATATCAGCTAACGTTGATGTATTGCCCGGCGATATTATTGTCATCCCTGAAACCTGGTTTTAACTGAACCGTTTTTGATAATTAGTTACCTGTTGTACAGAGGTCAGGAATGCAAGAAATTATAGAACAAGCCTTAGATTACTTAAAAGGAATTTGGCTAAAGCGTCGTTATATTATTGTAGCGACTTGGATGATATGCCCACTCGCATGGGTGATTATCTCTCAAATGGATGATGTTTACGAATCTGAGGCAAAAGTCTATGCAGATACTCAATCTATTTTAGGACCACTTTTACGTGGATTAACCGTACAAACGGATCCAGATAAGCAAATATCTTACATGGTAAGAACCTTGCTTTCTCGAGAAAACCTCGAGCGTATCACGCGTATGACTGATTTAGATGTACAAGTACAAACTTCTGATCAATATGAAGCACTTATAAACACATTAAAAAATGGTATAGAAATCAGAAAAGCTGGGCGTGAAAACTATTTTACTATCTCGTATCAAGATAAAGATCCAGAGATGGCGAAAAATGTTGTGCAATCAGCGTTAACGGTTTTTATCGAAAATACCTTAGGTGAGAATCGAAGCGAATCTGATACCGCACAGAAGTTCTTAGATACCCAAATTAAAGAATATGAAAATCGGTTATTAGCTGATGAAGCAAAGTTAACAGAGTTCAAACAAAAATATAGTGAAGTATTACCCAACCAATATGGCGGGTATTACAGTAAATTGAATAACGCTAAGGAAAGCCTTAAATCAATCGAACTCATTCTTTCTGAAACGCAATCTCAGCTTAAAAACGCAATAGCTCAGCTAGGTAGTAATAAAGCAGACTCTACTGATCGCTCTAACGCGGTTGTTGATTCAAATACCGTAAACACTAGCTACGATGACCGTATAGTTGAACTTGAGTCAATGTTAGATTCATTGTTACTCAAATATACTGAGCAGCATCCAGACGTTAAAGAAGTGCAAAATCGCCTTGCACATTTAAATAAGCAACGCAAAAAAGAAATAGATGAATATTTAACAGCACGTAGTGATTCTTCGTCGCTTTCTTTATCGCAAAACCCCGTTATACAAAATTTGCAAATTCAAATAAACCAGTTGGAAAACCAAATTGCTTCAATAAAAGTGCGTCGAGATAATTACGCACAAGAAGTAAAAGATTTAGAAAATAAAATACATATTCTTCCTGAAATTGAAGCTCAACTAACTGGTTTAAATCGTGGTTATGAAATCACCAAAACTAAATACGAAGAGTTATTAAAACGGAAAGAAACGGCACAACTAGCCAAACAAGCTGATGAAACCACCAGTAAAATAAACTTTCGTGTGATTGACCAACCAAGAGCGCCAAAAGACCCTAGCGGGCCGCCTCGTATTCTGTTTTTAATTGGTAGTACAATTTTAGCCTTTGGTGTTGGGTTAGGGTTATCTTTATTAGTAAGTCAAATAAACCCTGTAGTTACATCACGTAATCAAGTAACGCGTGAAACAGGCATTCCTGTTTTCGGTATTGTTTCTGCAACAGAAAACTTAGGCTTGCAAAAATGGAATAAGAAGAAAACGTTAATTTTTATTGCTTCTAACTCAGTATTGGTTTGTTTATTAATACTTTTCATCTTATATGCGATGTTTCCTGAGCAAATTCAGGCTCCGTTAAAAGGAATGCTATAACATGAGTACCATAGAAAAAGCACTTGCGAAGAAAAAAGACAAAGCACTTGATAATAGCACTCAAGATATTACCAATGAGCAAGTTGAAGCTGAAAAAAAAGCAGGTGATAAAACAGCACCGAAGAGCGTATCAACGACCAACCTATTAAATATTGATAAAAGCGGTCTTACGACCAAAGGTTATTTAATTGATACTGGCGCACGTAAAAGTATTAAAGATGAGTTTCGTCAAATAAAACGTAAGCTATTAAACAATGCTTTTGGTGTAGCTTCTAAAATGCTGAATCACCCTAATCTTGTTATGATTAGTAGTGCAAGACCTAATGAAGGTAAAACTTTTGTCGCCATTAATTTAGCGTTAAGCATAGCATTAGAACAAGATAAAACTGTTTTACTGGTTGATGCTGACGTATTACGCCCAAGTATCAATAGAGAGTTAGGTGTAGAACAAACAGAAGGACTCATAGAGTTTTTATTAGACCCAGATAAAGACGTTAGTGAAGTGATTTTTAATACTAATATCGACAAACTCAAAATCATTCCAGCAGGTAACCCTCATCATTTATCAAATGAATTACTTGCCAGTGAAAAAATGGCAGCGTTAGCGAATGAATTAGCAAACCGTTACCCTGATCGCGTCGTTATTTTCGATTGCCCGCCACTTGTTGGTGTTACTGAAACCTTAGTACTTGCTAATCTCATGGGGCAAGCATTAATTGTTGTAGAAGAATCTAAAACTAGCATTGCTAACATTAAAGAAGCAACTGAATCGCTAAATGAAGATTTAGCGGTAGGTCTAGTACTCAATAAAGCAATAAGATCTCATAAGGATTTGTATGGCTATTATGGCTACGGATACGGTGAAAAAGAATAAGCTCGCCGTTGCGATAACCCTTTGCCTTGCTGCACTTCCGAGTGTTGCAGGTGACTGGCAGTTTACGCCAACATTATCGCTTGATGAAACATACTCAGACAATGTAGAGCTTAACCAAACAAATGAAGTATCGAGTTTAGTTAGCCAAGCTGCGGTGTCTCTAAATTCAACGTATAAAACGCGATTATTGAATTTTGATTTTAAATCAACCAGTACAAATGTTTGGTATAGCCATGATCATGACTTAGATGACGACTTTCATTCACTTAGTTCAAATGTAAACCTAAGATTAGGTTCAAGTGGTTTTAGTGTTTTTGGTGGTGCAAGTATCACTAATCAAGCTCAAAATGGCGCGAGAAACTCCTTAGCAGACATTGTTTCTGGTGATGTTGTTCAAGTTGAACGCTACAATGCAGGTATTAATTACGACGTCAATAATAGCGACTTTTCACTAAGTAGCTCACTTGCAGCTAATACTAGCGAAACAGAAGATCGCATAGGAGAACGGGATGGTTTTTCTGGCAATATCATCACGTCAAATGGTTCTTCTGCACGTCATATTTTTTGGAATGCTAATGGCAGCTATCAAGAGCAAGAAAATAATGACCTTACTAGCCGTATTTACCAAACCGAGATAAAAATTGGTTATATTACCGGCTGGAAATTCAACCCTTTTATTCGCTATTACGATGAAGATAATAAAGGAAGTTTAAACCAAGGTAGAACTAACGAATCAAATTCAGTTGGTGCAGGTTTTCGCTGGGAAGCAACCCCAAGACTAAACATCGATCTTTCATACAACACCCCCATTGGTGATGATCTCGATATTGACGGTAACGAGCAAGAAGAATATATAGACGCTAACATTAATTGGCAGCCAAGCATTAGAACACAATTATCAGCGAATTATTCACAACGCTTTTATGGTGATAGTTACGGGCTTAATCTAACCCATAGCAACCGTAGGTTAACCAACACAATAAGTTATCAAGAACAATTACAAAGTTTTACTCGAGATAACTATAACCTTATTAACTTAGGCTTTTTTTGGTGCCCAGAAGGTGATAACACCGAAATCGCTAATTGTTACTTACCTGGCAGTGGTGATATTTCTTTTGATGACTATCAACTCGTTAATGTATCTGATTACGAATTAATTGAAGATAACGTATTTTCCTTAAATAAAGGTGGAAGTTGGCAGTCAACATTAGCATTGCCGAGAACCACTTTTAATTTTTCATTGCGTGCAAATGAGAGAGAAAATTTAGAAACAAGCGAAATCGACGAAACGTTGTCGACATCTTTTGAGGTGTCTAGAAAAATTGGTGGACGTTCTACAGTAAAGTTTGTGGCTTCTTATACAGAGCGTAAATTCCAAGTAAATAGTGATAACGAGCGTGAAGATAGATACAGAACTATCACCCTAGGGTATAATAAGTCACTCAATAAAACGTTAAATTTATCGGTAGATTTACGTCATTTGAATCGTAGCTCTACATCCCAGTTTAATTATGAAGAAGGTCGAGTGACCTTAAAAATCACCAAGGATTTTTAACCACCATGTACGAAAGTCATTATGGGTTTACGGAAAAGCCCTTTCAGTTAAGCCCTGATCCGCGTTTTTTCTTTGCGTCTAATCATCATCAACGCGCCTTGTCATACTTACAGTACGGCTTGGATCAAGGCGAAGGCTTTATTGTGATCACAGGTCCTATTGGCACAGGGAAAACCACGATTGCACGAAACTTATTAAATCAACTCGGTGATGAAAGCATTGTTGCTGCGCAGTTAGTGACTACTAAATTAGATCCTCACGAATTACTTGCCCTTGTGGTATCTGAATTTCAAATTAAAGCAAAAGGCGAAAGTAAAGCAGACTTAATTCAATCGATTGAAGAGTTTCTTATTTCATTGAATAAGCAAGGAAAACGCGCACTGCTAATTGTTGATGAAGCACAAAACCTGCCTTCAGAAACCGTTGAAGAACTACGCATGTTGTCTAATTTTCAATTAGATAACAAACCGTTAATACAAAGCTTTTTATTAGGTCAAGAAGAGTTAAAACCGATTATTCAAGCGCCTAATATGGAGCAATTTAGACAACGCATTATTGCCTCAGCACATTTAAGACCGCTTTCTGTTGAAGAAGTAAAAGAATATATTAACCACCGTATTCACCAAGCAGGCTGTGAACGAGATGATGTGTTCTCTGATGATGCCTTTGAACTAATTCATGAAAAAACGCTAGGTGTGCCCCGTAAAATAAACATTTTTGTCGACCGTCTTTTGTTATTTGGCTTTTTAGAAGAGCTTGAGGTTATTAACTCAGCTGCCATTTTAGCAGTAGCCGAAGAAATGGACGTTGAGTTAACAGGTTCGTTAAACAATAAAACACTTGCTAGCCAAGAGCCCAACAAACAAGTTGTCGTCAATTCAACAGAAAATGTTGAAAACATGAAAGAAGTACTTAGAGATGTTGAAGAAATTTTAGAGTCATCGATTAAGCAAAAAGTAAAAATGGCCCGTTATGTTGATAAGCTGTTAAAGCAAAAAAGTAAACAATATGCTGAAACAAATACCCCTGAGGAAAAGTAATTAGATAGTTAACTAAGACTAAAATTATTCACTTTTAAGGCATAATTACATTGAGAAGAG
Organism: Thalassotalea sp. PP2-459; assembly: GCF_001913705.1. Classification (GTDB taxonomy): domain Bacteria; phylum Pseudomonadota; class Gammaproteobacteria; order Enterobacterales; family Alteromonadaceae; genus Thalassotalea_C; species Thalassotalea_C hakodatensis. Next base: position 155,324 of record NZ_MKQD01000034.1, on the reverse strand, counting down.
ATATACAGTTTTTACGGGGCATTGCTGTTCTTTTCGTAGTCCTTTATCACAGTAATATAGGCATTTTATCTCAAGGTTACCTTGGTGTTGATATATTTTTCGTACTTTCTGGCTTTTTAATCACATCGTTAATTTTAAAGCAGTTAGATAAAGAAGAATTTTCATTTTCAGCATTTTATTTAAGACGGGCAAAAAGGCTATTACCGGCACTATATAGCACGCTATTTTTCACCTCTTTATTATCACTGGCTATTTTGACACACCAACAATGGCTCGATTACCTTCAACAATTAATTGGCGCATTAACCTTCAGTGCCAATATGGTTTTACCAACCCAAACAGGTTATTTTGAAAGTACTTCTGAAGGTAAACCATTATTACATATTTGGTCATTATCTTTAGAGGAGCAATATTACTTCCTACTACCCATAACACTATTTCTAATACCAAAAAAATTGCGATTATTCGGTTTATTTGTTCTTTTTATCGTTAGTCTTTATTGGTGTCTAACTTGGGTTTATAACGGAGGTGGAACAGCTCCTATATTGTGGCGATTAGCTGACGCGTCTATGTCTGAATGGGCATTTTATCTCCTTTTTACTAGAGCTTGGGAGCTATTGGCAGGTTCTTTATGTGCATGGTTTGTACTGAATAAACCAAGTATACGCCCTCACGCTATTGTAAAATGTGCATGCTTACTTATTATTTTTATCATTTGCACAGTAAATGTAAACAATGAACACCCAAGTTTAGAATCATTCATTATTGTCATAGCAACTTCATTGATTTTACTCGGTGACAAAGAGTGGTTGCCAGATCTGAATGTTTTTAAATATATTGAAAAAATTGGGGATTGGTCATACTCAATTTACCTCGTCCATTGGCCATTATTTGCATTTGCGTACTTAAGTTATGTCGGCCATGTTCCATTTACGGCGAAAGTTTTACTCATTTTTATATCTATATTTCTTGGTTATGCTCAATTTGTATTCGTAGAAACACCATTTCGATTAGGCCGCTTTAAAAATAATTTTACTACTTGGAGAATGACGTCAATAACAACGGCATTTTTGCTAACTATTCCCCTACTTGCCGGTGTAGTTAGCTCTTCAACAATCGACGAGTACGCACATATCAAACGCAACAATTACGGTCTATCTCAATCATGCAATGGATCTTTTGAACCAGACGGTACTTTAAAAGAAAAGTGTATATCAGGTAAACCAACCATGGCTATTTGGGGTGACAGTTACGCCATGCATCTAGTTCCTGGACTAGCTGTAAATAATAAAAATTTTGTACAACTAACAAAAAGTATGTGCGGCCCAATATCAGGTGTAGCGCCAATTAAAGGTAACTATGACTCTATTTGGGCAAAAGAATGTCTTTATTTTAATGAGCAAGCGCTTAACTACATACTTAATAACAATGATATTACACATGTTGTGCTTAGTTCTACTTTGATTACTTATTTAGATTTTGAGAACGGCCAATATCAAACAACTGATGGTACTATTACTGCTGATTTAACATTTTTTCTTAAAAGCTTCATCGCTACTCTTCGTACATTACAGTCTCATGGAAAAACTACGGTAATTATCTCCCCCCCCCCCAAATCAGGGTTTGATATAGGCGAATGTTTAGAAAGAAAATATGGTGGTGCTCTTTTATTACGAGACTCATGCAAAATCGACTTTAATGAATATGCATCTCATCAAAAACTAGTTAATGAAGTACTCCAGTCTATTGAAAGCCAATCTACCGTTATTTGGTTAAAAGATTATTTATGTAGTGAGAAATCTTGCCGTGTAGATGATCAAAGTACTTTTCTATATCGTGATTCTGGCCACCTATCGGTAGGTGGCTCAATCCTTTTATTAAAGAATATAGACATTAAAACCTATTAATAAATGTTAAGTTCCACCCTGACCAACAGGGAATCTGTTTATATTTACCTAGGAACTTATAGCTAATAAATTCAAAAAGTAGATCATTGTAGCAGTTAATTTGGCCCATTCGGATCCAACGCATGATTAAAGTTTGTTTTTAATAAATATTTCTAATTTTCCACCAAAAGTAATAGCATTCAGCGCTCTAAAAACTTTTGCTTTTTTAAGTAAGCCTTGTAATAGCTAAACACGTTTCTTTATAACTCTACCTAACTTATCAATACATTGCCGTCACGATTTTTTCAATTTACTGAAATATTACTGTCACAAACTCCTAATAGAATGTGTATCAAATAATTGGTCTAGACCAGAAAAGGTTTAGTGAATACATATCATAAAAATTTTAGGGATTAACATGACAAAACTTACACCAATTGCAGCCAGCTTACTTGCCTGCTTTAGTTTAAGTGCTTTTGCCGATGGTTCTGTTTCTGGAACTGTCATGGATAAAACAGGTGCTTTATCCGGAGCTAAAATTACATTAATTGGCGGCGACGGCAAAACAGCCACCAACAATCAGGGGCAATTCACCTTAAACCGTTTACCTGCTGGTGAGCATACAATTCGTGTGGACTACTTAGGCTACCCTTCGGCTGAATTCGGTATCAGTGTGATTGACGATAAGTTAACTCAATTAGGTAACTTAACTTTAAATGTCGATAAAACCACGCTCGAAGAAGTAGTTGCCATTGGCTACATGCGTCGTGGCCAAATGAAGGCAATGAACATGCAAAAAGAGTCAGACAACATTAAAAATGTAATGTCTGCTGATGGAATTGGCAAATTACCTGACCGAAATGCAGCTGAAGCGGTACAGCGTATGCCCGGCGTATCGATTGAACGTGACCAAGGTGAAGGGCGATTTGTTGCTGTTCGTGGCCTTCCTGCTCAATGGAACTCAACATCAATTAACGGCGATCGGTTACCGACAGCAGAAGAGGAAACAACAAGTCGTGCAGTTGCATTTGATTTTTTCCCCACTGATATGATTGAACTGGTAGAAGTATCAAAAGCCATAACACCGGATATGGAAGGCGATGCTATAGGCGGTAATATTAATTTTACTACGCGTCGTGCTCCTGATGAACAGCTACTTTCAGTAAACATTGGGGTTGGTGATTCAGAAAAAGCCGAAGGTGGTAGCCACTCGTTCAATGTACTTTATGGTGATCGTTCAGATGACGGTAAATTTGGTTTCTTAGTCAACGCTACCGCCTGGGAACGAGATTGGGCGACAGACAATTACGAACCTAGACGTGAAATAGATGAAGATGGTGTGGCTGGTATTCACCGATTAGAGCTTAGAGATTATACCGGTACTCGTGCAACGTACGGTCTGAATTTAGCTGGCGAATACCTATTAGATAGCGGTCTTGTGTATGCTAAAGCAATGTACGGCACCTTATCAGACGAAGAAACCCATTATAAACACCGTGTCCGTTACAACAAAAATCGTGTTGAACTTCAACATATCTACGATGAACTGATTACCGAAATGCAAGGATTTGAAGTAGGTGGTGAGCATGATTTTAATATCGACACACGCCTCGAATGGAAATTAAGCACCTACGAAAATACATTTGAATACGGTGATATACCAAATGCCGAAGATAACGCTTACTACGTTGTTAAATTTAAGCAAGGTGTAGATTTTGACGGTGATGTAGGTGTCAGGAATGGTGTCGATACGGGCAGCGGATTAATTTATAACGAGATAGATGGCGGCACTGATCCTGCCTTAGACATTGGTATGCATTTACCTAATAACTGGGTAATGGATCCAACACAAGCAGTGTTAGCAGATGTAGAGCTTTACGGCATTGATATCAAAGAACGAGATAAAATTGTTGCTCAATTTGATATTTATCATCAGGCCAGTGAACAACTCGAAATTAAAGCTGGGGCAAAATACCGAAGTAAAGAACGTAACGCGAGCTTTTATGACAAGTTTTATGGTTGGAATGAAGCAGAATATGGCGCAACACCAACACTAGCAGATGTCGCCAATGAACTAGGGGTAAGCCTTACTGACCAGCCTGGTCGCTCTGATTATTTAAATAATTTTAACATTGATTATCAACAGCACTTTTCGCAGGTGATTCCTGTAAAAGAACTTAAACGTTGGTGGGTTGATAACAAGCACAAACTTACCTTTTTATCAGGCGATTCTGAAGTTGTTGAAAATGGTGGTGGTTTAAGCCGAAATTTTGATCTGGAAGAAACCCACACTTCTTTCTATGGTATGGCTACGTATAAGCCTTCAAACCAATGGACAGTCTTAGGTGGGATCAGAGCAACGCAAACTAAAACCGATGTTAACGGTTATGTTGCGGTTCAAAATGATGACGGCACATCAGTCGAGCAAGAAAAAGGCGGCAAAGATTATTGGTCGGTATTGCCATCTCTACACATTACTTATCATCAAAGTGACTTAAGCAATATTCGATTAGCATTAACACGTAGTTTTGCACGTCCTGATTTTGGCCAACTTTCGCCAGGAGCAACCTATCTAGAAATGGAAAATCAGCTCAAGTCTGGTAACCCTGACTTAGATCCAACCTATGCGAACAACTTAGACTTGATGTATGAATACTATTTTGATGATGCTGGTGTGATTACCTTAGGCTATTTCTACAAACAAATTATTGATCCCGTGTTTTCACAAAGTTATCAAGGTACTTATCGTGGCCAATCAGTGACCGTTAAAAGTCCACTTAATGGTGATGATGCATGGTTACATGGTATTGAATTTGCTACAAATTCAAGCTTAGGTTTCATTGATGATTCACTCGATAATTTTGGCCTTTCATTCAATTTTACCCTGATGGATTCTGAAATGGAGATCCCAGGTCGTGAAGATAACGTTAAAATATCACGACAAGCGGACATGCTGTATAACCTTGCAGTTTATTACGATAATGGAGATTTTGCCGCGCGTGTAGCTGTGAACCATAAAGGCGAATACATTGAAGACCATGGCAGTAATACCAGTTTAGACACTTACTACGGTGATTACACCAGTGTTGATGCCACAGCCTCATACAACATTTCAGACAATGCCATGATTTATCTCGAACTCAATAACTTAACCGATGAACCATTACAATATTTTACCGGTTCAGAGCAGCGACCAAATCAAATTGAATACTACGGTATCCGTGGTCAAATCGGCATTAAGTACGATTTCTTTTAATGTGATTGTCACCTGTGGAGAGTAGTCTTCACGTTAATGTGCCACCTGAACACCTCAGGTGGCTCTATTCAATATTACAGGTAAGTGATCAATGTCTGCTGTACATAATTATCTTCAACGCTGCCATACTCTGTTATTCGTAATTTATGCTTCTTCAGCAGCATTCATGACTTACTTTTGCATGTATGCCTTTCGTAAGCCCTTTTCAGTTGCTACCTACCAAGAAAGCGGCGATATTTTTGGCGCATTAGATTTCAAAGTCGCGATCGTTCTAGCGCAAGTACTAGGGTATATGTTATCTAAATTCATTGGCATAAAAGTAGTATCTGAACTGCCAGCCGCGCGACGCGCCTTTATGTTGCTGAGCTTAGTCATGCTAGCACAATGTGCGCTCATGCTATTTGCAGTGGTACCAGAACCTTGGAAGCCCTTAATGATGTTTGCAAATGGTATACCTCTAGGCATGATTTGGGGGATTGTTTTTAGCTTTTTAGAAGGTCGAAAAACATCTGAAATACTCGGGGCCTTTCTCAGCGTTACTTTCATTGTTGCATCGGGTTTAGTTCGAACGGTTGGACAATGGTTATTAACAGATTTACAAGTAACTGAATACTGGATGCCAGCAGCTACGGGTGCGTTATTTATAATTCCTTTATTTATCTCAGTGTATTTTCTTGCACAAACACCGGCACCTTCGGCAAGTGATAAATTCGCTCGTCAAGCCAGGAAACCAATGACAGGAAAACAGCGTTGGCAGTTTTTTACGCAATACGCCCCTGGTATTTTACTCCTTATTTTCAGCTTTTTATTATTCACTGGACTTCGAGATTTTCGCGATAATTTTTCTGCTGAAATTTGGCATGCACTTGGGTATGGAGAAGAACCTGCCATATTTACTTACGCAGGTATACGAATTGCTGGAGTAGTCTTAGTGGTGTTAGCTGCCATGGTATTAGTAAAAGACAATCGCAAAGCTTTTCTCACTAACCATGGCTTTATTTGCTTTGGTTGCTTGTTACTTGGCGCGACTACTTTTGCGTTTCAACAACAGTGGATCGACGGTAAAAGTTGGATGGTATGGTTAGGTGCAGGCTTATATATTGCCTATATTCCCTATAATTGCTTTTTATTCGACCGCATGATTTCTGCAGTGGGTTCTACCGCCAATGCAGGGTTTCTGATTTATTTAGCTGATTCTGCCGGATACGTTGGCAGTGTTGGCATGCTGCTTTACCGCACCTTTGCGACGCCAGAAATAAGCTGGTTACAATTTTTTATTTTTTTGTGTTACTTCGTTGCCTGTGCAGGTGCATTGTTAGTTATCACTTCATTAATTTATTTTTCATTTCGTTTACGCCAACACAACGCCAAAAAAACAGTGGATGTTGTCATGCAGAGCAATGCAAGCCATTACTCAGTCAACTCAAATGCGTAAATAAACATTTAAACAGAGGAACAAAAAAATGTCTAAGATAGAAGCCGTAGTATTAGATTGGGCTGGCACCGTAGTTGATTATGGTTCAGTTGCACCAACAACCATCTTTGTTGAAGCCTTTAAACAAGCGTTTAATTTTGAGGTGTCGCTTGACGAAGCTCGTGTGCCGATGGGTATGGGGAAATGGGATCATATTAAAACCTTAGGCCAACTATCCAGTGTAGATGCGCGATGGAAAAAGCAATTTGGTCAATCGATGACAGATACCGTTGTTGATGAAATTTATCAAACATTTATGCCCCTACAAAAAGCAAAAGTAGCTGATCATGCACAACCCATCGCGGGTGCTTTACGCACAATTGAATGGTTAAAAACACACGATATCAAAGTGGGTTCTTGCTCTGGTTACCCGCGTGAAGTAATGGAAATATTAGTACCTGTGGCAGCCGATTATGGCTATCAACCCGATGCATGGGTAGCAAGTGACGATCTACCCGCGGGCTCTCGACCTGGCCCATGGATGGCTTTACAGAATGTTATTGAGCTTGGTGTAACAGATGTAGCAAACTGTATTAAGTTTGATGATTCTGCACCAGGTATTACAGAAGGCTTAACCGCAGGTATGTGGACCGTAGGGCTTGCATTAACAGGCAATGCAGTAGGTCTTACAGAGTCAGAATGGCAAGCATTAACAACGCCAGAACAAGCCGCATTAAAACAAAAAGCTTATGATACCTTGTATCAAGCTGGCGCACATTATGTGGTCGACTCTTTAGCTGATGCCATTCCAGTTATTCAAAAAATTACTGCAGCAAGAGTTAGGCATTTACGCCCTTAACATAGTTAAACTAATAGGCGGCAAGCGTGAGCAATCAACACCAAGCATTTTGGTTTAACGATGCATTAACATCATGTGAAATACCCAACATACCTATTTTACAAGGAAAAATCACAGCCGATGTCTGTATTATAGGTGGTGGATATACGGGATTGTGGACAGCAATAAAAATCAAGCAGCAAGACCCTACCTTACAGGTTGTTATTGTTGAAAAAGGGGTATGCGGACAAGGTGCATCTGGCCGTAATGGTGGTTGTATGCTGACTTTTTCAACTAAATTTGCTTCATTAATACAATTATTTGGTATTAATGAAGCAAAGCGCTTGGTACAAGCGTCAGAACAAGCAGTGCTTGATATTGCTAACTTTTGTAAACAGCACCATATTAATGCGGATATACGAACTGATGGTGCCATTTATACAGCAACAAATTCAGCACAACAATCAATAGTGACACAACCACTTCCTCTACTAAAAGCCCACAATATAAACCAATGGCAACAGAAAACAAAAGACTACTTATCCCAAGTAACAGGATCAAAACATGCCATTAGTGGCATTGAATCACCTGCTGCTGGTAGTCTTCACCCAGGGAAACTTGTATTAGGGCTGGTTAAACATGCCTTATCGATGGGTATTTTCATCTATCAACAAAGCCCTTATTTATCGCATAAAGCTACAGAACAGAACATTCAGGTAAAAACCCCTCAAGGGGAAATAATATCTGAAAAATTAGTGTTTGCTGTTAATGCTTGGATGGGACAATTATTTAACGACTTTAACCGTTATTACACCTTAGTATCTTCTGATATGGTGATCACCAAACCCATGCCTAAATTATTAGCAAATGTGGGACTAGACCATGGTAAAGCGATCGCAGATTCACGTATTTTTGTGCATTATTATCGAAGCACGCCCGATGGCCGTTTAATGTTAGGTAAAGGCGGGAACCTCTTTGCATTTAACAACCGAATGTTGCCGGCGTTTGATCAACCAAGCCGTTACCAACAACAATTAACCAATGCATTTAAACAGTTTTTCCCTCGTTTGCCTTGTGATTTCACCACAAGTTGGACTGGTGCATCTGATCGTTCCACCACAGGCTTACCTTTTTTTGGCACTCTGGCAGGTCAAAAAAATGTGTATTATGGGTTAGGTTATTCAGGTAATGGCGTTGTGCAAAGTTATCTTGGCGGTGATATTTTATCCTCTATGGTATTAGGTATCGATAATGAATGGACCCGTTCACCGATGGCGAAAGGCCCTATTTCTAAATTTCCACCAGAACCCATCCGTTATCTAGGAGCACAATTAGTCAAGCGCTCGATTATGCGTAAAGAACAAGCAGAAGCGCTAGAACAGCAGCCAACGTGGTTTGATATTCAGTTAGCAAAATTCGCTGCAGCTGCAGGCAAAGCTGATAAATAAGGGCAGATGATGAACGAGCGTAAAATAATGTCGACTATTCACGACATTGAACAATTATTCACAGAGTATGGGCATTTACACTATGGTGAACAATGCAGTCAACTCATCCATGCGGTAAGCTGCGCATGGCATGCACAGCAAGATAATGCCAGTGCCACTTTAATCACCGCAGCACTACTGCATGACATTGGTCATTTTATCGCAGACAAGCAGAAATTTACGGGTGTTGATGACTTCGGTCATAAAGAGCATGCCAGCATAGGGGCAAACTGGCTTAAAGATCGCGGTTTTCCTGCTAGCGTTTATCAGCCAATTCGTTATCATGTTCAAGCGAAACGATATTTAGTGACGTTAATTAACCAAAACGAAAAAACGGCTCACTTGTCTTTAGCAAGTCAACACACATTGCAGCAACAAGGTGGAAAAATGTCGAACGACGAACTGAAAGACTTTGAACGTCTCGCTTGTTTTTCTACGGCATTGACGTTAAGACAATATGACGATTTAGGTAAACCAAACTTGCATGTTTCACTAAAAAGCTTCACCACGCTTAAGCCTTGGCTACCTTTGATCATCCAAGTTCTTAAAGAAGAAGTAGGCACAAGTTCAACATTGGAGTACAACAGGTAAATGTTACTTTACCAAGAAATTCGCGATTATTTGTTTACATTAATTGCACAAGACAAAACCTTGAAGAAATTACCTTCAGAGCGTGAATTACAGGAGCATTTTAATTCAACGCGAATTACCGTTAGAGAAGCACTCATGCGGTTAGAAGTGGAAGGCATAATTTATCGACAAAACAGAAAAGGCTGGTTTATTTGCCCTCCCAGATTAGAATGGAACCCAGTTAATAAAGTAAATTTTTATCAATTAGCCAAAGAACAAAGCTTTGATGCAGATACTCGTTTAGTATCCATTGATTGCTCTGCGCTTGTCGGTGAAAAATCTCAAGCCATAACGTCGGCATTTTCCTTAAATAGTCATGCTGAATTTTATCAAATTTGTCGTGTTCGCTCTTTAGATGATCGACCTGTGATGGTGGAAGAAATTTATTGCCAAGCTGAGCATTTCCATGGTTTAGCAGAAAAAGAGTTAACAGGTTCAATTACTGCTATATTCAAGGATGATTACAATGTAAATGTGACTGCTGAACGTAGCAGTATCCATGTAACCGCCTTACCTGAAAGCGTCGCCAAATTATTACATTTAAACAGTGGCGCATCATGTTTAAAAATAATTCGCCAACGCTTTTCACAGCACAAAGCGTTAGTAGACTATAACATTGAATATTGGGTACATGGCGCCATAGAAATTAAAGTTGATAGTTATTAAAAATCAGCGATAAGGTGAAATTTTCGCCTTATCGTGAATAATAATTACCAATACATAGCTTTTTCTATTGCATTAAGTAGTTTGGAAATATCCTCAGGATACACCTCTCCAATATTACCGATTCTAAAGCAATCAGCATTTGAAACTTTACCAGGATAAATAACAAACCCTTCTGCCTTTAATCGTTGATAAAACGATTTAAAATTGTAACGTTCAGACGTTGGCGAGATGAACGAAGTGATAATCGGTGATTGCATTTCATCAGGTAGTAAGGTACTAAAGCCCAACTTGCGCATACCATCAACTAATACTCTCTGATTTTTTTCATACCTTTCAGCTCGTTGATTAATTCCACCTTCTTGTTGAAGTTCAAGCAAAGCTTGATAAAAGGCTCTGACAACATGGGTAGGAGAGGTAAAACGCCATTTACCATTTGAGGTTTGCATGGTGTGCCATTGATCATACAGATCTAAACTGAGTGAATGTGCCTTTCCTTTGCACTGTTCCATCAGTGTTTGTTTTGCAATAATAAACCCAAAGCCTGGCACACCTTGAATACATTTATTTGCAGAACTGATCATAAAGCCAATATCTAATTCACCAATGTCAAATGTTAAGCCTCCAAAGCTAGACATGGCATCCAAAATAAACACCAGATTCTGTTCTTGGCACAATTGCGCAACTTGCTTTATAGGATTCAACATACCTGTAGTTGTTTCACAATGCACCATTGCTAAATGCGTAACATTACCATCTTCGATGATTCGTTTTTTAATGTCAGCTACATCAGGCATTTCTGTTTCTGAAAAGGAAACCACGGTATGATTTATACCCGCTAACGTGCAAATTTCCGCCATACGAAGGCCGTAAGCGCCATTGTCAATAATAAGCACTTTGTCATGCTCACTAATTGCGCTTCCAAGCACCGATTCAACTGATGCGGTACCACTTCCTTGCATTAAAGTACAAGTATAACCTGCTTTCTTAGTTGCTAGTTCAACTAAGCTTTTTCTGATACTTTCAACAATTTCAATATTGTAATCATCGTCCCAAGTACACCAGTCTCTCAGCATAGCCTGCTTAACTGACGTAGATGTAGTCAAGGGGCCCGGTGTCAGAAGTAAATAATGTTCCATCTTTAGATCTCAAGGTTGTTTGTTTTGGTCTAGACCAGATAATAATGGAGCGTTATAGAGGAAACAAGCTGTGTAGGATAAATTTCATTAAATTGTCATATACAGACCGACTTACACCTACGTGTAACAATCTCAGTAATGGAAAAATTAATGCTTTGAGCATGAGAAATCGGTTCAACAGACCTTAGTTAATAGAGGCTTCAGTACGTAATAGTAATGTGTATATTTTTTTAAGCTCTGTTGGTGTGTACCCTGTCCACTTTTTGATCGCGCGACGAAAGTTCGTTGGATCTGAAATATCCATAACCGATGCGCTTTGCTCATTATTTAAGTCTCGTACTAATAAACATTCAATCGCTAAATGTTTACGCATTTCATGATGTAATTGCCTATAGCTCACAGTCAATTCGTTAAGTTTACGTTTAACCGTAGCAGGACTTGTATTTAATGTACGTGCGATATCTGGCAAGGTGATATCCGGTGTTGATTTAAATTGAAGGCGAATAAGTTCTAGTAGTGTCGGTTGAAATACATATTCAGCTTTTGCTTGGTGAACGGCATGCCACTTCCGTAGATCATTACGTTGTTTATTTTGCAGTTTCAACCACGATAGGTCGAACGCAATAAATGCGGTAGGTTGTGAAAATTGAATGTCAAAACCGAGGTTTTCTTCATATTCTTGTATATAGCTAGGTTGCGGCCACTCAAAACCAAAATGGAAAGGAAGTTTACGCCCAATTAACTGCTGGCTAAGGCTGACAAGGGCTGTTATGAATATTTCAGTAATAAAAGGTGTGAGTTTATTAAGGCCAAATTTTTGTCTTAGTAAAAAATACCCCCTACTTTTTTCTTTGATAAAGCTGGCACCGATAAAAGGGGTGAAAATATGCTCAAATATCCCTATTAAACGGAAAACTTCTTCAATATTTCGGCTATATTGAATCGCCTGCAAAACACTATTTTGCTGGTTCGCGATTAACTGATGGCCAATTTGAAATGCACAATCATAACCTGGTGTCATCTTTTGGGCGTGAGCGAATAGAAGCAATAATTGTTTTGCGCTGGCTTGTCGCCCTTCGACAATATCAGCAATAAAAATTCCTGTCCCCCTTAGCAATTTTTGTGGATCCACGCCTCTGGCACCACAAACTTCAATAATAGGCGTCGCAAAATGCTGTAAGGGAAAACACTTATCTTGATAACTTAAATAAGTCGTTTTACTCATGCTGCATCAACCACCTGATGCATAGAGCCACTCTTCTGATCTAGTTGAGTATTTATTTTTTTCAGTTGTACCTGTAAATCATCCGTGGGGGTTAAAATTAACGAAGCAGTTCTAATGCTTTGAAAAATTGCCATATTATGTTCATTACAGCGAAACGCAACATGCTCAATACTGCGTTCAACTTGCTGAGCTATATCTTCAGCGAAAGCATTATCTGCATCAGGTAAAAGTGCAATAAAACGGTCGCCAGCATAACGACATACTAAATCAGAAGGTCGTAAATTCATTAAAATCAGATGTGCGATTTCATGTAAAAAACGATCACCTTCTCGATTTCCTAACTGTGTATTCAATTGCGTGAAATTATTAATATCAAGCGCAATAATCGCAGCCGTTTGTTTTTGTTGTTGAAGGTCTAAAACACGTTCACGCCAATAATCCGCTCGATATAATTGTGTAATAATGTCTATTTTTTCTACCGCACGGTATTGCAGCTCTCGACGTTGTAATTGTTTATTTAAAGCCACCTGTTCTAAGTGCCAATAATAAAGAGCGGCCGTCATTATAATCATACCGACAGCAGCAGGAAATGACTCTACCACTGAAAGCCAATTCGCACTTGGATGGTATGCAAAAAATTCATCGAGTACGTCCAATAAACTAGAAAACATAAAACAAGCAAGACCAAGCACAAGTAAACGAGTGACCTTACCAGGTGGTCTACTCACTAAAGCAGCAACAAGCCAAAAGGTCGTCAGCAATGTTACGCTACCTTCACCAATAATATCGGTCCATTTATAATCAGATTCTACTTTAGGCTCACCTAAATATAGGCTCAACCATATTGGAATCATTAAACATATGAAAAAAAAGGCCAGTAAGCCTCGATGACGAAAAATCAAAGAAACATTCATTTCGTTCACTTTATTCTTGGTTGATAAAAGTTCGAGTGTAAACGCTGTTAACATGAACCACTCACTTTTTGCAGGTCAGTTTAGCTCACACAAATAAAGAAAACGGTTAAAGTTTAATGACAACAACATAGTTAGTTGTTAATACACCATAAAAATCAATAGATTACTCAAAGGTACAATTGGCTCTAAAAAGTATTAAACAGGCCTAAATTATGCGGTATTGAGTTAAATTCAGCGGCCTTCCGAAAGGTCCGTAACCAAACTGTCATTTTCACTTCCTATATTGTCGGCAACTTAAAAACAACACAATAACTGGGAACATACAATGAAAGCCAAACTTTCTGTTTTAGCGTTTGCCTGTGCAGCAGCGCTTTCAACGAATGCTTTTGCTGAGCAATTATCATCAACCATTGTTGGTAAGGTGACAGACTCAGCCAATAGCCGAGTTTTTGCTGGCGCAAGCATCGAAATTGAAGAACTTAACGTAAAAACTCAAACCAACTTAAGTGGTAGTTTTAATTTTAAACAATTACCCGTTGGCCAGTACACACTAAAAGTGACTTATGTCGGCGCAAAACCGTTAATTAAAGTGATTAATGTAACAGCCGGCGACAATGCACCACTAACACTAACCTTATCAAATACAGGTATAGAAGAAGTGTACGTGCGAGCACAACGTTCAGGTCAAGCAAGTGCTATTAACCAAAAGCGTGTGGCTGACAGCATTCGTTCGATCGTGTCAGCAGACGCTATCGGTCAATTTCCCGATCAAAATGCCGCTGAATCTTTACAACGTTTACCAGGCTTGTCAATTGAAAGAGATCAAGGTGAAGGACGCTTTGTCGGTATTCGCGGTATAGACCCTAATCTGAATAATGTCACAATTAATGGTTTGAATGTTCCTTCACCTGAGGGTGGCGTTCGTTCAGTAGCACTTGATGTTATTCCATCAGAGCTAATCCAAACACTGGCTGTTTCGAAATCTGTTACTGCCGATATGGACGGCGACGCTATAGGTGGTACCGTGGAAGTGCGTAGTGTTAGTGCCTTTGATCGTAATGGCGATAGCGCTACCATCAGCGGCCAACTCAGCCAAAATAACTTACGTGATGACAATAGCCCCAAATTATCTGGCAGTTTCACTCGTCTTTTCAATGATACGCTAGGTGTTGCAGCTGCAGTGTCTTGGCAAAATCGCGAGTTTGGATCTGACAATATCGAGTCGAATGGTGAAGATGAAGTAGAACAACGTTTTTATGATATCACACGTGAACGCCTTGGCAGTGCCGTCAATATTGATTATCGCCCAGATTTTAATCATTCTTACTTTCTTCGCACTATGTACAGCAAATTCTCAGACGATGAATTTCGCTTAGCGAATACTTTTACCTTCGACGGAGAAGACTCTGAAATTGTCGCAGGTACTAAAGATAGAAAAGAAACTCAAACCATATTAAGTGTCGCCGCTGGCGGTGAACATATTATTGATTTATGGAACGTAGATTATCAATTTGGCTATGCAAAGTCTGATGAAAATGAACCTAGTGCACTTTATTATGACTTTGTAACTGAAAACAGCAGCATAAGTGCCGACTTAGAGACACAAATTCCCATCGTGACTCAAGATAGCTCAGCGACAGATTTGTCACTTTATGAATTAGATGAAGTCGCATTTGAAGATAATCAAGCAGAAGATACAGAAGTAAGCTTCAAGTTTGACCTTAGCCGCCAAGTCTCTTTTGGCCAATATATTGGTGAAGTCAAAACGGGTGCTAAATACCGTCGTCGTGAAAAAACAGCAGATGCAAACATTGCTATTTTTGATGGCGACTTTGATGACCTGTTAGGTAGTGACTTTCAAGGAAAATCACCCGATTGGGGTTTAGGTCAATTTGGCCCGGCTCTTAGTCGTGAAGCGTTACGCCTTTATTTTAACGATAATCGTAGCTCATTATCACGAGCTGAACTCGACTCTGAATTAGAATCTAACGGCGCCTCTTATGTCTCAAATGAAGATATTTTTGCCGCCTATTTAATGACAAAAGTCGATATAGATAAATTGCGCATTGTTGCGGGTTTACGTTACGAAAATACCGATTTCAGTACTCAAGGGATGCGTGTAGAACTCATTGAAGATGAAATATCAGATATTGAACAAGTGGTTAATACCGATTGGCACGTCGACAAAGATTATTCACATTTACTGCCTAGCATAAACTTACGTTATGAGTTTTCAGATAAGCTCATCGCACGGGCGGCCTTTAGCGAAACAATTTCTCGTCCTAATTTTGAAGATGCAGCAGCCTTTCAAATTATTGAAAGTAAAACAGAAGAAGACGATGGTGACATCGTAACTGAGCGCGAAGCAGAGGTGGGTAACCCTGACTTAAAGCCATACGAATCAACCAACCTTGATTTCACTGTCGAATACTACCCAGGCCATATTGGCATTATGTCGGCAGGAATATTCTATAAAGAAATTGATAACTTCGTTGTATTCGCAGATGTATCTGACACACCTGCATGGCAAGGTTTTGACGAAGTAATACAGCCAATAAATGGTGAAAGCGCCAACTTAAAAGGTATTGAGTTATCTTGGGTAAAAGCCTTTGACAATGGCTTATTACTGGCTGCAAACGGTACATTTTCTGATTCCGATGCGGTTACTTTTTTAAATGGCGAACGTTACGAAACACGTTTACCTAATCAATCAGACACTATCATGAATTTCACTTTGGGTTATGAAACTGACACAGTAAATCTACGCTTAACCATGGCACATAAAAGTGAAAATTTTGAAGAAATTGATGGTGAAATGTTGCGTATGGAAGACGAACATCAACAACTTGATTTCACTTCAAAATATTATCTAAACGAACAAATCACACTGTATTTTAATATTGTTAATTTAACCAATGAACCATTCTATCACTATTTTGATAAACGAAATAGAAATGCGCAATATGAAGAATATGGCCGAACTTTAGAGCTTGGTTTCCGTTGGCAAATGTAATTGTTAACTGTTTATAAAATTCTAGGATCTGTTGATTTTTCGTGTTTATTTTTGCAGCAGTTTATGGGTATTTAGACAAGGCATTGCGATTAAAAGTGTGGTTATTCCACATGAGAGAGCAATAACGACGTATAAATGACATAAAACGCTGCCCTCGGGGTTCAACTAAATTTAATCTCGAAAGATCAACAGACCCTAAAGGGCTTAGCCCCTTTTTACTTTTTGAGAGAAGAAATGAAAAACGTTATTTTTAGTGTATTGTTCCTATTAAGCCTTAGTGCCTATGCCGATGTGTATAACAGTGAACATTACCAGCGCAACCATATAGCGCAACTTGCTGCATTTGAAAAAGGTCAACACTTTTTTGTGTTAGGCGACTGGGGACGAAACGGCCACTTCTATCAACGTGATGTTGCAAAATGGATGGACATCGCCGCTTATCAAATTGATCCTGATTTTATCACAACGACAGGCGATAATTTTTATGATAATGGTATAGCTTCAATACAGGATCCTTACTGGGTAACCGCCTTTGAAAATATTTATCATGGCCCACATTTATTCGTTGATTGGTATCCAACGCTAGGAAACCATGACTATCGTGGCAACTGGCAAGCACAAATTGATTACTCTGACGTTAGCCGTCGCTGGCAAATGCCTGAGCAATACTACGCGAAAACCACCGTATTGAAGGACGGTACAGAAATCCTTTACTTATTCATTGATACTAGCCCATTGAACCCCGCTTATAAAAACGAAGCTAAGTATGCTGAAACACAGAAGCAGGATGCGGCAAAACAGCTACACTGGATAACCCAACAGCTTGCTACGACGACCGCCGATTGGAAAGTAGTCATCGGCCATCATCCACTCTACTCAAGCGGTAAACGTTTTGGAAAAACCAGTGAAATTCAGCAAGTACTTGAACCAATATTAGAAAAGTATCAGGTAGATGCATATTTCGCAGGTCACGAACATGACATGCAACACAATAAACCACAACACACTACCGTTGATCATTTCATTTCTGGTGGCGGCTCAGAGGTGCGACCCGTTGCGCAACGAAAATTCACTAAATTTGCAAAAGCCACAGGTGGATTTGCTGCTGTAGCCATAAATAAAAAAGCACTTTTAGTCCAGTTTATCGATCATCAAGGCAAAATTATCTACCGTTATAAACGTAATAAGGCACTATAATCATGGCAAGTTACATAAAGTTTTTTTATACGCTATGCATATTATCTTTTGTGCTGTTAATCACGCCTCATTGTTTATCAGCTGAGCAAAATAATTGGGCTAAAAGCTCTCAGTTCTTCACAAAAATTGCTAAATCAAATAGTAACACTCACTACTTTTTAGCCATTAATGAGTCTCAAGGTATTGCTTTATTAGATGAAAACTATCAAGCATTGAGTATTATTTCACGAAACGCTGAACATTTAGATTTTCGATGGTTACCGTCTCAAAATAGCGAGGGTATCATAGCAACACTCGATGTTGATAGCGGTGAGATACTGCTAATAAGTGTTAATCTCAATACCCCGTTGTTAACCATTAAACAACAATTTAAGCCTTTAATGACTTCATTCGAAGCAATGTGTTTACAAAGAAGTCGTTCACAAATCGATTTATTTACTGTCGATTCCCAAGGAATAGCAACACATTACAACGTATATAATAAAAGTCGCTTGTTAGCCCCCATTGAGATAAATCAATTCGCTGTTGGGCCTAATATTAACGCTTGTGCAGTTGATGATCAGCAACAAACACTGCTAATAGCAGAAGAAAATATTGGGGTGTGGCAATACTCCACAGATCCTGAGCATGAAGTTGTACGTGAACTGATAGCCTTACCACAAGGGTTAGAAGTCGAGTATATTGACACTACCTCAGAAGGTGATATTGCTATAGTTTCCCCTGATGTAAATACATTTTGGTATTATCATAGTAGAAACCAAACACTTATCGAAAAGCCTTTACCCAAGGACATTTCACCAAAAACGATACAGCTATATCGTAACGGCGATAAGTTACAGGCATTTATGTTTGATGACAAAAGTAGCTCAATTATTGCATCGCAGTGGCACACTATCATGCCACCTGTTTTACACGAAACAGACGTTATTGAATCATTAACACCTTTCGCACAAACACAACCCGTAAACGCTTATGGTGATGCGGCAGACGACCCCGCAATTTGGGTAAATAGTGAAAATTCAGCGCAAAGTATCATCTTTACAACCGATAAAAAGTTTGGCTTAAATACTTATGATCTAACAGGAAAACGTAAACAAAGCATCCCTATTGGCCGTATTAATAATATTGATATTCGGTACGATATACATTTTGCAGGTAAACGTGTTGATATCGCAGCTGCAAGTAATCGCACTACTAATAGCATCAGCCTTTTTACCATAGATAAAGCGACGGGACACGCTACCTTTATTAACGACATTAAAACTGATTTAACAGATCCTTATGGCTTATGTATGAGCAACATAAATGAACAGATCTCCGTTTGGATTAATGATACTGATGGCCGCTTTCAGCAATATCAACTAAGCTTCGATTCACCTATGATAAAAGGCAAAAAGGTGATGGAGTGGCGTGTACCTTCTCAGCCTGAGGGGTGCGTGGTTGATGATAAAACAGCGCGGTTATTTTATGGTGAAGAAGCAACGGGTATTTGGCTAAAACACATTGATTCAACGCAATCGAGCGAGTTCATTATAGGTTTACATAACGGTGTAAAGGCTGATATTGAAGGTATGGGGCTATATACAGTTGCCAGTAACCATTACTTGATTGTATCTAGCCAAGGAAATAATCGTTACGCTGTTTATGCTATTGATCAAAACAACAGCTTTTTAGGCGTATTTCGTATTTCAGCAGATCTAAACAATCGGATAGATGGTGCATCGGAAACCGATGGATTAGCTGTTACTAGCGTCGCTTTGGGTAGTCAACATCCAGATGGGTTACTTGTCGTGCAAGATGGTCATAATGTTATGCCAAAAAGGCCGCAAAACTTCAAATTTGTAGATGGGTCATTACTTAAAAAGTGGATAAACTCAAAAGTAGCTGCTCAGTAAAACAGGGCTAATACCAACTCAATTAAGTATTTAGTCACTTAGCGAGAGTTAAAAGGGTAGTATCAATATTTGATACTACCCTTTGATAACACGTTTACTTGTTATTCTGCGCCAATAGTTAATGAATATTTTTCAATTAACG
Source organism: Thalassotalea sp. PP2-459 (assembly GCF_001913705.1). Lineage (GTDB taxonomy): Bacteria > Pseudomonadota > Gammaproteobacteria > Enterobacterales > Alteromonadaceae > Thalassotalea_C > Thalassotalea_C hakodatensis. The sequence continues at coordinate 135,625 of NZ_MKQD01000034.1, read as the reverse complement.
AGTACAACGTTGGTCTTGTAACCCCCAACAGTTCTGCGCATTTAGACATATTTCCTTCAGTCAACGCATGTGCTTTTTGAATCGCAATAGATTCTGCTTGTTCACGTACTTTGCGTAAGTTTAAATCTAACTGTAATGCTTGTCCGTCATGATCAAAAAAGCCTAAATCAATTGCGGTGACTTGAGTGCCTGTTGCCATGATCACAGAGCTTTTTACTTTATTTTGTAACTCACGAATATTGCCTGGCCATCTATGATGTCTGATTGCATCTAACGCATCATCAGCAAAGCTTTTTACGTTAGATTTATACTCTTGCGCATAGCGTTGCAAAAAAAACTGAGCCAATATTAAGGTGTCTTCCTCGCGCTCTCTCAATGGCGGAATATTTAAGGTAATTTCACTCACCCGATAAAACAGATCTTCACGAAACTGTTTTTCAGCAACCATTTCTTCAAGGTTTTGATTCGTCGCACATACCACACGTACATCAACGTCTATCTCTTGTCGACCACCTAATCGTTCTATTTTCTTTTCTTGTAGGAACCGCAAGAGTTTCGCTTGCAAGTTAAAGGGCATGTCACCAATTTCGTCTAAAAAGAGGGTGCCGCCTTCTGCACATTCAATTTTACCTTTTGTGGTGCGTACTGCTCCAGTAAAAGCTCCTTTTTCAAAACCAAACAACTCGCTTTCTAGGAGTGTTTCAGGAATTGACGCACAGTTAATCGCAATAAAAGGTTTTTTACTACGTTCGCTAGCAATATGTATCGCGTTGGCGGTGACTTCTTTACCGGTGCCACTTTCACCTAATAATAAGGCCGTAATTTGCGTTGGAGCGATACGTTTAACCATAGTACGTAATCGTTCAATACTGCTGCTATTGCCAACAATACCAATGTCATTACCACCAACAGCCCGCATTAGGCGGTTTTCTTCTTCTATCGACGCCACACTAAATGCGCGAGCGACAATAACATTAATAACTTCTGGCTCTATCGGCTTTTGATAAAAATCATACGCTCCCATTGAAATCGCTTTAAGGGCATTTTCTCGATCATCATTGCCAGTAATAACAATCACTTTAGTATGCGGCGCTATACGCAATATTTCATCTAATGCCGCTAACCCTTCTGATGCATTTGCAGCATCAGGCGGTAGGCCTAAATCTAATGTCACAACTTTAGGTTCATGGCGACGTACAGCTGCTATCGCGCTTTCACGATCCGCTGCTAAAATTGATTCGTAATCAGACAAGCTCCATTTTAATTGTTTTTGTATTCCTTTATCATCATCGACGATTAGTAGCTTTTCCATGAAATAAATCCTTGCTCTTCCTGTTTATTCATTATCTGTTGCATTAATAGGTAATTGAATAGTAAATGTTGTGCCTGAATGTTCGGTACTTTTGACCGCTATCGTGCCAGACACACTCTCAATAAACTGTTTCGCTTCATATACACCAATTCCCATACCAGCATTGCCCTTTGTGGTATCAAACGGCTTAAATAATCGGTACTTTATAAAGTCTTCACTCATACCAGAACCTTGATCAGTGATAGTGATGGTGACAATATTTTTATTATTATTTAGTGATAATTCTACGGTTGTGTCTTCGCTACTTGCTTCTTGCGCATTTTGAACCAAGTGATTTAATACCGAATGTAATTTTTCTTCATTAGTTGCCAGCTTTGTTGGCACCGCCTGTTTAATTATCACTAACGGTTTTTCTACATTACGTTGTTCCACAACTTTTTCAAGTAACTCAACCAGATCAATCTCGGAATCTGTAGATTTTTCTACGCGTTTATTACGCAATTGAGAAAGTACTTTACCTAGCCTATCTGTTGCAGATTCAACCGTTTCAAACACATCGTCAACGAACTCAGGGTTATCTCGGTGTTTTTCCGCATTTGTCGTAATTAACGCTAATTGCGCTTGCACATTTTTTAAATCATGCACTAAAAAGGCTGACATCCGGTTAAATGCGTCAAACTGTTTTGATTCTGCCAGCTCGTCATTTGCTTCATTCAAAGAAATAAAATTGCCTAATTGTTTAGACACGGCAAAAAGCAAGTCTCTGTCTTCCCAATTAAGTTGCTTCATTTCATTGATGTCGCCAATTAAAAACAAACCATAAAAAGCTTTACCAATAAAAATTGGGATAATAAAGCGTACATCAAAGCTTTGGCATAAATCTAAATCAAGGTTCAATTCTGGGTACATTGTCGGGGTAATTTCATACTCTTCAACATCAATAATCCAACCTTTTTTCTGACAAAATTGGCTAATAAACGTCAGTTGTAAGTCAAATGCTTCGGTCAGTTTTAAACCGTGAGAGTATTTATTATCGAAATGTAAATCGCTTTTACGTTTAACAATGGCACCGCTATGGGCATTGAGTTTTGACATCATAATAGATGTTGCCATTTGATAATAACTTTCTGCGTTGGTTGTTTCTATTTTTTCGATGAGATTTAGCCATTCATCACGGTACTCATAACGATTAGCAAAAAAGTTTTTCGCAATAAAAACTTTAAGCTTTCGTCTAAGTGATTCTGTGATCAATAGCGCGACTAATACAATACCACTGAGCATTAAAAAGCCAATACTAACGACACTACCCCATTCGCCACCAACATAATTAATCACATAGCCGGCAAGCGCCATGATCAATAAATATACCCCGGCCATCATTAAAATGGAGCTATAAAAAACGACTTGTCTTGACACAAAAATACGTACAGAGCCATTTTTGATTCTTCTGGTACTTACCAAGAGTAACGGCAACACTGCAACCGCGATATAGCCACGACTAAACCAAAAATCGAAATCAATACTCCCCACCATTGTTGCTTGGGCATACATAACAAAATCAAATATCGCGATACTCGCTAACGCGATAATTAACGGCCATATTGCCCAGCGAATTTGATCATCAGCACTGCGATATAACTGCTCCATCAGTACTAAGCTCCAAAGGTTTAGTACAATGAACAGTAGATAAATGTATTCATAAGAATAGTTTAATAAGAAAGACGCTAACCAACAGACCAACATTAATGCTGACCAAACGCTAACATATTGCCTAATATGGTAATTTGATAATAACTGGCGAATTGAAGTTAGCTCAGTATTACATATCAGCACCAAAATCGCCCAAGAGGCCACTTTTAAGCCGTCAGCTAACAGTACCCACTGTAAACCAAAGCCAAGTTTAATTTGCAAAGCCGCCAAGGCAGAGGCAACCGTGGTCGTTAATACGGAAACAATTGTCCAACGAGCAAGTAGTTGTGTGTTACGTGCCGCAACTAATAGGAAAGTAAAAATAACATAAGCAATAAAGCTTAAGACAAAACCAACAAATCCAATAAATTCCATCTTTATTCTATTCGCAATTGTGGTGAAGAACGTGTAAATATTTCAGTCAATATCGGCACTAATAAGAAGCTCGCAATGGCTGAAACACATAACCCAGAAATTAATACAACACCTAATGGTTGCCATAGACCGCCACCAAATAGCGTTAAAGGAAGTAAGCCACCCACCGTAGTAATCGTGGTGAGTAAAATAGGGGTAAAGCGTACCACAGCAGCTTCTATTATTGCCGTTTGTTTATCGGCATTTTGTGTTAAATTCTTATTCGCAGTATCAATGAGAATTATCGCATTATTTACCACAATACCAAATAAACTGATCAACCCTATAAACGCCATCATCGAAAAAGACAGGTCAAACAAATACAACCCAATAACAGATCCCGCCATAGCGAAAGGAATAGATGTAAAGATGATTAACGGCTGTAAAAAGGATTTAAACTGCAAGACTAACACCGCAAAAATGCCAATGGCGGTAATGATCATAATCTGAAACAAGCCCGCGAAATTTTCTTGTCTCGACTCTTCTTCACCCCCTAACGAATAGTACATGCCTGCTGGCAAGTTATACTGTTCAATATAATCAACAACTTGCTGGGTTAATACCGCCGTTGATTTACCTGTAGCTACATCTGCAGATACTTTCGCCATACGCTGTTTTTGATAATGATAAAATTCTGTATGACCTTTTTGCAATGACACGTTAACAATTTGATTTAGAGGTACTAACGCGCCTTCTCGTGTTGAAATAAAGGCTTGTTCAAACAACGAAATGTCTTGTTTATCCCCTCTGATCACTAATGGATAACTTTCCCCGTTAGCATCACTAAAAACGCCAGCTGTATTACCTGTTACTAACGTTTGTATGGTTAAATCTAACCCTTGAATATCGATATTAAGCATACCTGCTTTTTCATAATCTACTGACAAGGCAAGTTCTGTATTTGCCACTCCAATGGGATTTTCAATATTAATTAAGCCATCAAGTGTTGCCATATACATGGCTAGATCATCTGCTACTTGCGACAAATCATCAAACGATTCACTCATTAAGCGAATGGTCACAGGCTGATCGGTTACCGGGCCTTGGGTAAACTCTTTGACGGTTATTTGTGCTTGCGACCACGAAGAAAACTCTTTGCGAAGTTTATCAATCAGCGCTTGAGCATCGTTTGCATTGTATTCATCAAGTAACACTAACGCTTGGCCAAACGATGCAACCCCACGTTTTGGGATCTCATTGTAGTAAATACGAGGGTTTGAATTACCAATATTTTGCGCAACGTGTGAAACACCTGGTTGCTGCTTTAATAAAACAGTTACCTTATCCATTACTTTTTTTGTATAGGCTAGTGATGAATTAGGCGGCGCTTGAACATCGACTAAAATCATTGGTTTTTCAGCTTTTGGAAATAAGCTTAACCCAACGTTATTAAACAATGAAAACATCGCAATTAATGCGATAACAAAGACTGAAATTAGCAGTGTTTTTTTCGTGATAAACCATGTTAACACCTTCGCATAGACCGTTGATGAAAAACGATTTATCACCACTTGTAAAGTAATAATTTTACTCGGTTTTTGACTAAATAATAGACTCGCCAACAGCGGCGTGAAGGTAAGCGCTAATAGTAGCGAGGCTAGTAATACAAGTACAACGGTAATCGGCATTGAACGAAGAAAATCCCCCGTACTGCTTGCTAGCATCAGCATAGGTAAAAAAGCAAACAAGGTAGTAATTGTACCACTGCTAATCGCCCAGCCTACCGTACTTGCCCCTTGAGCAGCTGCGATTTGCATTGGTTTACTCGGGTCTTTATGTCGGTGAATACTTTCCGTCACAACAATGGCGTTATCAACGAGCAAACCCAGCGCAATAATCAACCCGACAATCGACATTTGTTGCAAACCAAAACCGGCAAAGTCTAACCACCCAATAGCAATCAAAAATGATAATGGGATCACTGCAATAACAACTAACGCTTCTCGCAACCCTAAAAATAATAACGCCATGACACCCACTAAAACTAAACCATACCAAAGGTTGTCAAAAAAGCCATTTACACGGGTTTCAACACTTTCTGCCTGTTTAAAAAAAACATCAAGCTTTATGTTTTCTGGCAGCAACCCTTTAAAATCAACTACCTGCTGTTCTATTGCTTTGGTTAATTCAAAAATATTGGTATCTGCGCGCTGTTCAGCAGTAATGAAAATAACAGGGTGTTCATTGAAATAAGCTAAATAACTTGGTTTAACCCCAGAAAAGCTCACGCGAGCAATGTCAGAAAGTTTGATTGCAGTGTGTTCATTAGCCAATATAACGGTGTCATTTAACTGTGCTAAATCTTTATAATTACCACTCGATTTCACATTAAACCTACGGGTATTAGCATCAATAAAACCAGGGGTAATATTCATCGCACGCTTATTGAGCGTATTTAATACATCGTTAACACCTAAACCAAAATGCTGTAACTTGGCCACATTTAAATCCACCGCGACAATCTGCTGTGGATAACCCCAAATATCAGCTTTTTTAATCGCTGAAATTGCTTCTAAACGTTTCTCAAGTTGTTTCGCATAGAACTCCATTGCTTTATAGTCGGTTGGCTCACTCCACAACGCCATTTGTACTACCGCGACACTGGTTGGTGTTGCTTTGATCACTAAAACATCTTGCACACCAGCCGGTAAATTAGGCTTAACAGAAGCTACAGCGAGTTTTAATTCACTGAAAGCTAAATCAATATTGGTACCATATAAAAACGTAACTTTAACACGCGCACCATCACTTTTAATTTGTGACTCAATAGTCTTGATCCCTTCAATATTATTAAAAGCTTCTTCAAGCGGGTTTACTACTAAGGTTTCAATATCATGTGGTGAGGCACCAGGATAAATCACTTCAATGAGCGTAATCGGTATATCAAATTGCGGATCCTCTGAACGAGGAATAGTAAAATAAGAAATTGTACCTACCAATACCAATAGCAGTACAATCGTTAACGTAAACTGTTTATTGTTAATCGCAACTTTAGGTAAACGCATACCCTATAACTCGCTCAACTCAAATTGTTGCCAGCCTTGGGTTACCACAGAAAGATTTGATGATAAATCGTCAGCATGTAAATAAATAAAATCTCTATCTAGGCCAATAACCATAAACGCTTGACGTTTTAAAGTATCAAGGTGCTTAACAAGTACAACTGCATGACCATTATTATCCATTTCGATTAATGCACTATTAGGCACTGCAAAAACAGCTTCTTGGGTTGATAAGGGCACGCGTACAGTAGCAAGTTGATCAGCAATAGGCTTTAACGTGGACGGTAGATTTGTTAATGCTACCTCTACCAAATACATATTAGCGGCACTATTTGCTTTCACTGGCACTTTGCTAACCATTCCTGCAATACCTTGAACACCCATGACTTCCACCTCAACTGGCTGCCCACGCGTTAAAAACCTAATTTCATCGGTGGTCACTGCCACTTCAACGATGAAATTATTTTCAGTCGATGCCACTTCAAGTACTGGTGTTCCGGGAGATTGCAATTCATTTACCCGTGTAAAGCGTGACAAAACCACCCCGTTGAACGGTGCAACTATTTCAGATTTCTCAAGATTATAATAGGAAATTCGATACCGTTCTCGTGCGCTATCTTCAGCGAACTTTGCCATTTCTAAGGCTTGCTGAGAACTTAAGCCGTTTTTGATTAACTTATTAACTCGGTTAACATCACGTTTTGCCTGCAATAACTCAGTATAGTTAGCATTTTTCAAGGCTTTTAATTCGGTTGTTTCAAGACTCGCTAATACTGATTTAGCAGAAAAACTATCGCCTTCATCAACGGTAAGAGAGGTTAAATAACCCTGACTTTTAAACGATAAAACATGTGTTTTTTTAAAGCGCGTTTTACCAGCTCGCACGATGTTTTTTTCAAACGTAGTCGCGTCAATTTCTTGCGTAGCATATTGCTGCGCATTGGTATTTATCGCACCAAGCAATAGAAAGCTGATGAAAAAGAGGAAAAGTAGCTTCATAAAATTACAAATGTACTGCCTTGTTGTTGCAACCCGCATTAATTATAGTGATACTTTAAGCTGCTAGTCACTGAAAGTACATTAATTTCATCATTTTTACGCGTTTATTCCATCGCTTATTTACCTCTCTATTCCACGTTTTTCGTTTTTAGCGGTAGACAACAAAAACGATAGGTATTAGTATTGCGCCGCCTTAATACTGATACTGTATAGCAGCAAGAAATAGAAAACATTTCGGGTATCGTGTAGTTTGAACAAAACAGTAACATTAAGGCGAAAAAGTTAATCCACCCGTAGCTCAGCTGGATAGAGCGCGCCCCTCCGGAGGGCGAGGCCGCAGGTTCGACTCCTGCCGGGTGGGCCACCATTATTACTTCACGTTTTTTTGCACTACCTTCTATATTTGCAACTATCATCGCATTTACCACGTGACCAAACCGCTTTCTCTACTGCTTACTATTCAAGAATTTAAATCATTTATTCGAGCCCTCATGGATACTTATACCAACTCTATTAAATCAGATTGTTCAGATTAATTTATCGTTAGCGTATTCAAAAATAACAGTAAATTCATCAGCTATTGCCAACTGTTTTAAAATGATCGCCCTCTTGACAAAGCTTAATGATAACAATTGTTATTTGCATTACTATTATTAAGTATTTATACTGCGCTTGTTTTTAACATCAACTATTACGAGAATAATATGAAATCTCCTTACACCTTCGTATTATCGCCAATTATTTTGGCTCTAAGCTCTACTGTTCATTCCGCTGAATTAAGTCACAAAGAAGCACAACGTATTACTGAAAAAGAAATAGAAGTTATTCGCATACTCGGGAACCGTGTACAACGCATTAGCTCTGGGGCAACTGGCCTAGGGCTTAACAGTTTTGATACGCCACAATCATTGTCTATTATCGAAAATGAAACCATTTCAAAATATAATCTCAGTGACATTAATAGCTTGTTTAAACAAGTGACCGGTATAAATATAGATCAAACCGAAACTGACCGAACCTATTTTAATGCTCGTGGCTTCGACATAACCAGTATGCATGTCGATGGCGCAGGTATTCCATTTGGCAATATTTTTGTCGGCGATCTTGATACTGCTATCTATGAAAAAATTGAATTTATCCGAGGCTCTAACGGGCTAATTACTGGCTTAGGTAATCCATCGGGAACAGTCAATTATGTCAGGAAACGTCCAACTAATGATCTACAAGTTAGTACCGCATTTACCTTGGGTCGGTGGTCAAATATGCGTGCCGTGGTTGATGTATCTACACCTATAACAGACTCTGGAAGCTGGGCTGCACGCGCAGTTTTAGTACATCAAGATAAAGAAAGTTGGCTAAACCATTATGGCAACAACCGTACCGTGTTATATGGCGTTGTTGATGGACAACTCAATGATGATGTTACCGTTACTTTTGGTTATACCTATCAAGAAAACAATAGTGATGGGGTAACATGGGGAGCTTCACCGTTAATTTATTCTGATGGCACCCAGACAGATTTTGACGCGTCTGTATCTACCGCGATGAACTGGACTTACTGGGACACACTAAATGAAAATTATTTTGCTGAATTAGGTTGGTATATTACTGATGAAGTTATTTTTACCAGTAAATTAAATTATACAACGTACGAAGATCGCTCAGAACTTTTCTACACTTATTCAAATACTGGATTAGCATCAAATACGGGGTTAGGACTTTTAGGATATCCAGGAAAGTTTGATGCAGATGACAAAACGTTGATATGGGATAATACACTACAAGGTACATTCGAAGCTTGGGGGTTTGAGCATTCTTTCAACCTAGGTTTGAGTTTAGCGGACTCTGAAACGCTTGATCTTGATTATACTGCGTTAAGCGGTTTCGACGTTATGCCTTCCTTCCCTGATTGGTCAGGAACAGAAGTATCACGACCGACTTGGGATACTCCGTTTCAAGCAGGTATAACTGATGTAACCCTAAACCGGTTTTATGGTTCAATACAATTGGCTGCTACCGAAAACTTTGATTTCGTTTTAGGTGCAAGTTTTGTCGATTATGAAAATGAAGGTGATTCTTGGGGAGCATCAACCTCAACCTCTGAAGATGGTTCTAGCCCGTATATAGGTTTTACATGGGAAGCGCTAGACGACTTGAATGTATACGGTAGTTACAGTGACATTTATCAACCCCAATACTATTTAAATGAAGCACTTGAACCACTTGGCTCAGCTGAAGGACGTGGTTATGAAATAGGTATCAAGAAACGCTTTGAAGACAACTTGCTCGTTAGTGTTGCAGCATTTAAAACTGAACAAGAAAATCTATATGACTTCATTGAGTTTGGCGATGGCGACGGTATTGATGACGATGATTATTCGGATGACTTTAATTATTCATTATATCGAGGCGTCACCGTTGACTCTAATGGCTTTGAACTAGAAGTCACCGGTAATATTTCACAGGAGTGGTCAGTACAAGGTGGTTATACATTCTTGACAATGGATGATGAAAACGGTGATGAAGCGCGTACCTTTATTCCACGTAAAACCTTAAAGCTACTTGCAGATTATTCACCTAAATGGCAAGAAAAACTCAATGCTGGAATATCGCTTCGTTGGCAAAGTGAAGTGTATTATGACACAAGTTATGGAAGAGTTAATCAAGACAGTTATGCATTGTTCGGAGGCTATGTTCAATACGATTTCAACGATCAAATATCTTTAAGTCTCAATCTCGATAATATAACGAATGAGAAATACCTGAGCTCTGTTCGAACGGATCAAGCCTTTTACGGTTCGCCAACTGACTTTAGCTTAACATTGCACTGGAAGTTATAACCTTAACTCATGTGAGTGAGTTAGCTTGCTGATTTAAAGCAACTCACTTAACGACTTAACTCGGATCTATGTATGAATACATCATATCTACATTTTTTCAAAAACAGACGTTTCTGGCTTAGTGGTCCAGCAACACTGTTAGTGTCTCTGTTTATCATGTTTGCCATGGCAGTGTGGTTCCCACCTGGGGTAGGTAATGTAAATAATATTATGATGCCGCTTATCATGTTCCCATTAATATGGGCCCTGTTGTTTTTCTATACCTATTTAACAACTGACCTGCGTAAAGCGCAATGGTTACTAGTAATACTGTTTATTATTAATAGCCTTATTTTAACATTTCAATTTTTGGGTTAACTTTTATGGCTGAAAATGCATCTAATATTCGCTCTAAAGCTAAAGCCTTACTTAGCTTACATTCTTGGTCTGGCATTGTCTTAGGTATGTTGCTATATGCAGTTATATTCACCGGAACGGTTGCTGTAATTGCAGATGAGATAGGTGAGTGGTCTAACAGTAATTATCCGAAAAATTTATTAATGACAACTGATGTAAATGAAACAATGAACCACCTAGCAGAAATCACTCCTGATGAATATCTTGATGAAATTTCTGTCTATGAAAATGACCGTCAGCAATTAGTATATTTTTTTCATACTCATAAGCTAAACCCCAGCGGAGATATGGATGAGTTTGGTTTTCAATATAAAGTAAGCCCTGAGGGAGAAATAATAACTCAGCAACAAGGTTTTGGTAGCGATTTATTTGCTCAAGATGATACCTACGCATTAAGTCGTTTTTTAGTGTCTATTCATACAGAATTACATATCCCGTCACCATGGGGGCTTATTCTCACCGGAATTTTAGGGTTAGCAATGTTAATTGCTTCTGTATCAGGTTTCATGATGCACCGTCATTTATTTACCGATATGTTTTCAATTAGAAAACAACGTGACGGTAAATCTCTCAAGCGAGACTCACATACAGTTGCAGGCACTTGGAGCATACCATTTGCTATTTTGCTTGCCTTTACAGGAAGTTTTTTTAGTTTTTCTGATTCATTTGGTTTACCTGCAATGGGAATTGTTGCTTTTGGTGGAGATCAAGAAGCATTAATGCATACGCTTGTTGGTGAACAACAACATAAAAGTGAAGTGCCAAAAGATTCAGCTAACTTAACCCTGATGATAGCAGATGCAGCGAAGCGACAATCAACGGTACCAGCTTTTATTTCGATCTCTCATTTTGCTACTGAATCAGCCAGCCTACTTACTTTTTTCATGCCTAACGAAGGAGAAGTTGGATTTGAGCAATTAGTGTACGATGCAACAAATGGCGACTTTATAGAGTATAAGCCGTTAGTCGGCACAGTGCCTTCTGCAGGGAGTGCTATTTTATCATTGATCTATCCTATTCATTATGGAACGTTTGCAGGCTTGTTCTCAAAAATAATCTGGGTAGGTTTAGGTATTGCAACATGCTATGTCACCATAACAGGGTTACAACTTTATGCTCACAGAAATGAAAAAGGTGAACAACATTGGCGTTGGTTTAGTCGACTATGTACATGGGGGTTTTTAGGTTTGCCACTGTGCTCTTTAAGTAGTGCATCAGGTTTTTTTATTAGTGAAAATTTAGCATTAAATCAAAGTGTTTGGACACCTTTGTCATTTTTAATTGCAGCCGCTGTCGTCACTATACTGACATTAGCGATAAAAAATATTGCTCTGCTTTCAAACGTATTATTAGCCAGCAATGGGTTATTCTGCTTGCTGTTACCTTTTATTCGATTCTTTAGCTCGGGCGTAAGCTGGATAGATGCAATACAATATCATATGGTATCGATGATGTTTATTGAATGCATGTTATTAGCTTGTTCTGCTTTGTGTTTTTATCGCCTGTACAAATCAGTACAAATGACAAAGAAGGATACTGTTATCGATAACCCAACGCTTTCAACACAGGAGGCCGCCCAATGAATCACTTAATGGTGACATTACCTTCCATTATTTTTAGTCTACTCATTATTTTATTACTTGCTTATACAGACCCTAGGCGCAGGAAAATATTTAATAAAGCAGAAATAAAAGGCAATGCCGCATTTGTATTGCGACCTTTAACAAGAAAACTTCTATCATGGTGCTTACTACTGCCATTTATTCCACTCGTGATGATGGCTAATTATGCTGGTATTTTAATGTATTGTGGTGCTCTCACAGTGATAGGCTGGTTGGTATCAGAATTACCTTCAACTATTATTTAAAAAATGATTTAAATTAAACATGCTACTCACTAAAAACGAGTGGCATGTTCTCGCTTTATCGCTTTTGTCATTATACGCCTCTACTCCAAGTAAACCCCGTTCATCCCCTAATTTGGAAATACTCTTTAAAAAATAGACTAATACCAATTCTATTAAATATTTGGTCAACTTAGAATTTCATTAGCGCGTTGAGAACAAGTTAAATAATTTAAGCATAGTCAGTCTATGGTTCGATTATTTAGGGAAGTTATCAGGGCGCTAATGAGTTCCCAAGGGCGAGTTTAAAAGGCTTATAGACTGTGTTATTGATTTTAACAAGGGAGCGACCATTCTTTGCAATCAATGCCTTGTCTCTAATCCTTTTAATTCTCGCTAAGTGACTAAATATTTAATTGATTTGGTATAAATCTACTACCTAATAACAGAATAAACTTGTGATAAGGTGAGGCATCTTATAAATTAATTGAGTTAACTCAATTGTAACGGACTTCAATGAAACACCCGCATACTCATAATCACCTTTGCTCAATAACCCTGTTAGGTAACTTAGTTGCTAAACCAAATATCAGGTATTTAGCAAACCCTGTGGTTGCTATTGCTGAATTCACTATTGCCACTCATCACAAATGGTTCGATAAAAAAACACAGCAGCAAAAAGAATGGACGCATTTTCATATTGTAAAAATGATTGGTGATGTGGTTGAAAAAACGCTTAACTTTGCTGATAAAGGCGATGTGGTATTTATTCAAGGGCATCTTGTGGATAGTCAACAATCTAGCCGTCAAATCATACACGCAACTTATGCTCATACGTACGCTAAAGGCTATGTACCCTCAATGAATCAAGTGAAGCTATCAGGGGCTATCAACAGTGAAATTAAAGTTGTTGAAACTGAAAACAACACACAATTAGCAGAGTGTACAATACTTAGTCATGTCAATGTATATTCTGCTCACCAACAAGCATATCGACAATTTTCAATAGAGCGAACGTTACATGCTTGGGGAAAACAGGCTGAATATTTGGAAAGCCGTGCAAAAAATGGTGATGAAATAATTATTGACGGAAATTTAAGCTATACCAATAATAAAGATAAATCTCAATTAATCGATGTGCACCAACTGGTGTTACCTAAAATATAATTAACGAATCCGTAATAAACGGAATAATTTCAATATGATAGACATTAAAATAATAATAAAATACTTGATCATATCTGTTGGCTTATTGTTGGCTTCATTTGCGAAAGCCAACACGCTTGAATTTACCCAGAAGCCTTTACTTTCTTCAGACTTTAGAGGGGAGATTTCAACAGTAGTGCTGTTACCACACCATCCCCATCAATTTATCAGTTTTTCAACGTTTGGCGATGTTGGGTTAATCAAACAATCAGCATCTACATACCAACCACTATTAAATGCTAAGCATTTTTCAGATGATTTTCAACGACTCACAGCATTAGCTTTACACCCTAACTTTGCTCAAGAAGAGAAAATTGGTTACGCCACCTTTTATAGCGCACATATTGAGTCCGCTTCGTTAACGAACCGATCAATGAAGCTTACCGTTGATGAAGACAAACATATGCCTTTTGAGGCGGTTATTTTTGAATGGCAACTCAGTTTATCATCAGATTCAACTGCAATTTTAACCGATAGCCGGCGGGAAGTGCTCCGCGTCCCCTTACCTGACAGTAGCGTTAGTATACCTTTGCTAAGTTTTAATCCTTATATAAAATCTTGGCAAAAAGGCTATGGACAACTTTTTGCTGTTATTTCAGCAGAAAAACACTACCCAAATCACCCTTTATTTTCTGGTGCACTATTACGCATCAACCCACAAAAATTTGGCCTTCGACAATACACAGTCCCGCCTGATAATATACTGTTTAGTAGTAACGACTCTCCTAGCGAGGTTGTCAGCACAGGGCTCGGCAATGTACTCGATCTAACGTGGTTAAAAGAAGATGAAAATCAATTTGTTTTTGTCGAACAACTTAAAAAAACTACACAATTACGGAAAGCGACATTAGGCGATAACTTTCTTTTACAACCTGCCACTGACGAACACTTGCTTCAACAAGATATCATTTTTAGTAACAGTATTTATTTAAAAAACCCGCAATTAAGTAACGAACATTTCCCATTAATTTTTCTCGAAAAAACATCTGATAATTGGCTTTTAAAAGCCTCCGCAATCACGGCAAATATCAGCAGTAATCCAATAGCAACTATCGATTTTTCATTACTTAACGCCAATGCAAAACCTCAACTACTCATTAATTCGGCAAAACAAATTATTATTGTCGATCTTGCAAACAAAAGCCTACTAGCAACGAATAACACTAGTGATGTTAGCGAGAGTCCAGTGCAAACGACTCCCCTTGAAGAACAAAAAGAACCGTCAAATAGCCTTTACTTTATTGTAATTTTATTAATGATCGCCGGTGCTATTGTGGCAGTACTCTTTCGACAAGATGATAAATATAAGAACGCTAAAAAGCTATTACGTAGCCATTACGCTACGTTTACAATAGATAAAGAAAAAGCAGAATTGTTATTATTTAAACGCCATGAAAAAACAGCAAGTGCCCGTATTGCCATTAACAACATTATGAAGAACGAGCTTTATTTAAATGGTGAATTAATCAGTACAATTGATAAAAACTCCCCCTTTAGTAACAAAGCAGAGGCACGCATAGATCAAACGTTTAAAGAAGAAAAACGTCATAAAATGGTGGATAACAAAGTACGAAAAGTTGTCATGATTATCCACTTACAAAACCAAGAGACAAAACAATTATGTTTATATTTAAGGGAAGGAAATCAACGCTTAACTAAAGCACGCTTTGAACAAGTACAACAACAAGTTATAGACTGGTGCTGGTTGATTTCACATCAATTATGTAAAGGCACTACAGAAAAGCGCGTGATTAAACCAAAGCCCGTAGAGCCCACTCAAAAACAGCGAGTAACACATACATCCATTCAGTCAGCAGCAGCTAAAGCTAACAAGCAAGAGACGACGCCAACGCATGATAGTTCTCAGCATACAGAGAAAGCGATGACTAACCATAAAGCACCAAAACACCAGGATGCAAAACCCGCACAGAAGGTAACCGCGAAAAACGAAGACAATGATGAAGTGTTAATCAACTCGCTGAATAAGTTATTAGAGCTTAAATCGCAGGGTTTTCTAAGTGAAGAAGAGTTTAACCGCAGTAAAGCAAGAATAATCGACAAACTTTCTTCATAGTTGTGCTGCTAACATGCTAGCAAAGTGAACGGCACACCTCGATGTGTGCCGTTAAAATACGCCCTAGTCTAGCGTTAATAAATATTTCACTAATTTATTATAATCTTCGATAAAATTTTCTGGATCTAAGTCATGAGTATCAATCATGTATTTTCCATTTACGACAACACTTGGCACAACTCGTAATTCATTCGCTGACGCTAACATGTTTTGATAAGACTGCATTTTAGATGCTTTTTCATGAACTTCATCACTTGCCATTAAACGGTCAAATTCTTTGCCGTCTGCGCCATTAAGCACAAAGACATTACGCATATCACGCTCAGACGTCGGAACAGCGTTATGTTCATGAATATAATTAAACATAGAAGCCACTTGCTTATCTTCCATGTTTAATAGTTGAGCCGTTATCATTGCTCTAGTCATCATACGTTGCATTTTTTGTGAAGCACCAGGTAAAAAGTCAACGTGGCTTTTCACCAAAGGAACACCTTCAGGTAACTCTGCCTTAATCGATTTAATCATATGTTCGAAGTTATAACAGTGTTTACAATAAAACGAAAAAAACTCTCTCACTTCAGGTGATTCTACAGGAAGTGGTGTTATTTTTTTATAGTGTTTTCCTTCTTCGTAGTCAGCTGCATGAGCACTAAAAATCGAAACCATTAACACCAACATACTGGCTATTCTTCGCATTATTTACCCCTTTTCTTTTATGGAAGCAATGAAAGTGGCGCTTGCTGCAGCGCCGAGTATTGCTCTTTTAACATTAAAATTTGCTCTTCCCAATATTTTTCGGTATTAAACCATGGAAAATTCATCGGAAATGCTGGATCTTGCCAGCGCCTGCACAACCAAGCAATATAATTTATCACTCGCATAGTACGTAAAGATTCAATAAGCGCAAGTTCTTTGCTATCAAACTCAAAAAACTCTTCATAGCCAGAAAGTAATGTATCAAGCTGCAAACATTGCTGCTGACGATCACCTGATAACATCATCCATAAATCTTGAATAGCTGGCCCCATGCGACAATCATCTAAATCAACAAAATGTGGCCCTTCATCTCGCCAAAGAATATTTCCCGCATGGCAATCACCATGTAAACGAATAACATGCTCAGCTTGATATTGATCAATACACAGACTTGCGACTTGCTCTAATATGGTAAAAAACGCGATATGTAGTGTTTTAGGTACGTAATCTGACGCTTTGATCGTAGTAATAGCATCAACAATAAAAGCTTCTGTAGAAATGCTTGGTCGATGTTCAAAGGCTTTTTTAGCTGATATTGCATGGATCCTGCCAACAAATCGCCCCATCCATTCAAGTTGATCTAAATTATCTACCTCAAAGATACGCCCTCCTCGACAAGGATATAACGCAAAATGGAACCCTTGATATTCAAACAACGATTGTCCATCAATTTGAATAGGCGCAACGATGGGTAATTCATGCGCTTGTAATTCTAGTGCAAAGTCGAGCTCTTCTTGAATTTGCACGGGCTGCCAACGTTGCGGCCGATAAAATTTAGTGACAAATTTTTCTTTCGCTTCGTTGTGAAATTGATACACCCTATTCTCATAGCTGTTTAGTGGTAACAGGCCACTGTCTACCATCAAGCCTGTTGATTCAATTCCATCTAAAATAAGATCTGGAGACAGTGAACTAAAATTAAATACTGACATTAACGTTTATCAAAAAAGCGAGATTCATGTTCCAATGATACTTCATCTTCATCAGAAATTAACTCAATAACAAAGATAATATCGGTCATGTACTCTTCCAGCTCATAAGGGTCTACTGAAAGGCTCATCGGTAGCATTTGCACGCTAGCCGCTTTAACAGTCACTTCTTTAGGCCCATGCCATTGAATATTCTCAATGCCTTTTACACTCAGGCGGTACGTGTTATCAGTTTGCGACTTATTCAATACCTTTAGCGTATAAACATTTTCAATGTCACCGTTAAAGTTTTCTTTAGCAAGCTCAGTTCGATCGCGAATAATATCTAACGATACAGGTACTCGGTGGGTAATTTCCCATATTAACAAACTTGTCATTACCAATAAAACCACCGCATAACCCACTAGCTTAGAGCGAATCAAGTGTACTTTTTTACCCTCTAATTCATGCTCTGTGGTGTAACGAATAAGACCTTTGTCATATTTCATTTTTTCCATCACACTATCACAGGCGTCTACACAGGCACCACAATTTATGCACTCATATTGCAGACCATTTCGAATGTCGATACCCGTAGGGCATACCTGAACACACAGGTTACAATCAATACAATCACCTAGCCCTAGCTCTTTTGGGTCTTGCTTACGAGATCTGGGTCCTCTTGTTTCACCACGGTTATAATCATATGAAACTGTTAGCGTGTCCTTATCAAACATTGCTGATTGAAAACGTGCGTATGGGCACATATGTAGGCACATAATTTCACGCATCCAGCCCGCATTACCATAAGTACACAACGCAAAAAACAGCACAACAGACACAATGACAAACGAACTATTAAAGGTAAAAAAGTTGATAAAAACTTGTTCTACTGGGGCAAAATAGCCAACAAACGTTAACGATGTAAGGAGTGAAAAAAATAACCAACAGCTGTGCTTAAGTGTTTTACGCCATAGCTTATTGGCATTAAGTTTTTGGCTATCGAGTTTTTTACGCTGATTTGCCGTACCTTCTATTTTTTCTTCAAACCAAATAAAAATAAACGTCCACACTGTTTGCGGGCACAAATAACCACACCACACACGACCTAAGAACGTTGTGACGAAAAACAACAAGAAGGCGCTGACGATAAATAACCAAGCCAACAACGTTAAATCTTGCGGCCATAATGTTAATCCCCAAAAGGTAAAGCGTTGGTTAGCAATGTCTAATAAAATGGCTTGTTCACCGTTATAAGTTAACCACGGTAATACCGCAAAAAGCCCCAAGAAAAAGAAATTCATCTTTTGTCTTAATTGTTGGAAAAATCCCGTGACCTTTCGCACATAAATTTGATCTCGAGGTTTGTATTCTTGAACCGGATCTGGGCGCTCTACTTTGATATTTTTAACTGGGATATCTAAACGATTGTTAGCGTTGTCTTGCTCTTTGTTCACAATAAGTCCTAATCTAAACGTCGAAAAAGGACAATACCGTAATTTTTATTATGCTTTTATTGGAAAAATACGTGTATTGTTGATGCTTAATTTACTATTCTATCTTTAGGGCTATATTATACGACAAGCTATGAAGAATTTATTGATCTTAATCGTGGCAATTGCAATATTTTTGCACTTTTATCCACAACCAGAACTTGAAAAATGGTATTTAACACAAAAAGAAAATCTGTTAGCGGAATTTAATGATGCAACAGATACTAAAGTGCGATTAAACCCCAGTAAAGTATATCGTGATTTAGAAAGCAAGTTAGATCGTTTTAATGAAAGTGAGCAAGACTACTTAAAGCAAATTACCGCTACCCGCGCTTCAGTTAAAGATTTTTTTGTAGAGTATTGTGAAGGAAAAAAACGCTCGCCGAAACTGCATCAAGAAAATCAAAAAACGGTATGTTCGACTATTTCCAAATATCAATCGCTTTTTTAGCCATAATACTTGTTAAAAAGTGACGGGTTTTACGATAAAAATTATGCCGTTAACTCAAATTGAGAGCGAGATGGCTGCTCATAAGCACTGTGAACATTACTATAGAGACTTTCAATCACAACAGCTGCCTTTTCTACTTTAGCAGGTCTATTAGGTGCAATGTCTTCTTGAGCATTAAGTGTTTGTTGAAGCCGCTGATCAAAATCATTATCTGACACCTCCTCTGCATTGTTATATGCAAAACGCTCACTGGTATCAACAACAACACGCTCACTGCTTGTAGCATTTATCGCTGATTGAGTTATTTCGTACAGTTCAGATTGTGCTTGTGCGATAAGCTGTGCGGCTTTATTTGCTACCCGACTGTCTTGTATAGAAGGGTTTGCCGGCGCTAATGCGGCATTATATACTTTTTGTAGCTTAGCTATCGTAGCTTGTGGATCACCTTTTATTGGCGATAAATCCACGGATACCTCTCCTTCTACCGCATATTTTTTTCCATCAGGACCCACTTCAAAACTATAACTTGGCGCTCCGGTATAAGCACCACCAGCCGTAGCATGTGCCTGTTCGTGCGAACGCACTTCTTTATCACGATTTTGTAATTCTCGAATTAGTTGCTGATCAGCAACATCTGTTTCGGAGGCGTTATCTTCACTGTCATCGGGCGACGTTTGTTGATTATCTGTGTTATTCTTTGATGCTTGATTACCTTGCGGTGAAGAGTCTTGCTGTGAAGAATCTTGCTGTGAAGAGTCTTTGTTATCTGAATCACTCGTGCCATCTTCAGTGATAGTAGAGCTTTCTTTCTCAGCTTGTTTGCGCAGTTGTTCAAAATCAATTTGTTCATTATTTTGGGCTGGTGTTCTTGCGCGTTCTCTCTCCGATGCAGCGCCTTGCTCTCTTGCCGATTGTTGAGCTGCAGCAGGTTGCGTGATAATTTCACGTTGCACATTATCACGACGCAATGCTTCCGTTGGCGGATTGGTAACCGTCGGGACAGGAATATTCGCAGTATGCGTCGTAATGTTCATTCGTTATACGCTAACATCTAGTAACGTGCCAAGGTTTTCATCAGCCGTCTGAATGACATTAGCAGAAGCTTTTGCTTGATGTTCTGCCACTCGCATTTCCACAATAGATTTATTCAAATCAGCTAACTCACCTGAACCAGTATTTTGGTTCATCATGTTGTCATTTTCTTGCTGACCTAAGGTAGGCTCTTCTGGGTTGTATCCCACAGCTCTTGCTATGTCTGATGCAGCCTGATTAGCCGTTTCAGTTGCTTTTTGAAACCCTTGTAAGCCTGAATTAAACGCAGAATCAATGTTCATTTACTTCTCCTTAATATCACATTTACCAAATATTCATGGTAATAAGACCGCTGATACTAGCTCAAATACAATCTGTTTAATTATTAACCAAACAAGCCAAAATGTAAAGCGTTGCGTGGAATATGCGGCATTTAGTCGGTACGTTGTATTACCGTTAATTTGTTACTTTTTCTAACCATGTTTGTAGCTGGTCAGTAAACGACGATAACTCACTGATAAAGGGGGCATGCGATGATTGTTCAAAAATAACTTGCTCACTGGTTGGTGCTAATCTGGCAATATTAGCTATCACCTCTTTGGGGACTAACCCGTCAAGTTTGCCATACATTCGTAAATACGGACATTTAATGTTAATTAACTTATTGCGCTGATCTGTTGTTTCTAACAAAGTTAAAGAATGCATTAGCGTGTTTTTATTCGCCATCGGGTATTGCATAATTAATGTTCGAATTCGTTTGATATCTTGTCGAATATGCGGACTACCCATGGCTTGAATTTTTAAAAAGCTGTCAATGGTTTTCTGCGTATCCTGTGCTAATTGGCGATGAAAGTTTGTTAGCACCGTGGGTTGAATTCCTCGCCAATTATCTTGTTGTAAAAAACATGGCGTACTCGCTACATTCACTAAACCGGTTACAAGACTGGGGTATTCAAGCGCAATTTGATTGGCAACTAAACCACCAAGCGACCAACCTACATACACCGCGGGTTCATTAATAGTTTGGCAAATTTTTTCTGCTATGTTTGTTAATGAATAGGGCGAACACAACTGTTGATGATTTTCTCCATAACCAGGTAAATCAACAGTGATAATACGAAATTTATCCGCTAACGTTTCTGCCAATGGTTGCCAAACCCCTGCATTTAACCCCCAGCCATGAATAAATACAATGGGTACATCTTGTTTTTGACTCGCAAAATCTGATTTATTTGCCATGCTTTTAGCGTAAGCCCTTAACAGTTAAAGGGCATAGTTTACTTAAAGATATCGTTAAATGGAATTTTTACAATATTACAATAACAGCATTATCAATCGTTGCATGCACCATTATCAGCAGCTTTTGCTCTCTCTTGGTAGTTGTGATTTATGTCATCAACAGCCTGTTGCTATCCCCTTACTTTGCCATCATTGTGTCAATGATTTACCGCTATTTAATTACTCATTATCTGGAACAAATTTATTATATTGGCCCGCTATCGATCGTTTATTTCCGAGACGTGATTTTGATCAACTTGTGTGTGTAGCCCCGTATGTTTTTCCATTCAATCAGTGGCTACCGCAACTTAAATTTCATAATAGATTTGAATTAAGCAAACTATTAGCAAAATTGCTTATTACTACTAATAAAACTTGCCAAGTCGTTTCACAAGAAACCACCTTGTTAGTCGTACCCAGCCATATTAAAAAATGGCAGCAACGCGGCTATAATCAAAGTCATTTAATTGCTCGGCGATTTGCCAAACACATTGGCTGTCAATATTTACCCCATGCTTTATATAGAGTAGAACAACAAAAGAGTCAGGTAGGATATTCAGGTAAAGAGCGACGACGGCTAATGGCGCAAGATTTTATGTTTAATGAAGAAGTTTCATTGCCTAAACATATCGTATTATTTGATGATGTGGTAACAACTGGCTCTACCGTAAACACAATAAGCCAGTTGTTAAAGCAACATGGAGTTCAGTCAATTACCATCTTGGCAATCAGCCTATCTTTACCTGAGCATTAATTTGCTGAAGCGCTAAATGCTTTTGAAAAGAACAAGCTATTCGAAATCAATCG
The DNA here is from genome assembly GCF_001913705.1 of Thalassotalea sp. PP2-459. Classification (GTDB taxonomy): domain Bacteria; phylum Pseudomonadota; class Gammaproteobacteria; order Enterobacterales; family Alteromonadaceae; genus Thalassotalea_C; species Thalassotalea_C hakodatensis. The sequence continues at coordinate 113,125 of NZ_MKQD01000034.1, read as the reverse complement.
AGCACTACCCATCCAATACCCCCTAAAAGCCAATACATTTGGCGTTGCAATAACACGCCCACGCCCTACATTGTGAGCAACTAATGCTGGAGTACGTGCAATTTTATTAACTAAGTTTTTATCGGTATAACCGCTTAATAACGGTGTAGGTGTGTAACTTGCCACCGTATTAAATGCAGCGTCTGCTTGCTCCATAATTAGCGTACTGTTTTTAAATAACGGTAAACCCTCATTATTAAAACCGTAAGTTAATGGGTGACTTAAATCTAATGTTGATTGAAAGATTGCACCTGCTATACGTTTACGTGCCGATAAACTTTCTTTATCTTGATAAGTCAAGCTATCGGTAGTGAATAAATCATTTATCACGCTTTTCTTAACCATTTTCACTTTCAATATTTCTTCTTCGGCTAACCATTGAGCAGCACGTTTTTGAGCAAAAACGGTACCGCCATTTGTTAACCAGCGCTTGAAATTTTCAACAAATTTCTTACTTAAACCTTTATAGTTTCCATCAACTAACAAGATGTGCGTGTAATCTGAAAGATCAATTCTTGATAAACGTGTTTGCTCTACAACCGTTAAAGGAATGTTTAGCATGTCATCAATATAAAAGCGTAATTCAGCAGCTTCGTATTGTGAACTTCCCTTGCCACCAACTAATAAAGGCTTAACCGGTGATAACGCATGCATTGAACGAGAACCTAAATCAATCCCTTGAATAGTCAGACCTGTATCAATATTGAACATGTCAATACCAGTATCTTTACTAAGCTGAGCAACAAGATCACGCCATTGTTTAGCCTGTTGAATTCCTGCTGGAATAACGATAGTACCAGATGAAAACTGCTTTACCTTACCATTAATCGTTGAAGCGAACGGTTTCGTTGCTACTCGTGCTTTAATATTGTTCGTTAATACATTATTAAGCAGCTTAGCTGAATACATATGGTGCCATTCAAATGCATAGGCATAAGCATTTGGATCTACTGGTTTAACAGTATTTTGTGTTTGTTGCCACGTGTTTTCTGCTAATGCTAGGCCTCTGCTTCGTTTAACCGGCGCAAAGTCAATATCCATGGCTAATGGCATAGTCCAACCAGAGACATCATAGAAGGTATTGTCTTGGAAGTTAGTGCCTTGACTAAACAACGCTTGGATAACGCGATACTGTTTTTGTGCTAGCGGCACATAAAAACTTGTATTTTTCGCATAGGTTGTATCATCAAGACGATAATCTTTTGTTAGCGGATAAACATCGATTTGATGTAAAGCTAATTTATCGAGAAAATGTTCTAAACGCTGCGTATCGTGCGCTTCAGAAATAATATAGCCATTAATTTTCTCATCTTTAGCGGCTTGCATTGCCTCGTCATAAAATTTTGCACGATATTTTCTGAAAGTATCTCTGCTTTCCCATGCACCTTGAATCGTAGACAAAGAGGTCAATACTTGATTTTTAACACCATATTCGAAGGTCAGTAAGCCATTTATGCTCTGTTGTTGGTAACCTCGGCTACTTGCTTGTTCAAATAATATACCTACACCGCCATTGATGTCAGGATACGTTGAACCTTTGCCATAATAGAAATCATCAAAATTTTCTTGGCTGTAATAAAGTCTATTTTCAGCGTCTAAGGCGGCACTGTGGAAGGTCGCCATCAATTGCGTCAGCTCTGTATTACGTTTGGGTGTTAGTGGGTGTGTTCTTGTTGGAATACCTGGCTGAAAGAAAAAACTACTGTTTGCACCCATCTCGTGGAAGTCACCTAGCACATGAGGTTGATATTGGTGAAAATATGGAATGCGGTTGCGGCTTTCTTTTTGCGACAGTAACAACCAGTCGCGGTTTAAATCAAAGCCAAAGTGGTTAGTTCTACCAGAACGCCAGTCTTGATGATGTTCAATATGATTAGGATCAGCATTGGGTGTTGTACCACGGTGCATATTTACCCAATTTGTAAACCTGTCCATACCATCAGGGTTCATGCTTGGTTCTAAAACAATCACCGTGTCAGCAAGCATATCTTTAACCGCTTTATTTTGACTAGCCGCTAAATAATACGCCACAGCTAACGATGCATTAGCACCACTAATTTCGTCGCCGTGTACTGAATAACCTAACCAGACAACTACCGGGTCATTTTCACTATCACCTTTAGTTTTTTGTTGTAGCAATGAAGGCAAGTTTTTTAAATTTTCTTCTGATGAAATAGTCACTAACACCTGACGACGCATTTCTTGGGTAAAACCAATATCAGTAAGCAGCACTCGGCTAGATTGTTCCGCTACTTTTGCCATGTATTGCACCAGTTGATCATGACGAATATGGCGCTCGCCCAATTCAAATCCTAAGTGTTTTTCTGGCGTGTCAATCTCTTCCAAAAAAACATGATTCGGTAAATAGCCGGTAACTTTTTTTGCTTGAACGGCAACGCTAAAACATGTAACCAGCACGGCAAGTAATAAAATTTGAATGCGCATTGTAGATAAATTCCCATAATTTTTGACTTCAACAACATAACAAACTCTTCTACGCCCATCCAGTTCATAGCGCCAAAAAGCTTTGATCGTTATCTCTTTTTTAACTCTATTCTTAATTTCATCGATGAAAATATTACCGACAAATAAAACACCACTGGAAGATCGCGTCTATCAAGAGTAAAATGGTGTCATACTTGACTAAATTACTCAGGTATACCGCTATTTCATTTTCCAATTAGTAAGAGTGTACAAAGATTATGATCACCATTTCAGAAAATGCTCAAGCACATTTCGTTAAACTGCTAGAACAACAAGCTGAAGGCACGAGTATTCGGGTATTTGTTGTTAACCCAGGAACTGCCAGCGCAGAATGTGGTGTCTCATATTGTCCTGCTGATGCAGTAGAGCCTGAAGATATTAAGATGTCGTTTGAAGGTTTTTCAGCCTACATTGACGCAGACAGTAAACCTTTTTTAGAAGACGCCGAAATCGACTTCGTATCTGACCAAATGGGCTCGCAACTTACTTTAAAAGCACCTAACGCTAAATTACGAAAGGTCGCTGACGATGCTCCACTTTTCGACCGAATTGATTACTTCATTAAAGCCGAAGTAAATCCTCAATTAGCCGGCCATGGCGGAGAATGTACGTTAATGGAAATTACTGACGACGGTTATGCCGTTTTACAATTTGGCGGCGGCTGTAATGGTTGTAGTCAAATCGACGTTACGGTAAAAGACGGCATTGAAAAACAGCTAATCGACATGATGGGTGACGAAATTAAAGGGGTTAAAGATATGACAGAGCACGAAAGAGGTGAGCACTCATACTACTAACTAACCTGAGCTCAGGTTAAGTATTTATCTACGCCTGTTATTAGCCGAGTACAAGACACTCGGCTTTTTTATGGCTGAAGGTAACGTGCACCTTTGCGATGGTAATCAATAGCTAATGCAATTCCTCTTGCTGCCATAAAGAGCGTAAAAGCTAACCATAAGCCATGATTTCCTAAGTGTTGAAAGATGAACCAGCTCGGAAAAAACACACCAAATGTAGAAAACACCATGCTATTTCGCATTGTTTTTGCTTGTGTTAGCCCAATATAAATTCCGTCATATAAATAGCTCCAACAAGCCACAATGGGTAAGATAATAATCCAGCCAATAAATTGCTCAGCAAAGTTAACCACCGGCTCTATATTTGAAATGAGACGGATCATCCAATGACCCGCGATAAAAAATACTAAACAATAAGCCACAGCAAAGATTAATGTCCATAGTAAGCTCATTTTCACTACATCATTTAGCATTTTTGGTTTATGTGCGCCTTTTGCCTTACCGACTAATACTTCTGCTGCATTCGCTATACCGTCTAAACCAAACGAGATAAACAGTAAAAAGTTCATCAAAATTGCATTAGCTGCAACAACATTATCGCCTAATCGTGCTCCTTGAAAGGTAATAAAAACAAAACAAGCTTGTAAAGATAAAGTACGTATTAAAATATCTCGATTTAGCGCTAAATATTGCTTCAAGGTTACCAAAGATAAATATTGGGAAACTATCTGCCAAGTAAGCTGACGCCAATAAGCTTTTTGATAATAGAATACGATTACCGTAGCAATTAGTAAGGATGAATATTCAGCGATTAGTGTCGCGTAAGCAACGCCTTTGACTTGCCAATCAAAAACCACCACGAATAACAAATCGAGCAGTAAATTAATCATATTGGTAATGATTAATAGCCACATCACCGCTTTAGCTTGATGATTCCCCAGCAGCCACCCTATCAATACAAGATTTATCAACGCTGCTGGCAAACCCCAAATCCTAATCTCTGCGTATTCGCGTGCATAAAAAGCCACTTGTTCACTTGCACCTGCAAGTTCAATCGCGAGGGATATGTAGGCTTGTTGAAAAATTAATACAACCAACGCTATCGCAACGGCTAACACCACTCCTTTGACTAATACTTTACAGCTTTGCGCAACGTCTTGTTTACCATATGCTTGAGCAGAAAGGCCCGTAGTAGACATGCGAAGGAAGCCACACAGCCAAGTGATCACAGTCACTATCATCGCCCCAACGGAGCTACCGCCAAGATAATAAGCATGAGACAAGTGCCCAATAACAGCTGTATCTACTAAGCCTAACAAGGGCACAGTAATATTAGACAGTATCATAGGGATCGCTAACGCAAAAAGTTGGCGGTGAGTAACTGTTGCCATATCAATTCATCGAAAGGTAAAAAGTAAAAGTTATAAACAATGGGTATTCAGTTCGAGACACAGGAAAGATGATGTTAAACTATATCAGTAATTCACCAATAGGTAAGCTAATTATATGAAATCATTTACCTCAATGTTGTTAGGGCTGCTCGCAACTTGTTTATTTACGTACTCTACTAATGCAAGTGTTATTTTACAATATCACCACGTTAGTGACGATACACCAAAAAGCACCAGCATTTCGCCGCAACAGTTTGCTAAACATATGCAATATTTAGCTGACAATGACTTTACCGTACTTCCGCTAAACGAAGTTGTTGATGCGATAAAACAACAACAACCTTTGCCAAATAAAAGCGTTGTTATCACCTTTGATGATGCATATTTAAACATTTTAGAAAATGCCAAACCCATTCTCGATCAACATCAATTTCCGTTTACTATTTTTATTAACCCGGGCATTGTTGATAAAGGTTCGCCGCATTATTTATCGTGGTCACAGTTAAAAGCAATGGCAGATGATGGCGTCATGATCGCCAATCATGGCTTTGAGCATGAATCATGGACGCGCGTTCCAAAAGACACTAACTTCAATACCTGGCTCGCTCAGAAAATCGCTTTACTCAAAAAAGCAGAAGCGAAAATAAAAACTGAAACAGGGCAATCTTGGCAATACTTTGCTTATCCTTACGGTGAATTTTCTCCACGTATCCAACAACTGCTAGAGCAAAATCAATTTATTGCTTTCTCGCAGCAAAGTGGCGCTGTTGGCCAAGATACTGATTTAACCAGCATACCGAGGTTTCCGGCTTCGCAACCATACGACAAGTTATCTAGCTTAAAAGATAAGTTACACTCACTACCACTCTCGGTGACACTATCTGATCAAGATGCACAAACCATTTACACGAAAGGTGCATTAAAAAATGTCACCATGACAATTAATAGCGATGATATTCGAACTGAGCAACTTAATTGTTATGTCACCAGTGTTGGCAAGCAACCCGTTAAATGGTTAGAGGATAAACAATTGTCAATTACCTTTACCGAAACGTTGCCCAGTGGCAGAGTGCGTAGTAACTGTACTGCGCCAAGTATTAGCCAGCCTGGACGTTACTACTGGTATTCTAAACCGTGGTTTATTTTAAACGAAGACGGCAGTTGGTATCCGCATTAAAAACTGTTTCTTTTTAAATCTACAACAAGTTTAAGGTGGCTTACGGTTTACCTTGAGCATAAGTCACCAATTCAGAACGGATACGCTCTATGGCACTAGCCTTCAAGTTCTACGATTTTAGCGAAGTCGCTCACTAATTCATCTCCAGAGATAATCGGTACTTGTCCTAGCTCATGCTTAGGTTTGAAGATTGCCGCAATTTTACCTTGAGGATTAATTAACACAATTGACGCGCTATGATCGACTAAATAACTTGAACTTTGTGCCTCATCTGAAATGGCATACATTAAGCCTAAATTTCGGGCAAATGGAAATAACGATGCATGATCCGCCGTTAACGCAATAAACTCTTGATTAAAATAAGCAATATATTTTGCTAAACGTGCTGCTGAGTCACGCTGCGGATCAACCGACACTAATATTACCTGAGTATTATCAGCGACAGCTTTTAAATCATCATAACGAAAGTTTAGTTCTTGTAGCGTTGTTGGACACACATCAGGGCAGGAAGTATAACCAAAAAACACCCACGACCATTTATTTTTTAATTGTGTATTACTGAATTGTTCACCAGTATGTTTAGTCATTGTAAACGGTTGAATAACTCGAGGGGTTTGATAATACAATGAAAATTCAGGCTGAACCTTATTAAACGCTGATTTATAGATAAATATACCGCTAACCAGCGCGATAACAGCCACAATAACAACCAATAACTTATTCACAACGATGCCCTTTCGCTAAACCGGTAACAGGTAGTGATCTACCAATAAAATAATAAATAATAACATTAAGTGGATGATAGAAAACTTAAAAGTGTCCATTGCCGTATTATCATCAGCATTAAACTTTAATTTCCATGCATACACAAAAAATATCAAGTTAAGCACTATAGCTCCTACCAGATACAGCCAATTACTCATGCCAACAAGATAAGGTAGTAGACCAACAACAAACAATAAAATGGTGTACAACAATATCTGCGTTTTAGTAAAGCTGATGCCATGCGTAACCGGTAACATGGGAATGTTTACTTTGGCATAATCATCTTTACGATGAATAGCTAGTGCCCAAAAATGCGGTGGTGTCCAGGTAAAAATAAGCAACACTAATAATAATGCATGCGGATGAATTTCATTGGTCACCGCTGTCCAGCCAAGTAAAGGAGGAATAGCACCAGCAAGCCCGCCAATGGTTATGTTTTGTGGCGTTGCACGTTTTAAATACATCGTATAAACAAAGCTATAACCCACAAGCCCTGAAAGCGTTAACCAAGCCGTTAATGGATTCACTAAGAAATACAGCATAACAAAACCAGCTAACGCCAATAGCGCGGCAAAAATAGTGGCTTGTGTCGTTGTTAACCGGCCAGTAGCAACAGGCCGATTATGTGTCCGTGCCATGACACTGTCTATTCTTTCATCAACAATATGATTAATTGCCGCTGCTGCAGAAGATAAAAAGCCAATGCCAATTATCGAAGGAATTAGCACTTGCCATGGAATTGCACCCGGCACAGACAAACACATACCAACAAGCGCAGTAAGTACTAACAACGCAACAACACGAGGCTTAGTAATTTCATAGTAATCTCGCCACGACGCCGATGTAGTACGCTCAATGGCATTTTGTGCTGATGTCATATTACTTTCCCCTACGTTTTACGTTTTAAGCTGTATGTCAGCAAAATCAACATTAACATTAGGCAAGCAGCCACAACATTATGACTCACTGCAATAAACAATGGTAATGACAAGACAACATTACTGACACCTAACCCTATTTGCAGCAATAATGTTGCCAATAAACCAAGCGCACAACGTTTAAAAAATTGGCTTTGCGCTTTGGTGAAAATAGTAAAGACTAGCCATAATAAATACACACTAACAAGAATAGCACCAAAGCGATGCATGACATGTATCGTCACTCTTTCATCATGCTGTAAATGACCAAACTCATAGCTTTCTCGTTCAGGTGGTATTAAATCAAATGAGTCTTCAAAGGTTAACTCCTCACTCCAATTTCCCTGACATATAGGTAACTCTGTGCACACGAGTGCCGCATAATTAGACGATGTCCAACCTCCTAACGCTATTTGTCCTGTCAGTAATACCAAGCCAATAATGCCATAACGAGCATATTTTCTAATGGCAGGGTCACCACCAGGTACACGATAGGGTTTTAATCGTAAATAAAGTAAGAACAACAAACATAGCGTGGTAAAACCACCGATTAAATGCCCCATCACCACAATCGGCATTAATTTCATGGTGACAGTCCACATTCCCAGTGCTGCTTGAAAAATGACTACGCATAAAATAAGTGTGGGTAAAAAGACTGGCGCGCCTGCATTTCTCGCTCTAACGCTTAACAATGCTATTGCTAAAATTAATAACCCTAACGTGCCAGCAAAATAGCGATGGATCATTTCATTCCATGCTTTATGCGGTTCAACAGGACGATCAGGAAAGGCGAGTTCAGCTTTCGCGATTTGTGCTTCAGTATTCGGCACATCTAAATGTCCATAGCAACCAGGCCAATCAGGACAGCCAAGTCCAGCATGAGTTAATCGGGTATAAGCACCTAAACTCACAACCAAAATTGCCAACAAAATGCTGATAAAAACAAGCTTCCGAATAGTAACAATATTCTTATCTTGCATAGCGTTACCCCACTCTCGAATATTTTAAAAGCTTTTTCATGTCAGCAAGTAGTTTTTTACCCATCGACACTATCTCACTATCTTCGCTAGGGGTTAAATGCTTCACCACCAAATTTCCTAGCGGATCAACAATAACCACATCGCCTTCACTCAGCTCTAATGCCGCTTCTTTTGTTAACGACCAGTTTTGCCATTTATGGTGAGTGAGTTTATCGCGGTGATTGTCAAAAAATACGGTATCGGTAAGTATAATAGGCGTTACTCGTGGAATTTCTTTCCCCAACAACACATAAGTACTATTAATCGTGGTTAACGCATGTTGGCAAACTTGTTGACAGTTTTTATTCGGATAATACAGTAACAACCATTGTTCTTTGATGGCTTCTTGGTCTAGCGCTAAATCAGTTAACGACTTTTCCGATGCAAATAATTGCCCATAATTGGTGACACCTGAATCAAACCACTGAAAGTGTAGTGCTAATTTTGCGAGTATTACAGGCAAAGCAAAGACTACGATGACTATGATAAAAGCTTGTCGTGCCCTTTTATTTTTTACTGCTGACATTGGGATCCTTTTTATTATTATTGTCGATTTTATTGTTATAAAACCAAATACTGGCACTTAGCATTAACACAAGCCAAGCAAGTGCTAACGAGAACCACTGAAAAGCATAACCCCGATGTTTTTCAGGTGGCATCACGATAGGTTGCCAGTTTTTTTCAAATCCTATGCTCTCTGTTTTATCTAAGTAAATGACAAAGGGCAACAGTTTTTGACCAATTAATTGTGAAAATTTATTCAAATTGACTTGTTGAGCAATTAACGGCCAACTAACGTTTGAAAAAACTTGTTCCGATAAAATAAATCCGGATTCAAGCATTCTGATATGCCCATTGATCTTGTGGGTTCCCTCAACAGGATTAATTATTGGTAACGCTTGCCTACTTCTATCACCTTTTATCCAGCCCAAATTCACTAACACACTACCATATTCGCTGGTTAATACTTGTAAAACGCGGTAACCAACCTGCCCTTGATGGGTTTGATTGTCATGCAAAAAAACGTGCTTACTATCAAAGCGGCCAACAACTGCTACGGGTAAATCATTAATATTTTCATCATCTATCAACGACAATATACTGACTAACGAATGCTGTTCTTTTTGTTGTATGTCAGCGATACGTTCGATACGTTGTTCTTTTTCAACCGCTCTTGATACCTGCCACAAACCAAGCTTGATTAATCCAATAAAGACTAGCAAAGTTAAAGTGACCAATAGCCAATTTAACTGATATAAATAATCTTTTAATTTTGCTACCTTCATACAACACCGATAGATAATTAAATAGAGGGAACAATGATCATCAAGGTAATTATTATAGGCTTACTCATATATATGATTTATAACCTATTTCAAGCACTACGCTTGATGAGTAAAAACGACCCCAATAAGCCCAGTATGTCGAAGTTTATTGGACGTCGCGTGATGACTTCTGTTGTGATTGTGTTGTTATTACTTGTTGGGGTTTTAACAGGTGTGATCACACCAAACCCTCGCCCATATTAAAAATGGCACGCTCAGCGTGCCATTAATTTTAGATAATATAGACAAACACAAACAATATTACCCACACTACATCAACGAAGTGCCAGTACCAACTGGTTGCTTGAAAAGCAAAGTGATTTTTTGGCGTAAAATGCCCCTTCATGATGCGTATAAACATCACGATCAACATCACAGTTCCCAAAGTAACGTGCATACCATGGAATCCGGTCAGTAAATAAAAGGTATTGCCATATATACCGCTGGTTAAGTAGAGCTTCATTTCTTCTGCATAACCATGGGCGTACTCAAGGCCTTGGCAATAAAGGAAAACGACCCCTAATAAAATAGTAAAACCTAACCAAAATTTTAGTTGTCCACGATTATCTTTTTCTAAGGCAACATGTGCAAAATGCGCAGTAACAGATGATGTTAATAGTAAAACCGTATTGATCAGTGGTAAACCATACCAACCCATTGCTGTGGTTGTTGTGCCATCTGGTGTTGCTATGAGTGGCCACTGAGCAGTAAATTCAGGCCACAATACTTCGAAGGTCATGGCATTATTGCCATCACCGCCTAACCAAGGCACGGAATACATACGCGCATAAAAAAGTGCACCAAAAAAGGCGGCGAAAAACATCACTTCTGAAAAAATAAACCAACTCATACCTTGACGAAATGAGGTGTCCATTTGATGGCTATATTTACCTGCCATCGATTCGGTGATCACATTACTAAACCAGCCATAAACCATATAAATAACAAGTGCGATACCCGCTATTAAAATATAGCCGCCGAAACCAGATTGCTCATTTTTAAGGTCAGTGACGTAATTTGCTGCACCAACGGCAATTAAAAATAAAGCTACAGCACCAACAATAGGCCAATGGCTTTTGGCGGGCACATAATAAGATTCATATTCTTTTGTTGTCATCTTTTTTCCCCTGTGATCTCGCGTTAACCGTTATGACTCAATTCGACCAGTAATATCAAATAAAGTATAAGACAAGGTGATGGTACTGACTTCTTTTGGCAGCTCAGTATCAACATAAAACTGTAATGCCATTTCCACATCTTCTTGCGCTTTTAAAGGTTGTTGGTTAAAACAAAAACACTCTATTTTTTGAAAATAAATAGCCGCTCTTCCCGGAGAAACAGAAGGTACTGCTTGTCCGATGATGTCATGAGCGGCTTCATTTTTCGCATAAAATTTAACGAGTTTCATTTCCCCTGGATGCACCTTGATTTCCTTAACCATTGGCTCAAATTTCCATGGGATCCCTTTAGACAAATGACTAATAAACTGCACAGTGATCAAGCGGCTTTTATCAATACCCGCTTGATTCTCTTGTGCAGCAACATTAGACGTTTTGCCATTTAAACCAGTAATATCACAAAACACATCATATAAAGGCACCATAGCAAAGCCAAAACCAAACATTGCAAAAACGATCAGCATAAGCTTTTTCACCGTTTTTTGAATATTTTGATCTGTACCTTTAGACATATTTTCTCCTTACTGTTGCTAAACTATTACTCGTTATCCACTATCGATTAATCAATTTTTGGTGGTGTTTCAAAAGTGTGATAAGGCGCAGGACTTGCAACGGTCCACTCTAAGCCTTCGGTAGCTTCCCAAGGGTTTGCTTCCGCTTTTTTTCCACCGCGAATACACTTAATCACGACCACTAAGAAAATTAGCTGTGATAAGCCAAACGCAAAACCACCAATACTCACCCATTTATTAAAGTCAGCAAATTGCAGCGCGTAATCAGGAATACGTCGAGGCATGCCCGCTAAGCCTAAAAAGTGCATTGGGAAAAACAAAATATTGACTGAAATTAACGAACACCAAAAATGTGCTTTACTCCACTTATCGTTGTACATATGGCCGGTCCATTTAGGTAACCAATAATATGCGCCAGCATAAATTGAAAATAATGAACCTGTTACCAAGACATAATGGAAATGCGCTACTACAAAATACGTATCATGGTATTGGAAATCTACAGGTGTTAATGCCAGCATTAATCCAGAAAAACCACCAATAGTAAATAAAATAACAAACGCCAATGAGAACAACATCGGTATTTCAAACGTCATTGCGCCTCGCCACATCGTGGCTACCCAGTTAAACACTTTAACCCCTGTTGGTACGGCAATCAGCATGGTGCAATACATGAAAAACAGCTCACCAAATAATGGCATACCCGTGGTAAACATGTGATGCGCCCATACAATAAACGATAAAAAGGCAATAGATGCAGTTGCGTATACCATTGAGCTGTAACCAAAGAGCTTTTTACGCGCAAAAGTAGGAATAATCGTAGATACAATACCGAAAGCCGGTAATATCATGATGTATACTTCTGGATGCCCAAAGAACCAAAAGATATGTTGGAACATAACTGGGTCACCACCACCAGCAGCATCAAAAAAGCTAGTACCAAAATAGGTATCGGTTAACACCATGGTTACCACGCCGGCTAGTACTGGCATTACGGCTATCAATAGATAGGCGGTGATAAAGAATGTCCACACAAATAGCGGCATCTTCATATATGTCATACCAGGCGCTCTCATATTCATAATAGTGACGATCACATTGATTGCCCCCATAATGGATGACACACCCATGATATGAACCGCAAATACAAAGAATGCTGTACTGCCATTTGAAAATGTCGTCGAAAGCGGAGCGTAGAATGTCCAACCAAAGTTTGGTGCGCCAGATTCCATAAAAAATGATGACAGCAAAATAGCAAAAGCAAAAGGTAGAATCCAAAAGCTCCAGTTATTCATACGAGGTAATGCCATATCTGGCGCCCCTACCATCATTGGGATCATCCAGTTAGCAAACCCTGTAAAGGCTGGCATAATGGCACCAAATACCATGATTAAACCATGTACGGTGGTTAATTGGTTAAAAAAGTCTGGTTCAACAAACTGTAAACCTGGTTGGAACAACTCTAAGCGAATTAACATCGCTAAAGCGCCACCGACTAATAACATAATAAAAGAGAACCATAGATACAATGTACCTATGTCTTTATGGTTTGTTGTATAAAGCCAGCGTTTAATACCCGTCATTTTATGATCATGATGATCGTGCCCATGCGAGTCGTGAATAGTATCAGTAGTCATTATTCGTCCTCCTTACTTAGCACTTGCCGCATCAACATCGGCGGGTTGCACAAGATCACCAGAATCATTACCCCAAGCATTTCGCTCATAAGTAATAACAGCGGCTATTTCTGTTTTCGTTAACTGACTGCTAAAAGCTGCCATCGCTGGGTTTTTCTTGCTGCCATTAACAACAATATCAATATGGGCAGACACATCACCTGTGATAATAGGGCTACCAATTAAGGAAGGAAATGCTGGTGGTAAGCCTTCACCTGTCGCTTTGTGGCACGCCGCACATCGCGTTGCATATACTTCTTCACCTTTTGTCATTAGCTCTTCTAGTGAATAAGTTTTACTCAGATCTTCTTCCGGCGGTGCAACTTGCTCAACTGTTTCAGTGACATCAGATTCAACAGGTGTAGTTTCGGTCGTGGTTTCTGAACCACTTGACGCTGCTTGTACATCACTGGCTTGTACTGTATCGCCAGTATTATTATCCCAAGCATTACGCTCATAAGTTACTACCGCAGCTATTTCTTTCAAACTCAGCTGCTTACCATAACCTTGCATACCAGTTCCTGCTTTACCATTAAACACAATATCAATGTGCGCATTTACATCGCCTTTCGCGATAGCACTATCTTTTAATGCTGGGAATGCTGGTGGTAATCCTAAACCATTTGGTTGATGACATGCTGCACAATAAGCGGTGTATGTAGTTTCACCCAAGGTCATTAATTCATCCATCGACAATGATGCATTTAATGACGCCGCTTCAGCAGCTTTCGCTTCTTCTTTCAGGCGACTTTGTTCTTCAACCCAAGCAAGGTAATCTTGCTCTGTTTTTACTTCAACAACCACAGGCATATAACCATGATCTTTACCGCATAACTCGGCACATTGCCCGCGATAAATACCGGGTTCAGGTACGTTTGCCCATGCTTCGTTGATAAAACCCGGATTGGCATCCTGTTTAACAGCAAATGCCGGTACCCACCAAGAGTGAATTACATCATCAGACGTGATCAGAAAACGTACTTTTTTATTGGCTGGAATTACCAAGTGTTTATCAACTTCTAAAAGATAATTTTCGCCTTTTACGTCACCTAAGCCCGCTCTGTTATCGAACTGTTCACGCGGAGTGGATAATACAGAGTAGAATTCAATGTCTTGATCAAAATACTTATAATGCCATTTCCACTGAGACCCAGTCACTTGAATGGTTAAATCAGAATTATCATTATTTTCCATCGCGATTAACGTATTGGTTGCTGGCCATGCCATTGCGATCAAAATGATAATAGGAATTACTGTCCATAACACTTCAACCTTAGTGCTTTCATGGAACGTTGCAGGTTTAAAGCCTTTCGACTTTCGATGGAAAATCATTGACCAGATCATGGCGCCAAATACAACAACACCTATCCCCGTACAAATATACAAAGCATACATGTGTAGTCCGTATACTTCGTTACTTATCTCTGTGACCCCAGGGGTCATGTTTAACGTTGAATCAGCCCAAGCCATACCGGGAAATAAAATTCCAGATAACAGCCAACCTAGGTTACGTCTTTTCACTCGACATCTCCTTATACCCTTTCTAAGTCAAAAACAAAGCACTTTAGTATTACTTAGCTCTTATTTACTTATGTTTTTGATGCGATTTTATTGTTATTTTTTATGGCGATTTTTTAAACAGGTGAAAGTTCGCCTTATTATTAGTGTTGTTTACTTTCTGTTCTAGAATTACTTAATATTTGATCTGGGTCAATTTTTAATTTGATCGACATAAGCAATAAAAAGATAATAAATACAATTGAGTATAAACTCTAAACGACTGGAGGGTGCATTACACAGGGCATAGCGCAAATGTATACTTTTTAAGCATTTACTCTAAAAAAGTTTTTTCTTCGCTTTATTATAGATGGTGATTATTTAAACAGAAAAGCACTTATACACAGGGTTATTTGGTAGTGAGCACTGGTTAATATGAAGATTTAGCAATTAAAGGTTGATTTTTAATCAAGAGAATGAAAAACAGGTGTTATTCCCCAGAAAAAGCGATAATACCTGTTTACCAGCAATACAATTATTTACATCCAATCGGCAGATCGAATTACACCTACCGCCAAACCTTCAATATTGAAATGTTGGCTGGTTAAATCGACTTTTATCGGTGAGAAGTCTTCGTTCTCAGCATGAAGGTATACAACATTACCATCTCGCTTCAAACGCTTCACCGTTACATCATCTTCAACTCTGGCCACAACAACCTGACCATTTTGTACATCAGTCGTTTGATGAACGGCAAGCAAATCACCGTCGAAGATACCAATGTCTTTCATGCTTTCGCCGTTCACTCGTAATAAGTAATCTGCTGCAGGGTGAAACAAACTACCATCAATTTGGTACCTTTCTTCAACATGCTCTTGTGCAAGAATAGGTTCACCTGCGGCTACTCTACCTATTAAAGGTAAACCTTGTTCTTCAACAAAATCGTCAGCTAACCTAATACCACGAGAGGTACCTGGTAACATTTCAATGTAACCTTTTTTAGCAAGCGCCTTTAAGTGCTCTTCTGCAGCGTTAGCAGATTTAAAACCAAAAAAGGTCGCTATTTCTGCACGGGTAGGCGGCATACCAGTTTCTGATATCTTCTCTTTAATCAGATCAAAAATTTGTTCTTGTCTGTTTGTTAATGGCTTGAACTCGCTCACGATTATTCCCTGTATATATGGACAGTTTCACTGTTAGTATATACAGCCTGTAAATAATCGCAACTGTGTGATTAAAACTTTTAATTTTTTAAACTTTCAACAAAGTTATCGTATGCTTTTAACGCTTTCGGTACTGAAATATAAGGGTTCTCTACATGGCCTGCATCGGCACTATAACTAGACTGCCAATGTAAGTTTTCAGGAGCTTTTGTGTTCAACGCTGCAAGTAGCCCTTCAAATGAGCCTGTTATAATGTCATTCTCTTTTGCTCCTAAACTTAGGTATAAAAACAATGGTCTCCCTGAAGTGTTCGCTAACTGTTCACTAAAATTTTTTACCACCACGGAGTCGTCATACCATGCCGCGGGACTGAAGGCGAAATATCCCGTAAATAGCTCTGGTTTGTTTACCAGGGTGTATAACACGAAACTTCCTCCCGCTGAAAAGCCGCTTAATATTCTGTTTTGATTAATATTAAATTGGTTTTCAATATGCGGTAGAAGCTCTTTTTCTATAAAGGCTAAAAACAAATCTGCTTTACCAAATATTTCTGGGTTTCTTTCTGTAACTGGTCGAGCTTCTATATTCACATCTTTTCGTGCATAAGGCGGAACTAAGTCACGATTGCGGGTATCTTGCCAAAATTGATTAGGTATCGAGACTAGAATTGCATCTTCTGCTAATTGTTGTTCACTTAATGAATGCAACGACTCATCCCAACGTTTTAAATTAAAATTCCCGTCTGATCTTATAATGAGCGGATACTGTTTGTTCTGATCATACGTTTTAGGTAAACGAATAAAAACTTTTCTATGTTCATCAAGTGTTTCAGAATAAATGGTTTGATCAATATAACTAGAGGTGTATTCCTGCCTATATTGTTGACTGATGTTATATCCCATAACTATTAACAAGATGCTGATCACACCCGCTGTTACTTTACTCTTTATTTTTCGCACAGTGATTCCTTGGGTCTGTTGATCTTCCGAAATTAAATTTTGTTCGAACAAAACGCGAAGGGCAACAGACCTTTACATGATTAACGATTATAATCCCACAACAAATTCTTAATTTGCCATTTACCCTTCAATTTAACTAAATGCAGGTACTCAATCCAGTTATCTGAAACCATTTTCACCGTGGCTATATTGTTGTGCTGATCTAATACAGTGACTTGATTCGTCATAATAGGCGGAAAGCGTATACCGCTCCGGTTCCAGTAAGTTGCATGTTCAATCATCCGTTGATAAGTCGTTTCACGCAAAGAAACTTCACCATTTGGGGCAGGAAACGGTGGTACCGTATGTTTTGACAAGTCAGGGTGCATGACTGATTTCATTAACTTAGGGTCTAATTGTTTTAAGGCGTTAAGATAATCAATTGATACTTGTTTAATGGCTTCAATCTCTTTTTTATCATTCAGCACCGCCTTAGGAAATAAATTAGGTATCTTTTCGCTTTGCAAGTCATATTTTGTTCGGCCAGTATATTGTCCTTGGCTATCATAGTGTTTTATTGCGTAAGCAAAGCCCCATGCATTGAGCGTCAATTGGTAGTTCTGATCATAATAAGCATATTTAATATGCAAACCCTGCTCATTGTATGTATCTTCGTAATAAGCAATACCGTCTTTGTTATTAACAATATTAAGCGCCTTATCTAGGTTAAAATGACGGTAAGGATTGCCAGCATCATCATATTCAATCGCAGTGTCATTAAAGGGGAAATAAGGTGATAACGGCTGTTTTACGCCTGCAGTATTAAATCGTTGCTCAATCACCAAGTTGTTATGTTTGCGCCAGCGATACTCAGCAATGTTCCAACGCGATTCCATCGCTTTATCATCTGCATCATAAAAATTGAGCTGTTCAACAAACCCAGTATCATCAATACGATACACTTCTTTAAATACGCCGCGAATATTTGGCATTCTTTTATTGTTGATATCGTAAAAGGTAAGTGTTTTTTTGCCTGTAGAATAGTCAATTTTTACGCGCTTTACTGCAAAATGCGTTAACGGATGAAGTTTTGCATTTTGATAAGTATTGTTAATTATCTCTACCAGCTTTTCCGCCTCATTGTACTTAAAAACATAGTGCGGTTGCTTTGCAGCCTGTTGTGGTGAAATAGGTAAAATACCTTTAGTTTCTGCATGTAAAGAGACATGATTATAACGAAGCGAAGCATAGTATTTTTCTTCATTTGCATTAGCTTGATGGGGTGAAAAAACGATCATCCCTAATAGCAACCATATCAACCAAGAACCTTTTAATATCATCGTCATAACTAACCCTCATCGTGTTTATACATTAAATGACATAACAACAAACAACATCACACAATTTGTGTGTAATGTTGTGAAAACTTAGGGAAAAAAGCTGAATTAAAAGTGAATTTTTAGTTTATTGCGCATTTTATAACGATTTTGAAGGTGATTAATTTCAACTCTGTGTGAAACTCTGACAGAATAAAGTACCTCAACCATTAGTGTTCAAAGCAGTAATTAATCAATGATCAAATTAGGTCAATTTTGTGTCGATATCACGCACGGCAAACTTATTCATCAAGGAACAGAAATAGCCATTGAGCCTAAACTCTTTCAATTATTACTGCTTTTTATTGAACGTCCTAATCAAGTGTTAACACGAGAAGCCATCATTGAGCGTTTATGGTTGGGTCGTTATGTCACTGATAATGCTATGAACAAGCAAATCGCAAATCTGAGAAAAATACTCAATGACGACCCTAAAAATGCGACTTATATACAAACAGTACCCAAAATAGGTTATCGGTTAATTTGTCCTATAGAAGCGTTCGAAAAAGAAATAGCTTCCGCCGAACACACCAATAACTCAAAAAATAGTCAAACATTGCTATTCAGCACCATATTTTCCTTGATATTGCTAAGCATCTTGTTATTCACACTATTAAAGCGTGATAATGGCCAGCTTGATAAACCTAGCCACACCTTGGAGATCACTAGGCAAGCTGGTCAAGAGCATTCACCCAGAATCATTCCTTCAACTAACCAGTTACTGTATTTAAGAGAGCAACTAAATCAAAAGAACACAGAACTGTGGCTTAAAGATTTAACCTCAGGACAAGCAAGCAAAATTGCGCTTAATGACGTGTCAATGTTTAAACTGATTGCAGGGATACAGGATGATAGCACTAAGCAAGTATCAGTGTATTTTGCTCATCAGGCGCAGAAACAATGTTATGTCGTCAAAGCACAGGTGATACACCAGAAACTGGAAAATTTAACCCCGTTATTTGATTGCTCTGAAATGGTCTTGGGTAATATTTATTTTGATAATAATAAAAACCACCTTTTTTATAGTGCTCGTTTACCCGAGCAAACGAGCTTTCAATTGTATGAATACGATTTAAACACCAACCAAATATCGTTACTGTTTCAACCTTCACCTTTGGGCATGGGAAACCATGCTTTTGATGTATCACCAGATGGTGAAAGAATGTTAATCATGAACACGAATTCCAAACGGAATACGCAATTTTATGTTTTGCACTTAACAACAAATCAATTAGTTAAACATCAACAGTTGGATTATTTTGTGTCGGAAGCAATATGGCATCATGATGGTCAACATGTTTATTATTTTGCTCCGCCGCCATCCCATCAAATATTATTAGCAGATCTTGAGGGTAAAACTGCCCACTCTGTCGTCAGTGTTTCTGACTTTTTATCACGTGATATGATTAGACACAATGATAATAAGTCGATCCTATTTTCTACTCGCTCACCAAATTTTAGTAATCAGTGGTTAACCAATAGCAATGATAAGCTAATAATCAATAATTCAACGGTATACGATATTATCCCTGCGTTATTTCATCATGAAAATCGTTATATCTTTTCGTCTAAACGCTCTGGAAAAAGCCAACTCTATTTGGGAAATCTAGCTAATGGTAACGCGGTTGTTTTATCTAACTTCGAACAATATTATGTCTTCCAATTTATACAGCTAAGCCCTGATGATCAAACGCTATTAATAGCGACGCAAAATAACGTATGGAAAATTTCTCGTGCAGCACTAAATCGCGAAAATCCTACACTCTCTTTAACTGAAGAAGAGAAAATTTTCACTAGTCAGTCTCCAATCACAAATATCGATTGGATAGATAATCATACCGTGGCAGTCACTTCACTGAATCAGAAATCACCTGCTATTATCACCACATATTCGAACAATAACCAAACATTAGACTTACGCTGGAAACAACTCTTACTTGATCATAAAAACCCTGAACAAGTGTATTTAATTGAGCAAACAACAAATCGGCTTTTCAAAGCGAAACTCGAAGAATTCAAACAACAATTGACTGCAGAAAAGTTACCCGTCATAGATACAGGTTTTATTATGCCTCGCGGATATATCCACCTTAAAATATTCAATAAAAACTTATACTATGCAACCCGACAGCAAGGCGATTATTTCATAGTTAAAACACCATTGAATAGCAATGGGCAATCCAGTAAACACTTGCTACAAGGTTACTATGGCTATGATGTAGCGGAACACGGCGTCATGGTTAGTCATTTAGAAAGCCTAGGTGGTGATATTCACAGAACCGTTGGCACTGATGATTAGCATTAAAAGCAACACCCGCGTAAGCAAAGACAACACATCTTCATAATGCTACAATTCTTGTTCACACAATAATGAGTAAATAAGATGTCAGCGTTGAGAAGTTTTTTTTATCTTCTATTAAAATTTCCAATATTTCTTTGGGTAAAATGTCGAATCGTCGCCGACGAGCTATCAGAAAAACTCACCGATAGTGAGAGCAAGCCAATCTTTTATATTGTCAGGCATCGTTCTGCTAGCGACTTGCTGGCGTTGCAAAAAGCCTGCAAAAAACTCGCACTGCCTGATCCATTATCTACTGTCATGATCAAAGGGCAAGCTTTTCCCCGTACCATATGTATAGATACACCCAGTTCATTGTTATTTAGCAGAAAAGCATCGAGTGCAATGCAGCAAAGCTTAGCAATTCTTAACGCGCACGAACAAGATGAAAACCTTGCCGCACAACTGATACCGGCAAGCTTAGTGTGGGGGCGTAAACCTACCATAGAAAAACATAATACCGGTGTACGAGAAGTACTTGCAGAACAAGAATCACCAAGTTGGCTAAAAAAATTCTTTATTGTCTTATTTCTAGGGCGAAATACGTTAGTAAGGCTCAGCGAGCCGTTATCTATCCGCTATATGACCGATAAATTTGGTAGTGACGAAAGTAACGCACATAAGCTGTTACGTGTTGCTCGTTTCCATTTTCATCGCCAAAAAGTAGCAGCAACCGGCCCGCGCTTAATGCACCGGCAGCAGATGTTTAAAACCTTATTAAAAAACCCTTCAATCGTGCGATTAATGGAAGATGAAAGACAGGCTAAAGGTTTATCGAAAGAGGCAATTGAAAAACAAGCCCTGATCATTATGGATGAAATCGCCGGTGATTATCGCGAAGGCATGATCCGCATTGGCGAACGGGTATTACATTGGCTGTGGAATAGGTTATATAGCGGTATCAATGTTAATAATGCTAATACCTTGCGGGAGCTTGCTGATGACGGTCAGGAAATTATTTATGTGCCGTGTCATCGTAGCCACATGGACTACTTATTACTCACCTATATTATTTACCAACAAGGATTGGTTACACCCAGAATTGCCGCCGGTATTAACTTAAACTTTTGGCCAGCAGGCCCTATTTTTAGAAAAGCGGGCGCATTCTTTATTCGTCGTAGTTTTAAAGGTAATAGGATGTATTCCGCTATTTTCCGCGAATACTTAGGGTTATTATTTGAACGCGGGTATTCAGTAAAGTATTACTCGGAAGGTGGTCGCAGCAGAACCGGTAAATTACTTGAGCCGAAAACAGGCATGCTTGCGATGACCATTCAAAGCTTGTTACGCGGCATTAATAGACCACTTACATTAGTACCGGTGTACCTTGGATACGAACATGTTATGGAAGTAGGCACTTACTATAAGGAATTGAGCGGTAGTAAGAAACAAAATGAATCTATTTTTGGCGTGTTAAAAGCGATCAAAAATTTACGCAATTACGGTAAAGGTTTTGTCAATTTTGGTACCCCAATCAACATCAACCAATTTTTAAATCAACATGTTGAAAATTGGAAAGACGATGTTGACCCAATAGATCCGCAAAAACCAAGTTGGTTAACACCAAGCGTGAATTTACTTGCGAACCAAGTGATGGTGGCTATTAATAAATGTGCTGCCCTAAATGGTGTCTCGCTTGTAGCTATGGTTTTGCATGCTACGGAAAATAAGGCGCTACCACGCAGTGAACTTGAATATTTACTTAACTTTTTTCTATCTTTACAAAAAGCAGTACCTTATAGCGATGAGTTAACCATTCCAGAGGTATCTGGCAGCGCTTTATTAGCTGATGTTATTGCACTGAAAAAAGTGATTGTTGATAAAGACAGCTGTGGTGACATTATTTCTCTTGGCGATTTTGCCGCATTAGAAATGCGCTATTACCGCAATAACGTTTTACATGCTTACATTTTACCCGCGTTAATTTGTCGCTTACTTGATAGAACTGCCAAAATAAGCAGTGAAAATATACACACACAGATCCAACAATTTATTGTGCTGTTGAGAAATGATTTGTTTTTATGGCAATGTCCAACAGAAGTGACCAAGCAAGTCGACAATATTTTGCACTTTCTAAGCCAAGAAAATATCGCCAAACAAAGCAAAGCAGGTTTTTGGAGCTTGGTTGAAAATACCGAAACGCAAAATTATGTACAAGTGTTAGGTGAAGTTGCTGATGAGACT
Organism: Thalassotalea sp. PP2-459; assembly: GCF_001913705.1. Classification (GTDB taxonomy): domain Bacteria; phylum Pseudomonadota; class Gammaproteobacteria; order Enterobacterales; family Alteromonadaceae; genus Thalassotalea_C; species Thalassotalea_C hakodatensis. The sequence continues at coordinate 90,349 of NZ_MKQD01000034.1, read as the reverse complement.
TTACAGCGTTTCGCTATTATAACTTCCCTTGCAACTCGTTTAACACCAATTAGTAAAAATGAGTTGAGTGAAAAAGCGGTATCGATCGCAAAACGTTTATCGGTGGTAAATAATATTAATGCACCTGAGTTTATTGATAAGAAAGCTCAGTCAACCCTGATTAACAGCATGAAAGAACAAGAAATATTCGCACAAGATGACAGTGGTAAATTAACGCCGAATAGTACGCTAATTACCTTAAAAGAAAACGTGAACAACTTAGTCGATATTTCAGTTTTACAAAGTATTGCACGATAAAGACATAGCCCTAGTGACGAATAAGTCACTAGGGAGCACAATCGGTTCTATAAATGTTCGATGATGATGCCAATGAAAATCACTAGCCCTACCCAATGATTGTGTAAGAATGCTTTAAAGCAGGCATCTCGTTGGCGATTAACAATAAGCATTTGCTGATAACTAAACAACGCAGCCGCTATTACCAGTGATAAATAAAACGGCCAACCAAACGCAAGCATATCTGCAACAACCATCAACATTAATAGCGTTGTTATCTGCAACGCCCCAATGATTTTTTTATCATATTTCCCAAACAACACCGCTGTAGATTTTATTCCTACTTTAAGATCGTCATCACGATCAACCATGGCATACATAGTATCGTATGAAACCGTCCACAATAAATTGGCACCAAACAGTAGCCAAGCAACAGTAGGGATTTCACCCGTTGCTTCAGCAAAAGCCATGATCATCCCCCAGCTAAAGGCAGCACCGAGTACAACTTGTGGGAAGTGGGTATATCGTTTCATAAACGGATAGCTCGCCGCTAATAATAAAGCCACCAACGATAACGAAATAGTGTACCAAGACAAGGTGAGCACTAAAGCAAACGCTGCACCAATGAAAAAACCAAATAAACACAGTGCTTGTTCTTCGGTAAGGGCTCCCGTAACTAACGGTCGATTTGTCGTGCGTTTTACATGACCATCTACCTTTCTATCTGCATAATCATTGATCACACAACCTGCACAGCGCATCACATAAACACCTAAGGTGAACACCGCTAATAAATGCAATGAAGGCCAACCATCAACAGCGACCCATAACGCCCACAATGTTGGCCACAATAATAAATAAGTACCAATCGGCTTATCCATACGGGTAATGTCTTTAACGGCTTGCCATTTTTCTTTTAGGGTTATCGTTTGGCTCATGAATCAATCACCGCCTGTTGGTATGCAAACGCTTTTGGTAAAAAAACTTCAGCAACCATTAACGGCTTTTGCTCAACGAGAAATATTGAACGTCGCCCCCAGATGGGTAATTCACTGAATAAATGATATGAACGTGCTAACTGAGCCACTTTAGTAGATGAGTCAAAGCACGCGACCTCTATTTCTTTCCGTTGCAATTTAGGGTTGGTAAATAACACATGCCCTAGCGACTGTGTACCTAGGTGCGCTAATTTTTGTTCATCACCAGTGAGAGACGTTAATGGCAATAGGCTTCTGGCAAATACTTGAGGCACGTTATCGCAACATAATAGCACTTCACGCACTAAAACTTGTTCGCCTTCAATAATATCAGCATTTGCTTCAAGGGCAGAGCATGGCTCAACCTGTTGCCCAAGTACATGCACCTTAAACTGCTGACAATGCTGCTTTAAACGTTGTGTTAAAGAGCCTGGGTCAAGCAACCAATCACGCAATAGTGGTGTTAGCGTTGCTGTGTGTGCGGCGCACCATGTTGCCGGTAAAGTAATTGGAAATGTCACCATTTCTTGCTGCTGTTCGATCATTACCTCAAAAACTCTGATAAAAACTGCCGGACGTATGATATCAGGATTATTCTGACAAGATCGATAATTAATGGTGAAAAACTACAATAACAAGGCTACAATAATGAACAATATTGATTAAGATATTACTGAATTACAGGTTGTTTTTTATGAAATTTTTGCTTTTTACCCTGTTACTGCTAAGTACTTTTGCGCCAAAAACACTTGCCGCTGACTACGCATACTATGGCTTCGAACCCCAGATTGTGACCAACTACGTCGCCGTTAAAAAGAAAATGGGCTACGTGCGTTTATCAGTAGAATTAATGATCGAAGATTCCGCTAATTATGAAGCAGTAGAGCATAATGCTCCCCTTTTAAGAGACGCGATTATTAGTATTATTGGTCAACAACCTGAAGCCAAAATAAAATCGATTAATGGTCGTCATGAAATTCAAAAGCTGTGTGAAGAAAAAGTAAAAAGCCTGCTTACTCAGGAAACAGGTCAACCATTAATTAAAAAGTTACTGTTTACTCAATGGCTTGATAACTAAAATCTATTATTAATTGAAGTCAGCGCACTAGTGTTAACGCCGGCTCCATTTTCCAAAACGCATCCACGCCAAAAAACACCCTGATAACAAGCCTACTGTATGTGCAGTATTCGCGACATTAATTGGCAATAAGTCTGCAAAACCTAACAATAAGAAAAACAACATAAAACCGATGATAGGCTTGGCAAGGTGTAAGCCTTTTTCTGGCGCTAGCCAACCCGCTATCCAAACATAACCAAAAACAGCATACACCACACCTGATAAGCCGCCAAAGTTAGGACCTGAAACGATATATTGGCCGAAATTGGATAAAATAGCGGAGACAAAAAAGACATTGAGTAATTCAGTTTTACCCATCATTTTTTCAATGGCGCCGCCAAGTTGCCACCACCACATAGTATTAAACACAATATGCAGTAATGAAAAATGAAAAAAAGCCGCCCCTACTAATCGCCAAGGTTCACTGACCAAGTTCGCTAAGGATAATTGTGTAAAAAAGCGAAGCTCAAAGAACAATGATTGTTTCCAGCCCAATGCTGATGCAATAAAAACTAGCCAGCATAAAACAAAAATAACTAAGGTAACTAAGCCTGCATGCGATAAAAATTGCTGTTTAAAGCTAGCTGTTAACGCTGATTTTTCAACGTGTACCGCTTCACCACTTTGCCAAGCCGCTTGCTGGTATTTTTCCGCATAAGGGTTTTGTACAAACTCTTGAAAATAGTCTTTTGCTTGCTCAACAAGTTGTTGATCACAAAGTACAACAAATTCACCTTCATGCGGGCGAACATCGCTCGAAATCTGCTGAGCGCGTAAATAATTTGCAAATAACAACGCTATTGAATGCTCTTTAACCACAGCTAACGGCGAAAGCTGAATATCAGACATAAAACGAACCTAGCTAATAGAAAAGATTTACGCGGTTTCAACCGTCTCAGGGTAAGACTGTTGCCACGCTACAAAGCCGCCATCAAGCGAGTACACATCTGTAAAGTCTTGGCTCGCTAAGAATTGTGCGGCTTGTTGGCTTGAATGACCATGGTAACAACATACGACTAGAGGAGCGTCCAGGTCTGCTTCACGTACAAAGTCGCTGATATTGTCATTGGTTAAATGCAATGCGCCTGGAATTCGCCCCGATTGGAATGAAGCAGGATCGCGAATATCAACAACTACGTGGCTTTTATCTGCAAGTACCTGATGCAGATCGCTAATATTCATATGTTTAAACCCTACTTCACTCACAATACTGTTACTCCCAGTTTAAAATCACTTTGCCTGATTGGCCTGAACGCATGATATCAAATCCTTGCTGAAAGTCATCAATATCGAAGTGATGAGTAATGATCGGCGTTAAATCTAAGCCAGACTGAATAAGGCTTGCCATTTTATACCAAGTCTCAAACATTTCGCGACCATAAATCCCTTTTATGATTAGGCCTTTAAATATGACCTTTGACCAATCAATCGCCATATCACTACCAGGAATACCTAACATGGCAATTTTACCGCCATTGTTCATGTTATCGAGCATGTCAGTAAATGCCATGGGCACTCCCGACATTTCCATACCAACATCAAAGCCTTCTGACATACCAAGCTCATTCATAACATCTGCAAGCTTTTCAGTAGCAACATTTACGGCACGAGTTGCGCCCATTTTTCTCGCTAAATCTAAGCGGTATTCATTAACATCCGTGATCACAACGTGACGAGCACCCACATGTTTTGCGACTGCAGCAGCCATAATGCCGATAGGCCCGGCACCTGTTATAAGTACATCTTCGCCAACAAGATCAAAAGATAACGCAGTATGTACAGCGTTACCAAACGGGTCAAATATAGCAGCGAGATCATCCGAAATTTCATCCGGTAATTTAAAGGCATTAAAAGCTGGGATCACTAAGTATTCGGCAAAACTCCCCTCACGATCAACACCAACACCAACAGTATTACGACACAAATGCGTACGACCACCTCGACAGTTTCGGCAATGGCCACACGTTATATGCCCTTCGCCCGATACTCTATCGCCTATCGCAAAACCTTTTACCTCTTCACCAATACCAACAACTTCTCCGGCATATTCATGGCCAACAACCATTGGAACAGGAATCGTTTTCTGTGACCATTCGTCCCAGTTATATATATGAATATCTGTACCACATATCGCTGTTTTTTTTATCTTGATCAGTAAATCATTATGCCCAAGCGTTGGCTCAGGCGAATCTGTCATCCAAATGCCTTCTTTTGCATGTAGCTTAGCTAATGATTTCATTATGAAATGACTCCCATTTCTTTGCCTATACGAATAAATGCTTCGATGGCTTTATCTAATTGCTCTTGCGTATGTGCCGCTGAAATTTGGGTACGAATACGTGCTTGTCCTTTTGGCACAACAGGGAATGAAAAGCCAATCACATAAATGCCTTCCGCTAATAGTCTATCAGCCATAGCGCTAGCCACTTTCGCATCTCCAAGCATAACTGGTACAATTGCATGGTCTGCACCGGCACATGTAAAGCCTGCCGCTTCCATGCTATTTCTGAAATAGCTGGCATTTTCTCTTAACTTTTTACGTAAATCGTCACCATCTGCCAATAATTCAAGTACTTTAATCGACGCATTCACAATGGCAGGAGCTAGTGAGTTTGAAAATAAATAGGGACGTGAACGTTGACGTAACCAGTCAATAACTTCTTTCTTACCTGACGTATAGCCGCCAGAAGCACCACCCATGGCTTTACCTAATGTACCAGTGATAATATCTACACGGCCCATTACGTCACAATATTCATGGCTACCTCGACCTTGTTCACCCACAAAACCTACTGCGTGTGAATCATCTACCATCACCAATGCACCATATTTATCGGCTAAATCACATACCGCTTTTAAATTGGCGATCACGCCATCCATTGAAAATACACCGTCGGTTGCAATTAACTTAAATCGAGCACCGGCAGCATCTGCTTCTTGTAAGCGCGACTCTAATTCATTCATGTCGTTGTTCGCGTAACGAAAACGTTTTGCTTTACACAACCTAACGCCATCAATGATAGACGCATGATTTAATGCATCAGAAATAATCGCGTCTTCAGGGCCTAATAAAGTTTCAAATAATCCCGCATTTGCGTCAAAACAAGAAGAATATAAAATGGTGTCTTCCATGCCAAGAAATGTTGAAAGCTCGGTTTCTAAGGTTTTATGAATATCTTGTGTGCCACAGATAAAACGAACAGACGCCATACCAAAACCGTGCTCCGATAAACCTGTTTTTGCCGCTTCAATCAAGGTTGGGTGATTCGCTAAGCCAAGATAATTGTTAGCACAGAAATTAATCACTTCTTCACCGGTATTAACGGCAATCTTTGCCTGTTGTGCGGTAGTAATCACACGCTCGCTTTTATATAAGCCATCTTGTTTTACTTGTTCAATTTGCTCTGCTAAATGATGATAAAACGTCGTTGTTGATGCTGAATTTGTCACAGTAATTCCTTGGTTATTAAGTGATCTGTTATGTGCAATATTATCAGCCTAGACGAATTTACAAAGAAAGTGACATAAATTATCAAATTGCATTTATTTTTAGTCATATTGACAGGTAAAGTAGTCAATATGTAACATGGTGGGTATATATGAGTTAAATTGAAGGCTGAAATGGTGTTATCAGAAAAAGATGAAGAGCTTTTATCAATTTTACGCTGTAATGCACGGGCGAGTGTTTCTGATATTGCCAGGGCAACAGGCGTTTCACGCACAGCGGTTCAAAATCGCATCAATAAGCTAGAAAACAACGGTATTATTAAAGCCTATAGCATTGTGTTAGGCAGTGAATACAACAATAAAATGATTTCGGCCAATGTGTCGCTGAAAGTACACCCCAATTTACGTAAGAACATCAGTATTACCTTGCGAAAAATGCATCAAATCAGCCACATTTATTCCATCAGTGGTGAATTTGATTTATTGGTAACGGTACAAGCAGCAACACTTGAAAAGCTCAGTGATACGTTAAATATTGTTTGTGCATTGGATGGCGTTGAAAGAACAAATTCTTCAATTATTTTAGATACTATCTTTGAACGTTAACCCGACAAAGAGTTTTCATCGGTTAATGATCAAGTGTATCTTCTAACCATGATGCTACATTTTTGATGATAAAACGACGACCATTTAATAATGAGTCACCATGCTTTGCGCCTTTAAATACTTGCGACAGGGAACGAGAATCACCATTCCAATCAAAAAGCTCTTTAACGGTTAAAAAAGTATTCGCGTGATACACTGAGCTGAGAAAATATATAGGCATGTCGATCAAATTTTTAAAGCTTTCTTTCTGCATGTACGTTAATTCTGGCGTAATCATAACAAAAGCATTTATTCGCATTTTTTCCGCTAACTCAATCGCTTGTACCGCAGAACAGCCGGAAGATACCACTGCCATTTCGGCATTATTATTTAATCTTTCCCGTAAAAATTGATGCGCTGCTAATACATCACTTGGCCAAAATGCAGTTAATCGCGCCACTTCTAATTGGTAGGTAGCAAAATCTTTAGTGCTACTTCTTATGGTTGCGTGAGAAAATTTTTCAGACGTGCTTTTCCCATAACCGCGAAAATCAACGGCAAGTGCATGTAAACCTAATGAAGATAAGGTCGTTAGTAATGTTTGATAACTTTTACTCTCGTGGTGACAATCATGTAATAACAATACGCCTGAAGCATCAGATTTTCCGGGATAATATTGCGCGACCAGTTCAAAACCATCATTCGCGGTGATCGTCACTTGATGCATTGGGATTTCATTTTCAGAAGTTTCAGTGGCTAACAATTCTTCACTTTGCCAAGCATTCACGGAAAATACACTTAAGACTAAAGAGAATATAACGCAATACCGGCACATTGCTTTTAAATACTGCATAGACACCTTGATTAAACGCACTGTCATCCCCTTTTCTTTATGCTTATTTAACAGATTATCTTATTTTTTCTCACTAAACTACCAAACACAGATTATTTAACGACAACATTTCCAGTATACTGAGTACTTTATTGCAAAATATTTAAAGAATTGTGCGTACTTTTTTGAGCTTATTACTTTACCGTATTATTTTTTTATTATTGTCACCCTTGCTTTTACTAGCGCTGTTGATACGTTCACGTGATAACGTTGCCTACCGCCAACGATTATTTGAGCGCTTAGGCTGGGTACCAAAAAACTTTAAACAAAATACGATTGTGATCCATGCCGCGAGTGTGGGTGAAGTAATCGCCTTAAAACCGTTAGTACAACAATTAATTGCACAAGCTAACTGCCCTCAAATCACCTTAACAACATTTACTCCCACAGGCTCTGCCCAGGTTAGTAAAATATTTGGTGAGAGCGTACAACATTGTTACTTTCCATTAGATCTTTGGCCTTGTAGTACGTTATTTTTAAACAAGCTCAAGCCAGCTGCACTCATTTTGATGGAAACCGAACTATGGCCGAACGTCATCGCTCAGTGTGCTAATCGATCTATCCCACTATTATTAATTAATGGTCGATTATCTGACAATTCAATGAACGGTTATCGTAAGCTTTCATGGCTAATAAAGCCCAGCCTACAAAACTTTGAACAAATATTAACGCAAAGCGCTGACAATCAAGAGAACTTCATTACCTTAGGCAGTAAAGCCGACAACACCGTTATTACCGGAAACTTAAAGTACGACATCAGTATAACTGAAGAAACAACCGCTAAAACGAATGAGCTTAATCAGTATATTGAAAATGAACGGCCGGTATGGCTAGTAGCCAGTACACATCCTGGTGATGAAGAAATTATACTTGCTGCCTTCACAAGAATTAAAAAAGCGTTACCCAACTTGTTAATGATTTTAGTTCCGAGACACCCTGAACGATTCTCGATGGTGAAACAAAGCTGTCTCGATCATCGCTGGCAGTTAGTTTCTCGCAGCGAAAAAATGTCGGTAACACAACATCATGATATCTGGTTGATTGATACGCTTGGTGAACTATTACCCTGCTGTGCTTTCGCCAATATCGTTACAATGGGGGGAAGCTTTAGTAATATTGGTGGGCACAATCCTTTAGAGCCTGCATTATTTGAAAAGCCAATTATTGTCGGCCATGACATGGCTAATTTTAAAGAGGTTACCCAACAATTACTCAGCGCTAGTGGTTTATGTCAACTTGAATATAATGCTGGCTCATCTGTAGAAATCATCAGTCAACAATTAGCAGAGAAGACTATCTCGCTGCTAAATAACGCCGAGCAATGCCAACACATGGGTAAGGCGGCATTAAGCGTGGTTAAACAGAATCAAGGGGCGAGTTGTAAAACTCAACAAGCGATACTTACCCTACTTAATAACAGTAAATCTAGAGTCTGTTGATCGCTATTCACTTCCTACCATTTCTGGGTAATGATCAGCGATTAATTGTCTAATTTTATCTTTTACTTGTGCCACCGAAATACCATTCATTAATAACTTACCTTTTGCTCGAATACCCCAAGGTAGTTTTGCTAAAGGTTTGCCATATTGTTGCTGTACATTATGCTGATAACAGCTAACAACATAATGCTGATAATAATAAGGCCCTGTTCGATGTGGGTTAGAGTGTGCGTAAAGCCCTATCACAGGTGTGCCAACAGTAACCGCCATATGAGCTGGACCAGTATCTGGCGCGATCACTAAATGTGCTAATTTTAAAACGGATAACAATTGTGTTAATGTGGTTTGCCCTACCAAATTACATAGCGTGTGTTGGCTTTGACTTTCTATTTGTTGTGCCAATAACGTTTCAACCGTAGTAGGCCCGCCACATAACACCACTTGAAAACCTAATGCTGATAAATGATCTGCCGTTTTACTATAACCTTCAACATGCCAATTTCGTTCTACTTTACTGGCTGCAGGTGAAATCACCGCAATGGGTTTATCCGTCGCTATTTTTTCACTTACCCATAATAAATCTTCGTCGCTAAGCGGCATGTTCCACGTCGGTTTTTCAACATTTACCCCTATTGCTTGAGCAAAACCTAAAAAACCATCTAACACATGTGGTTGTTCAAGCGGCTCAACACGTTTATTTGTAAATAACCACTGCCCTTCTTTCGCGCGCTGGCGGTCAAAACCTATTTTAGTTGTTGCCGGAATACATAAACTAGCAAGACTGGCTCTTAATGCTACTTGCATATGTAAAAGCACATCAAATTTTCGTCCTTTAAATGCCTGTGAAAGCTGACGATAGCCACTCAATCCTGCTGATTTATCAAAAACAACAAACTCTACGCCTGGTAATTTATCAAGTAACATTGCCTCAACTTTGCCAATGACCCATGTGATCTTAATATCTGGATACTGCTTTTGGATTTGTTGAACCATCGCAACAGCATGGCAAGCATCACCGATCGCTGAAAGACGTAAAATACATAAAGTTTTTGGTGCTGCTAATTGACCCGGCATAAAGGAATCACCACAATAGTAGATAGAATGTTTATATTAGGCGCTATTATCTTGAACCCTTCCACAATTGTAAAACCCTGTGATGAAAAACCTTTCCAGCAAGGTAATATTTTTTGCCTGTACGATGCAAATAAAATTGAGACTTTCTCCCCTACAATGCTTACTCCAAGCTATTGGCAAGAGCAAAACGCTGTAATTGGCACAGCACAAGGTAGAGGTACAACATATTTTGTGCAACATCATAAAGATCAGTGGGTATTAAAACACTATTATCGTGGTGGTTTAATTGGCAAGCTAATTCATGACAGCTATTTCTTTACTGGTCATCAAAATACCCGTGCGGCACGTGAATTTTCATTACTGAAAAAACTGCAAGCATTATCATTACCTGCTCCTAGACCAGTCGCCATCCAGGTCAAAAAGCATGGGTTGCTTTACCAAGCAGACATCTTGACAGAACGCATAGCACAAGCAAAAGACTTAGTTGCAATATTGAAGTGCGAAGCAATAAGCCATCTGCAATGGCAAAAGATTGGCAGCTGCCTCAGACAGTTTCATCATCATGGTATTTATCATCATGACTTAAACGCACACAACATCTTAATCGATAACAACGATAAAATTTGGTTAATCGATTTTGACCGCGGTGAACAAAGAACGCCAGAGCGCAAATGGCAGCAAGCAAATATGAATCGTTTACTCAGATCATTCAATAAAGAAAAACAATTAAACAGCAGTTTTAATTGGCAGAATGAATTCTGGAAGGCGCTATTAACCGGCTATTTAGCGTAATAAATCTAAATATAGCGGTAACTTCACGTGTTAAGCTACCGCTAACGCATCTCTATGTCGTTTCTGATACATAGCTTTAGCCGTTAAAAAGTCATTCATCGCTGATTCTGTAATATACGGCCTGATCATGACTAATATTTTTAAAACACCATCTAAAAATACAGAATCATTTATTTCAGTGTTTTCATTTTGCGTTTGATAAAAACTTAACCAAAAGGTATTTATCAAACGTAAAATACTAACAATATCAGCCAATTCATCATCGGCAAAAGTCATCATATCAGCATCACGTAACGCGATAAGCATCTCGCTTAACCGTTGCGAAATGGTATGTTGAACTTCTACATACTTTTCATGAAGCTGTGGACTTTTTGCCAAAAGTACCGGTAGGTTTGCATAAAAGAAGCGAAACTTCATTAACGCCTGAAATACGGCATCCATATATAAAATAATAGTATCAAGCGGCTTAGTATTCGGGTTGACTTGTGGAAAGGTTTCAAGAAGCAAGTTACGAGCATATTCTTCATAAATCGACAAAATAATGTCTTCTTTATTGCGAAAATGATAATAAAGATTACCTGGACTAATACCTAAATGAGCAGCAATATGGTTGGTGGTTACGTTTCGCTCTCCTTGCTCATTAAATAACTCGATACTGGCTTGAATTATTTTATCACGGGTTTTCATGCTCATTAGATTGCTTTGTTAATTGCTCAATTTTAACATCATACTATCAAAAATTACTCGAGGTAAAGATATTCGAGTAAATACTTTAAGTTGTACTTGTCATAGTCAAGACAGATAATGCATAAGCCTGTGTTGTCTTCCATGTAATTGCTGACTAAAATAAACATTACCTTTGAAAAATCAGAATTTTTATGAACGTTAAAGCAATTTACCCAGGTACATTTGACCCTGTCACTAATGGTCACGTTGATCTTATTGAACGCGCGAGCAAATTATTTGCGTCAGTTACTGTAGGCGTAGCTGCAAGCCCTAGCAAACAACCGATGTTTGATTTATCGCAACGCGTTGAGTTAATACAAGAGGTTACGCAACACCTTAGCAATGTTACCGTTGTCGGCTTTACGGGTTTATTGGTTAACTTTGCAAAAGAACACCAAGCTACCGTATTAATCCGGGGTTTGCGTGCAGTGTCTGATTTTGAATACGAATTTCAATTAGCCAATATGAATCGACGACTTTCACCTGAACTTGAAAGTATTTTTCTTACACCCGCGGAAGAAAATTCATTTATATCTTCATCACTGGTTAAAGAAGTCGCCATTCATCAAGGTGATGTAAGCGAATTTGTTCACCCTGCTGTAAAAAAAGCCCTAGAAACTAAATTATTGAACAATTAACGATTCCCTAAAGGAGAATTTATATGTTTAAGCACAGTGTCATTCTTTTGTTATTAACAGTAATCACTGCTTGTGCCAATCGTTCAACCAATCTAACACAGATGAATACCGATATACGCCACTATATTACGGCTAATGACATGACCGCTGTTGATCGCGTTACATCATTTCGTTTTCATGGTTGGAATAGTATTTCTGATGAGTTTCTTGTATTAACTTCATCGCCAAAACGTAAATACTTAATAGAGTTATTAGGTTATTGTTCAGATATTCGTTGGGCACATACCATCAAATTAGAGCGCTCAATGGACTCTTCACTGCACGCAAAATTTGATTCTATAGGAATACCGGGGCAACCAGCATTAAATTGTCGCATTGAAAAAATTTACCCGATCACATCAGAACAAGAAGATGTAATATTTGCGATAAAAAACCCACCGGAAGAAGAAACCTCTAACCAGTAAACTGATTATACGCTCACTACTGGCTGGCATTGAGGACAAAATACCGAGCTGCGATTAGATTGCCTGACTTCATGTAAAGGCGTTTGGCAATTTACGCAAGGCTTACCGCTTCGGCCATAAACCAACAATTTTTGCGCAAAATAGCCCGGTCTTCCGTCAGCTTGGGTAAAGTCTTTGAGCGTGGTACCACCTTGCTCAATGGCTGCTGCGAGTACCTGCTTGATGATATCAGTTAATCGGTCATAATGTTGCTCGCTAATATCACCTGCGATTGTCAGCGGCGATATACCTGCTAAAAACAACGCTTCATTGGCATAAATGTTCCCCACACCCACAACAACATGGTTATTCATTAAAAATGATTTTATTGCCACTCGTTTGTTTTTTGCTTTTTCGAATAAATACCCCGATGCAAACGCATCACTTAAGGGCTCTGGCCCTAAACGAGTAAAAAGCCCTTGTTCATCCTGATGATCAGCCAACCATAATACCGCGCCAAACCGCCTTGGATCATTTAATCGTAATACCTTGCCATGTGTAAAAGCTAGGTCGAAGTGATCATGTTTTGCCACAGGAGTATGTTCATCAATAACACGTATGGTTCCTGACATTCCCAGGTGTAATACTAAGGTTCCTGTAGTAAATTCTATTAATAAATATTTAGACCGTCGATTAACCGCCAATACAGTTAACCCGTTGAGCAATAATACTTCTTCGGGGATCGGCCAGCGCAGCTGTTTATGACGAACAGTCACCTTTTTCACGGTTTGACCATCAATATGTGGGCTGATCCCTAAACGACATACTTCTACTTCGGGTAATTCAGGCATAGTAACTTCTTATAAGGTTAACTGGTGCATACGTTCAACAAACGCATCAGCGAAACGTTTTGCGGCCTGTTGATCCATATTAAAATATAAAGAGGGTTCGATAAGTTCTGCTTCCATTAATGCAAACCCGTGCTGATGACGAACAAAATCGACACGAGCATACAAGGGCATAACATGCAGCTTATCTATAGCAGCCATGCACGTTTGTGCCGCTTTAAGCAACGCTGGCTCAGGGGTTATTTGTGTTAACCGACTGCCAAATTCTTCCTGAACACGAAAATCATGCTCTTTTGGTGTTTTTAAAATGGCGTGACTATATTGCCCGTTAAAATAAAATAATGAATATTCACCTTCATTTAAAATATGCTCCATAAAAGGCTGCACCATAAAGTCACGATTACTGAAGGTTTTATTTAGTTGAATTAACCGCGCTTTTGCGGAATCTCTATCGAGCCAAAAGGTATTATCCGCATTAGCACTAATTCTCGGTTTAATAATCAATTGCGCGCAGGAAAAATGTGCAAAAAAATCATCAACCATTTGTTCTGTTAAAGATTGTTCTGCTAATCGTGAATGCCACAACGTAGGCACTAAGGTTGCACCGAGCAGTTCTAACGATTGCAAATAAATTTTATCAATATTCCAACGCACAATCTCTAACGGGTTCTCTAAATGTGCGCTCGATTGCTCTATTTCAGCTAGCACGTTTAAAAAAGCTTGTTCGTCTTGCTGGTAATCCCACGGCGTTCTAATGATCACTGCTTCATAGTCTGACCAATTCACCTGTTTTTTTCGCCATGAAATGGTATCCAATTGCCAGCCTAAAGCATTCAAATGGGGTTCAACGAGGTGATCGTAAGACTCAAAGTCATCTAACGAATCCATGGATAAAAAAGCACATTTACGCATTATCATTTAATAACTTTGACCCGAAAATTTCTTGTGGAACAAGCTGATCATACATCGCTAAGGGTAATACATACCAACGTTCTTTTTGTTGATGATAAATGAGCAACTGATCAGTTTGTGCGTTTAATCGTAAGTTTATTGCTTCATCTTGACCTGATATCTCGATACTCACTAATAACGATAATTGCGGATCAACATTATTATTGGGGGTAGTGGGCTCGACTGACAATTGCTGCCATGAGCGCATCATTTGCGCCAACGCTTGTCCCTCAATGACCGCAGGAGTAGCACGCCATGTTTTTCCTATACGCTCGATGGTGACTTGTTGATTTAACGACATGGTTAAGATAACCGCAGAGTTTGGGAAAAAGCTGTCATCTTTTTGTAGCGCTTGCTCGTCTGTAAAGACATTTTCATGGGTGGCATTAATTAATAAAATAAAAGCCAAAACCCCAAAAATAATGACGTTGTTCCAACCTGCACGAGATAATTTAAGCATAATGCTCCTTTATATAAACTTGCAAACTTTAAGTTGTTATCGCCAATGAATACTGCTTATTATACCTAGGTATTTTATGCTTTATAATAAATCGTGATACCTATTAATCAGGATAATAAGATGAATAATAAAAATAAGCTTGTTGTTGCAAGTGTAATCGCCTTTGGCATAAGTGTCACGGCAACAGCACAAACTGCCTCTCAATCCTTTACGCAACTACTCAACGATCATTGGAAAACAGCAAACCAAGAACAAATTTTCTTCAGAAAAGACCCTGACGCATTCCGCATGAATGGCAAATTGCCTGAAATGTCGAAAGCGGGCAGAGATCGCCGTGAAAAATATAACGCACAATTGCTGAAACGTTTAGCTAAAATTGACCAAGACGCCTTAACTTCTGACGAGCAAGTGACCTATCGACTCTTTGAGTATGAACGCCAAACAGAAGCCAAAAGTTATCAACAACTTGATCATTTTTATCCGTTAAATTATTACTCAGGGTTCCACAGTTATTTCGCAGGTGCGCCAGCAAACATGTCGTTCTTAACCAAGGAAGATTATCAACAGTATTTAATTAGCCTTGCTGATTTTCCACGTTACAATCAAGAACATATTAACACTCTCACCCAAGCAATTAAGCAAGGTCACGTGCATTATTGCCAATCTTTTGAAGGTTATGACCAATCGATCAGTAAACATGTTGTTGAGCAAGCGAAAGACAGTGTTTTTTATGGGCCAATAACGAACATGCCTGCTTCATTTTCAGCACAAGACAAGGCTTATTTTACCAAAAAAACCAGTCAACTCATTACTGAAAAAGTCATCCCTGAATATAAGAAATTCCATCAATTTTTTATTAAAAAATACATGGCAAACTGTCGTAAAACCGTCGGTATTAGCGATTTACCTGGGGGTAAAGATTACTATCAATATTTAATTGAGTTTTATACCACAACTAACATGAAAGCGGATGATATTCATCAACTTGGCTTAGATGAAGTTAAACGTATTCGTGGTGAAATGGAGACAATTATTTCGCAAGTGGGTTTTGATGGCAACTTCAAAGACTTTATTGCCTATTTAAGAACAGACGAAAAATTTTATACTGATACAGAACGAGATTTAATCGAAAAAGCCAGTTATATCACCCGTAAAATGGCGGCTCAACTGCCAAAATGGTTTTCGGTGCTACCACGTCAAACGTTTGATATTAAGCCAGCACCAAACGGCGGAGCTTATTATGTTGCTTCAGATGGTAGTGGCACAACGTCTGGCACTTACTTTATTGACACTAAAGATTTAAAAAGTCAGCCACTTTACACACTTGAAGCGTTGACCTTTCATGAAGCTGAGCCAGGACATCATTTACAAAGTGCCATTGCACAAGAAGTTGATATGCCTGAGTTTCGTAAAACCCTCTATCATGCGGCTTATGGTGAAGGTTGGGGATTATATTCAGAACGACTTGGTAAAGAAATAGGCTTTTACCAAGACCCATACAGCGATTTTGGCCGTTTAACCTATGAAGCATGGCGTGCTTGTCGATTAGTAGTTGATACAGGTATGCATGCCAAAGGCTGGAGCAGACAACAAGCCATCGATTATTTAGCTGAGAATACGGCATTAAGTATGGCAGATGTAATCGCCCAAATTGATCGTTATATTAGCTGGCCAGCTCAAGCTCTCGCTTACAAAATTGGTGAAATAAAAATCCGTGAATTACGTGCATTAGCAGAGCAAACACTTGGTGATAAATTCGACATTCGCGCTTTCCATGACCAACTGTTAAAAAATGGTAGCTTGCCAATGGCACTACTTGAAGAATTAACAATAGACTGGATTAACCAACAAAAACAAAGTGCTTAAATATATCGATGAGCATATTTCGTTACGGCGAATATGCTCGCATAAGAGTTGCTTAACTTAAACAGGGTTACGATGCTTCATCTTTGTCAACGGTAAAATGAATCGCTTCTCCTGATGCAGTTAACGTATTTACCTGAACAATATGTTCATCATGTGTTAATCGTATTTCACCTATGCCACTCGCATTGACTAAAGTGAGCCCTTTTTTACTGTTACTTGGTTTACGCACTCTCACTTTCATATTCCGTCGCTTAGTAAACCAGTTAAGCGGCGAATATGGTCCATATAAAGCACGGTTTAATCTATCTAAGGCATTTAATAACTTATCAGGAAACTTATTCTTAATACCGCTACTGGTTATTTGTACAATTTTAGATTGGCTACGCTGAAAACGATGGCTAACATCATAAACAAACGAATAATGTACATCGCCAGATAAAATAATAAACTCCGGCGGTGTTTTAACATGCCTAAAAATATTTAGCATGACATTAGCAGTGCCTTTATGTGCCATCCAGTTTTCTGCGTCAACCATTAACGGTTGACCAAAAAACGTAAAAATACGTTGAATAGTTTCAATCATCTTGACGCCGTATATTGGTGCTGCTGACACGAGTATCACTTGAGGCTCATTAATGAGCTCTTGTTGCATTTCTGACAAAGCCTCCCAATCCATTAAACCAGAAGGTTTAGAAGAGCGGCTTTCTGAACGCCAACGTTGCGTACGAGTATCTAACACCACTATTTTGGGTGTAGTTTGTAAACTATAGTGCCAGTCTTGCCAATCAAGCACGCGTTCAACCAGTTCGTCGAGTTGTAAGTATCCCTGAGCAAAATATTTATTTGCCTCTTTATTTAACGCGGTAAATTTTTTCGGTGCATTCCCCCAACCTTGGCACAACCAATAGGCGATTAATGAGTTTCCAATAATTCGCTTAGAAAAAGGATGACCGTATGCCGCTTCTTCCCAGCCACGGGTTAAATTCCAATCATCAGTAATATCATGATCATCAAAAATCATATACGTTGGAATATGAGCTAGTGCCCTAGCCACTTGTGGTAATGTTTGTTGAAAACCAGTGAGTATTTGCTGTTCTTGGGTAAACTTTGCTAAATCGTCAGCTGATAAGTCAGGCGTATTAAATTCCACTAAGCGCCACATTGCCGGCGACCAAACCAATAAATACATCGCAAAACATTCAGCTAAGGTGACTAAGTGATTCTTAGCATTCACCGAGGTAAAAATGGGCTTTTTACTTGCAGCAAAAAACTTATCATAAAGTGCTTCATTGGCTCGCGTATGAGGCAGTAAACGTTCACGATGATAATAACAGAACTCACTGTCATACAGTTGCTGACTGTGGTTAATCACTGCCCCTTGCCATGTTTCATCATATAAGCCAAGCAAAGCTATGACCTGATGTATTGCCGATAGCATTGGACCTGCAACATCATCAGCATACACCTGATCACCTGACATCATGAGTAATGCAGGTCGTTCTGTTGGTGTTGAAATTGTTTGCTCAATCACCGCGTCTACTTGCGCTAATCCATCATCTGAAGGAAAGTGCGGTTTACGGCATGAGCCATGTAGCATACGCTCTACTTTATCAGGTACAGTAAAGCTACAATATTGCTGCGATTGATATAATAAAGCGGGTGCTATTTCACTGAGTTTTTCGTTCTGCGTTTGATAATGAAAAGTAAAGTCATAATAATAGTTTTGTTCAGTTTTAAGCGCTACATCTGTTAACGTCACTAGGTGTATATAGGCATGCTTACCAATATCAATCGTTTGGTGTTGCTCTTGCGTTAATTGTTGTTCAAATACTTGTTCAGTCTCGGTAAATAACGATAATGACAAACAACACGGTGTAGATGTTACCAACCAAAGCGTGATTTCTGTAGAAGATACATGCCTTAAAATTGGGCCAGCAATTAACATAGGCAATGATTTATTATTAGAATGTTGCATGTATATATCACTTAGAACAGATGGTGGTTAATCAGCGCTTTGCACGTTACTTTACCTTACTCAGAAAACCCTGTCAGCTTATCAGCCAAACACAATGGCGCAGCTGATAATTAGACTACTGGCAATAACTGCATAAACTAAAATATGATTGCTTTTTCGTTGTTGTTGTTTAATTTGCTTTAACAATTCAACCTGTTGTAGTTGCGCGTGTTTACCCTCTTTTAAATACTGATAAACCAAATCAGGCATTTCAGGTAGTTTTTCATTCCAAAAAGGTAAATTTTCTTTCACTTTGGCAAAAACCGCTTTAACGCCCATTTGTTCCTTTACCCAGTTTTCAAGGAAGGGTTTTGCGGTTTGCCATAAGTCTAATTGCGGGTATAACTGACGCCCTAACCCTTCAACATATAACAAGGTTTTTTGTAATAACACCAACTGAGGCTGCACTTCCATATTAAAGCGCCGCGCGGTATTAAACAGGTTTACCAACACTTGGCCAAATGATATTTCAGCCAATGGTTTATTAAAAATAGGCTCACATACTGTACGTATAGCGAATTCAAATTCATCAACACTTGTTTGTGGCGGCACCCACCCTGAATCGACATGTAGTTGCGCTACTTTACGATAATCTCGATTAAAAAATGCAACAAAGTTCTCTGCCAAATAGCGTTTATCTTCACGGTTTAACGTACCAACAATGCCACAATCTATTGCGATCCAAGTAGGGTTTGCAGGATCGGTTGCATCAACAAAAACATTACCCGGATGCATATCAGCGTGAAAGAAACTATCACGATATACTTGCGTAAAAAATACGTCTAAGCCACGTTCAGCTAACAGTTTCATATCTACGCCAAGGCCAGTAAGCGTTTCCACCTCACCGACACTTACGCCGTAGATACGCTCCATTACCAGTACATTTTTATGACAAAATTGGCTATAAACCTCAGGTACATAGAGAATATGGTCGTTTTCTCTTCCTAAACTAAAATTGCGTTTTAATTGAATCGCATTTGCCGACTCTCGTTGTAAATCAAGCTCATCTAAAATTGTTTTCTTATATTCAGCTACGACTTCTGTTGGTCTTAATCGTTTACCATCAGGCAGCCACCTTGACACAACCTTAGCCAGCTTCGCCATCATGCTCACATCAGCTTTGATAATTTTATCTATGCCTGGGCGCAATACTTTGATCACCACATTCTGTTGTTGACCATCTTGTAACAATGTTGCGGTATGTACTTGGGCGATGGAGGCTGAGGCTAAAGGCAGGGTTTCAAAGTGGGAAAATGACTGCTCAAATACCTCTTTGCCTATCGCATTGATAATCACTTTTCTAGCATATTCGCCATCAAAAGCCGGTACTTGATCTTGTAATAAGGCTAACTCATTTGCAAAGTCATCGGGTAGTAAATCACGTCTGGTAGAAAGCATTTGACCAAACTTAATAAACACGGGGCCTAACGATTCGATCGCTAATCGAAACCGAACAGCTCTTGGTTTTTCTGTATGCTTATTGCGAAGCCAAAACAGTGACCAACGCATTATTTTGACATACCAAGGGATCAACTTCGGTGGGATCAATTCATCTAAACCGTAGTGGAAAAACGTTGCGGTAATTCGATATAACCGTCGTGTACTCTTCAAGACAATGACTCCTGATGTGATGCGTTAATCGCATCATCCAGTTGTGAAATACGTTGTTCTATTTGTTGAACCGCTTGCTGAGCCTGTTGAATTTGACCATAGAATTGCTGAAGTTCACCGTTTGACACTAACACACGCTTTTCATGTAATAACCATTCGCTCGCATCAGCTGAAACTTGCTGTTTAGCAAATGTCACTTTAGCCAAAAGCCATTGATGAAAGCGTCCTAACTTGTATGTAGGCACATCACCTATATAGTTTGCTATTTCTGACTGCCAATCTATGTCTAACTGTTGAAAAACATCAGAAAATTGCTGTGCGACTTTAACATCACCAACAATATTCAATTTATCTTGTTTAATTAACTCGGTAAGTTGCTGCTCTTCTTTTAGTGTTTTCAGTGTTGCAAGGCTCGTATCAATTTGACAATCATTGCGCTCAGTAATGCAAGTGACAAGGAGTTGTTTATCACTAACCGTTAACGATAATGGAAAATTAAGCTCAGCTAACGAGACCACAAGGTTTTTTTGTTCTAGCGCTACAAGCGATGCGTTACTAGATAAGTTCATGCTAAGGAGTGCGTTAACCACTTTTTCAATAAAGCCGCACAACATTTGATGATGCATAATAGTAGACATGCGAATTAAAACTTAAAACCTTTGTGTAGTGCGACAATACCGTCGGTTAAATTTTTATAACTGGTTTGCTCAAAACCGGCAGCGTCCATCATTTGCTTTAAAGTTTCTTGATCGGGATGCATACGAATCGATTCCGCTAAATATTGATAACTATCACCATCTTTCGCAATTAACTCACCCATTTTAGGCAATATATTAAACGAATAAAAATCGTATGCTTTATTCATGATCTCATGTTCAGGTTTTGAAAACTCTAATACCAGTAAACGGCCACCCGGTTTTAACACACGGTACATAGAGCGTAATGCTCGATCTTTATGAGTAACGTTACGCAAACCAAAAGCGATAGTAATGATGTCAAAGGTATTGTCTTCAAATGGCAAGTATTCGGCGTTAGCTTGTACATATTCAATATTTTGCACTAAGCCTTTATCACGCAATTTATCACGGCCAACATTGAGCATGGAGCTGTTAATATCAGCCAATATAACACGACCTTCTCGGCCGACAAGTTTTGAAAATTTCGCGGTTAAGTCACCTGTTCCACCAGCTAAATCAAGTACGTTGTTACCTGGCCTTACACCACTAGCGTCAATAGTGAATCGTTTCCATAATCGATGAATGCCAAATGACATTAAATCGTTCATCACATCGTATTGTTGTGCAACAGAGTGAAAGACGCCGGCAACTTTAGACTCTTTTACTTCGGTATCTACGGTTTGATACCCAAAATGTGTTGATGAAGCATTTTGCTCATCAACGGGTTGTTTTTCTTCACTCATGGTAACGTTCAATGGTTGAATAATAAAAGTGCTGCTAGTTTAGCGCAGTTTGTGGTAATAATTAATACCCATTTATTACCCTGTCTGACAATCTACCGCTTTATCTGTATTCGTTAACCATTTACGTTTCAAGATCACAGACAAGCGCTTTCCTATTTCTACTTCTACTAATTGATGTACTAACCACGCAAGTATTGCCATGACTAAAACGGTCAAAACAACTAACCAGGTAATATTGTTCTCAGTACCAAAATAATTAAACGCCATGTAACCTATATGTTGATGTACTAAATAGATAGGATAAGTAAAAACCCCTAAATAGTAACACCAGGCTTTGCGCAGGGGGTTCTCTTTCACTAAGGCTGTCACCATCAACAAAGCAAAGAATGCACTATTAATCCAAACGATTACCTCCAAGTCAAAAGTAATACTGAACCATTGCCCCATAAGTCCCCCAAACAATGTTGATTGTTTAATGATATAAAAATAGGCAAGTGCCAACAGTAAAGTGCGATAGAAGTTAATGCCATCACGACGAATGAGATAAAAAATACAGCCCGCAGCGAAATAACCACTCCAATGGGGAAACATTGCCGTAAACATATTGATATTAACAGCCCAAGGAAAAAATAACACAACTGTCGAGCCGACTAATACGAGTGCAATAATAGATTGAAAGTACTTCATTACACCTGTTGCTAGAATAAACAGCATAAATAGATAGAACTTTAATTCGATATACAATGTCCAGTATGCGCCGTCTATTGGCTTATAGTCCATTGTTTCATTAATCATGGTTACATTGGCCCAGAACTGTGGCCAATTGATAGAAAATACCTCACCACCAAAATATACTGTCGCGATACTGGTCATAATAAGTGCAGCCCAATAGGCTGGATATAATCGTACAAAACGTGAAATGAGAAACTTTCTCACACTGCCGTCAGCAACACTCATAAAGATGACGAAACCAGAGATCACAAAAAAGAAATTAATGCCCATGTAAAAGTAGCGCGTTACTTCTCTTAACTCAGGAAAATTAGCGATAGGTGCATAACCTTCCATAAAGGCAGTGTAGGTATAATGAAAAATAACCACACCAATAGCGGCTAAAAAACGATAAAGGTCAATCTCATAAAAACGGGGATTTACATCCATTTGATTTTTCCGTCTGCAAGGCTATTAAAATGATTTGTAGTGAAATTTATTTTCATACAAATCAAAGTTTATTTCGTGTTTATTAACAACAAAAGCAAATCATCGTTATCACGCATTAGAATAATGCTCACGGCTACCGAGCCAACGATCGATTAACGCCATCGCTTTGTCAGGCGATTGTTGCCACAGTAAATACGCATGTTGCTGCACTTGAGGAATAAGATCTGCGTCACGCATTAAATCAGCAATTTTCAGATCCGCCAACCCAGTTTGTTTTGTGCCCAGTAGTTCACCAGGACCACGTATTTCCAAATCTTTTTGTGCTATAACGAAACCATCGTTACTTTCTCGTAAAACAGCTAATCGTTTAGTAGCCGTTTTTGATAGTGGGCTTTTATACATTAAGACGCAGTGAGAGGCCACAGAACCTCGGCCTACACGTCCTCTTAATTGATGCAGTTGCGCTAAACCTAGGCGTTCAGGATTTTCAATCACCATCAAGCTTGCATTGGGTACATCAACGCCAACTTCAATAACGGTTGTTGCCACTAATAAGTTAACGTCTCCAGCTTTGAAAGCTTCCATCACCGTTTGTTTTTCTTGCGCTTTCATACGACCATGCACTAAACCAACGCGTAATTCAGGCAAATGTTCTTGTATATAAATAGCCGTATCTTCAGCCGCCTGGCATTGCAGTACTTCTGATTCTTCAATCAAGGTACATACCCAGTAAGCTTGTCTGTTTTCACCAATACATGCTTGATGAATACGCTCTATTACATCATCACGTCGGCTATCAGGTAACGCTACAGTTGTTATCGGTGTTCTTCCTGGTGGTAATTCATCGATGACTGACGTATCTAAGTCAGCATATGCTGTCATCGCAAGCGTTCTTGGGATCGGTGTAGCGGTCATAATTAATTGATGCGGATAATAACCATCAAACGCACCCTTTTCACGAAGCGATAAACGTTGGTGTACGCCAAAACGATGTTGTTCATCAATAATGATCAGCGCGAGCTGATTAAATATCACGTCATCTTGAAACAAGGCATGCGTACCCACGACCATTTTTGCACTACCATCAGCAATATGCGCTAATGCTTCACGGCGTGCTTTTGCTTTTGTTTTTCCGGCTAACCAACTAACGGCAATATCTAAGGGCTGAAACCATTTCTGAAAATTAATTGCATGTTGTTCAGCCAAAATTTCAGTTGGCGCCATTAATGCCACTTGAAAGCCTTGCCCAATGGCAGTTAACGCAGCTAAGGCCGCCACCAAGGTTTTACCTGAACCAACATCACCTTGCACTAATCGCATCATAGGCTGAGACTTTGATAAGTCATCTCGTGCTTCATTGACCACACGAGCTTGGGCGTTAGTGGGTGAAAATGGCAGTGTAGTTAGAAACTTATCTTCCAACGTTTTATCAATAGTTAACGGCACTGCTTGAAATTTCTCTACCGACTGTCGAAGCTTTAACATACTCAAATTATGTGCGAGTAATTCTTCTTTGATCAGCCGCAATTGTGCTGGGTGTTTACCTTCTTCAAGTTGAATAACTGAAGTATCTGGTGTTGGCCGGTGAATAAAACTTAAAGCTTGTTTGAGCGAGTAAGGTTCATGGATAAAACTATCGGGAACAATGTCTTCAATATCACCGCGCTGTAAGCGTACAATGGCTTGGTCGGTTAAATTACGTAAGGTAATTTGTCTAAGCCCATCGGTTGTAGGATATACCGGCGTAAGCGTCTCTTCTACCGGTGTTGGTGCGCTGTCTTGTTCTAAAAATTTATATTCAGGATGAATAATTTCAAGGCCACGCCCGCCACGGGTCATTTCACCGTAGCAGCGTATTTCACGGCCAATAGATAAGTTATTTTTTTGTGCCGCCGTAAAGTTGAAAAACCGTAAATTCACACCGCCTGTACCATCATTTACCGATACTACCAGCATACGTCGACGGCCCTGCACCACTTGGCTATGGGTAATTTCACCAATAATATTAGTAAACATCCCAGGGAAACAATCGCGTATTGTCGTGATACGTGTTCTATCTTCGTATCGATTGGGTAGGTGGAACAATAAGTCTTGCACTGACTCAATGCCAATTTTGGCGAGTTTTTCCGCCATGCTAGGGCCAACGCCCTTTAGCGATGAAACCGCAATACGAGCGAGGTTACCAAGTCCTATTGCGGATGACGCCATTGAAAATCCTTTTTACTGAATTAGTTGTCGAGTTGTTGCCACGCTTCTTGGGTCATCTGCATTTGTTGCCACCATTCATCTGACGCAACAATTTGCCCCTCTTCATCTATGTTTGGATAAGGCAAACCTTTTCGTTGACATGCTTGAGCAAAAATAGGATGTCCCCCCTCAAACAAAAAGCGTTGACGACGGGCTTCTTCAATTCGTGGAGTATCATACAAGCCCGCAGCTTTTCGTTGCCTTTGCGCTTCATACAACACGACTGAATTTGCTACTGAAACATTTAACGATTGCACCATGCCTACCATGGGAATAACAATATCTTGATCGGCCATTGCTAATGCTTGCTCAGATGCGCCAAACTTTTCTTGTCCTAAAATAATCGCCGTTGGCTTTGTGTAATCAATGTCACGAAAATCAACCGAAGTATCTGACAAATGAGTTACTAACACTTGCATGTTTTGCTTTTTTAACTCAACAATTGCCTCTTTAGTGCTTGAATAATTGTGCACATCAACCCAATGTTGGCTACCCGCAGCACTACCACCTGATACACGCATACGTTCATTTTTCCAAACTGCGTGTACATCACTAATACCTATAGCATCTGCGGTTCTCACGACCGCTGCAAGATTATGGGTTTTATGCACCCCTTCCATACATACGGTAAGATCTGGCTGGCGCATATCCAGCATTGCGTTAATTCGGCGTAAGCGTTCCGGTGTCATTTTCTTTATACGTCTTGTTATAAACTGTTATTAATCAACGTTTGGCAATTCTAAAACGCCATCAATTTCAATGGCTACGTCTTTTGGCAAACGGGCAACTTGCACGGCAGCACGTGCTGGATATGGTTGCGAAAAGTACTCTGACATAATGTCATTAACGGTTGAAAACTGTGATAAATCCATTAAAAAGATATTCACTTTCACCATATCATTTAATGTGCCGCCGGCAGCTTCACATACTGCTGATAAGTTCTTAAACACTTGATGAGCCTGTGTGGCGAAATCATCAGCGACGACTTCCATGGTTTCAGGCACTAATGGTATTTGGCCCGACAAGTAAACAGTATTTTTAATTTTTACGGCTTGGCTATAAGTACCAATGGCACTAGGTGCATTTTCCGTACGAATAATTGATTTCATAATTGTCCTTGTTGTTTATCTCAAGATAAACCTTAATAAATGATTATTTATTACGCACTACTTTTTGTACGTCTATCATCACTTTGATTTTTCTAATAATATCCGCTAAATGGATACGATCTCGACAGGTTAATTCTAAGTCGATAACGTATAAACCGGTGTCTTTTTCACCGGAATTCAAGGTATGCACATTAGAGTCACATTTGGCCACCACATTGGTTAATTTTGCTAACGCACCTTGATGGTTGATAATTTCAATACGTAACTTTGCAATAAAGTCTCGATCTATTTCTGAGTCCCACCTTACGGGGAATAAATGCTGCTCTTGCGTGCCTTTAATATTTCGACAACCTGCTTGGTGAACCATCAAGCCCTTTCCAGGGCTTAAATAAGCCATAATGCTATCACCCGGTATAGGACGACAACACTTACCGTAATTAACGAGCATGCCTTCAGTGCCTTTAATCGGCATTTTTGTTTTACTGGTTGGCGGATTTAACTCACTATCTTCAGTAAATTCATCGGTTAACCGACGTGCGATACCGATACTTAGCGCGTTGCCCAAGCCAATATTGATCAATAAGTCGTCAAAGCTTTTATTACTAGTTTCTTGCAAAACTTGTTGGATTTTTTCTGGTGGTATATCGTCTAGCTTTACTTTACCTAATGCATGACTGAGTAAACGTTTACCGAGCATGTGTGAATGATTTTTTTCTTGTGAACGTAAATAGGTGCGTATTTGTAAACGCGCCTTAGCTGTTACCACAAAGTTTAACCATGTTGCATTAGGGTGTGCCGCAGGCGAGGTGACGATTTCAATAGTTTGGCCTGAGTCAATCGCTTGGCTTAACGGATAAGGCTTACGATCGACTTTAGCCCCAACACAAGAATTACCAACATCAGTATGTACTGCATAGGCAAAATCAACGGGCGTTGCTCCCATCGGGAGCTCAATAATGCGACCATCCGGGGTAAACACGTAAATTTCTTCTGGGAATAAATCAGTTTTTACATTTTCAATAAATTCGAAGGAACTGCCAGCACTTTGTTGCAGTTCTAATAGGCTCTGCATCCAGCGACGGGCTTTCATTTGAGCAGTTGTACCGCCATCATCACCGTCTTGTTTATATAGCCAATGAGCAGCAACTCCTTTGTCTGCCATTTGATCCATATCTTTTGTACGAATTTGTATTTCTACCGGTATACCGTGCGGGCCCACTAGTGAAGTATGCAATGATTGATAACCGTTCGTTTTAGGGATAGCAATATAATCTTTAAAGCGGCTTTCTATTGGTTTAAAGAGGTTATGCACGGCACCTAACGCACGGTAACACTCATCAAGTTTGTTATCAACGATGACGCGAAATGCATAGATGTCCATCACTTCATTAAACATTAGTTCTTTGTTTTTCATTTTTCGATAAATAGAAAACAAATGCTTTTCACGCCCTGACACTTCTGCATTGATGCCGTGTTCTGCCAGACGTTGCCCGACTTCTTCACGAATATTATTAATAATTTCTTTGCGATTACCGCGTGCTTTTTTAACCTCGGATTTCAGGGCTCGAGCACGCATTGGGTATAACGCTTCAAAACCCAACACTTCTAATTCGTTTTTAATATCATGAATACCGAGCCGATTAGCAATAGGCGCGTAAATTTCAAGCGTTTCACGCGCTATTCTACGGCGTTTGTCTGGGCGCAGAGCATCTAGTGTTCGCATGTTATGGGTGCGATCAGCCAATTTGATCAAAATAACGCGAATATCTTGCGTCATGGCCAAGACCATCTTGCGAAAATTTTCCGCCTGCATTTCTTCTTTGTTATCAAATTTAAGTTTATCTAACTTGCTCACCCCTTCAACAAGTTCAGCAACGGTATGACCAAATAATTCTGCTAATTCGTCTTTGGTTACTGGCGTATCTTCAATCACATCATGCAGTAGTGCTGCCATTAAGGTTTCGTGATCTAGGTGCATTTTTGCTAAATTATGCGCAACCGCTACGGGGTGGGTAATATAGGGTTCACCACTTGAACGCATTTGTCCTTCATGCGCATCGCGTGCCACGATGTATGCCTGTTTTAACAGATCAATTTGTACTTTCGATAAGTAGCTCGATACATACTCTTTAAGTGGTTCAAAAAGATACACTCAATACTTCCTTCAATGCAGATTAGAAGACACGTTGTTTTTGTGATTGATCATCGTTTGTATTGTAGGCTAGCGAAACGTTTAATCATCTCAACATTAGAATACGTTGATTTAACCCGCTTGCCAATGCAATTACCACGAACAGAAACGAAAAACGCGCAATCATGGGAAGCACAATTGCGCGTTTTAAACGTTTTTCAAACAGTTTTATTGTTGGTTTTGGCCACCAACAATTGCTGCTACTGCTGCTAACTCAACAGATTCCTGTTGCACAGCTTCATGACGATCATGTTGATCCATCACATCTGTTGTGATCAAGCCTTGTTCAATTTCACGTAATGCTAAAACGGTTGGCTTGTCATTTTCTAATTCAACCAAAGGTTCTTTACCCCCAGTAGCAATTTGACGAGCACGACGTGTCGCAATAAGTACTAGGTCAAAACGGTTACCAACTTGTTCTACGGCATCTTCTACGGTTACGCGAGCCATTTGGTCACTCCAGAATTCAATAAATTTACAAAATAGCAGACTATTTTACTAAATGCTTAATCGTTAGCCAATAGCTGTGTGAATAAAAGTTTATAATTTTCGATTTGTTGGCTACGTTTTAAGCGTTGATTGGTGACAATCGTGGTTAAATCTTGTAATGCCTGCGTAAAGTCATCGTTGACAATAATGTAGTCAAACTCTTGATAATGCGAACATTCTGATTGTGCTTGTGCCATTCGCTCCGCGATTATTTCTTCACTGTCTTGCCCTCTACCACGTAATCGATTTTCTAACTCTTTTTTTGACGGTGGGCTTATAAAAATGGTGGTAACATCGGGTTTTTTCATCCGTACTTGCTGTGCGCCCTGCCAATCAATATCTAAAAACACATCGATTCCTTTCGCTAATTGATCGTCAATGGCGAGCGCCGAAGTACCATAATAATTACCAAATACTTCTGCCCATTCATAAAAATGCTTTTGTGTAATTTG
This sequence comes from Thalassotalea sp. PP2-459, assembly GCF_001913705.1. Taxonomy (GTDB): domain Bacteria; phylum Pseudomonadota; class Gammaproteobacteria; order Enterobacterales; family Alteromonadaceae; genus Thalassotalea_C; species Thalassotalea_C hakodatensis. The sequence continues at coordinate 61,127 of NZ_MKQD01000034.1, read as the reverse complement.
ATGTTTAAATGCTTCAACAGAAACAAAGTGATAATGCTGACCGTCAACTTCACCCGGGCGAGGAGTTCTTGTGGTATGAGACACAGATACTTGCATTGGACGTGTACTTTCTTGCTTTAGCAATGCGGAAATCAAGCTAGATTTTCCAGCACCACTTGGCGCAGATAGGATGAATAAATTTCCTTTGGCAGCCATTTAATTCTCTTCTCAATAACGATAATGCCGAACTATACCTGAAAGCACTGACTGTCGGCAATAATTCCTATGGTATTTGCGAAAAGTGTACCGCATTTCGCGTGGTATTTTTAACTCGATAAAGTTTTTCATCGGCAATTCCAAGCATGCTATCAACTGAATGCTCATCTTTTGGCTGTACTTCCACGGCGCCTAAACTGGCGGTTAATATTGATGATGCTAAAGAGGATTGATGTTGAATTTCTAGGCTGCTAACAGCTTCTAAGCATTGGGCCAATATTTCTTCAATATTAGTGCGCTTTTCAGAAGGAAAATAAAAATAAAATTCTTCGCCGCCACAACGATAAATCGCACCGTCATGTTCAAACAACACTCGCCGAATAGCATTGGCAACTTTTCTCAACACAATATCACCTTGTTGGTGCCCGTAGGAGTCATTATATTTTTTGAAAAAGTCTATATCAACAATCCCTAATACCAATCGTTTGTTGTTCGCCTTAGCAAATTCCCACTGATTAGCACTGTCATCTTGCCATTTCCGCCGATTGGGCAGTTCAGTTAAACTATCAATATGCGCGAAGGACTCTAATAGCTTGCGCTGACGAATAATTTCCATATGCGTGTTAACACGCACCCTAACAATTCCGTAATTAAAAGGCTTTTGTATGTAATCACACGCGCCAAGCACTAAGCCTTTTTCTTCATCTTCTGCACTTTGTAAGCCCGTAATAAAAATAATAGGGATATGTTTAACTTCAGGTTGTTCCTTGAATTGCTCGTATAATTCAAAGCCATTAATATCTGGCATGACCACATCAAGTAATATTAAATCGGGTAGCACATCTAACGCGATGGCTAATGCCTGAGTTGGTTGTTTGCACGCCACGACTTTATAAGTATCTTTGAAAATAGACGCTAATATTTTTAAGTTAGCACTTTCATCGTCAATACAAAGTAGGGTAAATTGCTTATCCGTTGCACGCCGATTTGTATCAAGGTACTGGTCAGTCATGTTCAATACCTGTCTGAGGGGTCAGCGAAACTTCAAAGTCGTCTATTAATGATAAAGCTTGCTCAAACTCAAAATCAGCAATTAACTGATGAAACGTTTTTACGTCTTGATACACCGTTGTATGGCTTGCCAGCATCAGCAACTCCTTCGAAACATCTTCAGCCATTATATCAGCAGCACTTACTAAACGCTTTAAAGAAGAGATGAGTATTTGAGCTTGAGCAATATCGAGTTGCTCTTCACCTAATGTTTCTTCTTTATGTTGGTATATTCTATTTAATTGAGCAATAAGAAAGTCTAATTGAGTGGTGACTTCGTTTAAGGTTAATTCAATATAGCTGCCTTGCTGTTTCACTTCGCTTTCGAGTGATAATGCAGACTTTGATAAATCAAAAGCACCAATATATTGCGCAGTTGATTTGAGCGAATGCGCAGCACGATAGAGTTCTTCGCTAGCATTATCATGATAGAGTGACATTAAGCTATCAGATAATGTTTGGTACTTATGCCAAAAATCATGCACTAATTGTAAGTACAACGTTTGTTTTCCTTGTACCTTATCTAAAGCATGCTCAACCTTTAACAAAGTATGATTTTTTAACGTGTTTAATTGTATTGCTTCTTGCGTCATTTGTTGCTCACCCTCACTGTCATTAATCGCAACAGTTTCAGTAATCAACCTATTAGTTAGCAAGTACTTACATAGAGTATCGTAGAGTATTTGTGGTTCAATGGGCTTAGTCAGATGATGGTTCATCCCAGCAATGACGCTTTTTTCTACATCGCCTTCCATTGCATGTGCTGTCATCGCTATTATGGGTAAATCATGAATTTTCAGCGTATTTCTTATTTCAGATGTTGCTGTTAAGCCATCCATTTCTGGCATCTGAATATCCATTAGCACAATATCAAATGCTTGTTTTGCAAGTAAATCAAGCGCGATAACGCCGTTCTCTGCACAGGTGATTTTTATTTTCGTATCCGATAAAAACTCTAAAGCGACCTGTTGATTTATCATATTATCTTCAACTAATAACACATGAAAACGGCTTAAATCAGGAATATCAATAGTCACTTCTTCTTCATTGACCGTTGTCATGCGATCGCTTTCTTTACTTAAGGTTTCTAGCACAGCATCAATGAGTAACGAGGCGGTCACAGGCTTTTCAAGAAACTTATCGAAAACGTGTTGCTCCGCGAGCTTTTTCGCCTCGTCTTTATCATACGCTGACATCATTAAAATATGAGGTAATGACCCACGGGTATGTTGATGAATTTGTGTTGCTGCGGCAATACCATCCATTTCAGGCATTTTCCAATCCATGAAAACTAAATCAAATGGCTCTTTGTTACGGTCGGCTGCGAGTACTGCATCTAATGCTGCTTTTCCATCAGATACACCTGTTGCTTTAATATCAGCTTGTAGTAAAGCGTCTAGTACGACATTGCGCGCTATGTCAATATCGTCAGCCACAAGCACCTTTAACGATGACAAATATTGTTTATCAATCGCTACGGTTTCTATCATATCTGGTTCAGCACGCTCAAAGGTTGAGGTGAAATAAAAGGTAGAACCTTCGCCTTCAGTGCTTTCAAGCCAAATTTCTCCTCCCATAAGCTCGGTTAATTGTTTACTAATCGCTAACCCTAACCCTGTTCCGCCATATTTTCGGGTTACAGAGCTATCAGCTTGTGAAAACGATTGAAACAGCGTTTCTTGCTGCTGTGCTGACATGCCAATACCTGTATCATGCACAGCAAAAGCTAACTGGCTAGTTATCTCATCACTGTGTAGGTGCTTAACATTAATATGGATTATTCCTTGTTCAGTAAACTTAACCGCATTATTAGCCAAATTTACAATGATTTGCTGTAACCGTAATGGATCACCGACCAACGTTTTAGGCACATCATGGGCAATATCAACAACTAGCTCTAACCCTTTTTCATGTACTTTAAATGTACATACGTTGACGACTCTTTGCAGAATGTCGTGTAATGAAAAAGACACCTGCTCTAAGGTAAGTTTCTGCGCTTCTATTTTAGAAAAATCTAAAATATCGTTAATTAAGCCGAGTAGTGAACGAGAAGAATCTTGAATTTTAGTTAAGTAGTCATGTTGCACGGAGCTCAGGTCGGTACGTAGTGCTAACTGACTTAACCCGATAACCGCATTCATCGGTGTTCTTATTTCATGACTCATGTTTGCCAAGAAGTCTGATTTTGCTTGGTTCGCTTGTTCCGCCTTTATTTTTTCCGCTGCAAGTTCTTTTGTTCGTTCATGAATTTGTTGTTCTAAGTTCCGATTGTATGACACAACCTGTTGATACAACGTTGCATTATCAAAAGAAATTGCCGTTTGATTAGCTAACATTTGCAGCACGTTTATGCGATCTATACTAAACACATTTTCAACCGCTAGATGCTCTAAATACAAGACACCTTTAAGCTCGCCTTTAACGATGATGGGAGCACATAAAATCGATTTTGCATGATGGTGTTTAAAATAAATATCATGAGAAAATTGAGGATGATCAGCAGAAATAATTTGCGGCTTTAAGGTACGAGATACATAGTTAATTAAGCTTAGCGGCAACTGAACATTTTCTTGTGTACTACCATCTATAGACACCGAAATTTCGGTATTAAGCATGCCTTCAGTGATCAACAGTAAACTGCCTTTTTGAGCGCCGGCATTTTCCATAATAATCACCATCATGCGATGTAAAAAAGCATGTAAATCTATTTCACCACTTAACGTTTCTGAAGCTTTTAATACCGAAGCGAAATCTAATTCATTGTTTGACGCAAGGCTGTTTGGCTGCTGCGGTAAAGTACTTTGACGGATATGATTATCATTGGTTGTTAAATAGTTATCCGCTAACGTCTTCGCTTTAGTATTGGCTCCCCAGTCTACATAGCTTTGATAAGCTTGTTGAAAATAGTCTTTCGCCATAGATGCTTTTTCTTGGCGGCGCCAATAATGGCCGGCAAGCTCTTGCGACAATGCTTGATGCTCAATAAAACCGCTATTAGAAGACAAATCAATCGCTTGTTGATATAAATGCCATGCATTGTTTTGCTCGCCGAGTGCTGCGAGTTCTGCTGCGACAAGTTTCACTTTATGGTGGTGATTTTCAGCGGCGTTTTCTGACCACAAACTCAGTTGTTCATGGAAGTGATTAACCTTATCAAACAACACCGAATCGTCTGCATTTGCACACCTTAATCGTTCGATTAACACTAATGCTGCGTAAAACGAAAACTCAGTATAATTATATAAAGATAATGCCGTATTCATTAACGGCTCGGCTTGTTCAAAGTGTGAAAAAGCGTGCGTTTGATCACCAAATAAAAACGCTAACTTCATTTTCACCAAATGGTAACTAAATTGAATGGTTACGTTGTTGGTTTCAAGCAATATGGGCAACTCTTTATGCTCGTCGAAAGCGGAACCATGAAGCGCTATTGGATTTATCGTTGGTTCACTGATATTCAGGATAAATTGGTGCCATAATTGAATAAAGGTTAAATGATACGTTTGTTTTTTTTCTATTACGGTTGGTAAAATCACCTTATATTTCGATTTAACCACGGGTAGTGGCGTTCCCGAGAACAGTAAATGCTTACAATAAAATAATGCAGAGTGGAAAGCATATTCAATGTTTCCCACTTCAATACCTCGGTAAAAGTTATCTTCAAGTGGCTTTAAAGAGGACGCTAGCGGAGCATTCCAATGCTCTATCGACACATGCTTAGCAAATTCAACTTCAATATACAGATGCGCAGATGGGTATTTTTCAATGCATCGAGATGCTAAATCAGCATATGCTTTTCCTCGTGTGAATTGTGAAAACGCACCACAGAGTAACAAACCGTGCGTGACAAATACTTTATTGCTGCCAGGGCTTAAACCTTCGTGTAAACATAATGACAAGCTGGCATACGCGACTCGCATATAATCGATAGGATTAAGTAAATATGCCGGCGTTTGAATGGCGTTTAATATTTCTATTGCCATTAAGTATCGAGGTTCGGTCATTACCGGTAAGTCAATTAACGCGGCGATTTCATCAGGCCTTTTTTTGTTATCAAGTGCGATATAGTTTTCTGCTATGTTTTCTGCACTAATAAGGTTTACCTTTAATTTTTCAAGTGTTTTTACACCAAGCTCATACGCTTGAAGCATCTCGTTTTGTGCTATTAATGCTAATACTTGAGTTCGCGCTAAATAGCCAAATTCGATATCACCTTTGATACAAGATACTGCTTTATCGAAACGCTGGTTGCCTTGTTCAAAGTCTAAATTTAGATAACAGGCTTTTGCCATTGCAAGAGTAATATCTACACTTTGTTGATAATAACTTTGCCAATGATCTTTAGGTAGATACTGCTCTGCTTGCTCAAGATAATACATTGCATCTGCACTGGCATTGCTTTCTAAGCCTTTTTTAGCTGCAGATAAGTTACCGTCTGCCAACAACAAAAAATCACCGCGCTCAATAAATATGCTCGACGCTGCATTCAAATGTTCAATATATTTAAAAATAGTCGTCGGTTGGTGCAGCAAGTAGTACTGTGCGATGCGAAAATGAATATTGGTTTTACTGAGTGGCCGATTAAGCTGATAGGCCGCCTGCTGCACTTTATCGTGAATAAAGCGCAGTGTATCTATTTGTGAGTTTTCTACACTACTTTCAAAGGCATACAAAAACCCTTCTTCAACCAAGACGGTAATGGCATCAGTTAAATCGTCTTGACTGCAATTAAGCACATAACTCAATACAGGCAAGTGAGTATTCACACCTATATAAGCGGCGATATGTAACACGTCTTGTTGTTGGTCATTTAAACGGCGAATACGGTTAGCCATTAAGTCTACAACGTTATCTGTTACACTAATACGTTCGATGTCTTCTACACTACATTGCCATTCACCATGTTCATGTTGATATAAAAAACCTTTATCTACCAGCGACTTAATGAATTCTTTAATAAAAAATGGGTTACCTTGTGTTTTATCTATCAAGGTATCTGCTAAACCACTCAACATTTTGTTATTACCACCAAGTGATGCTTTTAAAAAATCTTTTACCGCCTCTACGGTCAACGGCTGCAATTGTTGATGACTATGAAATGATGGTGCAACATCAATGGAATTAAGTAGCGCGTTTAATGGATGCTCTTTAACAATTTCATTGTCCCTATATGAAATAATAAAATATAAGTGACCAAGATCAGGGTGCTCTACAATATGTTCTAATAGTTTTATGGTTGCGTGATCTGCCCACTGCACATCATCAAGAAAAATCACGACCGTTTTACTGGTCGCGCCTAAGGCTTTTAAGAAAGCAATAAACACATTATTAAAGCGTGTTTTTTCTTCACTGGGTGCCATTGATGGCACCACCGGCTGAGGACCAATAATCAAGGCTAATTCAGGGATCAAATCTACCAATAATTGCCCGTTACCCGCTAACGCACTTTCTAACGTAATACGCCATTTGGCAAGTGACTCATTACTTTCGCATAATAATTGATCTACCCAATCTTTTAAGGCCATTACAAGGGCAAAATATGCTGTGCTATTTTGATATTGTTCAAACTTTCCTAAAGCGAAGTAATTTTCATCAGTCACGATGCTTTGTTGTATTTCTTTAATTAATCGAGATTTACCTACGCCAGCATAACCGCTAATCACACTTAATTGACACTGGCCTTGTTCTTTAGCGGTTTGATAGCCGTTTAATAGAATGTTTAATTCTTGCTCTCGACCAAACAACGTACGAGAAAAGTGCAACTGATTGTTACTATCTTTTTGGGCCAGTTTGAAAGTAGAAATGCTCTGATGTTCTTGCCATAGTAATAAACAACGTTGCAAGTCGTGTAGCAGTCCTTCTGCTGAGCGGTACCGCGATTCAGGGTTTTTACGTAGCAATTTATCGATAATCGACGATACCGTTTTTGGCACCGTTTTATCTATTCGGCAAGCTTTAGGGGTCGATTTGGCAATATGTGCATGGATCATTTCCATGTCGTCTTCAATATTAAAAGGAAATCGACCACTAAAAAGTTTAAACAAACACGCGCCTAAAGAATATAAATCGGCAAAGCGCTGAACCGGCCAATTAATTCTTCCTGTAGACTCTGGTGCTAGTGTTTTTAAACGCTGTTTATCAAACATGATGCGTTTAGATTTTTTATGTAAAACCGCAACTGAACTAGCGAAACTTAAATCAATAAGAAAGCATTCAAAAGTAGTGTTATCAATGAGAATACTATAGGGAGATAAACCGTTGAGAAATATTTTTTTATCATGAATGCGTTGAACTAACCGGGTAAGATTTGTCGATATAGTTAGTTTCTGTTCAGTACTGAGCTCTGTCTCATCACATAATTGTTGTAATGTTAGCCAATTTTTTTGATATGGGTATACGCAATAACAGGCTTGTTGATCTTGTTGTTGCTGTTGATGGGGAATTACTTGCGATATATTGAGCTTATTTGCCAGTTTCGCGCGCTCGAAAAACTGTGATGTAGAACGGCTTCTGTCATCTTTGATAAACTGCTTTATTAGCACTAATTGTTGTTTATTATCTTTGGCTAAATACACTTTTATGGCGTTTGAAATGCTAAAAAAGTGGCGTTGTATTTCATAGCCTTGAAGCGCAATCATGAGAGCTGTACATCCTTATTCATTCCCCTATAGTTATAAGCGTTTAGCCATAAAAATTCAATGATAGTACAAGATAATCGCAATTACATTGATAGATTCTTCAACATAGGTGATGTAACAAGCTTTATTCATTCATCAAAAAAAAATACATATAACTAAACGAATATAGACCCCTTCATATTCCGCGTTAAACGAAGCCGTGCTATGCTTCACTGTAAAATAGCAGCAATAAATAAAGCTGTTTATTCAGCGTGAAAATTGCACAAAAATCAAACTTATGAGCAATTTCTGTAAACACAAGCTATAACTTAATAAGCTAGGGGTTGTTGACCATTCACACTTGGTTTTTACAACTGTTTTTTGGTATTTATAATTAGGCGGAGCCTGTTTCGTGAGAAGGTTGTACATGATCAATACGCATCAATTTGGTCGATATATACGCTGTTGTTTTATCTCTTTGTTTATCATTTCCTCGACGACGGTCATGAGTAAAGAAAGCCTACAACAAGTTGAAGTAATAGAAGTATATGCGCAAAAACGTGCGCAAAAACTACAAGATGTTTCGGTTGCGGTTACGGTAGTAAGTGAAGACGCTCTTCAACGACAACAGATCAAAGATACTTCGCAGCTTGCTAAATTCACTCCAAACATGAAAATCACCAACAATGCTGGCGAAGGTACACCGCCGGCATTTAACATTCGCGGCATCGGTATGATTGATTACAATACATCAACCATATCACCCATTGCGGTATATAGTGATGGTATTGTCAGCGGTAGTGCCAATAATTTAGCAACAAATATTTTTGATCTTGAGCAAGTCGAAGTTTTAAGGGGCCCTCAAGGCACGTTATTTGGCCGAAATACTACTGGCGGTGCTATTTTATTGCGTTCAAAGATGCCAGAGCAGCAATTTGGTGGGTATATAAATGCTGGCATAGCTGAATATCAAACTACGTCTATTGATGGCGCGATCAATCTCCCTTTTAGCGATACAACGGCCGCTCGAATAGCCTTTGATCACGACGACTATCAATTTTCTACCAATAATTTAATGCCTGAACAGCCTGATGGCGGTTTAAAGCAAACTAATGTTAGGCTCATTGTTCGCTCTCAATTTGATGATTTAACTGCAACTATAAAACTGCATAAAGAAAGATCAACGGGTAAACCAAAACCTATTGCAAGTAATGGTATTTATCGAAAAGATAACAGCGGTCAATGTACACCAAGTATCGTTGGTAGTAATGACTGCGTTGATGCTTATGACCAGCAAGTGGGGGGGGATGATTTCTGGGATGTTCGCGCAGATACTGCCGATAGAAAACATAATACCGATAGCTGGGGTAGCGCCTTAATCCTTGATTGGCAACTAACGGAGCACAGCCAGTTAACGTCAATCACAGGAGTGAGAAAACTAACACGTTTTCATTCTTTTGATTCTGATGGAGCAAGAAACTTAATTGAGGGTACATTTGATACCAATAACAACTTGTATTCACAAGAAGTGAACTTGAGTATCACACAGCAAAATTATTTTTGGCAAACAGGTATTTTTTATTTAAAAGAAACCATTGAACAAAACAATAGCTTTGACTTATTTCGAGATTTTAGAAGCATACCTTCACTGGCTGATGTACCAGCAACCTTCTTCTATGACAACTCATTAGAAAATGCCTCGACTGCACTCTATAGTCAACTTGACTATACGTTAACAAAAGACACTACACTAATCACCGGTATTCGCTTTACGAAGGAAGAAACTGATTACAAGGCAAAGGCTGACCTTAATACTGTGCATGGTAATGTACCTAAATTATGGGATTTAGCAGGTAACATATCCGACAACGAGTTTTCAGGTAAACTGGCGATTAACCACGCACTCGCGAATGATATAAATCTATTCGCCAGCTATACCCGTGGTTATAAAAGCGGTGGCTACAATGCGGGTTACTCCACCTCTCCAGAGCAAGCGATGAATTCTGAATATGCACCTGAAACACTAAACGCTTATGAAGCTGGTGCAAAAGTGCAATGGTTAGATCATAATGCTCGTTGGCATTTAGCCGCATTCTATTATGACTATCAAGATCAGCAAGTATTCATTAATATTCAAGATAGCGCTGTCCCTTATCACGTGTTAAAAAACGCAGGGGCTTCAGAAATTTACGGTTTAGATAGCGAATTCTATTATGCACCCACTAACCAACTGGAATTTGTGTTAAATATTGGTTATTTACCTGAAGCATCGATAGGTAAATTTCAACAAGAAAATCTATTTGTTAACGATAACCGTCTACCATTCTCTTCGAAGTGGAATGTATCAGGTTATCTATTAACTGAGTTTCAATTTTTTACCAACCCACTAACCATGCAATTAGGGTTTGATTATCAATCTGAATTTTATTTTGATCAAAACGAGAACCCCTACACAAAACAGAACGGCTATACAGTATTTAATGGCAGTATACATTATGCCTTTCATCCTGATTTTTCATTGACGTTATGGGGAAAAAACCTGACCAAAACGGAATTTGCCGAGTTACGCTTTGACTCTATAGCGGCATTGGGTGCGGTGACTGAACTTAAAGGTGAAGCCAGACAGTTTGGGGCAACCTTGCAATATCGCTTTTAACCCTTTAACTTCCATTTGCACACTTTATAGACAGAAAATCATAAAGTCGCTAAAGTGAGCAAAGCATGCTGGTTAATGCGCAAAAAATAACAATGATAATAACAATACAGGACGTTTACTTATGCAAAAAGTTACACCATGGCAGCTATTATGGCCAATATTACTCACTTTATTAGTCCCTCTGGTGGTCGCTTGGTTTGTATACCCTAACCACCTTCCACCAGGCTTTGGTGAATTTCCCCCCACTTTCGCCGGAAAAGTACCAGGGTTTAGTTTAACCTACTTTTTAATCATGGCAGCCAGTGCGCTTTTTATTACTGGCCTGATTTTATTTCCAAAGCTATTCGGTTTTAAGGGCGCAACCGCAAAACCTCGTCAACCTTCAATGGTATCTCTACCGTGGTGGTTTTGGTGTGGTGGCGTTGTAATGGGCTTTTTCTGGTGGTTAATGTGGACCCGCGTTACCCCCTTTGGCGATCTGGTTTTTTGGGCGTTTACACCACTTTGGTGGGGGTTTATCTTCCTTCTAGACGGCATTGTATATCAGCGGAATAACGGGGCATCCTTATTTTCAGAAAAACCAAAAACATTGTTCATCAGTGCGTTGGTTTCAATCGTTGGCTGGGCGTACTTTGAATACTACGATTATTTCGTATTAGGTAACTGGTTTTACCCTAACGCGAATCAAGTAGGTTGGTCTAGAGCAACTATCGTTATTGAATTTCTCATTACCTACTCAACTGTCACCCCGGTAATTCTTACTTGGTATAATTTGTTAAACACTTTTCCTAAACTAGTCGCACGATACCAAAACGGCCCCAAAATGCCATTAAACGGTAATTATATGATCTTTATCGGCGCATTACTTATTGCCGCTATGGTTTACTGGCCGTATGCGTTGTTTTGGGTTGTATGGATCGGCCCTTACGCAGTTATGACTGGTATACTTATGCGCTTAAACATTTGGAACCCCTTCACCGATATCGCCAAAGGAAACTGGAGTGCAGGCGTACTGATTGGTGTATCCTCATTATTGAACGGTTTATTTTGGGAAATGTGGAACTTTGGTTCTAGTAATCCTAACCCAGAGCCGATCACAAACCCAAATTACTGGGTTTATAATATTCCGTATGTCGATGTCATCCATATATTCTCGGAAATGCCGTTATTAGGCTACTTTGGATATATTCCTTTTGGTGTTTTAGTGTGGCAAGTATTTATTTGGAGCGGAAAGTTATTTAACTTCGATACGAACATTCTAATCCCTCCTAAAATTAATTAATCACATCATGGGTAATATCATCGATCCCTTGCCGTCGTGGCACGATGGCAAGGTTAAACAAGGCATCATTTCATTTGTCGAACAGGTTTGCGACCAACACTCTCCTCATTTTGTACCAATAGAAAATCGCATTGCAACGTTCGATAACGACGGTACTTTGATCGTTGAAAAACCAGTGATGGCGCAAGTAGCCTACTTTAAACGAAAGTTTTTTAATCAACACGTATTGAACACGACTAGTCATTCAAAACGTATATGTCACTGGTGCAAAACCGCTATTGTTGATTTTTTTAATATCATGAAAGTTGGCTGTTACTTTTTGCGTAAAGGCATGACCACAGAAGAGTATCGCGCATCTGTTGCTAGGTGGATCAGCCAAGCTGAACACCCAAGGTTTAACACTCAGTATACCAACCTAACCTATCAGCCCATGTTAGAAGTGCTTGCTTACTTTCAACAAAATAATTTTAGCAATTATATCGTCACAGGAAGTACAGCAAACTTCGTTAGACCTTGGTCACAAGAAACTTATCAGGTATCGGTAAATCGCGTTATTGGTAGCAGCTTAAAAACGAAGCTATCAAAGAGAAACAACAATCTCACCGTTAAATTAGAGCCGATTCCCTTTTCCATTGAGAGCCGTGCGCGAAAAGTATTAAGTATTGAAAGACGAATTTCAATTAGACCCATTGCTGCTTTTGGCAATAGTTATGGTGATGTCGACATGTTACGTTGGACATCCAACAAACATTCTCTTTGTGTGCTAATACATCATACTGATAGCGTTAGAGAGTACAAATACAGCCCTAATTGTCGCTTTAGGTTTTGGGGTAAAAATACCCTATGTTATGCCAAGGCGTTAAACTGGCACGTGGTAGACATGAAAAATGATTGGAAAACTATTTTTCGCTCTCCTACCTAAGTCATAAACAACGCTATGTTCAACATAATTGTCGATTGCTTTTCACACGTTTTTTGATTGTTTTTTAATTAAGAGCTATTACTCTAATTTCTTTTTATGATATGATAGCGCTGTCATTTTGCATTATAGTTATAAATAAAGGACTTACAACGTGAACGGGTTTAAAGCTTTTACTACTGCTATTTTTTACGTGTTTCTTATGAACAATGCACAAGCCGATCTGATCGACTTAGGCGTAGATCTTGGTGTTGCTGATAAATACACCATTGGTGTGGGGCAATGGGACTTTCACGGTTCGCCTGTTGATGGCTCATTAGTGCTAGGCAGTGAGGCCTACATTTATGGTAATGTTGCTGCCAGTAAAGATATCGGTTTTGCATCAGGGTCGATCGTTTACGGCAATGCTTGTTCAAACACATTTATCCTGGGGTCAGCAAGTAAAGTTACTGGTACGCAAAGTATTTGTACCGATGTACAGAAAAATGACAGTCGTCAATTTGATCAGTTATCAAGGGATATTGCCTCCGCAAGCGAAGCAGCTAAGAACTTAGCGGGTGTTGCTCAAGGGGCTATTAGCCAGTCAACCACCTTAGATGCTAGTCAACTTAATGTTGTAAATGTAGATTCAATCACACTGAGTTCATCAGATATTTTACAAATAAATGGTAGCAGTAATGATAACTTAATTATCAACATTTTAGGCAACGCACAAATTGCCTCGGGTGCGCAAATATTATTATCGGATGGTTTAACGTCTGCAAATGTTTTGTTTAATTTTATTGATGATAACTTTTCATCATTAAATTTTGGTGGTGCAAATATTAGTGGCACATTTTTAGCGACTAAAGGTGCTTTTAATGCAGGCGATGGTGCAACGCTAGATGACGTTAGATTTTATACCAATCACGCACTTGTTGGTAATTTCCAAACCGTTCGTACTGCCACACCATCAATTGAAGTACCGGAGCCTTCTACCCTATTAATTATCATAGCAGGCATATTTATTCTGTTAATGCGCTCTAATCATAAGCATCAGTAGATAACGATGATATTCAATGGCTTTTCTAGATAGAAAAGCATCCAACCAATCCTTGTCGCTCTCTAGCACCAACCATAAAAAAGCCGAGTAAATAGACTCGGCTCTTAAAGTGACTCAACAAAATAAAGGTTTCAATTACAGTACTTTTGCAATTGATTGTGCCAAGTAATCTACATTACTCTTTGCAATGCCAGCGATGCTCATACGGCTAGAGCCAACCATATAGATACTGAATTCGTCTTGTAAACGTTGTACTTGTTCAGGGGTAATACCTAAGAACGAAAACATACCATTTTGACGAGTAATAAAACTAAAATCTCTTTGAACGCCGTTTTCTATTAGTTTATCAACAATGATCTGGCGATTACCGTTAATTCTATTACGCATTTCAGCCAATTCTTGATGCCATTGCGAACGTAATTCATCAGAAGATAAAATTGTTTCAACCAATGCTGCACCGTGTGCGGGTGGCATTGAATAAATAACTCGTACTACCGAAAGTAATACAGAATAAGCAACATCAACGGCAGTAGAAGACTTACCTATAATGGTAGTTGCACCAATACGCTCACGATATAAACCGAAGTTTTTTGAACATGAACTACATACAATCATTTCTTCAACATTGTTAGCTAAAAGACGTAAACCAGCAGCATCTTCATCTAAACCTGTACCAAAGCCTTGGTATGCCATATCAACAACCGGTAGAAAGCCAACATCTTTAGCAACTTCAGTTACTTGCTGCCATTGTTCTTGATTTAAATCCATACCGCTCGGGTTATGACAACATGCGTGTAGTAAAACCGCATCATCAGCACTGACTTCTTTCAGTGCTGCTAACATACCATCAAAGTCTAAACACTTATTCTCGTGATCATAATAAGGATAGGTTTTTACTGTAAGACCTGCGGCTTCAAATAAGCCAGTATGATTTGCCCATGTAGGATTTGAAACCCAAATGGTTGCGCCTGCTTTACATGATTTAATAAATTCAGCTGCTACACGTAATGCACCCGTACCACCTGGGGTAGAAACGGTCCGGGCACGGTTTTCACTCAGTACTTTATGATCACCGAAAATAAGCTTCGACATTTCATCATTAAATAAAGGAGAGCCCGTTGGGCCAATATACACCTTGGTATCTTCGGTATCGTTACGATGCTTTTCAGCGGTTTTCACACACTTTAAAATAGCCGTATGACCAGCTTCATCTTTGTAAACACCCACGCCTAAATCAATTTTTTGTGGATTTGAATCTTCACGATATTTAGCCAATAAACCTAAAATAGGATCGGCAGGCAATGCCTTTAAGCTACCAAACAT
The DNA here is from genome assembly GCF_001913705.1 of Thalassotalea sp. PP2-459. Classification (GTDB taxonomy): domain Bacteria; phylum Pseudomonadota; class Gammaproteobacteria; order Enterobacterales; family Alteromonadaceae; genus Thalassotalea_C; species Thalassotalea_C hakodatensis. The sequence continues at coordinate 46,043 of NZ_MKQD01000034.1, read as the reverse complement.
GTCTCCATTTACCTTATAGATAGAGTGAGATTTTGCATTGCGGTGCGCCATCGCACGTAATGCCAATAAAATCCCGATTTGAAAGGGCTAGCATAGCGACTATCTAGTGATAATTAAAGCAATTTGACAGAAAAATCAGTTACCTTTTAGTACAAAAGGCACTAACGAAAATAATCACCTATTAATTAAGGAGGTTACCCTCGCAGACAAATGAATTGGTAAGCCCACTTTACCTATACTAATGATTAAAAATTACCCGTAAGTGCGGCAATTAAACCAATAGTACCGCCGAAAATGCCCCCCCAAACAACTAACCAACCTAAATGCTGGCGAATCATTTCTTGGACAATCTCTTTTACTAATTTAGGGGTTAATTCGTTCAATCGTTTTTCAATAATGTTACTCACTTTTTCGCGCATTTCAGCAATAACATTGGGTTGCTCTAACTGCGCCCGCAATGCTTCGTTAAATTGTTCACTTTGCGAAATATCCCCTACCGTTTCTTTCATTTTCAAGATGAAAGGTTCACGCATCGGTTCAAGTGCTTCTTTACCGCCTACCATGGCTAACATCCCCCCAAAAGAAGAGCTCTCAATCACCTTTACTAAATTATCAAAAGCAGGCGATAAATCTATTTTGTCAATCACAGGTACTAAATCAAAGGTACTCGCTTTACCGGCATTGTCAGATAAAAACCGATCAATGTTATCTTCGGTAAAAAATTGCTCCATCATCAAATGACGAATAGCAGCTTTAAACTCTTCAAAACGCGCAGGTATAACGCCAGAACCATACAAAAAAGGCACCTTTTCAAAGAGCATATGCACAGCAAGCCAATTAGTAATCGCACCCGATAAGGCAAAAATCCCCATGGCATAAACAACATTCATAGAAAAATAATAACCGCTAATGGTTACTAACAGCGCTAATACATTGGTTATTAAACTTTTATTCAATGTTGTCTCCAATTAGATACGTTGGCAAATTTTATGTTATTTTATCAAGCTATCTTGATCACGCCAAGCCAGTTGAGTTACCGTGAAACACTAACATTACATAGGAATTTATGATGATTAAAGCCATATTAACGTGTTTATTAATAATTTGCTTTACGACTAGTGCAAAGGAAAAACGAGATAATAATTGGCGTATTCTCTCACCGGAAAATACCGTGATTATGACGTTGCCGCAAGGTGATGTGGTTTTAGAGTTATCGCCTGAATTCGCCCCAAATCATGTAAAACGTTTCAAAAAATTAGTAAGAGATGGATTCTATCAAGGTGAAAGCTTCTATCGTGTGATTGACGGCTTTGTTGCTCAAGCGGGGCCACAAGATGGTTCAGATAAAGACAAGGGCATTACACCGCTAACTATTGAAGAAGAAATAACCACTGACGAACACTGGTCGTTTACCCAAGTTCAACAACACGATATGTTTGCACCACAAACGGGCTTTAGAAAAGGTTTTGCCGTTGGTTATTCACAGAAAGAACAAAAGGCGTGGTTGTTACATTGTCCAGGCGTCATTGCCATGGCAAGAGAATCAGCACCGAATACTGGCACCAGTCACTTTTATATTACCAATGGCCAAGCGCCACGTTATTTAGACCGCATTATGACCATTTTTGGCAGAGTTGTACTCGGTATGCAGCATGTTCAGTCAATTCAACGTACAGCTGTTATAGAAGGTATGCCAGAAATATTACCTGAGCAGTTTACTCCCATAAAAAGTATGACCGTAATGGCAGATTTACCCAAAGCACAACAACTCAAAATCGCCATCGAAAATACCGATAACTCACTTTATGAAAATAAAATTAATAAAAAACGATTACGCGATAATCCTTTCTTTTATAAAAAACCAATACCTGTGCTAGATATTTGCCAATCAAAAGTAGACGTTAAAGTAATACCACAGTAATTGTTACAAAAGAGACCAGCTAAGTTATTTGTGTCAATAGTCAGATGACTGTCATCTGAAGGGTGTATTCACCGTATATACACCCTATTTTTTATACCAAATTTTTACCACATCTAAAATACGCTCACCCTCTGGTGTTTTCACGACCACTTCGTCATCAACTTGTTTACCGATTAATGCACGTGCCACAGGAGAATCTATACTGATTTCACCTTTGGATACATCCCATTCATCTGAACCCACAATACGATAGGTAAATGTTTTATCATGCTCATCAATCACTTCTACCCATGCACCGAAGAATACTTTGCCTTCTTGCTGTTTTTCAGGGTAAACAATGGTTAATTCATCTAAACGTTTTGACAAAAACCGTACACGACGATCAATTTCTCTTAAACGTTTTTTCCCGTAAATATATTCTGCATTTTCACTTCGATCGCCTAATGCTGCAGCCTCAGACACCGACTTTGTAACGCGAGGACGTTCATCTTTCCATAAATACTTTAATTCACGATCGAGCATATCCCAGCCTTGTCGTGTGATGTAATGACTACGTTTCATGATAATTAACCATTGTTTTAACGTTGATAAGATACATTATTCAGTCTTGCTACATTAATCGCGGTGCGAGGTGTTTAACTTACCCGCAAGGTAATAACGATAATAGCCAATTGCACCGCTACCCACAAAAATAACCTCGACAAGAATTCCAACTGGTGACCACAATATAGCGTTATGCGTTAACCATAGAGAACCACCTAAGATCATCATCAAGCGTAGAAATTTATCATTTTTGCTAAAGGAACCAGTAGTAATAAAAACGGTTGCAATAAAGCCCAATATACTTAATAAACCCGTGTACGTGTAGATTGTGATGAACAAGCTAACACACAATGAAGCCGCAGCCATCCATTGAAACTTCCATTTAATAGACAACAAGAAACGGATACTTGAAAACAGAAAAATATAGCCGGCCGTTGGCTGATCTAATAACAAATAATGCAGACCATTAAACAAACAACTTAATGATAACAACGCCAAGATACGATCTTTATCTTTAAGCTGCATAGCAAAGCATTCAATAACTAAGGTAAACGTCACTAATATTTGGGAGAGTAGAAAATCTGGCATATTGCCCCTGAAAATAAGAAATATGAAGAAAAGGCTGAATAGCCTAAAGTGGCGATTATACCTGTTGTGAGATGTGATGTACCAGCGTAATTTTTATCATCATGCCGACATATTAGGTTACAGCGAAGGCTTTACTTCAGCCAATTTATTTCCTTCATTTAAGTAGGCATAAAAAAAACCTCTCTCATTGGTTCACCCAACGAAAGAGGTTATTTACAATATAATTTTCTACACGTATTTAACGCTTATTTTGCATTACGACGCTTTGAAGCACCTAGGGCAAACATTCCTAAAGCTAACAATGCAAGTGGTGCCGGCTCTGGTATTTCAGCAGCTAATGGTTCACCTGGCGTACCAAAAATACTTAATGAAGCACTATTTAAAGTAAAACTATCACTGCCCATTGACTCTTCCGCAAACATTAATGAAAAGTTTTGGTTAGTGATCATATTTTGAAAAATTTGCGCATCAACTGTATTGGCATCAATGGTGATTGTAGTGGCAATATCTTGATCATGGCTATAGTCATAACCAGAATTTAAAGATGCCGAAGCACCTGGTCTTACATTCCAGTTCTCATTATTCCAGACAGGGATAAAACCAAAAAGCCAATCTAAGTTCCTATCAGATACATTCGAAAAGTCTAACGACAATTCAAAACTATCAATGGTGTTAAAATTCACAGTAGAGAAGTCAAAGTAGTCATAAAAACGACCACAACCATTTGAGTTATCGGTAATCGTGACTGAATCTGCATTTAACGTATCACAACTATTATTAGATGCTAAACTGTTAGGCGTATATTGTTGTTGACCGTAGTCATGCGTGATTGTTGTGATCAAATCTGCGTTTGAAAATGTAGACACTACACTCAATGTTACGACAGCAGTTAGTTTGCTAATAAATTTTTTCATTTGAACATCCATCTTAAAGTTACAACGTCAATATCATTCCAATATTGTACTAATATACAACAAAGCAATCATCAGACCAGATCGTAAGACTTCATCAACACCTCGCGTAATATACTGTAATATACTGTAATATATACAATTAAAATTTAATCAACTTTTAATCGTCAAGAAGAAATTGAGGTATCTGTAAAAAAAACTGACATGTATTTTCAAAAAATTTAAATATAATGTAAATTTTTTGTGAGTAAAAAATTAATTTTTTTCACACCACGATGATAAAATTTAACAAGCTTTACACGATTAATGAGTTAAAAATGAGAATGTTGCCCACGTTGATCTATTTGTATCTATCGCATTTTTAGGATAGGTAAAACTAGCTCCATATTTACCGTTTTGATAAATACCACTAATTTCAACCATCATCTGCCACGCATCACCGGAAAACTTTTTCTTTAACACTTGAATTTCTCTCGCTGACCCAGTGAGAAATTTTGTTCGTTTCCCATCTTCAGAAGATTCTTCACCGGCATAAGGCACCCAAAATCCAGCCCATTCTTTATGATTCCAAAAATCAGATTGGCTCCACTGTTGTTCAATTAATCTTCGCTCTAGAAGCTGAGCTGAGGCGTGTAAATTATATAGTGTTTTCGTGTCAAAATGCTCTATATACAAATCGAGAACAGTGTAATCTTCAGCTTTTCCTTGTGCGCATATAAATACCGAATGCTCATTCTGCATTAAATGAATATTAATATTTGCAGGTAGTTGCAACAACGTTGCTCCTCGCCATTCAGTACTATCACAGTGGCCATCTAAAAGTGGAATATTGGCTGTTTTATTTATGGTAACAGGACTTACATCATTAGCTGTAGCCGTTAATGATAGCGTACAAGCGATCAGGAAAGATAGAATAGGTAACGTATGCATTTTATATTCATCAATTTGTAGATTTATTTCATCAGAAAATAGCTTTTGACAGGATAAACGGCAACTATTATGTTATTACAGGCATTGTTAATGTGATGATTCTCAATCTAATTTGAAAATGGATGCACGTTTGGGATTATGCTCAACTTAACAGCGTTGCAGAAACAGACAAATAAAGTACATTATACCAATTCGCATAAATATTCGGTCATTCAGCGAGAATTAAACGCTTTGGTATTACAATCTAACAATGAATGCTTAAAGTCTTTACGTTACCTCATTCGTTGAAAAACTAGATAACGTAAAGTTTTCTATAATCTGATAGATTTGCTTACCGTTTAATACCGTGCTTTTCTAAAAAAGGTTGCACACGTTCCATAAGCTTAACTTGTTTAGATTGTGCCTCTTGCATACCTATTTGAGCGCCAAGTTGCATTAATTTCGGTGATGTTTCTAAAAATTTTTGACCGATAGGCGTCTTATAAAAACTGATAATTTCGCTAAGTTCATCGGCGGTAAATGCTTGTGAATACAGTTTCTTCATTTCATTTATCATCTTTGTACGATCAATATCTTCGTTATACCAAGTACGAAATATTTCTTTAAGCTCTGCCTTGCCTTTACTATCTAATTTAAATTTAGCAGTCATTTGATCAATCACAGGTAGCATTGCTTCAAACCCACCCGCCATTTGCTTTTCCATTGCCATAACACTGAAAAGTTCATCGATGGGTTTTTCTTGTGCCATGGTAGGTAATGACAATGTAGATAATATTAATGGTAGTATTAAACGTTTTTTCACTTGATATCCTTATAAAACACCGCGACAGCGGGTCAGTATGTGCTTACATTGTATGCGTAAAAAGCGAAGCCGAGTAAGCGTTTATCAGCTCCGCCAACAAATAGATCGGTCAATTAAGAATAGAAATTAACACGTTACGATAGTATTGCAAGTAGAGCAATATCTTGAATAGAATGGTTTGAATATTGATAGCAAATAATAACTCCCTTAAGAATCGACAAGGATGCGCTTAACGCTTTGGCTTCTTTAAGCAGATTCAAACCTCAATATCTATCGCGCCATTCACTCTATATCATCCATTCCTGCTAGTTTTTATGAACAGCCCTTTTCTTAATAAAATCAAATAGCTTTAATTGATAAGCCTATTTGTATTGATACTTCACCCATGTACATCAATTTTGGCTGCTGAGGTTGCATGGTATAATTGCTTCTAAGTGCGATTAACAAACGCTAAATGTATATCTTCTAGGCGACGTCCGCGGGTATCTATCCCATTTTTAGTAAGAACGATAGCGCACAATACTAATGGAACTGCAATCGTGAAAGCAGATACCCCTAATTGTTCAAATAATCCCAGAACACCGAGTAATGCGCCAACTATTCCGCCAAATTTAGAGCTTGCTGCAATTAGACCTGCCCCTATACCGCGGTGCTGTACAGGATAAATTTCCGCTGCGTAGGGAATTAACATGGCGATAACGCCGCTACTGCTGATTAATAGCAACACTGTTGAAGTAATGATCACGGTACTATTAAGTTGATCAAGTATATCGCCAATGATAAACAAACTTAAACTGAGTGCCGTTAACGTAACAAAAAGTACTAACGTTTTGATACTGCTCCATCGGTGATAAAGCCATACAACCATCAGAATACCTGGTAGCGCAAATAAACCTGATTGTGCTAACAACTGATTAGTCGCTTGAGCACTCATACCCATTTCACGCAAATTCGTCGGTAACCATAACAAAAAGCCAAAATTGGCAACCCCCCACGCTACGCCAGTGCCAATAAGTGCTAGTGTAATTAAAGCATATGGTCCTCTCATCATTTGAGATAAGGTACTTGATTCAATTTCTTCACTTTTTACCGACAACGTTTTCTTAGGTTTGGGCTCATCAAGTTCGCCATTGTATTTAGTTAATACCGCTTTTGCTTGATTGATCAAACCCATATTTGCTAAAAAACGTGGGGATTCTGGGATGTATTTATTGAAAATAATAACAATAAGCCCTGTTGGTAAACCTAAAAGCCAAAGTGCTCGCCAACTAAATAATGGTTCAAGTAATGCAGCAGCACCTGACGCGAGCAAATAACCTGCAGAAGTACCAATACCGCCCAGTGCAACAAGTAACCAACCTCGATGATGAGCAGGTACCATTTCAGCCATTAAGGTGAATGTTATAGGTAATAAGCCACCTGCAGATAAACCCATTAAAAAACACATAATAAGGTTCCACTGAAAACTCGGCATCGCACCACAAATGGCTGTACCTATAAACATTAATGCTGAGAGTAGAATAGCAGCACGACGACCCAATAGATCTGCCATTCTGCCCCACAAAACTGAACCAATAGCTGTTCCTGTCAAGGCAACAAGTGCTAAGGTTCCCACGGTCTCACTGTTTATTTGGTATTCATCAGTCATGCCTGGCATAACAAACCCTAATGTAGCAGGCTTCATTACATCAACAATTACTGCGACTAATAGCGCTATCACTAATTTAATATGTTCTGCATTGAGTGGGCTATTATCAGCAACATGAAACTGAATTTCCTCAGTGCTGTTATTTACCCTTAATGTTGCTAAGCGAGGCATTAAGCCATAACAAGCCAATGCTAAACCAAATGGAATCAATGCCATGCCAATCAGCATGGTGCTATCCATCATCATGCCAGCCATCTGGTAATTCATGTGGGCCGCATGAATAAACATTGGAATATGAGAAAGTACGCCTAAAGTAATCAACAAACACCCTAGCCAAAAAGCAACCGGATGGTGAAATAAGTACTCTTTAGCGCGCATTTTTATTACCTTCATGCCACTTGTGTAAGATAACACTGTGTGATTATTAATCGCTTGATTATACCCATATTTGGGGTGTTTTCTAGTGAATAGTGTAATTGCTCAAATTATACATATATCGTCTTTATATGAATTATTTAATAAAGGAACGCGATGCAATAGCGCAAAATATAAAACACAAAAATGTTCATTAACGTTTAAATACGCTTGAAACCTGTCCCGCCGAAAGCGCATGAAGATGCTAAGATAATTTAAGTCATAGTATGCTTTTGCTGATTTTTACAATAAATTTGCAGCGTAATTATTGAAATAGGCCATAGAACTGAGAAGTGTTCTAGTGCTATAGATCACTTCTCTTACCCTCCCTTAAAAACTCACTCTAGTTTCAATATTCGACAAAGCTCTCGCCTCATTATTCGCTAATACTCGATTAAAAATTAACAAATCAGCCATTGATATATCTATGATGGAATTGAGGTTATAATCGCCATCACCACCCTCAGCTATGTTCAACGGAAACTCTGAGGCTAACGATGCAACATTAGATGAAGAAGATTTACTTTCTTGAAACCCTAAATTTGGATCTTGAATATATAACGCTATTTCATTGTTTATCAGATCAAAGCTTGCAACAACAAATATCCATGTATCTTTGGTATAAGGTAATGAAATATCAGATCGGTTTACACCGTCACCTATATTCAATTTTAAACTGGAATTTGTAATGGCAATTGTAAATCCTGGATTACTACCACTATCCCAGTTTTTATTTGAAATCACGTTAGGATCACTTGTAATTTCACCGTTTACTTTCAACCAAAATCCCAAGGTTCTCTGTGTAACATCCTGGAATGAAATTGGAGTTGTCAAATAGCCATCATCTCTATTGATACGGAGCGCTTTGCCTGAATCAAAAGGGCCTTTTTCATAAATCACAGAATCTGCATTGTTTGAAATAAAACTAAATGGAGAAATACTCTCTTGAAAGCTAACATGTTCCGCAACATCTTCAAGCACAGTATCAACAGATGCTGCCTCACCTATTGCAAACTTTGTCCAAGCCGTAATGCTATTCCCAGTATTTGGCTTTAATGTATAAGCAAGATGATGATCTCCTTCAGGTAAAATATCCAAGGTGATTATATCTTCAAATGATTCGTCACTAGCAGAAACTTCTGCTATTTTCTCATCTCCCCTAAAAATACTAACCGTATTAACATCGGATGTTGCACGCCAACTTATTTTATTCGTAACACTTGTTGAAAGTGGTTGTTCTGTTTGTATGTAACTATTTTTTAAACCAACGTTTCCAATCAACGAAGGACTAGAAAATTGATGTTCAGCGTTGAGTTCATAGCCTAAATAATGCAACACAGTCGGAACTATCGCAGTTATTCCAGGGTATCCCATCAGTACATTTTGCTCTTCACTAGCTAGTGAAAATACGCTCGAGTTATTGGCAAACAGTTCATTCATTAAATCTGGTTTATTTGTTCCGATAACCGAAGTACGTTCTTCAATAGAATCCCCACCATGACCACCAGTTTTAACATGACCATGATCAGAAACAACTAAAACTAACCATTGTTCATTTAGGTTTGATTCTCTGTATTCAACAGCGTCTAAAACTTGACCTAATAAGTTATCAATTTTAGACAGTACTTCCTCATATGACGTACACCATCCACACGTATGCCCAGCACCATCAATTTCATCTAGGTGAGTGAAGATAAAATCTAAATTTGAATCTTCATCCTTTAGTTCGTTTACTAATTTTGTGGCGATAAACTCATCAACTGACATATTACTTGGTCTTGCGCTACCATCAGCGCGTTGCTTAAGTAACGGCATTCCATTAGCAGCATGGCCTGTATTTATTGGAGACCATGCTGCAAAACTTGCCATATCAATAGTGCTATCGGCGTTGTGAAGATATTCAAAAACAGTCTTCGTTTTGGCTGGCTGGTTATTATTCGAACTTATTGAGTGTCCATCAACCCATGTCCCAGTTAAAATTGTTGACCAAGATGGTCCCGACGAGCTAGCTTGGTGGCTCTGAGTACCTAGGTAACCTCCAGCAAGTGCTTTTGAAATGCTTAATCGTGGAAAGTGCTGTAGCACCGGTTCATTCATATCAACATTATCTATATCATCAATATAGTCATACATCAGACCATCAATACCAATAACTAGCACCCTTTTCTCTGGATCTTTATCCGCTGTAATAATTGAAGTTTGCTGAGTCTCACTATCATTACAACCTACCAACACAAGAGCTGATAAGCCCCAAATGCAAGCAATTGCTTTCTTAAGTTCTTTCTTTGTAAAGTTCATAATTTCCTCTATATAAAAACACAACTGGTCTAGACCAGATATATTTTTATATTTTTTGATGACACTAGAAAGATAAAAACGTGACAATTTCATGACAATTAAATGAAGACACAAAGTATTACCTATCAACAACGCGATATCTGCCTTTTTTTCTTTCATCTTCTTCAGTGGTCATCTCGACCCTAGAAATGTCATTAACATAGAAACACCACTAAAATAACTCATGGATACGCTATTAATTCTTGTGTATTTTTCATACACTTCATATTAATTATTTTATAAGGATATTTACCATGAAACTCTTACTCCCATTACTACTTTGTACAATCACATTAAACACAATGGCGAATGATGAAGATCCAGCAAAGCTTTGCAAAAATGCAGCTAGCTTATTTGAAAGCGGAGATATTGAAGGCGCACTAGAAGAGGCTCGTTGGTGTGTTACACAGCTTGAGCAATTAAAAAACAATCAAATCAGTAGTTTTTTCAAAGATAAAATTAACAATTTTTCTGGTAATGAGCTTTCCCACCAATCAGCCATGGGAATGAATATTATTGAACGTGAATATCATCATAACGATCAATACATACAAGTCACATTAACAACAGGAAACACTGGCGCTGCCGCATCTGCCTTTGCTGCTCTGGCACAATTTGGTATGACCTCTAGTAACAACAAAGTTCGTATTCAAAGGCGCAACGCAAGCTTAGAGCACACTGATGGCTCTACAAAGCTAACCGTTTCATTAAAAAGCGGTGGCATGTTAGCGTTTGAATCAAATTCAGCAAATAAAGATGCTGTGCTAGCCTTTGCAAAAAGCTTCCCCGTGAAAGCACTTGATAATAATATGATGGAATAATTGCTAGATTTATAGCCTAATAGTTATCGATTAGAAGCGCTATTAGGCTTTATCACATCGCATGTACGACATTTAAAAATTCACTGATATTTACTCAATAGCCTAGAAATTGTTATTTGCACCCATATATATAGAAAAAAGCGCTAATTACCCTATAGGACAACTCATAATGTCTGCAATTGCTGCAAAAATTGCCCAAGAACTCAATGTAAAAACAGACCAAGTAACGGCCGCAATATCGTTACTTGATGATGGTTCAACCGTCCCCTTCATTGCTCGATATAGAAAAGAAGCAACCAAAGGGCTTGATGATGGACACCTTAGAACCTTATCACAACGCCTTGAATATTTACGAGAGCTCGAAGAACGCAGACACGTTATATTAACCAATATTGAACAACAAGATAAGTTAACACCACCACTGCGACAGGCGATTCTTGATGCAGATAACAAAACACGTCTTGAAGATTTGTACCTCCCTTATCGACCAAAACGAAGAACTAAAGGACAAATCGCCATAGAAGCCGGCCTCGAACCTTTAGCTAGTGCATTGTTTCAGCAATGGCAACTCGTCCCTGAAATAGAGGCAGAGCAGTACATTAATATTCCAGCAGGTTTTGAAAATACCGATAAGGTGTTAGAGGGAGCTATATACATTCTAATCGAGCGCTTCGCCGAAGACGCAGCACTACTGGCAAAACTACGTAGATTAATTGCCAAACAAGCGCACTTAAAAAGTAAGGTGCTAAAGAAAAAAGAAAAAGAAGGTGCTAAATACCGTGATTATTTCGAATATTCTGAAAAAATTGTAAAAATTCCCTCACATCGAGCATTAGCATTATTACGAGGTAGAAACGAAGGCTTTTTAAGCTTATCGCTTGACGTAGACCCACAGCAAGAGAGCAGCCACTATTCTTCAGCAGAACACATTATTACCGAGCATTATCAGCTCAACTTATCTTCGCAGCCAGCAGCTAAATTTCTTACCAAAGTGGTACATATGGCATGGAAAGTAAAATTTAGTCAATCACTAGAAACTGAGTTTTTAGGCACCTTACGTGAAAAAGCAGAGCAAGAAGCCATTCTTGTTTTTGCTAAAAACCTGAAAGACTTATTAATGGCTGCGCCTGCTGGGCCAAAAGTAACAATGGGGATCGACCCAGGCTTTAGAACTGGCTGTAAAATAGCGGTGGTAGACGCAACGGGAAAATTACTAAAAACCGCTACTATTTTCCCACATGAGCCCCAAAATAACTGGGATAAATCCATTCGCACTCTGGTTAATTTAGCGCGACAATATAAAGTTGATCTGATTGCCATCGGCAATGGCACTGCCTCTAGAGAAAGCGATAAATTAGCAGGTGAAGTTGTAAAAGCATGCGATGGAAAAATCAAAAAAATTATTGTCAGCGAAGCAGGTGCTTCTGTTTATTCAGCCTCTGAACTTGCCGCGACAGAATTTCCTGATATTGATGTGTCTATTCGTGGGGCGGTATCCATTGCTCGTCGGTTACAAGATCCTTTGGCTGAATTAGTTAAAATTGACCCTAAAGCTATTGGCGTAGGGCAATATCAACATGATGTGAGCCAAAGTAAGCTGAGTAAAGCCCTTGATAATGTTATAGAAGACTGTGTAAACGCAGTTGGTGTTGATATTAACAGCGCCTCTGCGGCATTACTTACCAGAGTGGCTGGGTTAAATAAAACCATTGCTAATAATGTTATTCGATACCGAGATACACACGGTCGTTTTAACAGTAGAAAAGATATCAAATCGGTTGAACGTTTAGGCCCTAAGGCCTTCGAACAAGCCGCTGGATTTTTACGAATTTCTGATGGTATTAATCCATTAGATGCATCTGGCGTTCACCCTGAAACCTACCCTATTGTAGATAAAATTGTAGCTCAGCTAAATACCTCGATAGACCAAGTACTTAATGAAGAAGCATTAGCGAATAAAGTTGATTTTCAGTCGCTCGTTGATGATAAATTCGGTGATATTACCGTCAAAGATGTGGTGCAAGAACTGGCAAAGCCAGCTCGAGATCCTCGTCCTGAATTTAAAACAGCCACCTTTACCGAAGGCGTCGAATCAATCAAAGATTTGAACGTAGGTATGGTGCTTGAAGGCGTAGTGTCTAATGTGGCAAATTTTGGTGCATTTGTTGATTTAGGCGTTCACCAAGACGGCTTAGTGCATATTTCTGCAATCACAAATAAGTTTATTTCTGACCCACGCGATGTGGTAAAAGCAGGCGATATTGTCAAAGTTAAGGTAACGGAAGTAGATGTTGAACGAAAACGGATTAGTCTTACTATGCGACTGACAGATGAAGCATCTGCGCCTACAAAACAAAAATATCAGCCAACTCATACACCGAAGAGTAACACGAAAAGTAAACACCAAGCGAAACAACAGCATCACAACAAAAAACCGAAACCGGTAGAAAATGCCGCCATGGGAAATGCCTTTGCTGATGCCTTTGCCAAGCTAAAAAAATAAGGCCTTCTAGGCTGTATTATTCTAATCTAAGGAGAGAAAATGAATCTTGCACAGCTCAATATTGCAAAAGCAAAATACGCACTAGACGCACCAGAAATAGCAGAATTCATCAATAATTTAGAACCGATCAATGCTATTGCAGAAATCAGCGATGGCTTTGTTTGGCGCTTAAAAGATGACAGTGGTGACGCAACAGATATCAAGGTAATGGATGATCCAGATATCATCGTAAACATATCTGTGTGGCAAGATATTGAATCATTAAAGAATTTTATGTTCAGAACTCATCACATTGATTTTCTCAAAAGAAAACAAGAGTGGTTTCATCGCATACCCGAAGACTCGTACGTATTATGGTGGATACCCGTTAATCATAGACCTACAATAGAAGAGGCGATTGAACGATTGATGCATTTAAGAAAACAAGGGGATTCACCCTACGCATTTACCTTTAAAAGTAACTTCACTGAAGCAGATTTAAATCAGATTAATTGAAACCATAACGGTGTATTTTTGGTATAATAAAGCATCTTATTTCATGATCAATAAGATGCTTTACACTTTTACATTATCGGAACGTTGAGCTTAGCGACTCTAACGTTTCGGCACTTTTATTCACCTCAATACCGTAACGGTTAACTTGTTCAGCAATTTCAGTGTTTTCTTTTGAAATACCATCGATACTATGCACGCTTTGGGTCATTTCTGCAGCGACAGCACTTTGTTGTTCAGTAGCTGTTGCTATTTGCCCCGCAATATCTGTTACTTCATCCATCATACCTTTGATGCGATCCATACCAGCTTTTGCTTCTGTTGCATCTTCTACGCATGATTCAGCTTCACCTTGACTTGAGACCATGGTTGCGCTCCATTGTTGAAGCGTTTGCTGGAGCTCGACCACTGAACCTTGTATTTGCTCGGTAGCAGATTGCGTTCTACCAGCAAGGGTTCGTACTTCATCTGCGACAACAGCAAAACCTCGTCCTTGTTCACCAGCACGAGCAGCCTCTATAGCTGCATTTAAAGCTAATAAGTTCGTTTGATCAGCAATGCCTTGAATTTCAGTCATGATATCTGAAATACGGGTGATATCAGTAACAAGGTTAGTTGCAGTATTTGCCGCAGATTCTACCTCACCGGATAATACGGTGATTTTCTTCTGACTATGATCAATAACACTAATTGCTTGATTACATTCAGACTGCATTACCACGACCTTATCGTAAGCATCTGTAGTACTTTGGCTGACATCTTGAACGGTGGCAGACATTTCTGTCATTGCCGTTGCCAATTGATCTAACTGCGAGTTCTCATTAAATAGACCTTCCAAAGAACGAGCAGAGGTATCTTTTAATTTCACACCAAGATTAACAAGCCCTTCACCTGAATCACGGCTTCTTCCTAAAATTGTTCTTATTTTTGCCTGCTGCATTAAATACGGGTATCGCATTAACGCGGCAATGCCTTTACCACTAAACACCAACCTAGATGGACTATCGAACTCTTGTTTATATTGTGAAATTTGATCAGGTATAGCAATAAACTCATCTTTAAAAATTATAACCAGTAACGCGACAGTCAGTAATAATGCCCCTGCCGCGTACATAGAGATAAACCACGCTAGTAATAGTGTGATTGATAAAACAAGTGCAGCTGCCAGACTACGCTTTAAAGACACATTCGTAGAAAATTCATTTATCGATTTCCCTTGATTGATCTGTTGATACAGCGCCTGTGCCTTTTGTTTTTGTTCAGCCGTAGGACAACAACGAACAGATTGGTAGCCAACAATATTATTTCCCTCGTATAAAGGGGTAACGTAGGCATCTACCCAATAAAAGTCACCGTTTTTACAACGGTTTTTTACCATGCCTCGCCAAGAATCACCTCGTTTAAGTTTTTGCCATAAGTCAGCAAAAGCCGCTTTTGGCATATCAGGGTGACGAACAATATTATGATGCTGCCCTTCTAGTTCAGATTGTGAATATCCTGCTATTCGACAAAAATTTTCATTGGCATATAAAATCACACCTTGAGTGTCAGTAATCGAAACAAGCTGCTCAGAAGGTGAAAAAGTAACTTCATTCGTTGTGATATTCATTAAGGTTTTAAATTCCGTATTGAAGTTGTTGTAAATGGTTTATCTAAGTAAAGATTATATCGGCAAAAAATCCAAATTGTTAAAAAAATATAAAATTTTTAAAGGTTTACTTAATAGCCACAATAAGTTTACGGAATAATAACAAGCTCAAAGTTACACAAAAAAAGGGAAGCAATGCTTCCCTATAAAGATAACCTCAGTGAGGCTAACTAACGCAAAGACGTGTTAACACAGTAACGTTATAGAACATATTTCACAGAAAGTTGTGCGTAATTAGAATCTGCAGCGAGATCTTCTGCATCAAAATTACCAAACTCAACACCGTACGAAAGTTTTGGCGTAATGTTTTTAAACAGGTTTACGCCCCAGTGTGTACGCTCGCGATCAGATTCTTCTGTTTCAGTTCTACCGTAAAATACATTCGTTCTTAAGGTTTCAGTCCAGAAATGGCGATAAGCAACAGAAATAGATGTTGTTTCCTCGACTTCTTCACCGACAAGGTCAGTCGCGGCAGCAGCTCCTACATAACGACCGGTATTGCCACCATGAAGTTGAAACCTAAAATCATCTTTACCCACCGTTTTGATTCTACCGGCAATACCATAGCCAAACCCTGATTCTGATTCGCCACTGACTGTTTCTAATTGTTTGGCGACACCCGCAACTGAAACATTACCCCAATCACCTGAGAAGGTATATTTAGCAATAACATCAGGCACTGAATCTTGTGAACCATAACCACCTGCCCCCGTATAGCCACCGTATGATTCTGGATTTTCAATCGCAATCTGAAAGTTACCGTTGGTATAACGGATCAAGTCTTGACGAATAAATGCCGCAGCAACTAAAGGTCCGCCGAAGTCGGCAGCTTCAGCTAAAGCGCTAGTATTGACGAACGTTGACCAAGTTTGACCTACAGTCCAATTTTTGTATTTAATAAACGCATGACGTAAGCGCGGGTGGCGAGAATTCGTTAAGCGCTCGTTACCGTCACCGCCATAAAAATCCATCTCAATGAAACCGGTGATATCACCATGTTGATATTTTGTATTGAAGCGTGTTGAACTGGCAGAAAAGCGGGTGTTTGAAATATCATCATTAACCACATGACCAATCCAAAAATCATCATTGGTTAACGTTGAAGATGCATTACCATCAATGTAACGAATATCACCTTGTATAAACCCTCCGAAGGTAATTTTATCTTCTTCCGTTAATTGAATTTCATATCCTGCATGTGCTGAACTTGCAATCGTTAATAAGCCTGTCGCCAGTATACCGGCTTTATCAATTTTCATCTCTACTTTCCCCATATTTCGTGTATAGCCTGAGAAAGAAAACTTAACAATCTGTCAGCTATTTATCGTTTTTTTAAACTGTTATTTTTTTTCTGGGTATAACCGTAGAGGCTAAACAGCCATTTAGAAATTAGACCTAAGTCTATAAGAGTGACATTTATCATTAGACTTTAGTCGTATTCCAAAGATATTTACTCGCTAACAAAAGATTGTTAATCGATAAAAGCATGGGACTTTTTATCGTATATTCATGACCTTTGGTCGAGTGTGCCAGCTTTTTTCTTACGAATGTATGCTAAGCTCTTTGTCAGCGACAATTACGCTTAACTAGCGTGATTTATAACAACTAAAATGCAGGTTTCTTCACCATGAACAAATATTTGTCTTTGGCTGCAACGATGATATCGGTTTCAGGCGTTGCACACGCTGACGTAACAAAAGCCGATTATCAACGCGCAGAACAACAATTATCAAGCACCACCACAAAACTGGTGACTGGTACCGTCGACTATCCAAAATGGTCTAACAACAATACCTTAATTTATCGCAGCCAAACCCCTGAAGGGTTACGATTTTTTAAAGTAGATGCTAGCAAGCAAACTAAAGCACCTGCCTTTGATCATCAAAAACTTGCTGAGTCACTTGCACGTATTTCCGAAAGTGAAGTAAACCAAAATAAATTACCCTTTTATCAAGTCACTATTAGTGACAATAACGTACTCAACGTCAACTACAAAGGTACTAATTACCAGTGTCCATTAAGTAATTACCTTTGTAAAAAAGATGAAACATCAATAAAGCGTAGTGAATTTGTTTCGCCTGATGGTAATAAGTCAGTATTTATTCGTGAGCATAACTTATGGTTACGAAATCTTGCTGATAATACAGAAACGCAACTGACCACTGATGGCATTGAAGATTTCGGCTATGCAACAAACAATGCTGGCTGGGTACGTAGTAGCAAACCTGTTGTGACCTGGTCACCTGATTCAAGCAAGCTAACCACCTTTAAGCATGACGGCCGAAAAGTTGGCGACATGGGTATTGTATCCACGGCTGTTGGCCACCCAAAAATTGATGTTTGGAAATATCCATTACCCGGCGATGAGCATATTTTTAAAATTCATCGTGTTGTTATCGACGTAGATAAAGCGAAGGTTATTCCATTAGATATGGCGCCTGATGAGCATCGCTCTACTATCACTGACCATGTTGCCGCACGCGATGGCAGTTTACTTGATATTGATTGGTCAACAGATAGTTCGCACTTTGCTTTTGTCTCTTCTTCTCGTGACCATAAAAAAGCAACGTTACGTTTTGCTGATGCCAAATCAGGTAAAGTAACAACAGTTTTCACAGAAACCGAAGAAACCTTTTTTGAGTCCGGTGTTCAAGGGGTTAGTTGGCAGTATCTTGATAAAACCGATGAAATATTATGGTTTTCTCAACGTTCAAATTGGGGACACTTTTACTTAATAGACGCAAAAACGGGTAAGGTAAAAAAACAAATTACCCAAGGTGACTGGACGGTCATTTCATTACTTCATGTTGACCAAGAAAGCGGCACTATTTTATTTACCGGTGCAGGGCGTGAAGGCGGTGATCCATATTTTCATTACCTTTATCGCGTAAATCTTGATGGCTCAAATTTAACGCTGTTAACGCCAGAAAAACAACACCACCGCATTACCTTAAGTGAAGATGGTAAATATTTTGTCGATCGCGTTTCAACGTATATTACACCAGAAAAAAGTTACGTTCGAAGCACCAACACTGGTAAAGGTTTTGCCATTGAAACCATGAATATCGAACAGTTAAAAGCGAAAAACTGGGTCGCACCAGAGCCGTTTATTGTCAAAGATAGAAACGGTGAACATGATATTTACGGTTTAATGTATAAACCAAGCAATTTTGATCCTAAGCAATCATACCCTGTCGTAAACTATTTATATCCTGGCCCGCAAGTAGGTTCAATTCGTGGCCGTAACTTTCGTGCATCACGAGGTGACAACCAAGCCATTGCTGAACTAGGTTTTATTGTCATTGAGATTGATGCGTTAGGTACACCGGGTCGTTCAAAAGCATTTCATGAATTTTATTATGGCAACATGGGCGATAGTGGCATTCCCGACCAAGTAGCAGCGATTAAACAACTTGCAAGTAAACACAGTTGGATAGATGACAGTAAAGTAGGTATTTGGGGACATTCAGGTGGTGGTTTTGCCTCTACTCGCGCGTTATTAATGTACCCAGATTTCTATAGTGTTGCAGTGTCTCAAGCAGGTAATCATGACAACCGTAACTATGCGGATGAATGGGGTGAAAAATGGCATGGTATGTTAGTGAACAATGAAGACGGTACAACCAACTACGACAGCCAAGCGAATCAACTTATTGCCGATCGTTTAAAAGGTAAGTTATTAATTGCACACGGCACGACAGATACTAACGTACCACCTTACAACACGTTAGTTGTAGTAGAAGCGTTAATTGACGCCAATAAAGATTTCGACATGATCATGCTACCGAATCGCGGTCACGGTTTTGCACGTGAACCGTTTATGTTGCGTAAACGCTGGGACTATTTCGTTGAACATTTAAAAGGGGTAACACCACCTAAAGAGTTTACCTTTGAAACACTAAAAAAATAATATGCTAGTAAATAGCAAGTTTTAACAGTAAAAAAGCCGTTTCGTGTTACGCACAAAACGGCTTTTTACTGTATTGAATTCAACTTCACGAAGATAGTTAAAAACAGCTATTTTTGTCGCTCAGGTTCAAACGCTTCATACCGAGGAAGCTTTGCATCCATCTCTTCCCAATTGGCTTTAGAGGTCACAAAGTTATGTGACATTGGCCTTTCAATTATCGGTGTATCTAATAGCCCTAAGCGTAATCTAATTCGTTGAATATCTTCTAAGTTTTCACTATAAACAGGAGAGCCACAATGTTTGCAAAAGTGGCGCACTCGATTAGCTTTATATGAAAATTGACTGAGTTCATGCTCACCAGAAACAAGGGTAAAGTCTTCTCGCTCAACAAAGCCATTGGTGGCATAAGCTGTGCCACTATTTTTGCGACACAAAGAACAATGACAATGAATAATATCGCTTATAGCACCATCAATCGCTATTTGTACTTTGCCACAGAGGCAACTGCCTTTATACATCTTTTCCTCTACTATGTTTGATATATTTCAATGGGTAACTCGTCGGGATCACTAAAAAAGGTAAATGACTTCCCAGTAAATTCATCAACGCGAATCGGCTCTACTTCAATACCTTTTTTGGTCAATAATAATGCTGTTTGTTCAACAGAATCTACTTGAAAAGCCAAATGCCTTAATCCTTGAGCCTCTGGGTAACTAGGGCGTTTCGGCGCATTGGAAAATGAGAATATTTCGAGTTGGCTACCGTCAGGTAGCGCTAGATCTAATTTATATGATTGGCGCTCTGCTCGATAATTTTCCGCAATAATTTCAAGCCCAAGTATATCTACATAAAAGGCTTTAGTACGTTGATAATCAGCGCAAATAATCGCTACGTGATGAATACCTTTTAAAACAATTTTATTATTCATACTTTGATAAGTTTTTACTTTTTTTAATATTACAGCGTCGAAAATCATTATAGAAAGTGACAAGATCTCATTATTCTTTAATCAACGTGTAATAATCGCCCTCTGGTGGCTTGCCAAAAAGCGGCATAGCAGCTTGCATCTTATCCGCAGGATATTGATTTAACGATGCCTGATGAGCTTCTTTCGTTTGCCATTGTTCTAAGATCACAAAATGTGAGTCATCTTGCTCATCTTGTAAAAGTTGGCAACCCATACATCCTTCACTATTGTTAATGTAATCAACAAGCTCTTGAAAAAACTCTTTTAATGATTGTGCTTGGTTATCTGCGGCATAAAACTGATTAACGCGATGTATCATGGTATTTCCCTGCTAATTAAGTTGGTGCACATTATAATATCTTTACCTGAGCTACCAACACAACAAGAACAACGCGCCTTTAAGATTTTTTATCAGATTATTTAATCGTTTAGCTAAGTCGCCGTGCGTTCATTGCTAGTTTCTACTAGACTAACAGCAGCAAGACTTTTTGAGTAATGAATGTATGACTAAGTCGCTTTGTAAATGGAAGAAAAAAGACATAGAAAAAAACATACACATTATTACTCAAATTGTGGTGCAGCCACGCTTTGCATGTAAAGACTGTGCGCGTGCTGCACACTCAAAAGGTTTTTTATGTAAACCAACAAAGCTCTCTTTTACTCAAGTCGATAAGGAAAATTATGATTAACGTAAATCAAAAAATGCCGAGCGGACAACTTCATCAACGTACAGATAGCGATACTATCACCCATCAATTACCTGATTTATTCGCGGGCAAAAAAGTCGTGCTATTTGCTGTGCCAGGTGCGTTTACTCCAACGTGTTCTGACAACCACTTACCCAGTTATATCGCCTTAGCCGATCAAATTAAAGCTAAAGGAGTTGATGACATTATCTGTATTGCTGTTAATGATGTGTTTGTAATGAAGGCTTGGCAAGACGCTAAAAACGCTGAACATATTACCATGCTCTCAGATGCTGACGGTAGCTATACTCGTTCATTAGGATTAGGTCTAGACATGGAGCCATTGGGTGGTTACCGCTCTAGACGTTATGCGATGATTATCGACAACGGTACAGTTATTCATTTAGCTGCTGAAGAAGCAGGTGAACTGTCTGTTAGTGACGGAGAATCAATATTACAAAACTTATAACAAACACAAACGCAAACAATTATCATTGTTATGATATTGATTTTATTAGGTTTTACTTGCAATAGCACTACTTGATACGTAATAATGCGCAAACTTTTTTATCGAGGTGTAATATGTTGAAATCAGACATGATCATGAAGCTTAATGAGCAAATCAACTTAGAGTTTTACTCTTCTAACTTATATTTACAAATGAGTGCTTGGTGTGAGGAGCAAGGCTTTGAAGGCGCAGCTGAGTTTATGCGTAAACACGCTGCTGAAGAAATGGATCATATGACGCGATTATTTACCTATGTGAGTGAAACCGGTGCTTTGCCAATTTTAGGGGCCATTGATGCGCCACCACATGAGTTTGAGTCTCTTGCCGATGTATTTGAAAAAACCTATCAGCATGAATGTGAAATTACTGAACGCATTAACTCACTCGCACATCAAGCCTTTACTAACCAAGATTATTCTACCTTTAATTTCTTACAATGGTATGTGGCTGAACAGCATGAAGAAGAAACTTTATTTAAAAGTGTTTTAGATAAAATTAACTTAGTTGGCCATGATGGCCACGCACTATTTTTTGTTGATAAAGATTTAGCAGAGCTAGCAAAAACAGGCTCTTCTAGCATAATGACAAATTCGCCCACCGCATAATCATTATATTCGTATATGTTAAAGGGGCTACAAAGCCCCTTTTTTATAAAAAAGTTAATCGGTATTTAAGCTATAACTGTTCTTCTGTTGTAACCCGATAACCGCTAGCGGCGGTGTCATCTTGTTCAATGATTAAAAACAACTCATCACTGTTTTCATCTAAAGTTAACTCAAAGTTAGCCAGCACTATTTCACTACTGTTATGTTTTGCCACCGCAAAAACTTGGTAGGTATTATTTCTCAAAATGATTGATTCGGCATTTGCGTAAGAAACAGCACTTGAATAATAAGCCGTTGCGATTGTTTCATCACTACGTACAAAATAAAACTCAACTACCCCAAAGTCATCACTATCAACTAAATTAACGAGTTGTAATTGATGATCATAAATACTTTCTCTGACACTATTATCAACGACCAACGAGTTAATAGAAATTTCAATTTCATCAACAATGCCGTCACCATTCTCGTCAACATCACCATCGCCATCATGATCAACATTATCTTCTGTTAAATATAAAAAGAGTGTTTTATTGGCATTTTCAGGTAGTGATAATAAATGATTATTGAGTAAAATGGTTTCGCTATCACTGACCGTCACCTTAACGCTAAAGTCGCCATTTTCTTTTACGATTTCATCACTAAACGTTCCGCGTTCAAGTGATGATAAAGAAGATGTTGTATTGCCACCCGTTATTTCAACATCAATAGCATCATTGTAGTCTGCAATCAGCTCATGCTGGTCAATGGCATTAAATACGCGAAAATGAGCTTCTGCGTTGTAATCAAGAAAGGTTTCAGTGTACGAAGACGACACCTTATCGATAATATAAGGTGAATCACTATTTCCTATGTTTTCACGAATAACCATGACATATTGTGACGGGTATAAAAAACTTACATTGTTCGATTGAAACAACACCTCATCTTCACCTGCGTGGGTAATATAAAACACATATTGATCTTGATCGAACTTTTGGTTTTCCGAAAGCTCTTGAAACGAATAGCTACCAATCATTGTTGCTTCATTAAACGTTTCATCGGTTTGAGAAAGATATATATCTAACGCTTGATTAGAGCCGTGCATATTCAACACCCGAAGATTAAATAACGATAGCGTTGAGTCATCTTCATCATCTACTAATGAAATATCATACACATTTACTTGAGGTTGACTGATATCACCACTAGCCACTACGAACTTGATAGTGTCTTGTTCAATCGAGATTTGATCTTGAAATATCATTTCTAAATCAGCACGTGCAGCACTATCTTCATCTTGCCACGCTAACTCATAGAAATAATCACCTGTTGGCAACTCTCTGCGCGTATCAGCAGTACCATATGCTGTACCGCTAAAAGTAATTTCAACTTCATCGTCTTCATCTTCATCTAGATTTTCATCAACAGTCAAAAACAGTGACGGTGCATTCGTAGAAGAATTATAAAATTTTAAATAACCAACTTTATTATCACTGCTATCACTAGAGCCACAGCCGGCCATAATTAACACCACACTTGATAATAAAAAAATCATTAAGGTGCTATAGGAAAATTTTTCATTACGTTGTTTCGTACAATTCAGCATTTTTCATCTCATTTTTATACATCGTTAATCGATACCAAGCTGATATCAAAAGTCTGCATATAGAGAAGCCATTTTTATGTTCGTTCAACGATTTACTCAATCTTTGCACTTCTTTACTTAAGCTTTGCGTTTATTTACTGAATCTTTGTATTTCCTTACAAAATGCTGACACTTTTTCGTTACTCAAAGAAGTCTGTGACTCAGTCCGCAGTAAATACACTGGTGATAAAAGCAAAATATTTTTATAATGCTTGCCTGATTTAATCTAAGGCTTATAACTTGATACATACTGACGTATTAATCATTGGCGCCGGCGCAGCAGGTTTAATGTGCGCAGCAACAGCTGGCTATCGGGGCAAAAAGGTAACGGTAGTTGATATGGGGAAAAAGCCAGGACGTAAAATTCTGATCTCAGGCGGTGGCCGTTGTAATTTTACTAATGAAAATGCCACCCCAGATAATTATCTCTGTGAAAACCCTCATTTTCTAAAATCAGCGTTAAGTCGTTATCAAGCACAAGACTTTATTGAATTAGTGGAACGACACGGCCTTGAATTTCACCATAAAACACTTGGTCAGTTATTTTGTGATAACAGCGCACAAGATCTCGTTGATATTTTGATGACCGAATGTGATTGGGCCGGCGTAAATATCAATCTTCGTAATGAAGTAGTAAGTGTAGAAAAACAAGCTGAGCATTTTATGGTGAATACTTCTACTAACCAATATCAATGCCAGTCATTGGTGGTAGCATCTGGTGGACTCACTATGCCTAAATTGGGCGCTACACCTATTGGCTATAACATCGCTAAACAGTTTGGTTTGCAAGTATTGCCTACCATGGCCGCACTGGTACCTTTTACTCTACAACCGCAAGATAAAGAACGTTTTGAAGGTTTATCAGGCATTAGTGTTCCCACAATGGTCAGCAGCGAAGGTGGCACAAATTTCAAAGAGAATATTTTGTTCACCCACCGTGGCTTATCTGGCCCAGCCATATTACAAATTTCATCATTTTGGCGCGCAGGACAGTCGATCTCAATCAATTTGCTACCCGACATCACCGTCGAAGACTTGATAACACAATGGCGTGAGCTTCACCCGAAGAAATCATTAAAGAACTTACTCTGCACGGTATTGCCAAAAAGCTTTATTGAAGCAATGATCAGCCAGCAAGAAATTACCGACAAAGTGATTAACCAACTTTCTAACGCAGAAATCAGTCAATTGAGTACTTATCTACACCATTGGCAAATCAAACCTAATGGCACTGAAGGCTACCGCACCGCCGAGGTTACGCTAGGTGGCGTTGCTACCGATGAATTATCGTCAAAAACCTATGAAAGCAACAAAGTGAAAAATCTGTACTTTATTGGTGAAGTGATCGATGTTACCGGTTGGCTCGGAGGCTATAATTTTCAAGCCTGCTGGAGCCAAGGCATGGCTTGTGGGCAAGCGGTTAAGTAATGGAAACTAAACTAAATACATTTTCCGGGATACCAAAGTTTTGCAAAATATCACAAAGATCTTGATGCTATTATCATTGAATTTTACAGCACAACTGATCGTAAATTGCACTATTCGAATTTATCAGAAATTATAAATAGCAGGATTGTGAAAATACTAGAAAAGCAAAAAAATTCATAACAAGCCAGTGTGAAATTCACACTTGTAATGGTTACCAATATCATAAATACTAAGTGTTAACTTCACTATGGCGCATTGATGCTGAGTGAAGAGTCCATATCATACGTTATAAGTAGGTGGATAGCATGGAGACTTCCCCATATCAGGGTTTGAAACTTACAATCTTAGAATTTTTGAGCCTTTCAAAAGATGCGATACATATACATATAGGCTTGCTGGTTTTCTTCCTAGCCGTATTGCTGTGGCGTCGTGGTCGCCCTGATATTTTGGCTTTGCTCCCAGTGTTTGTGATAGCAGGAGGAATGGAGGTTTTGGACCTGCAAGATGATTGGGCCTCACTAGGCTATATGCGTTGGTCGGCAAGCCTTCATGATCTAATTAACACAATTTTCTGGCCTACATTCGTCGTAGTATCAAATATGTATTTGAACAAACGGGAAAACTTATAACAACACTATGCGCCAGCAAGCAAACCTGGGTTTCTCTGGCGTTTAATGCAAAGGAATGCTGATGAACTATTTTAAAACTTATTATTTTATCAAGGTTCTAGCCTTAATTGCTCTAACCTTAATAAATTATGAATATTGGGACGGTAGATTTTTGTGGACATTAGTTATCTCGGTACCGTATATAATCATTTTTACCATTGCACACAAAGATAGATACAAAGGTAGCTTAAGGTATTTTATCAGAACATTAGCAGGCATTGTTGTTTTCCTTTTAGCTTTAGGAATATTATATAATGAATCAGCTATCGGATCGATGTATGCCATTGTAATTCAATACAGTGTTATTTTCGCAAGCGAGGCAATTATTGCTCTGTTCACTTACGATAAAGATTACACATAGATAGAGATATCCTCTTAGCAAATAAGCACAAGTTCATCATCGAACACAACATTCTTATACCTTTAATAATCAAAAATCACTTTTCCTACAATAAATAAATTTGTTGGCTCAAGAATTATCTAATGGCTTTACTCAGACATTGTGCTACGAAGACAACGATTACTTTGTTTATAACCAAACTATTGCTTAGCCTGCTTATTTTAGTATTTCAGCAATTGTTAATCAGATTACATGTGAATTAAGAGAAAGCGGCTTGGGAGATCTAAAATAAAGGAATTAATGATAAAACTTGATCACCCTAAAGCCAAGGTGTGGCTTGCGGGCAAGCAGTTTATAATAAACCACAATTGACAGCTCACCCATAAACGTTATATCAATATAATAAGAGACTGATATAAGGCTTAAAAATGTTTGGCATTGACTTAGATGTTAATTTAATTATGTTTAACTTTATGCAAATGAGTATCGCATTTGTATTATCTCTACCGATAGCCCTAAATCGTGAATTAAATGATCGTGGCGCAGGGTTACGCACTTTCCCTTTAGTGACGATTGCATCATGTGCATTTATGCTTGTAGGTATGAGTGTTTACGAAGGTTCTGATGCAGAGGCTCGCGTGATGTACGCTATCATTACCGGCATGGGTTTTATTGGTGGTGGTGCTATTTTCAAAAATAATGATGGAGTAAAAGGTACAGCAACGGCCGCAGGCTTATGGAATACTGGAGCCATTGGTGTTTCAGTGGCTTATAGTCGTTATGAAATCGCTATTGTATTATCAACTATTGGCTTTTTAATTTTTCAGTTCTCAGCAGCAATGAAGCCAAAGAAAACATAAGTTAGCACTTACGCTTTCGATTCATCCATTGTGTTTTCAGCTAGCACTTGCTTTTCTCGTTCCGCTTTAGAAATATATTTTGGTTTATTGCTCTTTTGTTTCTTTGCGTTTGCTTTTTTCTGCTTAGCAAGCAATGTTGATTTTACTTTTTTCTTTCTGTTCATATAATACCGCCTCTTGTTAACCTTGCTATTATAGCAATTGCTTACAAGTAAACGTAGTTATGACACTAGTTTTCATTGAACTTGTTACTTCCAAATGTTAATCACTCATAATTAACGACAAACTCTTTCATAAAATACCGGTTGATATGAAAAAAATTACCCTTTACACCATGAAAAATTGTCCGCATTGTAAAACGGCACAACAATACTTAGACAAACGCAATTTGCCCTATCGTTTATGCAATGTTAAAACACCATCGGGTCAGAAAGAGCTTGCAAGGTTAGGCTATAGAGCAGTTCCTGTCTTAAAAATAGGCGATGCTATCTTAAATGGCTTTTCGATTAAACTATTTGAACGCATACTAAAAAGTGAGTAACCATTAAACCGATGCTCATCTTCGCTTCAAATTTATATAACTTAGCCTTATTTAAATTGATGCCAGTAAGACATGTTTATCCGACTAATTCGCGTGATATATTTACCGAATAAACTCGATTTAATGGTAATTTCATTTTTTCCTTTTTCTTGTAACATTCTGACTACCCTCCTAATAAAACTGAGGTAAGTGTGAATAACCTTGGTTTACTTAGCCAACGATAAGAACTAATATCTTACATAAGTTTAACTTATATATGATTTATAATGGATGCTCGTTTAAAACACCTTAACGCGCTCAATACTTTTGTCACTTCTGCTAGGCTTACTAGCTATAGCATGGCTGCAGAAGAATTATTTGTGTCTCAAGCAGCTGTTAGCCAACAAATTCGTCTGCTAGAACAAAGTTTAGGCGTTAAGTTGTTTATTAGAAGTGGCCGAAACATGCTATTAACACAACAAGGTCAAGAGCTTTACCACGCTTGTAGTCAAGGCTTCAAGTATATAATTGATGGATTAAATAAAGTAAAACAAGACGGCATAGCGGGTGAACTCACTATTACGTCAACACAGGCCTTTTGTTCTTTATGGCTCATGCCTCGTTTATATAAGTTCTCGTTATTACATCCTGATATTAACATTCGCATTCTTGCTTCAAATACCTTAGAAGACATGGCGAAAAAGCATATTGATGTTGCGATACGGTTTGGCCTAGATAAAAGCAGACTACAAGCAGAGCATTTGACTATTGAGCAATGTGGTACCATTAAAGCTTTTCCCGTTTGTTCACCAAAGTTAATCTCATCAAATAACATCACAACACCTAAAGACTTACTCAATTGCCAACTCATTTATTTAGCGAATCAAGGAAAGGTGACTTGGCAACGTTGGTTTGAAGAGGCTGGTGTAACGGGCTATGAGCAACATAAAATGAAAACCGAAGTATCATCTACTGATATGGCGCTAAGTGCTGTATTAGGAGGGTATGGGGTTACTCTTGCAGCAACTGAGTTATTTTCAACTTATTTTGCGAGTAAACAAGTTGTAATACCGTTTAATATTCAACACCCTGTACAATGGTATCGTTTTCTTTTATATGATCAGCATTCATCTAAGTTGGCGCGTATTAATATTTTCATCGATTGGCTAAAGAATGAAATAATGAACAACCCAGATAAAACCAATTAACATAATGACTCACAATTGCCGCAACCTGGCTCGACAATTGCTGTAGTTAAATCGATGACATTGAACAGATACATATTTAGGTAACTCATGGTAGAAATTTTAGTTGTAGATGATAGAGCTGATATCCGATTAAGTCTTGTTGTACTTCTAGAGCAACATGGCTATTCAGTAAGAGAGGCCGACAGCCCACAACAGGCACAAGTACTGTTAAAAGAGCACGATATCGCCTTAATTTTGCTCGACATGAATTTCAATTTAGACACAACCTCTGGCGATGAAGGTTTACAGTTCTTAAATTGGATGCAACAAAGCAACATTGCATTACCGGTAATAGCCATGACAGCCTGGAGCAATGTTGATCTAGTCGTACAAGCAATGCGATTAGGTGCAACAGATTTCATCGACAAACCTTGGAAAAACCGGCAACTACTCAATGCCATCAAACAACAACTATCATTGCAAATATTAAGTAAAGAAAACGCTGGCTTTAAACAGCAACGTGACGACAAGCAACAACACCAATATCAGTGGCAGTCTTCATGTATGTTACAACTTTTTGATGAACTCGAAACGGTGGCTGCTACCAATGCTAATATTTTACTGACCGGTGAAAATGGCACAGGTAAAAGCGATCTCGCTCTTTGGATTCACAATCATTCAGAGCAGCGTGATGCGCCTATGGTATCAGTTAATATGGGCGCTATTTCAACCAATTTATTTGAAAGTGAAATGTTTGGTCACATTAAAGGTGCGTTTACTGATGCTAAAGCTAACCGTTTAGGTCGATTTGAATTAGCTGAAAACAGCACGCTTTTCCTTGATGAAATAGCTAACACTCCAATAGAACAACAAGCCAAAATATTGCGAGTATTAGAATCAGGGGAATATGAAGTGTTAGGCAGTAGCAAAACTAAGTTTGCTAAATGCCGAATCATTAGTGCTACCAATGCTGAATTTTCAGTTCTTATTCAACAAGAAAAATTCCGTGAAGATTTATATTACCGTTTAAACACTATTGAATTGCGTGTTCCATCACTTAAGGAAAGAAATATCGATATTGTGCCACTTAGCCGATATTATATTGCCAACTTCTGTCAAAAATATAAAAAGCCACATTGTGAACTTTCAACTTCCGCCGAGAATGCATTGGTTGGTTATCATTGGCCTGGTAATTTGCGTGAATTAAGTCACTTAATAGAACGCGCGGTTTTATTAAATAAAACCGGCGTGATAGATGATACCGAATTACGTTTAACCGCAAGCGCCCCTTCGATAGATCTTCCGTTAATGACCTTAAAAGAAGCTGAAATTTCCCTCATAAATAAAGCGCTTTCGCAAACAGACGGTAATATACCAAAAGCCGCTGTATTAATAGGGTTAACTAAATCATCAATGTATCGCCGCATTGAAAAATACGGGTTAAATTAATATGCGTTCACTAGAAAACTTTCTGACCTTACGTATTGTTTTGCTTGCATTACCAGGGGCAATTTTTATTTGGCTTTACCTTAATAAACTTGAAGTGCTATGGCATTGGCATGCCATAGCACTTTTCTGTTATATACTTTTTATCGCCTTATTAATGGTCACGATTAAGTTTCAAGTGTTTCGATCATATAACCGAGCTGCTTTACACCTTGACGCCATCAAACAAGAAGACTTTAATCAATTTGCAAAATCTCCCTTTCCTGAAGGTAAAGTAAAAGATTTTCATCAGCAACTCAGCCAATTGAGCACCACACTTCAAGCAAATAAATCACGCTATGATCAACATATTTTTTTAGTTTATAAGTTAATCTCTGAATTAACCTCACCTATTTTAGTGTTTAATCAAAAGCAACAATTAACCTTTGCCAATGAAGCTTTTCATCAACTATACGACCAACCTTGGCAAATGCAACGACTCGCCACTCCTGAACTACTTGATTTAAGCTTCAAAGGAAATCATTGGGTATTCAATAAAGCAGTATCTAAGTGGCAAATTAAACACAGTGAATTTATCGATAACGAAGAACAATATTTATTACTTGTTTTTATCGACATCGAAACAGCACTGCGTGAAAACCAACTTAAAGCGTGGCAACAGATCATCCGTGTGTTAAGTCACGAAATCAGAAATTCACTAACGCCGGTTTCATCAATGGCAGAAACCCTCGCCGAAAAAGCATTGGTTGATAGGGATAAACAAATATTATCTGTTATTACCGATCGCTGTGCCCATTTACAAAGTTTTGTTGACCGTTACTCTACAATTTCTAAACAAATAGAGCTTAAAAGAAATGATGTAAGTATTGATTACCTTACTAACCTTTTACATAAATTTTTCGAGGGCAAGAATGTTTCTTTACAGAGCTCATTAACAACGATTTGGGTCGACATTAGCTTTTTTGAACAAGTGCTTATTAATTTAACTAAAAACGCATTTGAAGCAAATGCTTCAACAGTCAATATTAACATTGAAGAAGTTGATCTACATATCATCATAGAAGTAGCAGATGATGGTCATGGCTTTAACAATTTAGATAATTTATTCGTGCCGCTTTACACAACTAAACCTGATGGCCAGGGGATCGGTTTAAGTTTTTGTAGAAATATTATTGAACAGCATGATGGCATCATAGAATTGTACAATAATACAAATAAAGGTGTTACCGTAATGATTATTCTGCCTGTTAAAAAGTAGCGGAATCTATAAGCAGACAAGTTCGATTATGGGATAAAAAAGTTCGATTTCGAACCAGTAAAAAATAACCACATGAACTATAACACTATTTTTTATTTTCCTACCAATTCAACACTGTTGTTTTTTCCAACAAACAGAAATTCAATTAGCGTAAAACACTATTCATTTAAAGTTTCACAAGTAAAACTTTCATTATGATTTTATATAAAATCAACATTTATAACGACTTATAAAAATTTACTTTTCGCCAAATAGCAGATCCGTTAAGATGAAAAGACTAGGCATATCGTCGTAAATCGTTAAGATAGAGGGGTAAATAAATACATTCATGCGTAAGGGCATATCATGAAACTAATGACAAAAATAGCAGTATCAAGTGCATTAACTTTATCGGTTTTATCGGTAAATGCACAGGTAGCTAAATCTGAAAAACAAGCAAGTCGCGCGGCTGAAACACGACAAGCCGTATTTAAGTTATTGGGCGCCAATATGTCTCCACTAGGGGCAATGGCTAAAGGAAAAATTGCATTTGACGCAGCTGCCGTAGAAAAACATGCCACTAGGATTAATCAATTATCATTAATGATTAACGATCATACTAGCCTAGATACATCTGGTTTTGATGTAACAACGGAAGCTTTAGATAAGGTATGGCAAGACCGAGTAGGTTTTAAAAAAGCGATTGAAAAATTAACCAAAAATTCAGCGCAGCTAATAACAATTTCAGCATCAGGTAATGAAGCTGCTATCAAGAAAGCCATTAGCGGTGTAGGAAAAAGCTGTGGTGGTTGTCACGATAACTTCAAAATGGATTAATCACACCATTAACTACCATCTAACCTAATA
Organism: Thalassotalea sp. PP2-459; assembly: GCF_001913705.1. Lineage (GTDB taxonomy): Bacteria > Pseudomonadota > Gammaproteobacteria > Enterobacterales > Alteromonadaceae > Thalassotalea_C > Thalassotalea_C hakodatensis. Next base: position 13,629 of record NZ_MKQD01000034.1, on the reverse strand, counting down.
CATACATAGGTTAGATGGTCTGATAACACTCGAGAATGTTCTTTTCATGAATATCTTAGCGCGTGTTGATCTTTTTAGTACACTTTTTCAGCATTAAATTTGGTGTTTATAAAAGGTTGAACGTATGTAATCGATAAATCGTGAAACACCGTAGAAAAATCAACAAGCCTTAATAATAAAACTCTTCTATTACCGGCGCATTTAACACCACAAGCCAATAAATAAAAAAACCAACGATTGTAGCGGCAACAATAAAAGTAATAATTTTAGAGTGTGCGATTCCGTCTTTTTCGTTGACATCATTATCTGGCTTCTTACCTGTTAACATCGGCTTGATTAAATCACGCTTTTTTACCACTCGATAATAGGCTATAGCTGCAATATGTATTGCTGAAGCAATCAAAATAAAATCAAAGCCGTTATGGTGAATAGTATTCATGATTTTTTCTAGTTCACTACTTAATACACCGTAATAAGGACCCGAGGAAAAAACGTCATCATCTATAAACAAACCCGAAGTAGCCTGTAATCCAATAAGCACTAACATTAGAATGATCATTAAAGCACCTAGTGGATTATGGCCGGGTGGCTCTCGCTTATCTATCAGGAATTTCTTTAATCGAGATGGTGTTGGAAAAAACGCGGTAAATTTAGCATGTCGTGTTCCGACAACCCCCCAAACAATTCTAAACACAATCAGACTAAGCGCAAAGTAACCGCACTTGATGTGATTTTCGATTAAACCATTCTCAGATGTATACCATAGGGCTAATAAAGTGCACACTAGCAACCAATGAAAAAGTCGAATGGGTAAATCCCAAATTAAATATTGCTTCATATCTATCCTCATTAACATTCACTAAATCATAGTGCAGTTAAAAATGCGAAAGGGCAATATTATAAATCAGTCTGATTTTGAAATTAAGTCGTCCGATTTCGGACTTTTTGTCTTAAAAATTCGAACAACATGGCTTATACCCCCTGATTTTATGAATATTTTGACTGGCACGGTTTTCGCTATATAACGTCGTGATTCAATTTTTTTATAGTTATATTATGGATGTTGTAAAACAAAAGTCTTTTAACAACAAATCAGTAAAACGAATAGCCATGGCTATAATCGTTTTACTTGGCTTGTTATCAATGTATTTAATTAAACAAAATGTTAATCAAGTTACTTTAAACAAAAAAGATTTAGTGATCGGCCAAGTTACTCAAGGTGAATTAAGAGTGACAGTGGATGGTTATGGCAAACTCATTTCTCATAAACAAGAGTTAATCACTTCGTTAACTCGAGCAACGGTGAAACAGATCGTATTAAAACCTGGTGCCGTCGTAGAGAAAGGTAGCTTGATTGTGAAACTTGAAAACCCTGAACTTGGCTATCAACTTTCTAGCGCGCAACAACAACTTGTTAGTTTACAAGCTAACTCTCGACAATTAGCGCTTAACCAACAAAGAGAAGTAATTGCTGAACAGTCAAAAATTTCCGAATACTCTGCAAAACTCGAATCTGCTAGTTTAAAAAGGAAAGCTGAAGAAAAACTTTTTAAACAAGGTATCGTTTCTGGCCTTAAATTTCGAGAATCTCAGCTGAATGAAAAACAATTAAAAACAACAATTACCCTAGCTAATCAAAGCTTAAAACATTTGCAAGATGTACATCAGGAAGCTTTGCTGATTCAACAAGAGCGCATCAACCAGCAATTAAATACGGTCAAGAATGCTCAAGATCGCTTAGATGCATTACATGTTGTCGCAAAATTTGATGGAATTTTGCAGAGGCTACCGGTAAGCCTTGGTCAAAGTATTAATCCAGGGCAAGAAATAGCGTTAATTGGCAGCACTAGCGATCTAATTGCAGAAATTAAAATCCCACAATCACAAGCTAACGCAATACGCATAGGCCAACAAGTAGAAATAGATACACGTCAATCTATCTTATTAGGCAAAGTATCGCGTATTGACCCGATAGTCCAAGATAACTCAGTTTTGATTGATGTCACATTTACTCAACCTCTTGATAACAACATGCGCCCAGAACAAAATGTTGATGCTGAAATCATTACTGATACTTTATCAAATGTCGCTTATATCGAACGACCAGCCAATATTCAGGCTAAAAGCCAACAAGCCATGTATCGATTAGAAAAAGGTAACAACAAGGCAACACGCGTTGAAATTACCTTTGGTCAAAAAACGTCACGCTACGTTGCCATTATAAAAGGTGCAGTACCTGGCGACAGCTTTATATTAACTGATTTAACCAACTACCAAGCCTCAGAAATTGCATTAAATTAAGGACCCCACATGAACGAAATATTAAAATTAGAGCAAATAACAAAAATATTTGAAACTGAAGAATTAGAAACGCACGCTTTATCAGGCATTAGCTTAACGATACATCAAGGAGAATACGTATCAATTTCTGGACCTTCGGGGTGTGGTAAGTCAACCTTGTTATCCATTATGGGGCTTTTAGATTTTGCAACGAAAGGTCAGTACTTTATTGAGGGTCAAGATGCGACCTCGTTAACACTTAATCAAGCTGCAACAATGAGAAACGAAAAAATTGGTTTCATATTTCAATCATTTAATTTGATCGATGAATTAAGTGTTTTTGACAACGTCGCTTTGCCATTACGCTATCACAGCCAGAAATTTAGCAGTAAAGAGATAGAAAAACGTGTAGTCGCACGCTTAGAACAAGTTGGCCTATCACATCGAATTAGTCATAAACCGAACCAATTGTCAGGTGGTCAGCAACAACGTGTTGCCATCGCCCGTGCTTTAATCGCCAATCCAAGCATTTTATTAGTCGATGAGCCAACCGGAAACCTTGATTCAAAAGCCGGAGATCAAGTCATGGACTTACTTGAAGAACTGAACAATCAAGGTACTACTATTTGTATGGTGACGCATGATCCAAGATATGCAGATATGGCAAAAATTAAAGTACAACTGCTTGACGGTAAGGTCTTACACGCCCCTGTAACAAAAGCCTCTATTTAATTGAAACTAACAAAACAAGGGTTCTGTGATGAAATTATTTCTATTTCACCTGACTTTAGCACTTAAAAATCTTAAACATAATAAAAGCTATGGCTTTGCTGTTATTTCCACATTGGCGTTAACCTTAGGTGCATTAATTTGTGCACTCACGTTAGCTTTTGTCATGCTATACAAACCTTTACCTTATCCTGATCAGCAGCAATTAACCTATGTAGAACACCAGTTGATCAATAATGAACAAAAAATTGATGGGCGGGCATTTACGTACCCCAATTTAATGCATCTGTATAAACAGCATGACATTTTTTCTCAAGTCGCCATGCAATATCTCGACGCTGACATTTTGACCTCTGAGCCTTCCAAACCTTTTGTCGAAATTTCATTTGTGACTCCTGAGTGGTTTGACATTTTTGCCGCGCCTATGCAGTTAGGTCGTCAATTCGAGCAAAGTGAAAAAGTAGATAGCTATAATCCGGTCGCTATTTTAAGCCATCAAATGTGGCAAGATATGTTTGGTGCGCGTGAAGATATCATTGGCTACAGTATTAGTTTTGGTGGAAAATCGTTTGAAGTTATTGGTGTGTTAGCCCCTGACTTCAATGAACTTAACTTAGCCGCTCCAGGGGTTAAATCAGCAATGTTTATTCCTTGGGATTTCAATTCTGTGTCAGATTCAGAAAGGGTTCGCTGGGGGAACGACGACGGTTCATTAACCTTTGTTGGTAAGTTACCGAAAAACATAAGCCACACACAAGCATCACAGCGTTTGTCACAGTTGATTAATGATAATTGGCGATTAAATGTTGCAGAGCATAACTTTTTCGATAACTGGTCAATTAATATCGTAACAACTCCGTTGAGTGAACTATTAATTCAAGATAACGAGCAGCTACTATTCTTACTGGTACTAGGTACATTAGGGTTAGCCATCATTGCTATAGCTAACATCGCAAACCTTTATCTAGCACGAACGGTACAACAACAGCACACCCTTGCCATAAACGCTGCTGTAGGAGCACCAACATCTGGCATAATTGCGATGGTTGTCGCTGAAGCTGTTATTTTACTGACATCAGCGTTAATGCTAAGTCTTTTGGTGGCTGAATTGGGCTTCAGCTTAATGCGAACTTACCTTGATAGCTATTTACCTCGCGCTGCTGAGTTAAGCTTAAACCTGTTTTCTGTTGGCGCCGCACTCGCTATTTTATTTTTTCTTATCGGTCTCTTTATTGCACTTAATTTACGCATTACCAATTATCGCCAGCTGATCACAAACCTAAGAAGTAGCGGTAAAGGGACCAAAGTACAAGTCTCAAAAAAAATGCGCAACGTATTGATCACTAGTCAAATATCTATCGCGATATTCCTCGTTTTTGCTAATAGTATTTTATTGACCGATGCTTACAAGGTCATGAAGAAGCCTTTAGGGTATCAAACTGACAATATTCATTCATTGGTCATGGCTTTACCAAGTGCTAATCAAGGAATGAGCGAAGACACAATGCAAAACTTGATTCGTGAATTATCAGCCCATCCAAGTGTTGACGGTGTTAGCCAGTCACAAAGACCATCAGCATTCTTTATGTTAGCTTTTACTGAGCAACAATCCGGGCGAAAATATTCAGAGCGTGCCAAAGATATTGATGAAAATTATTTTTCTTTGATTGGTCAGCCTTTAATTTCAGGGGAAAATATACAAAACAAACATCGTAATGAAGAACTACGTGGCATTGTAGTAAATGATCTATTAGCGCATAAAATGGCGCCTGACGGTGATGTGATCGGACTTAGAATCAACAATTCAACTTTCGTTTCCGGTGTAGTAAAGAGTATCAATGTACCTGGCCAAAAAGCACCTGAGCCTCGATTTTACTTTTTATCACGAGCTTCGCGTAACGCCCTATTGATCAAAACTAAACCAAATCAAACATTGTCTCGTGATGCCATTCTAACAATTGTGTCTGACATAAGCCCACAGCTGAATATTTTTAGTTATCAGCCAATTCAGCATTATAAAGATGCTCGTTTATTTGCCAGTAAAACGACAACCATCACGACCTTAACACTTATCGTTATCACGTTACTATTATGTTCAATTGGCCTTTATGGCATTTTAAAATATAACAGCGAGATGCGTCGTTTTGAAATAGGTACACGTATTGCGATAGGCGCTAAAGCAAGTGATATCATAAAAATGGTATGTGGTGAAAACATCAAGCCACTCATTTTAGGTGTAATTATCAACTTGGTCATCATAAGCGCGGGATTTTATATTTATAGTGTTCTACTCAATGAATATATTAATCAACACCTTATATGGACTTTCCTCATAAGCCTGATTATTGTTAGCGCTATTGTGCTAATCGCTAGTTACTTACCGGTGAAAAAGTATATAAATCAACCCGCAATACTTAGTCTTAGGGTGGGATAAATAGTGATGGCTTCATCAATGACATATCACATGAAACAAGCATGGCAATCGATAACAAGACACCCGATGTTTGGTGCCAATGTGGTTGCAACAATTGCGATCACATTAGGCGCATTATTATGTGCGACCACCCTAATTTATCTCATGTTGATAAAACCTTTACCTTACCCAGAAATGGAAAAACTATATCTTGCTAAGCAAGCAATGGTAAATCAAGAGGGTAATTTTATCGGTGAAGGATTTTCTTATCCGGCGGCAAAACAACTATATAAAAACCAAGGTGAGAATGAAAACGTAGCACTTAGCTACTTGATAACCGATGTTATCACCTCATTGGCAGAGCCAGTTACCATTGAAAGTGGTTATGTCACCAATGAATGGTTTGATTTATTAGGCGCAACATTCATTGTTGGCGGTAATTTTTCCCATCAACAAAAAATAGAGAGCTTTACCCCTGGCGCTATTCTCAGTTATCAACTTTGGCAAGAGCAATTTGGTAGCGATCCAAATATACAATCAAAAAGCATTGATATCCGAGGTATTTCTCATCCCATTATTGGAGTGTTGTCGCCAAGTTTTGTTGAGCCAGAAATCAAAGGTATTGGCCGAAAAACACAGCTTTGGTTAGCTTGGGATTTTAACTGGGCAGAACAAATGGGCTGGGGTGAGCTATCTTCAATAGACGGCGCTGTTCACACGTTATTTAAACTACATGAAAATCAGAATGTTAATAACTTAAAACAGCAATTGAATAATCAGCAGCGTGATTTATGGCAACAAACTTTTGCTAATCAGCCAAGTTTTCAAGATTGGCAGGTATCCATCGAACTCATTGAACTGAGTAATGCCATCTATCAAGGACAATCAGAGCTTATTTATTACGTGTTTTTTGCTTGTTTAGGCATTTTTTTCATCGCAATGACAAACATCACTAATTTGTTTATGTCGAGAACAGTTGAACAACAGCGTAATTTAGCGATTCATGCCGCCATAGGTGCTAAAAAGTTTAACCTGTTTACATTGTTGTTCATAGAATATGGTATGTTGTTATTGATTGCGCTCCCTTTTGTATTGGCTTTTGCCTATTTGGGTTTCTATCTGCTACAACAACATCTAACCTCAGTGTTACCTAGAGCTGAAGAGCTGTCTTTATCTTGGTTTTCATTAGCATTTAGCACCTGCGTACTATTGTTGCTCAATACGATTTTTACCCTAGTATGTCGACAACTAGTACCATATCATCGGCTTAACAATGCTTTGAACCAAAGTGGTAAAGGTAGTGGAATACAAATTAAAGCATCCGTTAGATCAAGTTTAATTGCTATTCAAATCACCATTGCCGCCACATTAATTTTTATTAATCTTGCTATGTTTAATCAGGCATATAAGACAATTAATCAACCAATGGGGATATCAGTAGATAACCTATGGCAATTAAGGTTAATGGAGAAAAACCCCACAGAGACGCCAACGGAAACACTTCGCAATGATTTAATCCAAATCAATCGTGCGTTAAATCAACACCCAGAAATTGCTCAATCGACAATTTCGTTATCACCATTAATATGGTTTGGTAACTACCCAATATTCGATCCAGAGCAAAATACGCAATTTACGCCAGAAGTAAAATTAATTGATGACGGGTATTTTCCCATGCTTAGTCAAACGTTTATCACGGGTGAAAACTTTACCGAACAACAAGTTTTAGATGGTGAATTTGTGATGGTGATCAATGAAAAAATGGCCCATTTACTCGCGTCAACAGAGACGGTGATAAACAAAAAAGTTCGCTTTTGGGGGCGTGATTATAACGTTATTGGTGTTGTACAAGGTTTGCAGCTGCCAAACGATCTTGATGTCCCTCCTAGGGCATACGTTCCCGATAGCAGAAAGCGCGCCAATATCATGTTGAAACCAATAGTATCTACCCCGCTTAAAAAGGCGGATTTGCTTAGCGTGGTAGAGTCTGTATCCATTCACTATACCATTCGAGAAATTAAACCGTTTGATGATGATAAGCACCGTTTGTTATTTATGCAGTATACAACCATCGCGGTCACAGGTTGTTTAACAATACTGACGCTTTTTTTAGCAATAATAGGTCTATATGGCATTTTAAGTTACTCAAGCCAACTTCGACGTCATGAAATTGGTACACGTTTGGCGATAGGTGCCAAAGGTTCTGATATATTATCAATGATGTTTAAAGAAAACGTGAAGGCTTTATTCTGTGGCCTAATTGGCAGTGTATTTACAAGTTCCTGCTTGTTTTTCATGTTTGCTGAACAACTCAATGATCTCATTAATGCTAGTGCAATTATTTGGTTGTCTGTCACACTGGTTATAGTGGTTAGTGTTACACTTATAGGGTGTTACTTACCCATCAGGCAATATGTTGCAAATCCTGTGATTAAATGCCTTAGAGCGACAGAAGAATAGCAGTGTACCTTCTCAAGATGACAGAGAAGGTACAAAAAAACTCTCAATGTGGTGACGAATATATCTTTATACGTTTTTCCATAAGCTTATCTACTACGCCACATTGATATGTCATCAACTCAACCAAGAGAATAGTCGATCGAATAGTCCGCTTTGCTTTTCATTTATTTCGTCAACTGAGATATTGTATTCTAAGACTTTTAGCCTTAGAGAATAGGTGCCTCCATGACCCCATGGCCACCAAAATGCAACTATCGCAGGTGAATTTTTTTTCTTTGGCGTTAACAATAATTTTTGTTTTTTTCCAATGCGAGCCAAATCTTTTAATTCATTCTTTAACACATTAGGTAGTTTTTTCGCCGCTTTATGATCCCACTGAAACGGGAATATGGGCACAAGCCTCTCAAATACATCATCAGATTTGTTTTGCGCAAATTCGCTCAACATTACCCCATAACGATCTTCATATTTCCATATAATATTGTCACCCAACCTTGAGCGTAGCTCAGCGGTTAAATGTTCGATTTGCTTTTGTGTATACACCTTGTTTACCTTTTTACTAAAAAAGGCTCTACCTGAGCCTTTTTAATTCTCATCCTGAACAGTAAAAAACTAAATACCAGCCTCTTCTACTTGTTCATCCTTTTTGTCTTCACCTAGCCAAGCGGCTTTAAATTCTGCTTGTTGATCGGTGATATCATCATCTTGTACAGACACTTTAACCGCTGGATCAGCAATAAACGTGATCGATTTTTTCACTGTTTCACCACGTTGAATATATTCAATGGTGGTAGTATCTCCAGGTTTAAATTGCGCGAGTGCTTTATGCCAAAGTTTTTGTGAACGAATCGTTCTACGGCCTAATTTTACGATTTGATCGCCATATTCTACGCCCGCTTGATATAACGGAGAGTTAACTAACATGGTATTACTTACCATGGCATCTTTACCTACGAAATTAAAGTTAACTTTACCTAGAAATGCACTCTCATCATCTTTTTGCTCGATGGTTAAGCCAGCCGTTGACAATAATGCAGAAAAATCGACTTTAGTGCGACCATATATATGCTCCGCAAAAAACGTATCAGCAAATTGCTGATCACCCGTTACTTTACCTAAAGTTAAGCGGGCATCATCACGGGTATATGGCGTTTCTGTTTTACCAAAGTCATTCCATAATTGTTTCATATAATCATCTAGTGACTTGCCAGGAAACGACGTACGAATCATAAGATCTAACGCTAACCCCATAGCTCTACCGTATGTATAATAACTAAAGTAATTATTACTGTAGTTGGTACGATCTACGGATACGCCAGCATCAACAAACGTTGCCATTTGACTGGCACCTTCAGGTGACAAATATAAACGTCCACGCTGATAATATGCTTGATTCACTATACTACTTAAGTGCGTCAAAAATTTCTCTTCATCCCACTCATTAGCGCGCTTTATCAATAATTTGTCGTAGTATGTTGTAAAGCCTTCAGCAAGCCATAGGTTTGATGTCATGTTTGCACCAATGAAGTTAAAAGGCTCAAGTTCTGCGGGACGAATACGTTCAACATTCCATGCATGAAAAAACTCATGAGACAAGGTGCCTAACTGGCTAAACTCAGCTTCATCTAACGAAGTAGCATTAGTGAGTATGGTAGAATTTCTATGTTCCATACCGTCACCTTTTGCGTGTGGTAGGTAACAAGCAATAAAGGTGTATTCGCCGTAATCAAATGTTGGTAACTCACCAAATACTTTTATTTGTTCAGCGACAACCGCTTTTGCCATATTGGCAAATTTATCAAGATCTTCATCTGTACCATTGTGATGAACCGCTAAGTGAATTGTTTGACTCTCGCCGTTTGACTCTACTTGCCAAGAACGTACCTGATGATCGCTCAACTCTACTGGACTATCAAGAAAATAAGCTAAATTGGGTGCAGTAAACGCATAACTACCCTTACCTTTTGGCAATTGTGTTGCTACTTTCCATCGAGGATTAAACGGCGTAAATTCTAAATCGATTGCACGGTCTTCATGGCCTGTAGCCCACACAAAAGTAGCTGGCATATTCAGGTGAGCATGCGTTCTATCGATTTGAGAATATGTGCCGTCTGCTCTATCACCAAATAATGTATAAGTTAACGTTACCTCGCCATCATGGCCTTCTATATTCCATTGATACGGATTAACGCGTTTAATATTTATTGGTTGCCCAACACTATTAACCGCCGATACGTTATACACATTTTTAATAAATTCATGCATTGCGTATCGTCCAGGTGACGCACGACTCATTTGCACTTCTAAGACTTGATTTTCAACCTCGGTAAATGTCGCGCTAATTTGCGCTTCATGGTGTACGGCATTGTCAAATGACACTTGATAGAAGGTTTCACCATTAGCAAAGCATGTGTGAGTAAACATTGCCAAACTAAGCATTAAAAACTTTTTCATGATTTGTTCCATTAGTTATTTTTCTCTGTTATCACAAATATATAATCTTAAGCATTTGTAATGACGGGTCGTTAGAATTGTATACACTTTAATAAAACTTGTCTGGACTTTTAGTAACTTTTTCATTTCATCTCTTCTCTTGACCATCTTGCTTTATTCGTAAAAATAAACAACACTAATTGTCATATTAAGATCATTATTAACTTAGTGTAGATATTATGACAATGCATATTCAGCAAAATAACGCTGTTTACAATGTTAAACATTTAAATATCCCCGCCCAAGCTGGAGTTGAGTTTTATCAGCATCCGCAAAGCCAATTTTTATATATAAAATCTGGCGTACTTGCTGTCATTACTAGGTCTGGTCGTTATTTTATACCCGCGTGTCATGGTTTTATGATCCCAGCGAATATTAGACATGAGTTACTCGCAAAAACTGATGTCGCATTAACTGCGGTTTATATAACGGATGACATCTTTGAAACTACCATTGATCAACCTTTTGTCGCACATGCTTCAACATTTTTTAAAGCATTAATGAATGAGCTTCTCACCCTACCTTCCTCTAACAAACAAACCTTAATACATCACCGGCTTATTGCTGTTTTCCAAGATTATTTACCACAATTAACCAAACGTGATATGTTTTTACCTTATCCACAAGATGAACGTTTACTCGCAATCATAGAAAAGTTACAAAAATACCCTTCCATGAAAAGTGATCTATTATCATGGGGTAAATTTGTTCAAACTTCTGCAAGAACATTAACTAGAAATTTTAAAAAGGAAACCGGATTAACCTATAGTCAATGGCGACAACGGTTAAATATACAAATAGCAATCAAGCATTTAGCGCAAAAAGATGAAATCGCCAGTATAGCGGCATTGTTAGGTTACCAATCTAGTTCATCCTTTATTTATATGTTTAGGCAACAGATAGGTATTTCACCTAAGCAGTTCTTAAAAACTTTAATTTAAACATCAACAGTAACGGAACCATTATGAAAGCAATAATCCTATGTACACTACTTTTTAGTTTTCAAGCAATTAGCGGTACACAGTACCACGGGGACACATCACAAAAAGATGCAGTAGAAAAAGCGGTCAATTATTACTTAGAAGGAAGTAAACTTGGTGACCCTGATATTGTCGCAAAAGCGTTTCACCCTGATGCCAAAATTCAAGGAGTAACCGACGGCAAGCACAATGTTTACGAATTACAGACCTTTTTAGGCTTTTTTAGTAAAGATAAACCCGGCAAACATACCACGAGTATTATCGCTATGGATATTGAAAATTCCGCCGCTTCAGTGCGGGCTGAGTGGGATATGGGCAGCTGGAAGTATGTCGACTACTTGTCATTATTGAAACATAACGGCGAATGGAAAATCGTCAATAAAATATATACTGTGGTAAAAAAGTAAACAGCTGACAAAGTCAGTAGATAAAACTTATCGTATTATTTCACTTGCTGTGCTAAATCTAGATGATATTTTTCAATACATTTAGCACAGATACATACCCTATTTTTTTTCTTCTTTGGCACGTTCGCTAACAATGCCTTAGGTATGTTAGTGCTCACACACCAACATGGTTCGTTACCATCAACATTGCAGCGATTATGTTGCTGACACAACGGACAAATACTCGCACTACCTTCCAACATAATTGCTCCACTTGATCTTTTTATAGGTCATTTTAATAAATATATCGATCATTTCCTAATCTTGATATATGCCTACGCTTGAGAAGTCGATATGAAAGCACTACGGAAAACTTCCATACGCTACCGGTTAGCGATCATTTTAGCTATTACGTTATCAGGTTTGTTATTGCTTGGTGCAAAACTACTTTCACCTCAATACAGCATTTTATATCAACAATAAAAAGTTGTGCAATCTGCTGTCAGTATCGCTGAGCACTACTATGCCTTATATCAACAGGGTGAACTTACTGAACAATAATTAGACGCCGCTGATAAAGTGAACCTTCGAATAAATAAATTAGCGAACATGGCGGATGAATCGGTGCAGATGACAGAGCAACTGAACCAATCAAGCAATGTCTTGAAATTAAATAGTGATCAATTAGCTAGGGTCTGTTGATTTAAATTACGTTAAATCAGCGATTGAATCTCTATTGATTAACGTTGGTGAATAAAAGTGTTGTATCACGTCTTGCTGTTGCTTATAGACATCACGCAAAATTATTTTAGCCGCCATTTGCCCCATCTGATCAACGGGATTTTCAATTGTGGTTAACTTAGGATATAAATGAGAAGCAAATACAACGTTATCAAAGCCTATAACTGATAAATCATCAGGCAGGTGTAAACCATGCTCCCGAGCATAGGTCATGACACCAGAAGCAATTTCATCATTAGCACAAACAATTGCGGTGAAATTATCGTTAGACTTAATAAATTTTTCTAACCCTAACACACCACCTATTTCTTTAAACTCACCTTCATATATTAACGACTCTTTAATGGGTAAGTTATGCTCTGCCATTGCACGTTTATGACCTGCAAGCCTAGCAACTGCGTCTGCTTTTGATTGTGGCCCGGCAATACAGGCGATTTCTTTATGCCCATGTTTGATCATGGTCGACGTTGCCAAGTAACCACCATATTCATTATTTAAGCTGATACACTTATCGGCAAGACTTGCTACATAACGACTAATAAAAATCATCGGTGTTTTTTCTTTTGCAATGCTTTCAATATACTCATCACTCACCGCCTCTACATGAGCGATGATAGCATCACAATTTCGGCTGATTAAAAACTCAATGCCATCTTTTTCTTTTTCCTCATCACTATGGCCTGCAGTGATGATGACATGCTTGCCCGCTGCACGTAGTTCAGTTTCCACCGCACTCATCATTTGCCCAAAGAAAGGCCCATGAATTTCAGAAACAAGCAAGCCAACACAGTTGCTGCGATTAGAAGCTAACGATTGAGCGGTTAAGTTTGGACGATAGCCGAGTTCTTTCATTGCCGCTAACACTTTCTCGCGTGTTTTATCACTCACACGAGGATTACCGTTCATCACACGAGATACGGTTGCAAGCGAGACTTTGGCAAGTTCTGATACCTGATAAATGGTGGTCATAAGTTTCTGTAAACCAACTGGTTACCTGTAATATAATGGTGCCAAGGCTAACACATTACAGGTAATAATGGTACGAGGTGCCACTAATACCAATTCGCATAAATATTCGGTCATTCAGCGAGAATTAAACGCTTTAGAGGCACGGCGTTGATTGCAGAGAATGGTTATTCAGGAGAAC
>NZ_MKQD01000033.1 GCF_001913705.1 Thalassotalea sp. PP2-459 | reverse complement strand
CGCTATCCAGCTGAGCTACTTCTCTTTTATACATCGTTCTTAAACGAGAAAACCAACCCGAAGGTTGGCTTTAAAGGTGGCGGACGCGGCAGGAGTCGAACCTGCGACCGCCTGGTTCGTAGCCAGGTACTCTATCCAGCTGAGCTACGCGTCCGCGGTCAATCAATATTTTATATCCCGAGGTAGGGATAAAACGTTTATTAATATCTATCAAGAGATAAAAAAACCAGTCTGACGACTGGTCTTAAATGTGGCGGACGCGGCAGGAGTCGAACCTGCGACCGCCTGGTTCGTAGCCAGGTACTCTATCCAGCTGAGCTACGCGTCCGCGGTCAATCGTTATTTTATATCCCGAGGTAGGGATATGCGACATAATCGCAGTATTAATGATTAAAGCTTTAATACTAGCTCTTCTTTTATATTTAACCACTTAAAGAAAGTGGCGGACGCGGCAGGAGTCGAACCTGCGACCGCCTGGTTCGTAGCCAGGTACTCTATCCAGCTGAGCTACGCGTCCGCAATAATCTAATAATTTATATCCTGATTAAGGATAACGAACCTAGTTCGTAGCCATCTTATCCAAGCATACTGCCTATCCAACTGGTTACTTGTTCGCAATAATCTATTTTAAATCTTAGATAAAAGATGGCGGTGAGAGAGGGATTCGAACCCTCGATACAGCTACAAACTGTATACTCCCTTAGCAGGGGAGCGCCTTCAGCCACTCGGCCATCTCACCAACGGGGCGAATATTAATGGATATAAAAAATAAGTCAAACGATTTTTTTAGCTTTTACATCTGTTTGTTGACAAATCAATCAACCAGAGCAAATTACCAGCACTTTTCTTTCGTACTCCTTTATTTTTAAAGCAATAAAAAAGCCGGCTATGCCGGCTTCTTTGGGAAACAATTTCGTTAAAAACTATTTCCAGGCGTAGTTTCGCCCTTTTCAGACTGTATTCGCATATAAATTTCTTCACGATGTACTGAAACTTCTTTTGGTGCATTAACACCAATGCGAACTTGATTTCCTTTAACACCTAAAACTGTGACCGTGACATCGTCACCGATCATTAAAGTTTCTCCAACTCTACGGGTTAATATTAACATTCCTAATTCCTTAATATCTAAAACGGGATAAACTAAATTTAGCTAGTTAAAAATTTAGTCTTACACTGGGTGACAATAATTCAATTACCCTAGAGAAAAATATTCCGTAATACTTTCCCAACACTCTAAGTTTAGAAGAACGTCGTACCAGTTACCTTTATTTTAGCAAGCTTCTTCTCATGTGACAGTTAAATTACGATATTTTTTCAACAAATATGTAACTATTAATACTCTACTCATCTCTGATTAACGTCACTTTAACAATTACCATCGTTGAAGGAGTAAACAATAATGATTTGTTTTTTAGTCAATGAAAAATTGGGATAAAAAAAGGAAACTCGAAAGTTTCCTTTATTAAATATTTCATTGATATCAGAAGCGTTAGCTTAGATTCTCAATTAACCATGGTTCAACACTTGCCATCGCATTAGGTACGTTTTGAGGTTCACTGCCACCAGCTTGTGCCATATCTGGTCTCCCTCCACCTTTACCACCAACTTGCTGGGCTATCATGTTAACAATTTCGCCCGCCTTAACTTGTCCGGTTAAATCTTTTGTAACACCGACAATCAAACCTACTTTGCCATCGTTAATTGTCGAAAGAACAATGATGCCACTTTTAATTTTAACTTTAAGATCATCTACCATACCTCGTAAGTCTTTCGAAGCGACTCCGTCTAACTCGGCAATTAACGTGTTAATACCGTTAATGTCTTTTGCTTGGCTTAATAAATCTGAACCCGCTTGAGCCGCTAATTGCTGTTTCAGTTGAGCAATTTCTTTTTCAAGCTGTTTCGTTTTACTTAGTGTTTGTTCCACTTTTTCAACGGTATTTGACACGTCTGATTTAACTAAGTTCGCAATCGTTGCCAAGGCCTCCGCTTGTGCATCAATATAATTAAGTGCCGCTTCTCCAGATACCGCTTCAATACGACGAACCCCCGCAGCGATACCTGATTCAGATACGATTTTAACTAAACCAATGTCACCGGTTCGTTCAACATGCACACCACCACAAAGCTCAATAGAACAATTACCTAATGTGACTACACGTACTTCGTCATCATACTTTTCACCAAACAACGCCATTGCACCTTTTTCTTTCGCTTCATCTATTGGCATTAGTGCGGTTTCACGTTGATGATTTCTGCGTATTTCTAAGTTCACCAAGTGCTCAATTTTCTTGAGTTCTTGTTCAGTTACTGCTTCAAAGTGTGCAAAATCAAAACGTAGTTTTTCAGCATCAACAAGTGAGCCTTTTTGTGTAACATGATCACCTAATACATCGCGTAATACTGCATGTAAAATATGCGTGGCTGAATGGTTTTTAACAATGGCATCACGGCGTTCAGTATTAATTTCTGCTTTCACACGCGCATTTAGCTGGATCGTAGTCTTGGCAATACCATGATGAGCAAAAGCATTACCCACCTTAATAGTGTCCGTAACTTCAAATACACCATTCTCAGTAGCAATCACACCTGTATCACCTACTTGACCACCTGATTCAGCATAAAACGGCGTATTATCTAAAATAACAACCCCTTGCTCGCCTTCATTGAGCACTGATGCAGAGCTGCCATTATGAAAAATTTCAACGATTGTCGCTGAAAATGTACTATTGGTATAACCTTTAAAAGCGGTATTCTTTTCAGATTTTAGCTGTTCGTTATAGTCGGCACCAAACTGGCTGGCTTGTTGCGCTCTTTCGCGCTGTAACCCCATGGCAACATCAAAGCCATTTTGATCAATTTTCAATTGACGTTCACGGGCAATATCTGCGGTTAAATCGGCTGGAAATCCGTAAGTATCATATAATTTAAAAACATCATCACCGCTAATGGTATCCCCCTCTAAGGTAGATAATATTTCTTCAAGTAACTGCATACCACGATCAAGTGTACGACCAAATTGTTCTTCTTCGATGCGCAATAATTTTTCTAAAATCGCTTTCTGCTCAATAAGTTCAGGGTAAGCATCACCCATTTGTGTAATTAATGATGGTACCAATTTATGAAAGAAGTGTGATTTAGCGTTAAGTTTGTGTCCGTGACGTACTGCTCGACGAATAATACGGCGTAACACATAGCCGCGTCCTTCATTTGATGGCATCACACCATCAGTTATGAGAAAACAGCAAGAACGAATATGATCAGCAATTACGCGTAACGATTTATTTTCTAAATCATCACAGTTCAATATTGCAGCAGTATCTTTTATCAACCCTTGGAAAATATCTATTTCGTAATTACTGTGTACGCCTTGTAATATCGCTGCAATACGCTCTAATCCCATGCCCGTATCAACAGAAGGCTTAGGTAGTTGCTCCATGGTACCGTCTTCATGGCGGTTGTACTGCATGAAAACTAAATTCCAAATCTCAATGAAGCGATCACCGTCTTCTTCTGGTGAACCTGGCGGCCCTCCCCAAATTTCTTCGCCGTGATCATAGAATATTTCACTACAAGGACCACAAGGACCTGTGTCACCCATGGACCAAAAGTTATCAGACTCGTACTTTTTACCTGCAGTTTTATCACCGATACGAATGATTTTTTCATGGGGTACACCGATGATGTCATGCCAATAATTGTAGGCTTCATCATCTGTTTCATAAATGGTCACTAATAGTTTTTCTTTTGGTAAACCAAGTTCTTGCGTTAGAAACTCCCATGCAAAGCTAATTGCTTCTTCTTTAAAATAGTCACCAAAACTAAAATTACCTAACATTTCAAAAAAGGTGTGGTGACGAGCGGTATAACCAACATTTTCTAAGTCATTATGTTTACCACCAGCACGAACACAGCGTTGAGACGTTGTAGCACGGCTATAACTTCTTTGCTCAGCGCCTAAAAAGGCCTCTTTAAATTGCACCATACCCGCGTTAGTAAAGAGCAAGGTTGCATCATTACCAGGAATTAACGAACTACTAGCGACAATTTGGTGTTGCTTAGAAGCAAAAAAATCTAAGAATGCCTTTCTTATTCCGGCACTGGTTTTCATCATAGCCATACCTAACATTTAATCATTAAAATTTATGAGTTAATTTGCATTAATAAGTGCGAATATTTCATGCGAGGAAAATCCTCTATACTGCATGAACCGAATTCTTTTCGCCTTATTTTTATCATCTTTAATTGGCGTATTGCCAAATTTTTTATCGTACACTTGCGCTGCAATTTCTTGCCAGTCAACCGACATTTCTGCTGCAACTTGATTAACGAGCGAACTGTCAATACCTTTTTGCATTAACTCTTGTTCAATATACTTTTCACCGTACCCTTTATTTACCCGACTACGAAATACAGACTCTGTGAATCTTTGTTCACAGAGATACTGGTTAGATTCGAGAAATTCAATCACCTCAACAATATCATCAGGTTCATGGCCTCGTTGCAACAATTTATGTAGAAGTTCTTTTTTCGAGTGCTCTCGTCTCGAAAGTAGATCAATTCCTGTATGCAGTATCTCTTTAATCACGTCACAATTTGTCAGTATAAAATTGGCACAAGCAATTTAGTGCAAAACATCTAACTATTCTACCTATAACTTGATAAAAAATCCTCATTCACCTTTAAATTGTGATAAGTTTTTACAATAACGAAAGAATCACGCAAAATACCATTAACAATTGATATAATAATCAACAAGCGGCTAATCAATATAGGGAACTATATGAAGGAATATTCAAGATACTTTATTCGAACTATTTACACGTTGGCATTGGTCATTTTAGTTCAGTCATGTGGTGGTAGCTCCGATGCTGATATAGCAGCTGAGAATTATGCTATTTCTGTTGATACAAGCGTTATTAACTTTAGTAACGAATTCTTGAAGGTATCAGAAGATACCGTATCAATTACCGTTGACTATACTGGCAAAGGATTATTACTAGGTTACGCACCTGATAATCAACCGGTTGGCTGGCTTAACTTTTCTACAGAGCAATTAAGTGATAGCTCTGCAAAAATCACTGTCAAGCTTGTTAATGCCGACAACATTTTACCTGATGAGTACAGCACAACGTTAAGAGTTTCTACTGGTGATGCTAATCAAGTGAATTTAGTACATCACGATATCGATATATCGTTACTTATATGGCAATTAACCACTAATACTGATCAAATTACTTTCCAAGCGACGTTAGGCGAAGAAAATATTGATTCACAAACACTCGAAATAACAAGTGAGAGTAACAATGCTTGGACAGCATCGGTCGATGTTGACTGGTTAACGTTAGACAAAATTTCTGGTGAAGGTGCATCGACGATTACCTTATCAGCTGATGTAACCACATTCGATTCAGCTAATTTATATCAAGCTCAGTTAACATTAACTGAAACCTCTTCTGGTGATAGTAAAGTTATACCTGTAGAACTTGGTTTAGATCGTCATTATTTATACTCAAGTCATACTGGGATAGCTTTTAGCCAAGTAGCTAATTTGGAGAAACTTAGCCAGCAAGTAAGTATTTCAACCAATAGTCCTAATACTGTTAATTGGCGAGCCACTGCTAGCGCCCCTTGGCTTACGTTGACACCTTCAAGTGATACGCTCACAGTGGCTATTAATAACAATGTTGTACTTAATGATGGTTTACACACAAGTACCGTGACAATTGCAAGCGTTGACGATAATGATGCGGTTGCTGAAACGATTAATGTGTCTTTCTATGTAAATTCAGTAAGTATCGATAACCAAGTGATTGATAACATCAGCCTCAATAATAATAGCATTGTCACTTCAACTTATTTACCTTATGTCTATCTAGCACAAGATAACAGCTTATATACCTATCATATTCACACAGGTGAACAAGTGAATATGTTTGCTGTTGCACCTGAAAATACCTTATTAGAGCAACTGGTCCTTTCGCCTAATGGTGAGACACTCTTAGCGATTGCTAACGAAACAGTAACCGCTGAAGACGGAACAGAAACACCAATAACGCACCGTTATAAAATTAACTTACTCGATAACACCATTAACACGTTAACTGACAGTGATATTGAATTTGAACCGGTGAGTTTTATTACGGTATCAGGGAGAGAATTCGTGGTCACCCAAGCATTAGAGTTTGCCACCATTGATCTGAAACGCGTTTTTTGGGACAGCGAAAATGCTTTTTTCACCTCGCTTATCAAACAAGCAAATATTACTGAAACGGTTTATGCATTAGACTTACTTGATTCTTCTTTTAAACGTTATACGCTTAAAGCGAATGATTTTACCTCTCAGCAAATAAGCGCCCAGTTGAGTCATCAATATCGACCTACATTACTTGGCGACGATCAGGCAATTAGCGACTTTGTGGTCACTGATAATGAGCAAGCACTTTACACCGTTAGCCCAACCAGTGAGTGGATAAGTTTTGATGGTAACACCTATACTGACCAAGGGTTACTTCCACAAGCAGAAGGGAATACCACACTACAATTGGTTAAAACGCAAAATAATAGTGCCAACTATGTGCGATTTGATCCTAATGATGGTTTCTTGATCAACATTTATGATCAACAACAACAACTGAGTAACACCCTAATAACAGAAGGTAATCAACCGTTAAATTCAGTACTTTCTGCTGACGATACTCGCATGTTGCTATATATCAACAGCGAAAATCAACTTGAATTAGTAAATCTACAGTAACTTAAATGGGGGTTAGTTTCCCGCTAGCCCCTATTATACCAATTCGCATAAATATTCGGTCATTCAGCGATTGGTATTACTCAAGCTATCATTGCAACCTCTCTTAACTTCCAGCTTTCTTTATCATACAAACCTGATCACCGTAGTAATTGTTTGCATAATTGCATGTGACTAAGTGTGTTTTTTCTTTCTGATTTTCTAAGATCGTTCTTAATTGATTCATGATGTTTTTCATAGCTATCTCCTTTTTTATTTACCTATATTAACTTCCCTTTAACTAATTCAGTAAATTTATATAAATAGAGGATGACATTCTAAAAAATCTAACTACTAGGTTACTGGCACTTTGCTAGTAGTTGTTCATGAAACAATGATTTCAACACGATAATTTCATTTGTTCGCACATAATTAGGACGTGTGATTAATGAAATGGTGCGGTGAGGCCCTGGCTCATTTAAATGGATAGCACTTAATTCTGATTCTGGATAAATAAGCTGATCAAGCGCCATTTGTGGTACTAGGGTTGTACCTAGTTTTCCTGCCACCATCTGAATAAGTGTATGTAAGCTTGCAGAATCAAAGGCTGAATCTTGTTTTTGCGATTGAAAACGGCAAGCTGCAAGTGCATGCTCTTTCAAGCAATGACCATCTTTAAGTAACATCAGCGTTTCTAATGCTAACTCTTCACTAGTGATCTCTTGCATCTGACTTGGGCACTCATCTTTATGACTAACCCAGTAAAAGTCTTCTTGCCAGAAATCAAATTTCATTAAGCCTTCAATAGGGAACGGTAATGCTAATATCGCAGCATCAAGTTCCCCTGTACGCACCAAATCTACCAAGACATGTGACTGTTCCTCAATAATTTTAAGTTTAAAGTTAGGGTGCTGTAGCCTTAGTTCGGGTAATACTTTTGGTAACAAATAAGGGCCAATCGTTGGAATAACACCTATAGTCATTCCACTTGAGAACGGTTTCTTATTCACTTGCGACACTTGTAATAATTCATCAAGTTCAAGCTTAACGCGTTTCGCTTTATTAAGGATAAGTTGACCATCATCAGTCACTAGTACTTGTTTATTATTGCGTTCAAAAATAACCACACCAATTTGTTTTTCAAGCTCGCTAATTGCAGTGCTTAACGCTGACTGTGAAACATTACATGCTTCTGCAGCCTTTTTAAAATGGAGTGTTTTCTCTACCGCTAGTGCGTAATAAAGTTGCTTTATTGAAATCATCTTGTTTATTAATCAATTTAACAGAACCATATATAGATTATATTCAATTTTTAAATACATTGGGAAGCAGATAGTCCACATTTAACGTTCTATTTTTTAAAACATCAACTTCGATACAATCAATTATACAAAACATTATATACCGAATAATATTACCCCATCGAAAGCAAACACGCTTTTGCGTAACTAAAACGTTTACTTATTACTTATAAAGAGGAAATAACCATGGCTCAAATAGGAAAATCAATACCAGAATTTACCGCTCAAGCATTTCACAATGGCGAATTCGTTGAAGTATCAACTGAAAGCGTAAAAGGAAAATGGTCAATCTTTTTATTTTACCCTGCTGACTTTACGTTTGTATGCCCAACAGAACTTGAAGATATGGCGAATCAATATGAAGAATTACAAAAATTAGGTGTTGAAGTATATGCAGTATCTACCGATACACACTTTTCACATAAAGCTTGGCATGACTCTTCAGATGCTATCGGTAAAATAAAATTCCCAATGATTGGCGATCAAACAGGCAATATTACTCGTGGTTTTGGTGTCATGATTGAAGAAGATCACATGGCACATCGCGGTACATTCTTGGCTGATCCAGATGGCATCATACAAGTTGCACATATTCATGCAGGGGGAATTGGCCGTAGCGCTAAAGACATGGTGCGAAATGTAAAAGCAGCTCAGTATGTTCGTGAAAATGACGGTGAAGTATGCCCTGCCGCATGGGAACAAGGCGAAGCAACCTTAACACCGAGCTTAGATTTAGTCGGTAAAATTTAACGAATAAAGAGTAAAGAGGTAACTTAGTTGTTACCTCTTTTTTAGAACAATCGCTTTATTTTTCATCCAAAATAAAGTTATCAAAGCTGTTCCAATAGGTAAAAATATAACGCAACCTGCAAAGAGTTAACTATAGTAATAATGCAGTCTAATCGATTTACTTTCATAAAATGATGTCAAGGAATTCAAACAATGAGTGATGTAAAACAACAGCCAAGCAAATGTCCATTTACCCACGGTAGTAATACAAAGGTTGGTGATAGCGGTACAACAAATACTGAATGGTGGCCAAACTTATTAAATTTAAGAATTCTTCGACAGCATGATAAAAAAGCTGACCCCATGGACAGCACATTTAACTATGCAGAACATTTTAAGTCTATTGATTACAAACAATTAAAAGCTGACCTTATTCAGTTAATGACTAATTCCCAAGATTGGTGGCCTGCTGACTATGGCCATTATGGTCCACTATTTATCAGAATGGCATGGCACAGTGCAGGAACCTATCGTGAAGGTGATGGGCGCGGTGGAGCTTCTGCTGGCAATCAACGATTTGCACCGCTCAATAGTTGGCCAGATAACGGCAATCTTGATAAAGCTAGAAGATTACTTTGGCCAATCAAGCAAAAATACGGCAAAAGTCTTTCATGGGCAGATTTAATGATTTTAACAGGAAATTGTGCCATTGAATCTATGGGCTTAAAACCAATAGGCTTTGGCGGTGGTAGAGAAGATATTTGGCATCCTGAAGAAGATATTTACTGGGGCGTAGAAAAAGAATGGCTCACAGACAAACGTTATTCAGGTGAACGTGATTTAGACAACCCACTCGCTGCTGTTGAAATGGGCTTAATTTACGTTAACCCAGAAGGACCAAACGGTGAACCAGATATTTTAGGCTCAGGCAAAGACATTAGAGAAACCTTTGCTCGTATGGCAATGAATGATGAAGAAACCGTGGCATTGATAGCTGGCGGGCATACGTTTGGTAAATGTCACGGTGCAGGAGACGCTAATAATGTAGGTCCAGAACCAGAAGCATCACCCTTAGAAAATGTAGGTCTTGGATGGATGAATACTCATGGTACAGGTAAAGGTAACGACACAATTACCAGTGGCGTAGAAGGCGCTTGGACGGCAAATCCTACTCAATGGGATAATGGTTATTTTGATGTATTATTTGCTTATGATTGGGAATTAGTAAAAAGCCCTGCGGGCGCATGGCAATGGGCGCCGATCAACCCTAAGGACGAACATCTAGTACCAACCGCACATGATGCAACTAAAAAAATCCCCACGATTATGAGCACTGCAGATATGGCACTAAAAATGGATCCTATCTACGCGCCAATTTCAAAACATTTTCATCAAAACCCTGACGCGTTTGCAGAAGCATTTACGCGCGCTTGGTTTAAATTGACTCATAGAGACATGGGGCCAAAAAGCCGTTATTTAGGTGAAGAGGTTCCAAGCGAAGACTTTATTTGGCAAGACCCTTTACCTTGTAACACCCTTGATGCAATAGACGACACAGATGTTAAACTTTTAAAACAACACATAGAACAAGCCAATATACCTGTTTCAACCATGATTTTCACTGCTTGGTCAGCAGCCTCAACCTATCGTGACTCAGATAAACGTGGTGGTGCAAATGGCGCAAGAATCGCCTTAGCACCACAAAATTCCTGGCCAGTGAATCAACCTGATCAGCTTAAGAAAACCATCAGTACGCTAAAAATTATTCAATCAGGCTTTAAAGAGAAAACCAGTAAACGCGTTTCTTTAGCAGATCTTATTGTGCTTGCTGGTAATGTAGGTATTGAAATCGCTTGCCGAAATGCAGGTCAAAACGTTTTGGTGCCATTCAAACCAGGAAGGGTTGACGCAACACAGGAACAAACAGATGTAGAATCCTTTGCCGTTTTAGAGCCTAAAGCTGACGCGTTTAAAAATTATAGTCAAAGCGATTTGGGTACAACACCCGAAGAGTTGATGCTAGATAAAGCAAACTTACTCACGTTAACGGCGCCAGAGATGACAGTGCTTATTGGTGGTTTTAGAGCTATAAATATCAATTACTTACAAAGTAATCATGGCATTTTAACCGATACTTCTGGCATGTTAACTAACGATTATTTCATCAACTTACTTGACATGAATACCAAATGGCAGAAATCCGAAGAATATAACCTGTATAAAGGTATTGATCGAAAATCAGGTAAAGAACGCTGGTCTGCAACACGTTGTGACTTAGTTTTTGCCTCTAACTCTGAATTAAGAGCAATAGCGGAAGTTTATGCCTGTGACGATGCCAAAGAAAAATTTGTTGAAGACTTTATAGCCGCTTGGACTAAAGTGATGATGCTCGATCGTTTTGATGTTAAGTAATCTGAGCTCGGGTTAAGTAAGCTTTAAAGAGTCTTATGATACAAACAAGGGTTATGCCGTTCATAAAAAACATAACCCTTGTATATCACTTTACTGTTTACGGTCTATTTTACATATCAACACATGTGACCTTAGTCTTATATTATCTTTAATATTAATGCGGTTAATTGATAGGCAACGCTAATTCAAATTGATATTGATGATTTACCTTTGGTTCAATATCTTTTAAACCAATATGAACCCCTAACAATCTAACAGGTTTCCCTTCACCTCTTGATAATGCTTCTTTTAGTAATAATATAAATGACGCTGAATCAATATCTTGATGTTGTATTTCTTTGGTAGTTTGATGAAAATCGTTAAACTTAACTTTTACACCAAGCTTACTGATCCCACGTTCAACGGTATATGATTTTGAACGTGTTAATAACTCGGGTATTAATGACTGCAACATATAATCAGTTAATTCATCAAGCTCATTTTTATCTTTAGAGAACGTGTGTTCAACACCAACTGATTTTCTCACTCTGGTAACCTCTACCGCTCTATTATCTATGCCATGACATTTTTGCCATAAAGAAGCGCCTAATTTACCGAATGTTTTCATCAAAACAGTTTGTGAGCTTTGCCTAACATCCGCTCCCGTATGTAAGCCATGCTGTTGAAGTTTATTAAACGTGACTTTTCCAACACCAGGTATTTTATTCAGTGGCATACTTTCAATAAACGCCATAACGCTGTCTGGCGCAATAACACATTGACCATTGGGTTTATGTTGATCTGATGCTATTTTGGCAAGAAACTTTAGTGGCGCGATACCAGCCGAGGCAGTTAACTGTAACTCATCAAAGATAACTTTTCTGATATCTTGCGCGATTAACGTTGCAGAACCGGAAAATAATGGGCAGTCAGTTACATCTAAATAGGCCTCATCGAGTGATAATGGTTCTATTTTTGATGTATAGCGTTGAAATATCTCATGAAGCCTTGAACTTGTTTCTTTATACACCGACATTCTACCCTGCACTATTAATAATTCAGGGCATTTTCTTAACGCAACACTATTTGCCATGGCTGAACGTACGCCATACTTTCTTGCAATATAATTACACGTCGATAAAACCCCTCTGGTATTTCCAGGACCGCCAACGGCAACTGGCTTACCTTGCAGCTCAGGATTATCTCGTATTTCAACTGACACGTAAAAAGCATCCATATCTATATGGATTATTTTACGTTTTGCATTAGGCATAATTACGTTTGTCATACGGCATTTATATTCAAAGCGAATGAGAGACTCAAACCAACAAAATAAACTGTATATAAAAACAGTATTTCATATTTTATGGGTTATCGCAAGCTTATGGAGTGGAGCATGCTCAACAGTTGACACGTAAATGATACCAATTCGCATAAATATTCAGTCATTCAGCGAGAATTAAACGCTTTAGAGGCACGGCGTTGATTGCAGAGAATGGTTATTCAGGAGAACGTCTCCTGCGTTCTCTAATAAGCTACATTCTTGTAGCGTCCTTGTCAAAATCAACAACACAGGCTATGAAGCGTTTAAACTCGCCCTTTGGGAGCGTGTTAGAGGCGCGATAATTGCGCAAAACGTGTTTGATGTAGAAACAACTATATCTGCACACGTTTCGTTTATTCTCCCACCTCTGACATCGCTCTGAACTGACTTAATCTTTATGCGAATTGGTATGAATTGAGTTATGAAACTAAAAGGAAAAAAATAGCGGCTTTCAGCCGCTATTTTTATATATTTTTGATATCTATTTTATGTTCTGCTTTGATAGCAGCTTTACGCTCTTTCTCTTGACGTTTTTCACAAGGATCATCACAATCACATGCTTTATCGATACCTAGGGTACCCAGGCCCCCACAACTACCTGCAAGTGACTTTTGCTGAAAAATATAGCCTACAGCCATTGCTACAACTATCAGTAGAAAAAAGCCAAAGGTCACTAAAAATATTGCCATTATTACAGCCCTTATATTCAGCCATTACTATTTCAAATACGGCATAAATTCTACCGTAATTTGCTCGATAAAGCCATTTTCTGATTTGCTGATCAAGTAAGCAGCTATCTGATGTGTTTCTGCAAACTCAAACGCTTTTTCAGGACCCATTAACATCATGGCGGTAGATAGACCGTCAGCTGTCATTGAAGATGGATGAATTACCGTCACTGACACTAGAGTATGATTTATCGGTTTACCTGTATCAGGATCAATAATATGAGAAAAACGTTGACCCTCTTCTTCAAAATATTTTCGATAGTCTCCTGATGTCGCAATCGCATTATCTTTTGGAATGATAATTTGATGCACAGCCCGTTCAGTGGTTACAGGTTTTTCTATCGCAACCGACCATAATTCACCAGTATGTTTAAAACCTTTTGCACGTAATTCACCCCCTATTTCTACAAGGTAATTATGAGCACCAACTTCATCTAAATATTCAGCCACTAAGTCAACTGCATACCCCTTGGCAATGGTTGATAGATCAACGTAAAGATCAGGAATACGCTTTGCGAGCATATTGCCTTCAAGTGTTAAGTTATCAATACCAATACGGGCTTTTGCCTGTGCTATTTCATCTTGTGTTGGCGCTTTTTCTGGACGACCTTCAGGTCCAAAACCCCATAAATTTATAAGCGGGCCAATCGTTACATCGAGTTTACCTTCACTTAAGTGGCCCAAACGAATAGACTCTGCTAGTACACGCCTTAAACCTTCAGATATTTCGACTGGCTCCATTGAGTTATGGCTGTTGAATTTCGAAAGCTCTGAATCTGAGATCCAGTTAGACATATCTTGATTCAGTTGCTTTAAAATTTGTTCAACGTTTTCATGTATCACGTTTTCATCCGGAATCGACTGGTTCTGTTCTGCTGATTGATCAATATATTTAATATTATAAGAGACCGTTCCCATCGTGATGCCTTGCAGGTGTATCTGCTCTTTCTCTAACTCATTACTTGGATAACAACCTGCAAGCATTATCAAGGCTAAAAAAACGGTACCGTATAAAAATTTATTCATGTTAATAGTCCTATTAACCTTCTTTACTCTATGTAAACAAAAAGGCAGCCGAAGCTACCTTTTTAAACTAACCATAAGATGATCTAAGGTTAACCGCCGAAATCATCTAACATGATATTTTCGTCTTCCACACCAAGATCTTGCAACATGTGAATAACCGCTGCATTCATCATTGGTGGACCACACATGTAATATTCACAGTCTTCTGGTGCTTCATGATCTTTTAAGTATTGTTCATACAATACATTATGAATAAAGCCTGTTAAGCCATCCCAATCATCTTCAGGCTGTGGATCTGACAGGGCAACATGCCATTCAAAATTATCATTTTCAGACGCTAACATGTTGTAGTCATCTTCGTAGAACATTTCACGAAGTGAGCGTGCACCATACCAGAAGGTCATTTTACGTTTTGATTTAAGACGTTTTAACTGATCAAAAATATGTGAACGCATTGGCGCCATACCAGCACCACCACCAATAAAGACCATTTCAGCATCAGTATCTTTAGCGAAGAACTCACCAAATGGACCTGAAATTGTTACTTTATCGCCAGCCTTCAAATTGAAGATAAATGATGACATTTTACCCGCAGGTAAATGTAACTTACCAGGAGGTGGCGTAGCAATACGCACATTCAGCATGATAATGCCTTCTTCCTCTGGGTAGTTCGCCATCGAGTAGGCACGTAATGTAGGTTCATCAACTTTTGATTCAACATCAAAAAAGCCAAAATGTTCCCAATCACCACGATACTGATCTTCTATATCAAAATCTTTGTATTTAACATGATGTGCAGGAGCTTCAATTTGAATATAACCGCCAGCACGAAATGGTACTGACTGACCATCAGGAATTTTAAGCTTTAATTCTTTGATGAATGTTGCTTTGTTATCATTTGAGATAACTTCACATTCCCATTGTTGAACACCAAAAATTTCGTCTTCTAGTTCAATGTCTAAATCTTGCTTTACAGCAACCTGACATGCTAAACGACAACCATCTTTTGCTTCACGTTTAGTAATATGACCTTGTTCCGTTGGCAAGATATCACCGCCACCAGAATGAATGTCTACTCGACACTGACCACATGTACCACCGCCGCCACACGCTGACGGGATAAATATACCTTGATCGGCTAACACACCTAATAACTTGCCACCGGCAGGAGCCGTAACAGCTTTATCAGGGTCGCCATTAATTGAAATGGTTACATTTCCTGTTGAAACTAACTTAGATTTGGCAAATAAAATTACCAAAACAAGTGCAACAACAATTGCTGTAAACATCGATACGCCGAGAATAATTTCCATCGACTTTTCCTTAGCACTTATCTTGAGAAAGCAAGCAGAACTTACTTTCTACGTTAATCTTATTATAACGAAATACCACCGAAAGAAAGAAAGCCAAACGCCATCAATCCTGCAGTAATAAACGTAATACCCAATCCTTTAAGGCCATCTGGTACATCAGAATACTTCATTTTTTCACGAAGACCTGCAAGTAAGATGATAGCCAATGCCCAACCAACACCTGAGCCAACTCCGTAAATAAGTGACTCCGTTAATGTATAGTTACGAGCAACCATAAATGCTACCGCACCGAAAATTGCACAGTTAACTGTGATTAACGGTAAAAATATACCCAATGCGTTGTATAGCGGTGGGAAATATTTATCTAGTACCATTTCAAGGATCTGTACTAACGCAGCGATTACGCCGATAAAGGTAATAAAAGATAAAAAGCTTAAATCAACTGATTCAGCTGGATCAGTGATCCCTAATACGCTATCTAATGCACCCGGCGCTAAAATCGCTTGGTAAATAACTTGGTTAGCAGGTACTGCGATACCAAGTACAACAATAACCGCTACACCCAAACCTATCGCCGTACTGACTTTTTTAGATACGGCTAAGAATGTACACATCCCTAAAAAGAAGGTTAACGCGATGTTTTCGATAAAAATCGATTTAACAAATAAACTTATATAATGTTCCATCGTGATTAGTCCTTCTCAACTTGAGCTGGTTTCCATTGGCGAATCGCCCAAATGATAAAACCAATGATAAAGAATGAGCTAAATGGCAATACTAATACACCGTTTGCTTGGTACCAACCACCATTTTGAATTAATGGTAATATTTCCATTCCAAACAAGGTACCAAAACCGAATAACTCGCGGAAGAAAGCAACAACAAGAAGAATAAAGCCATACCCTAAACCGTTACCAATACCATCTAAAAAGCTAACACCTGGCTTTTCTTTCATGGCGAACGCTTCAGCTCTACCCATAACAATACAGTTAGTAATGATCAAGCCAATATATACTGATAGCTCTTTCGATAATTGATATGAAAACGCTTTAAGCACTTGGTCAACAACAATTACCAACGACGCAATAATTGCCATTTGTACGATAATACGCACACTTGATGGAATTTGATTTCGAATAATCGAAATAAACAAGTTAGAAAAACCCGTAACAATAACTACCGCAATTGTCATTACTAGGGCATTAGTCATTGAACTTGTTACAGCTAATGCTGAACAAATCCCTAATACTTGTAAGGCAATCGGGTTATTATCTACAATCGGTTTTGTTAAAACACTTTTGTTATCAGCAGACATTATTTAACCTCCTGAGTACGAAATTTAGTAATGAAAGGCTTATAACCTTTTTCACCAAACCAAAATTGCAACGTACGTGTAACACCGTTACTTGTTAGCGTAGCACCTGACAGGGCATCAACGCCATGTTCATTGCTTGCTTTCGCACCGCCTTTAACAAGTTCTATCGCAACGTTACCCGCTTCATCGTAAATTTTCTTACCTGGCCATTTAGCAATCCACTTGGGGTTTATAACTTCTGCCCCTAAGCCAGGAGTTTCCTTATGGTCTGAATAAATAAGATTTCTTACCGTATTTAAATCTGACTTTAAGCCAACATAACCATACATTAAGTCCCATAAACCAGAACCTACGATAGGTAAGACAACAGTTTCAATTTCACCTGCACCATTGCTCACTAAGTAAACAACGGCAGTGTGTGAACGACGATTAATGCCCGCAATATCTTCTTCAAGATCTGACGACTTTTCAGGATCACGAGCGTTACGACGTTCATCAAATAATTTCGGGTTGCCTTCAATAAACTCACCTGAGTCTAAGTCAATCATTTTCGCATCAACAAATTGCTCAAAGGTCGATTGAATTGACGCTTTTGTGCCATCTGTCATTGACAAAATATCTGCTGCTTGCAAAATTTTTGTTTGTTGATCAAATAGTTTATTTTCTACTTGTAGAGGCTTTAATTGAACCGCTGAAATTGATACTAATGCAGCACATGCTAAACATACTGCAATAACAAATCCAAGCGTTTTACCAAATGTTTCTTTTTTAGCTGACACGTGCAAGCCTCCGTTTCACATTCGATTGAACGACAAAATAGTCGAATAATGGTGCGAATAAATTAGCAAATAATATCGCTAACATCATACCTTCTGGGAATGCTGGGTTCACAACACGTACAAGCACTACCATGATGCCGACTAAGGCACCAAAAGCGTACTTACCAGTATTGGTAAATGAAGCTGATACAGGGTCTGTCGCCATAAACATCATACCGAAGGCAAAACCACCGAGTACAAAATGCCAATACCATGGCATAGCAAACATCGGGTTAGTATCGCTACCAATCATATTAAATAGATAAGACGTTAACACCATACCTAAAAATACACCTAAGACAATTCGCCACGAAGCTATACCTTTATAGAGGATATAAGCACCACCGAGTAAAATACAGAATGTAGATACTTCACCAACAGAGCCTGGGATATAACCCCAAAATGCGTTCCACCAGCTGGCATCTAATGCATAGCTAAGTTGGCCTGAAGCAGCAGCACTTAACGCTGTAGCTCCTGAGAAACCATCAACCGCTACCCACACTGCATCACCAGAAATTTCTAACGGATAAGCAAAGAATAAAAACGCACGACCCGCTAAAGCAGGGTTCAAGAAGTTTTTACCTGTACCACCGAAGATTTCTTTTGCCACAACAACACCAAAAGTGATGCCGATAGCAACTTGCCATAATGGAATTGATGCAGGAAGAATCAATGCAAATAAAATAGATGAAACAAAGAAGCCTTCATTTACTTCATGCTTACGTACAGCCGCAAATAATACTTCCCAAAAACCACCTACCGCAAAGGTAACCGCATAAATAGGAAGGAAAAAACATGCGCCGTAAAGCATCATCGCAAACCAGCCAGCGTCAGCTGAAAGTTCACCACCTAGCATTTGGAATAAACCAACCTGCCAAGAATCAGGTAAAGCGTAACCAGCAGCTAATGCTTCAGTCGCTTGGAAACCAATGTTGTACATACCAAAAAACATGGCAGGAAACACCGCTAACCACACTGTGATCATAATACGCTTCAAGTCAATGCTATCACGTACGTGCGTTTTACCTTTAGTCACATAACCAGGTGTAAATAAACCTGTTGCTACCGCTTCATATAAAGCGAACCATTTTTCATGTTTGCCGCCTTTTTCAAAATGCGGCTCGATATCTTCAATAAACTTTTGCAAGCCCATGACTAACCTTCCTTCTCTATTGTGGTTAGACAGTCACGAAGTAATACGCCGTAGTCTGTTTTGCCTGGGCAAACAAACGTACATAACGCTAAATCTTCTTCGTCTAGCTCTAGAGCACCAAGTTGCTGAGCGCCATCGGTATCTCCAGCACATAAATCACGTAATAACACGGTAGGGAGTACATCTAACGGCATCACACGCTCATAGTTACCAATAGGTACCATGGCACGTGGGCTACCATTAGTTGTTGTTGTCATGTTAAATAATTTACTTGGAAAAAGATGAGACATGTAAGCTCGAGTCACCGAAAATTTATTCGGTCCTGGGTACATGTAACCCATAAACTCTTTCTCACGGCCTTCTTTTAATATCGCAATTTGTGTGTGATAACGCCCCAAATAAGCATGAACGCCAGCAGCTTCACAACCTTGCAATACAGAACCAGAAATTACGCGTAATTCAACATCATTAGTTTCATTAGCAATAAGCTGTTCTGTGCTTGCGCCAGTAAGTGTACGAACTAATCTTGGATTCTTTGCTTCTGGACCAGCAATCGAAACAACACGTGTTGCATCAATTTCACCGGTAGTAAATAATTTACCGTAAGCAATAACATCTTGGTAACCAATGTGCCATACAATGCTTTCAGCACCGACTGGTGACAAGAAATGAATATGGGTACCTACTAAACCAGCAGGATGTTTACCTGAAAATTCATTTACTTCTTCATTACCTGTTGTTGGGATACTTGCATTAGGTGCTTTAGAAACAAACACTTTACCTTCTGTTAAACGGCTTAATACCGTTAAACCGTGTTTAAAGGCTTCGCTTTGTTCATTAATGATCACTTCAGGATCTGCAGCTAACGGATTAGTATCCATTGCGCTAATGAAAATAGCTTTTGGGGTGGAGTCTATCGCTGGAATTTTACTATATGGACGCGTTCTAAGTGCGGTCCATAAACCAGAATTAACCAAGTTGCTAACAACATCTTCACGGTTAATGGTGGCTAAATCAGATTCAGCATATTTAGCGAATGTTTCTTGTTCGTTACTATCTGACTCTTCATTGAGAGTGATAACAACAGACTGTAACACACGCTTTTCACCACGATTGATTTCTGTTACTACACCTGCAGCTTGAGCTGTGAATTTAACGCCAGCATTCTTTTTGTCTTCAAAAAGCGCTTGACCTTTTTTAACACGATCACCCACTTTAACAAACATGGTTGGTCGCATACCCACATACTCTTCACCGAGTGTCGCAACGCTTTTGATGGACGGACCATCATGGATTACTTGCTGGGGAGCACCTTGAACAGGAACATCCAGACCTTTTTTTATTGTAATCATAAACACTTGCACTACTTTGACGGGAGTAAAAATCAGCCGATTTCTCACCTAAGTACTTTTAAATCAAAACCTTAAAGTAATTAAGTGAGAAAACATTTGATTTCAGTGTATTTCAGTAGAAAAGCTCTTTATTAACATTACGCTAACAAAAAGTATCTACCGGCTCTTAAGTTAAAAATATTCTGGCACGAATTTTAGCATAATTTTAGAGAATTGCGCCATTATCCTGTAACACTTTCTGTATTATTTTTACGACTTTGCTGTTTTTTTAGACTAATCACTCGATTTTAATAATCTTACAAAAACAAAAAAGAGCAATGTTATAAAATCATTGCTCTTTTTTTACATCAACAGTTATAAGTTAGTAATTTTTACACTAAATTATTTATCTCAGTCACTGGACTAAGGTCCGCTTCATAGTCAACACCAGCAACATTAAAACCAAATAACTTTAAAAACTCATTATGGTAGCTTTCATAATCCGTAAGTTCATCAATGGTATCGCTGTCAACAGAATCCCAAATCGTTTGAACACGTTCTTGTACGCCATCTTCAAGCTCTTTATAATTTTGGCTTAAGCGACCAGCTTCATCAAAACGCGGTGTATTACTATATAAGTTTTCATTAAATAATGATTGAATTTGTTCAATACAGCCTTGATAAGTACCATCACTTTTCATCACTTTAAACATTGCTGAAATATAAAGTGGCATAATTGGTATCGCAGAACTTGCTTGCGTAACTACCGCATTTAATGAAGTAACATAGGCTTGGCCTGAAATATTTTCAGTTGACGCTTTAATCGCACTTGCTGCGCGATCAAGATCTTCTTTTGCACGACCAATTGTTGCATGGCCATAAATTGGCCAGGTTAATTTTTTACCTATATAAGTATAAGCAGTCGTTTTAAAGCCCTTTGCTAAAACGTCTGCTTCTTGTAACGCCTTGATCCATAATTCCCAATCAGCGCCGCCCATAACATCAACAGTACCTTGAATTTCTTCTTCGGTAGCTTGTTCAACACTGACCGAGTCAATGATGCGCTTAGACGTATTTAAATTTTTGGTAGTCACGCTTTGACCAATAGGCTTTAACGTAGAGGAATACACTTCACCTGTATCAGGATCAGTACGACGCGGAGAAGCTAAGCTGTATATGATCAAATCTACTTGGCCAAGTTCTTCTTTGATAACATCAATCGCTTTCGCTTTCAGCTCATGGGAAAAGGCATCGCCATTAATATTTTTTGACCACAATCCTGCTGCATCAGCAGCTTTTTGAAACGCTGAAGTATTATACCAACCCGCTGAGGCTGTTTTTCTATCTGTAGGTGCTTTCTCAAAGAAAATACCTAAGGTTTTTGCGCCACAGCCGAAAGCAGCCGTGATACGAGATGCCAATCCATAACCGGTGGATGCCCCAATCACTAACACATTTTTAGGTTTGTTTTCCGGTTGAGGTTGGCTTTTTACATATGCTATTTGTTCATTAACATGAGCTTCACACCCTGCTGGGTGTGCATTTGTACAGATGAAGCCACGGATTTTAGGTTTGATGACCATATAAACGCCTTTCGTGTTGTTCTTACTAAATTGCCGCATAGTGTACCCTTGTTATTAAAATAAGAGGTACGAGCAGTTGAAAAAAACGCTTGCAACGCAAGCGTCATGATTAAAATTATGATTTAACGATTTTCATAATAGGCTTTCATTGTTAAATCGTTATATTGGCGCGCATTGGCTAAAAACTCACTATACGACGCCCATACCTTTGCAAATGTTTCATCAGCATTGGCTTTTTCTTCGATCACTTCTTTGGTGTAACTTTTTAACGCTAACATAACATCAGCAGGAAATTGTTTTACTTGCACATTATGTTTATTAATGAGTGTTTGTAACGCATTATTATTACGGGCGTTGTATTCATCAAGCATGTTTTGATTGACGGCACGTGCGGCGACTTCAACAATTTTCTGTAGGTCCTCTGGTAATGAGTTTAGCGCCTTTTCATTGACTAAAAACTCTAAATTTGTGCCCGTTTCATGCCATACAGATGAATAGTAATACTCCGCCGCTTGGTGAAAACCAAACGCTAAATCGTTATATGGGCCAACCCATTCTGACGCATCAATCGCACCACTTTGTAAAGAAGAAAATATTTCGCCACCCGTCAAATTAACAGGAATAGCACCTGCGCGTTTTAAAACTTCGCCACCTAGACCAGGGATTCGCATTTTTAAGCCTTTAAGATCTTCAACGCTGTTGATTTCTTTTTTAAACCAACCCGCAAATTGCGCCCCTGAATTTCCACCCGCCATAGGTACTACACCGAATGGTTTGTATAATGCTTGCCACATTTCAAGGCCACCACCAAAGTGTAGCCAAGCATTAAACTCTGTGGCGGTCATACCAAAGGGGATAGCACTAAAAATAGGTGCCGCTGACATTTTACCTTTCCAATAATATGCACCACTGTGCCCCATTTCGGCTGTACCTTGAGAAACCGCATCAAATACTTCAAAACCAGGTACAAGCTCTCCGGCACCATACACTTTTACCGTCAATCGACCTGCACTCATTTCATTGACATACTTAGCAAATGTTTCAGGGCCTAATCCTAAACCGGGAAAGTTTTTCGGCCAAGAAGTTACCAATTTCCATTGATATTGCTTTTGCGGTTGTGCATTCGCATTGGTATCTTGCTTTTGTTCGCTGTTACAACCCACTAAGGCTGCGAATGCTAAACATCCTACAAGCCACTTTTTAATCATGTTTATTGTCATTGGTTTTCCTTTCCTTTTTATTATTAACCATAAATTTTTTCCGGTAACCATGTTACTAATTCAGGCCACTGCGCCAACACCACCAATAGTATCAACTGTATAATGATAAAGGGAATAACACCTTTGTATATTGAAGCAGTTTTCACCGCAGATGATGCTACGCCCCTTAAATAAAATAAAGCAAAACCAAACGGGGGCGTCAAAAAAGAGGTTTGTAAATTGATGGCAATCATGATCCCTAACCAAAGCGGATCTACCCCCATCGATAGTAAAATGGGTGCAACAATGGGCACAACAACAAACGTGATCTCAATGAAATCAAGAATAAAGCCGAGCAAGAAGATAATCGCCATCACAATGATAATTGCGCCAACTACGCCACCTGGCATCTGTTGAAAAAAACTATGAACGAGATCTTCACCACCAAAACCACGAAACACTAAGGAAAATAAACTAGCACCGATAAAAATTAAAAATACCATTGAGGTAATTTTTAAGCTGCTATCCATCACCGCTTTTAAATTAATCAATGTTAATTGTCTCTGCCATAGCGCTAACAAAATTGAGCCTGTTGCACCAACTCCTGCTGCTTCAGTTGGCGTGGCAAAACCTAATAAAATAGAGCCTAGCACTGCAACAATCAGCAATAAAGGTGGGATCAATGCTGAAAACATTAACTCAATAATTGAGCGTTCCTGTTTAATATCTTTAATATCTTGCTCGGTTAAACTCGGCACTTGTTCAGGTTTAATCACTGAATATATGACACAGTAAAGTAAGTACATGCTTACCAACATTAGTCCAGGTATGACTGCACCGGCAAATAAATCCCCTACTGAAACGGTTTCTGGGCTAAATATGCCCATATTCAACTGCGCCTGTTGATAGGCGCTTGATAACACATCACCTAGTAACACTAAGGCAATTGAAGGTGGAATAATCTGTCCTAATGTACCCGTTGCACAAATAATTCCCGTTGAAAATTGTGGGCTATAACCACGTTTAAGCATGGTCGGTAATGATAATAACCCCATAGTTACTACTGTTGCACCGACAATACCGGTGCTTGCAGCAAGTAGCATTCCCACTAGTGTTACTGAAATCCCTAAACCACCTTTAAAACGCCCTAATAAAATCGACATGGCATTCAGTAGATTTTCAGCAATTTTTGCCCGTTCAAGCATGGCTCCCATAAAAACAAAGAGTGGAACCGCTAATAACGTTTGATTATTGATCACCCCAAAAATACGGTTTGGCAATGCGTTCAAGAAACCCGCTTCAAAAACCCCAACGCTCCAACCAATACCTGCAAAAATTAACGAGGTACCAGCCAAGGTTAACGCCACCGGGTAACCAAATAACAACACAATACAAACAACAAGAAACATCACTAAAGACAAATATTCCATTATTTGTGCTCCTGACTTTCTTGTATTTGCTTAAGGCTTCTGAGTAACTCGG
Organism: Thalassotalea sp. PP2-459; assembly: GCF_001913705.1. Taxonomy (GTDB): domain Bacteria; phylum Pseudomonadota; class Gammaproteobacteria; order Enterobacterales; family Alteromonadaceae; genus Thalassotalea_C; species Thalassotalea_C hakodatensis. The sequence goes on along the minus strand of NZ_MKQD01000033.1, from coordinate 49,951 downwards.
CAATACCTTGAATACCTAATGTTAAGGCAAGCAATATTAATAATGATTTACTTAAAAAGACAAATGGCAAGCCGCCGGCTTCGCCTGAAGCTTCTAATATTCGCCAAGACGTTGCTACGTAATCCCAACTGATCACTGCAATGGTAATACACACAGGCAACAACAATAACAGGCTGCCAAAAAAGTTGACGTGGGCTTTATTTCTCGGCGAAAATTTTTGATAAAAAATATCAACACGAACATGTCCATCATGTTTTAACGTATAAGCTGCTCCCAGCATAAAGGCAAAACCATGAAAATACAGCACGGATTCTTGCATGGCTATCCAGCCAATATTGAAACCATACCGCAATATAACAATGGTAAACGTGAGTAACACCATGATTAAGGAAAACCAGGAAATAATACGGCCAGTATATTCAGTAAAAGTATCGAGATGTTTAACAAAAGATTCTAGTTTAGACACAGACATATTAGTCAATAATTTTTCTTATTTTTGTACGTTACAGCTTAGCAAGCTTTTTCATCGCAGGAAACAAAAAAGCCATAAGATAACATCACCTTATGGCTCTATTGGAATAACAGCTACATAAATTAGATACGCTGCTCTTTTTTACTGCCGCCTAAACACTTTGGTGATAGCGGCGTGTTATCGGCATAATATTCTAGCCATTCTTTTTCAGTATATGTATGCAATGCTAATGCGTGAATGTGCTCAGATAACTCTTCTGATAGCGTCGCGTTCACTGCTCTATGACGTTTAATTAACCGCTCTCCTTCAAAAGATTTAGAAACGATAATCACTTTAAAGTGTGATTCACTGCCGGGTGCTACATTATGTTGGTGACTTTCATTAACAACATCTAAGTGAATGGGAGAAAATGCCGACAAGAGTTTTTCTTCAATGACAACTTCGATACTCATAAAATTCCCTTGTTATTTTTCATCATGCTCAGGCTTAAGTTTAGTTAGCCATGATAATTTAGCCATCTATCTAGATGGCTAAATTATCGCTTAAAACACTAACTCTTTGCTAGTAAAACTAAAATTTATTTAATTATTTTTCGAAAGGTTAAATTAATCCGCATTGGTGCATAAATACGTGATTTAAGTACAGCATGTTGCCAATACTTCTGAGTATTTCCTTTCATAATCAACAAACTACCAGATGGTAATTTAAACTTATGTGATAAAGGCTTGAACTTATGTTTTAAGTGAAAAAAGCGCTCTGCACCCAACGACAACGACGCTATCACAGGCATTTCACCTAATTCTGGCTCGTCATCACTATGCCAACTCACTGAGTCTTGATGATTCCGATAGCAATTGACTAAAACAGAATTAAACTCTGCATTTGTCGCTTCACTTATTTGCTGTTTCAACGTAAGTAATTGATTAGTCCAAGGCAACGGCGCCATTGTTAATTGTGAATACGTATAATCCGTACCTTGATCACCATACCATGCCTGTAACCGAGGTACTTTAACAGGCTTTCCGTACATCATTAACTCATCATGCCGCCAAGGTATGTCGGCGTATAGTTGTTGAGCCAATACCTTACTTTCAGACAATGCAATAAAATTAGGTAAAAAGGTAACATCAGCATCAGTTAGTGGAATTTTAATAACAAGCTCTTAATTTTATATAGAGTCGATACACGAATTTTGGCACAATGTACTTTCTGCTTCCAGCCAATCCGCACTGTATAAACATCATGATTAGCCCTTTTATTGTAAATGATCGAAACCTATTTTTAGAAAGATATCCCGCAAACCAAGTAACACGTAGTTTACAAGCATGGGATTCTGCAGACGAATATATCATTAACCATGTTCAAGAATCGGAGTTACTGACCCACGAAAGTCATATTTTAGTGATGAACGATAACTTTGGTGCTATCTCGTTAAATTTTCCTTTGCAAAAAGTAACGACCGTTTCAGATTCATATATCAGTGAATGTGGCTTAAAGAATAATGCTGAACATAACCATCTATCGCTGGAAAATCTTACGCAAATAACCAGTGTAAGCGAGTTGCCCGCTGATGTTGACATTGTGTTGTATAAAATACCAAAAAGTAACAACTTACTGAAAGAACAACTGCAAAAGATTAGGCAAACTTTTAATAGTAAGCTGATATTTATCGCGGTAGATAAAGCGAAAAACATACACAGCAATACCTTAAAATATTTCGAGCGTTATTTAGGCACTACCACAACGTCATTAGCGGTAAAAAAGTCACGTTTAGTTTTTTCAGAACTTAACGCAGAAGTTACTGATACTACTTTTCCAATCGTAAAACGCTGGAAAACAGAAGTCCATCAATTTGAAATAGTCAATCATGCAAATGTCTTTGCCAGAGACAAATTAGATATTGGCGCTCAGTTGTTATTAGCACATTTACCCAATGTTACTGAACATGAACATCTAATTGATTTAGGTTGTGGTAATGGCGTATTGGGATTACATATTCTAGCACAACAACCAAACGCGAAACTCACCTTTAGTGATGAATCATATATGGCAGTAGCATCAGCTCGAGACACTGTTGCGCATAACTTGCCACAGCTTCTAGACCAATGTCGTTTTATGGTTAATGATTGTTTAACAGATGAGCAAGCTTCAAGTGCAAATAAAATTTTATGTAACCCACCATTTCATCAACAAAATGCCACTACTGATCATATTGCTTGGCAGATGTTCAACGACTGCTACCGTGTGTTGAAAAAAGGCGGAACATTAACCATTGTAGGTAACAGACAACTTGGCTATCACATCAAATTAAAGCGTATTTTTGGTAACGCAACGTTAATCGCCAGTAATAAGAAATTCGTGATCTTCTCTGCGAAAAAATAAAATGCTCGAAACTAAGTGTCGAGCATTTTATATACCCACGTTAAATAGGTTAACGCGGTAAACCGTTACTTGTGGTTTAATTAAAAGCTATAACGCGCTTCAAAACTAACATAACGAGCGCCTAAGCGACCTGTAGTCATGCCCCAATTTGGGTTCTCTTCGATACCATTATCGCCATCACGAGAAAATGCTTGTTGTATAGACGTTTGCGTATCAAAATTAAAGACATTATAGATTGTCGCTTTAAGCATTAAATCACCCTCACCAAGTGTAGTGTTATAGGCAAGGCTCATGTCAAACTCTTTAAGCCAATCAGTTTCACCGTAAATACCTCGAGGAGCTGGATTTCCCTCTGCATCATAAAACGATACATGTCCATACCCTGCACCAGAACAAGCTTCCCAAACAGAGCCGGCAGCACAACTGTCAACACCCAATGGATGACGAGAGAACTTACTGATCGGTGCACCTGAAGCAATACGCGTGTTAAAACCAAGTGTTAATTCATCATTAATTTGATAGTAACCATTTAACTTAAATGAATGACGGCGATCATTAGGTAAATTACCATTTGAATGATCCATCAACTCAGCGTAGTCATATGAAGTAGTCCAACCTGGATCAGCCTGGCCATTATCAGTACGCACTAAGCCTTCTGTATTACCCCAGCTATGTGACCATGTATAAGAAGCGTTATAGTTAAACTTCTCACCTATTTTACCAGACAACGTGTTTTCAATGGCAGCATACTTACGTTCAGGTTCAGGTAAGCCAATATAACTCGCAGGAATATTAACTCTTTCTGCCACGCCATCACCATCAAAGTCATAGCTGATGTCTAAGCCAGAACCTGGGTTATTAAGTACGTATGCACTACTAGGAGCCCCTGACATACCGTTTTCTGCAAACCATTTTTGTAACACAGGTGCATAGTCAGTATCTTCAATGGAACGTTTTAGCTCACGATAAATACCGCGAATACCGTACACTAAATCACCCTCCATAAATTCACTTTCATAACCGATAGTAAATTCATCTGAATACATAGATTCCATATCTTGGCTAGCAATTAAGGTAGGTTCACTAATACCTTCTTGCACAACATTTTCACCTAAATAATCCCCAACATTCGGTGCTCCGTCTGCATCAAGAACAACTTCTCCGTTCGCATCAACTTGACCAAGTTCATAAAAACGTCTTACATCACGACGTTGGCCGCCTTGTGTAATATTCATATTTGCAGATACAGGTTGAAAGTAGCGACCAAAAGTTGCATATACTTTTGAAGTTCCATCGCCCTCTAAATCATAAATAGCTTGTACACGCGGCGCAAACTGGCCTTTTACATCAACATATTTACGGCCGTCAGAAACAGTGTTGTATACATTTGAGTAACGTAAGCCCAGATTTAACACGAGTTGATCAGTCACAGCCCAAGTATCTTGAATATATAACGCGCTAGAGCTTACTTCTGAGTCTGTAAAGTCAGTACGTATACGCTGGCGAATATATGGGTCACCTACTGGATAATCTACAGGGTTGTTCGCCCATGCATAATAAACATCCCACCAACCAACTCGATCACCTACGCCGTTAGGGCTATTTTCATACTCAATTGCAATATTGGTGTAATCAAAGCCAATTTTAATATCGTGATTTTCTAGCATCCAACTAAAATCAGCACGAAACTGATCACGTACAAACTCACTTTCAGTAATTGATGAAGCTGTTTCTCGAGAAACTTTAACCCAACCCCCTGTCAATTGTGACCATACAAGTGGGTCACTACTTGTTGCAGTATTATAAGTTTTGTCTTTGGTTCTACCTGCAACAACCTCGATTGACATGTCGTCATTTAAGATACCAGAATACGTTAAACCAAATATATCGCCGCCACTGCGTGATTTATAATGACTTAATTCTTCGCCAACATCTTGTGTTTCCCAATCATTGGCATACGTTTTACCTTTGCCTTTATTAGTAAAGCCAATCGCGGTTGCTGTAATTGAATGGTCATCATTAATAAACCAATCAAGTGTTGCTAAGTAACGATCTGCCGTGTTTTCACCAATATCAATGGTATTTCTACCCGCTGCATCGTACTCATTTTTTTGTGGCGCATAAATACCGTAGAAGAACAGTGAATCTTCAATTAACGCGCCACTTGCCCAAATTGAGGCACGAGTGAAAGTGCTTTCGTCTTGCTCCGTATTCGAAAAGTAATCCCCTTCAGTGGTTAACAAGTTATTATGCTGTGATTGTGTCGCAGCTGGGTCGATGCGGCCATATGCACCAAATTCCCATTCATTTGACCCTGACTTAGATACTGCATTAACAATCCCACCTAATGCACCACCAAACTCTGGTGCTACTCCACCCGTAATCACTTCAGTTTGTGCTACGGCTTCCCATGGAAGACCGATAGAACCAATACCTGTTTTTATTGATGTAATGTTAATACCATTTAGGTAATACGCATTTTCTGCTGAGGAGCTTCCCCCGACACTTGAAGCGCCAAAGCTGTTACTGCCAACTACACCTGGCGCAAGTAACGCGATAGATTCAAAACCAGTTTCAACGGGTAAGCGTTCAAGTTCTTCTGCAGTGATTACAATACCACCTGCTGAGGACTCCATATTAACAGGCGCAATTCGACTACCAGTGACTTGAATGGTTTCCATATCAGTACCGCTTGAATATAGCACCCCATTGTAAACAATGGCACTACCCACTTTAACGAGTAAATCTTGCGCTTGTATTTGTTCAAAACCTGACTTTTCAATGGTCATTGTATATAAGCCAATAGGTAACTTCCGAAGCGTATAATTACCATTCTCATCAGTAATTATCGTACGAGTAATACCTTTGGTTTTATGCTTCAAGGTGATAGTTGCACCTGCAAGTTGTTGATTACTTGCCGAAGAAATAACCCCTTTAACCGTACCGTTAAAAGCATCATTTGCAATAGTTGGTGTTGTAATCGCAACAGCTGACGCAACGGCTAATGCACAAGCTGAACGTTTTAATATTGTTTTTGTATTCATCATTATTGTGTTTCCTGAATTGTAACAGAGAACATAATGCACACTTATTTTTTAATATATTGTATACATTATGCTCAGCCGATACTACACCCCATTAACCCCCCTGTAAAGATTGTATACATTATATTTACAATTAATATAATGTATTAAAAAATTATAACTAATAATAAATAGTACTATTAATATACATAGATAGAATTTGCCTATTGGCGGGGGAAATGAGAAGGATAAAAATTGAGTTTAACTAAGGTCTGTTGAACTTTTGAGATTGGACTTTGTTCGAACTAAATGCGAAATACAACAAACCATAACCTGTTACATTTACCCTTTGATGTTTGATATTGATACATGAATACACCTGTTTTTTATGGTATTTCTTTAAAAAAGATCAACGTAAAAAGATAAGAATCAACTAAGCTACCATATTCATCACACACGAATGTGTGATAATGTTAATCAAGGAATATTACAAACTCTCAGAAGATTTACGGCTATTAACTCATGATAAAAATCTCATATTTTCGTCGCTTTTTCGCGATCAGTACGGTAATCGCTACCAGTGCTATAACCACAGCATGTAGCACTACACCAAATGCTTTCATTGTTACTCCGCAATTACATTTGCAAACAAATACTCATTATTCTGGACAACATGCTTCTGTGGCAGTAGAAGATATGCGTACTGCACATCATGTATTAGAAATAATAAAAGACGACAGTGCAGCACATATCGTAACGTCTCGTACTCCTTTACAAACAGATATTGCTACTGCATTTTCTGCGGGCTTAAAAAAAAGTGGCTTAGATGTTTCACCAACGTCAGAAAATCAACTGCGCTTAGTGATAAATCAGGCAAAAATTACCGTTGAACAATCACTTTCAAAATATGCTAGTCGCTCTGTTATTCGTTTGACGGCTCAGTTTTCAGGGGGTGAAAAAACATTAACGAAAACCTTCAACAGCACTACCACTAGCAATGGTATTTTGAAAGCCGATATGGCAGTGCTTGAGCGAGATTTTAATCAACAACTTAGCTCTTTGCTAACACAAGTGGTGCAAGATCCAGAGTTACAACAATTTGTGCAAAAAAATTCAGTACGATAGGAAAATAATGAAATACTTACTTTTAATATTAACGTGCTTTATTCAACAAACGTTTGCGCAAAATATGGAGTTAGATCCTTACAATTTGTATCCAAAAGTAAAACTTGAAACCAATAAAGGTGTGATAGTTGTTGAACTTGATCGTGTTAAAGCGCCTTTAACCGTTGATAATTTTTTAACCTATGTAGTGAGTGGCGAATATAACAATACTATCTTCCACCGTATTGTAGAAGACTTTGTAGTACAAGGTGGTGGTTATGATACCGATCTCAAAATAAAGAAAACTAACGGTGATATTGTTAACGAATCAGGAAATGGGTTGAAGAATGTAACAGGCACCATAGCCATGGCTAGAGAGCGCCAACCTCACTCCGCTAACAGACAGTTTTTCTTTAATATTGGCGAAAACACCAATTTAGACCCAGGCGTGAGTTGGGGTTATACCGTATTCGGGTTAATCGTTGAAGGTGAAGAAATTGTCACTGAAATGGCAAAAGTAAAAACAGACTTTAATGAAGAACTCGGTTGGGAAGATGTACCCATTGAGCAAGTAATACTCAAAAAAGCAACCTTATTACCTGAAGGACAATAAACCAGTTAAACAAGCTACCTGTATTGCGGGCTACTCTTTGTGCTCGCATTCTTCTATTTGTCCCAACAGTAATACGCGTTAAATTTTGACAGAATTCAATTTATCAACGATAACTAAATAGTACGTGTAGCAGCCTCCCAATAAAAATAACAATCAGACTTGCACACCATCTCAGCTAGTTCATATTACGGTAGCTCAAGCATACGCGAGAACTCAATTGGGGAAAGTCATGATCATTGAGCAGTTCATCAATGAAAAAATTTTACAAACAACAGCATACGTTAAAGCCGTCATAGACAACACATTACACTACACCGAACTTGACCGCTTCGTAAACGACACCATGGAAGAGTGGACACTCATCAACGTTACTGATGAAACCCCCGGTAGCGCAAAAGAGCGAGTGTTTTGGCATGTGATACATCAATTTTCACTACATGGCAGCCAATCGCTGCTCACTAATTTATATTTTCAAAGTGAAATAAAAACCTGTATTGAGTTTTTTGAAGGTATTGGCAGCTACCCTATTGATTGCATAGGTTGGCGCCCGTTAGCGTAAAAACTATATTTGTGTACATATTTTACTTCTGTCCCTTTTTAGAACCTGTTACCCTGCTAGCAGCTTTACTTACCGTAAAATAAATTTCAGTGCAAAGTATTAAACAAACGCTTCTCTATTTTAAAAATAAACGCTTATTAACAGTTTTCTTTTTTGGCGTGGCCAGCGGCTTCCCTTGGGTAATGATAGGCTCAGCAATGACCGGCTGGTTAAAAGATGAAGGCCTAAGCCGTTCAAGTATCGGATTATTTGGTTTAATATTTGCTGCTTATAGTATTAACTTTTTATGGTCTCCCTTAGCCGACAGAATAAAGCTACCCTGGCTAACCGCTAGCTTTGGACAACGACGTAGTTGGATTATCGCGACCCAAGCCATTATAGTATTGGCTGCACTACAGCTTAGTGCCTTTGATGTAAAACATCAGTTGCACTTAATGGCATTTTTCGGCTTGGTTATCGCTATTGCCGGAGCCACACAAGATATCGCAATTGATGCTTATCGTATTGATATTCTACAAGCAAAAGATAACAATTTAATGGCTGCGGGTTCGGCTATGGCTACCGCCGGCTGGTGGACTGGTTACGCAGGTCTAGGCAGCATTCCGTTTATTTTAGCCAGTGACCCTCAATGGCAGTGGTCAGAAGTATTTTTAGTGCTAGCCTTAATAATGTTACTACTAATGTTAACTGCTTTTATCGTAAAAGAACCAAATGAAAACAACCGTGAAGCAGTGCTGAATAAAATACAAACCGATTACGTAAAGGTATTACCCCATTACACGCGTGAAGCTTGGCTTATTTTACTCATTATCCCGCTGATTTTCTCTGCGATTATTTACGCTAATATTGGCTATCCAAGCTGGCCAGACAATGTGATCAGCACAACCTATCGATTTCATGCCTTATCAATAACCGTTGTCGGTTTAATCGCATTATTTTATCGCCAATTAACCAGGCTTAATCGCAGTATTTCCCATCATGAATTGATTGATAATAGTAACCCAAGTATTCAACGAGTACATAAGCTTACTGCTTGGTTATTAGCTACATTAGTTTCCCCCATACAAGAATTTTTTACCCGAAATGGCACCAAATTAGCATTTTCAATTTTGATGTTTATTTTTCTCTTTAAGATTGGCGAAGCGTACTTAGGGCGTATGTCGATCGTGTTCTATCGTGAGGTAGGTTTTTCCAACGAAGATATTGCTTATTATTCGAAACTCATTAACTGGGGCACTACAATCGTGTTCTCTTTATTAGGGAGTATATTCACTATACGTTTTGGTATTTTAAAAGGGTTATTTATTGGCGGTATTGCGATGTCTGCGAGTAACTTGCTCTTCTCTGCGATGGCGGTTGTAGGCCCAGATAAAGCACTATTCGCCCTAACGGTCTTTGTTGATGGCTTTACTTCGGCTTGGGGATCGGTCGCCTTTGTTGCATTGCTTTCAGTGCTTTGTAATAAAAGCTTTACTGCGAGCCAATATGCATTAATGGCATCATTAGGTACCTTTGGAAGAGTTATGGTCGGTTCGTATTCTGGCATTATTGTAGATTGGCTTGATGGCAATTGGGCATTATTTTTCATATTGACTTCCGCTATGGTGATCCCTAGTTTGCTGTTTTTATACAGTATTAGAAAACCATTAACAGCACTTATTGAGCAACAAAACAAAGTAAACGGGTAGTTAGATAAACATTTATTCAGAGCTTTCGTGAGGCTCTGAGTTCTCCTTTTCCTTTTTTATTTGTTGCTGCTTTATTTTTTCTAATTTTTTTATTTCTTGTGGCGGAATAGGAAATATAGAAATTAACGGGAAAAGTGCCAGAAAAATAAATGCGCCTTTTGGCATCTTTTTACTCCACTTCACCAAGCGAAACATCACAAAACCGAGCAAGCAACAACTGATGATAATTAACAAGACTGTAATAAGTCTAACACTCAAAAAATCCATATTTTCACCAAGTTCCCCATTTCTTTCAATGATATATGGGTAACTAGGTATTAATACAACACATAAATAAAGGTAGACTTTTAAGCGTTACGCCCAGCCGATAAATAATGTTTAACGCTTTTTATCAACTTTCAGTGCAAATAGCGCTAAAATAAACTACCATACTGTTATTAATCAATCACTTGATGTTTAAATATGATCCGTCTTTTTTTCTTATTACCCATAATCATGTGTGGCGTTTGGTGGTGGTACCTCAACGCTAAAGGATACACAGTTAAAGAGGGTATTAAAGGGTTTGCTTATATTATTACCTTTAATGCGGTAATCATCGCTTTTTTTGTTCTCATGCTTTTTGTCACCCACCCTTAACACAAGCCTATTTCCATTCACATCTGTAGACTTGGCTTACTCAAAATAAATAACCACGTTTACTAAAGTCTGTAGTAATCAACTAAGCATTTAATGTACCTGACCCCATTTTCCAGCTTAAAATATGCAGCCTGAACCCTTGTGTTAGATACAAAATTTCTATTGCACTGCGAAAGTTAAGGTTATTAAGTCTTGTCATCAAGCGTAAATATTTCCTCTACTTTGGTATCAAATAATTCCGCCAGTTTTAAGGCCAAACCCACAGAGGGCATGTAAACACCTCTTTCTAAAGTACTAATTGTTTTGCGTGAGACCAATACTTTTTGTGCCAACTCTTGCTGGGTAATATCCAACTTAGCGCGCCAGACTTTGATGCAGTTGTTTACTTTATAACTCATGCGTCTTTTTCCAACAATAAATAGCTAATTAAGGTGGACGCTACCGCGACCAAAAGAACAGACCTCGCCACTAAGGTGCCACTTAAGGCAAAGTTTTGGGCGAACGCATCAAACAATATTGATGCCCCAAAAAGCAAGGCGGTTGTACCAAGTGTAATGACTAGTCCGTAAGACATTGCCCGAAGTCTGATCAGTTTTGTACGCTCATCGTTAATTTGATGATTTAAAGCCAGATTATTTTTTAGAAACCGACCTATTTTAATGAAATAAAGAATAAAGCCAACCCAAGCAAGTGCCCCCAGCAAGTTGATTAATTGAAATACAAATAGAACATAAGGGTGAAGAATGTCAGTGAAATGATCGCCCATTATTTGCCCTAGTTGCCAGCCAATAAAACTTAAAATGAGTCCTTTCAGTACAAAAAATTTATTCTTTTCATATTGTTCAAGCTGCTCTATCGAGTGTGCTGTTTGCTCAGTATTTTTCATATTCGACACCTTTTTCGACCTTTATGACACCCTAAGGTTACAATAAGGTAATTTTAGGTGTCAAACATTAATTTATATTTGATGCAGCTTAACTAATTTATCGGCTTGTCCGATATTGGATAATCAATCAAGGGTAAAGTCTTTGGCAGTGGTGAGCAAATAGCGAGGTAAGCGAGTCGGTGCGATGTCGCGGTTATTTCCTTTCTTACTGGGTGATGGACGTACTGTCTCATTTATAGTTCAAGCATATATCACCTGATGAAAAAACCTTTGCTCAAACACAAAAACCGACTTTATCTGACCCACGTATTGTGAGCAGCCAGTAACGATAATAGTGATCATACATAGGCACGTGGAAGGCGGGTGTAAAAATTGATTATTTCTTATTAAGGATATAGGAAGTATAAACCACCTTTTTGCTCCTCTGGTTAAGTATCATACCTGAAATTCCCTCACTCATTTACCGTCAAGTCCCCATTTCACCGCTGGACCAGCTCAAATCACTCTTATTATGTTCGGTTTAGAATAAAGTCTCTGACTGGTAGTTCGCTGGATGTAAGTTACTCTCTGGCCGCTGTGAATACTGGCAAAATAGGCTTTGATGTCGTTAATCAAAGAACTTTGCGCGTTTAGCTAATACCATATTTCCCACCTAAAAATGATGATTTACCATGAAAAATAATTATATAAAGCACCACTTCATGAATTATGATTACAAACTATATTGTGCGTGAAAAACAATTACGGAGCGTGAAATGTGATTATATTTAACGCACTAGTGTGAATTATGGTTATTTGTTAGTGGATACCAAAGTAATTTATTACTAATTCAAATTATAAAAAGGGTAATGCAAATGCAACCTCCTTGGCTGGGTTAGAATATGCTGTCATCATTTAACGCAGATGGATGAGATTTACCATAGACCTCAACCGACTTTGACCGTTACATCCAACTTCACTTTCAAAAAATTGAAAATTAACTAGAGCTATGTGACGATCGTGTAATTTTTGATAGGCTAAAGAAAAACTCGAATAAAGAATATTCATGAATTATAAAGCCCTATGTACTGTTTTTTGTTTTCTGTACTTTCCAAGCATTTTTGCTAAAGAATTAGCGATTACTTTTGATGACTCACCAAGACATGCAAATGGTTATTTAGATGGTAAAACCAGATCGCAATTATTGATTAAACAATTGGCCAAGCACAATGTACCGCAAGTCGCTTTTTTTTCCGTGTCTAACAGGTTAGATGCAGAAGGAACTGCACGATTAAGACGTTATGCGAGTGCAGGACATATCATAGCAAACCATACGGATAGTCACCCTAACATCAACCAATCAAATCTAAATGATTACGGTGATGACTTTTTACAAGCTCACACCAAACTCCACTCATATGATAACTTCCGTTCTTGGTTCAGGTTTCCATATCTGAGAGAAGGAGACAACTTAGAAAAACGCAATGGAATGCGACAATTATTAACTAAATACCGTTACAAAAATGCTTATGTTTCGTTGAACAATTACGATTGGTATATTGAAAGCTTATTTCAGCAGGCGGTCAAACAAGGTATAAAGATTGATATGCAACGCATGGAAAAATTTTATGTGGAGCAACTAATAGAAAGCATAACCTACTATGATGACATGGCAATTAAGCACTTAGGCCGCTCACCAAAGCACGTATTATTACTGCATGAAATGGATATCTCTGCCCTTTTTATCGGCGGACTAGTAGATGAACTTAGAAGGCTGGAATGGAAAATTATATCTGTGGATGAAGCATATACTGACGAAATTGCTAACTATAAAACAGAAAATATATTCAAGTTCAACCCAGGTCGAATCGGTGAAATCGCAAAAGATAACGGGCAAAATAAAAATTTATGGCATCATAGCCTGAATGAGAACTACCTTGAAGAAAAGTTCAAACAACAGGTAATTTTACATTGAAAGCTTCATATGCAGTTGCATTATTATTGCTAGGAGGTTTACTTCTTAATAGCCTATTTGTTGTCGCTAATAGTGAAGCTTCCCAACATGTTATTACTTACCACAAAGGTGCAAGAGCTTTTATCAATGTGCAGCTAATAGATGGTACAGGTGAGAAGGTAAAGTACGATCAAACTATTCTCGTTGTGAATGATCGCATAGTAAAAATAGGCGACACTAGCAAATTAAACATTCCCTCTGGCTACGAACTCGTTAACGTAAAAAATCACACCGTGATACCTGGATTTATTGGCGTTCATAACCACTTGCATATTTCTGGTCATAAATATAATGGCGATAATATAGCTAAGCTATATTTAGCCGCAGGTGTCACAAGTATTCAAACAGTAGGCTCCGCGTTTCCAGAGAAAGAAATTGCTCTAGCGAATGACATAGCCTTAGGTCAAAAACTTGGACCCGAAATTATTGCTAGTGGCCCTTATTTTACCGGCTCTGATGGTAACAATAATATGCAACAAGTAAATAAAGCTAAAGATATTGCTAAAACTTTAAAATACTGGAAAGACAAAGGCGTAAAATGGATTAAAGTCTATAGACATATAGAGCCTACTCAGTTACAAACGATAATCACTGAAGCACATAAATTAAAACTCTTCGTGACTGGTCATCTTTGCTCGATAACCTTTGCAGAAGCTATCAACATGGGCATTGATGGGATACAGCACGGCCTCAACAGCGCGAGTGATTTTAGAACGAATAAAACATTTGGACAATGTAATGGCGGCCGTGAATACATAGATATTATTGATGTTGCTAGTCCCAAAGTTAAAGCTCTACAACAGTTAATGATCTCTAATAATGTATTTTTAACGTCCACCTTGTCTATTTTCGAATCATCTATTTCGCACCGTTCGCAAGCTGACCAACGGAGTATTCTACTCATGTCAGAACAAATGAAACAACGCTATCAAAGTTCACAGCAGCATAAAGGCAAAAGCGACCATCAACGAGAGCAAAGACTTAAACGAATTATGGCATTTGATTACCAATTCTACAACATGGGTGGACTGCTTGGTGCTGGAGTAGATGCTGGACGATTCTTATTACCAGGTTATGGCGATCAACGTAACTTTAAACTTTTTCTGGAAGCCGGATTCAGCACAGAACAAGCGATACAAGTGATGACATACAATGGTGCTAGGATCCTAAAAAGGAATGATATCGGTTTAATTAAAGAGGGAAAACGTGCAGACTTTTTAATTTTAACAGGAAGCTTAAAGAAAAACCCAAATGTGATCAATAATATTAAAACTGTATTTAAACAAGGTGTTGGATACAGCACAGATAGCATTGAAGCATCCCTACAGCATAAAATAGGGCAATAAGAAGCTATCAGAGGTTACTAGATAACGCCTGTTCGCTTTAGCTTTTAGAGAACTTCATCTAAGTATTTTTCATACAGTATCAGACCAATCTAACGAAATATATTTGAATAATTATCGTTTTTTCATTAAAAAGCACTAACGGGAATACGATTAGTGCTTTTGTTTATTCTGTTAACTGGTGTCGATTAGAAAATCGAACGGAATGATGAGCGGCCACCTCGGCGTGTAGACCTACGGTTACGCATACGGCTATGAAGTTCACGTCGTTTTGCATCTAACCAATCTTCGGTAGTAATTGGTGCGTCACCAGAGCGTGCTTGCTCTCTTTCACGATAAGCACAGAACTCTTCAAACGCTTCAATATCATCTTTTAGTTCTTCGGCCACGAGTTCAATCATGATGGCATCATCTAAAAAGCCTAATGCTGGAATATGATCAGGCACGAGATCTTCAGGATCACTAAAATAAGCAAGTGCTGTAAGTACGTCGTTTTTTTCTTCTTCTGGTATTTGCCATTCACTATCTTCAATCATCGCGACTAGCGTTTCTAATTTTTTAATACGCTCACTAACAAAAGCAGGAACACCACCTTTTACATCTTCGCTTAATTTACGCGCATTATCTAAAATACTCGCTTGTGATAATATTTTTGCTCCTTGTTGAGCTTTCTTCATTACATCACGAAAATGGTCTAGATCTGAATCTGATAATTCAAAGGTCACTTCAAACGCCATTATAATTCTCCTACTGTTGGCTTTTTTGTGAGAAATTCTCAATAGACTAAATTTAACAGAACATTTTGCATTCATCACGTAAAAGATACGAATTCATGACAATATCTTTAAAAAATTGCTACTGCCGCTAACAATGAACTGATAATATTAACTTTTTTAATGTGTTTTTATTATTATGGATCACGAACAGCAGCTTCAAAGAAGTCCTCCTGAGGCATCCGCTCAACCACACATCAAAGAATGTGATAACTGTCATGCGCCAATAAACGGGCCTTATTGTTCACAATGTGGGCAAGAGGCTGAATCAACATTGACATATTTTTGGACGGTCATTCTACATATTCTAGACGATATATTTAGCTTTGATTCACGCGCTAATCGAACATTATTGCCCTTGTTATTTCGCCCTGGCTTTTTAACTAATCAATACTTTGCAGGTCATAGGGTACATTATATTCCCCCGCTTAGACTTTATTTGTTTATCAGTATTATCTTTTTTATCTCTTTAAAGTTTTTTGCTTCCGCAGATTTACAATCAGAACATACTAAGGAAATTGAAAGTTTATCAAAGGAAATTAGTAAAATTGAGGCAATTTATAAAGCACAAGAAGCCACAGTAAACATTTCTGATAAGCTAACGTTATTAGCCTCTTTAGAAAGTAAACTTGCTGATATAAAAGAAAAGGACACCATTAATAATCGTAATTTATACCTATTAATACAAAAACTAGTTGAAGCGGAAAAAAAACAAACCACAGCAAAGAAATTAACCGTTGAGGAGCAAGAACAATATCAAAAGCTTGTCGCTAAATGGCAGAATGTTCTCGCAGGAAAGGCTGAGCCAAACAACACAGGTGGTGTGCAATTTAGCAATAATCCCGATGGTACTTTTACGTTTAATTGGTTAACCCCGAGTGCAAATAAAAAACTTGAACAAGCAACCAACACCATTGAGAAAAAGGTACAAAACTCATCTTTAGAGCAACTATTTGAGCAAGCGTTAGATAAATTGCCGCAACTAATGTTTGTGTTACTACCTATTTTTGCCGTGTTATTGAAAATAATGTATATGTTTTCAAAAAGACTTTATTTAGAACACCTGACCGTTGCTTTACACAGCCACAGTTTTATCTTTTTAGCCGTGTTATTAATTGAATTAATATCTTTGCTTCAAGATATGCTGCCACCTTCAAGCGGCATTATGGTTGATGGCTTACAATTTATTATTACCCTCGGCATCATTTGGATACCAGTTTACTTATACCTCATGCAAGTGCGTGTGTATCAACAAGGTCATTTTTTCACGCTGCTCAAGTATGGAGTCATAGGAATAATTTATATACTGTTATTAACTATCGCCTTTTTAATCGCTTTTATTTGGGGGGTGACAGACCTTCCTAGTTAGCGGACACATCCTGTTGATATCCACAAAAAAAGGCAATCAATCGATTGCCTTTTTCAATATGAACGTTATTTTTACTCAGCAACTGGTCTCATATGCGGAAATAAAATAACGTCTTTAATCGTTGGAGAATCTGTAAATAACATCACTAATCGATCGATGCCAATACCTTCACCGGCTGTTGGCGGCATACCATGCTCTAAAGCACGAATATAGTCATCGTCAAAATGCATTGCTTCGTCATCGCCAGCGTCTTTTTCTTCTACTTGCTTACGAAAACGCTCTGCTTGATCTTCTGCATCATTTAACTCTGAAAAGCCATTAGCAAGTTCTCGACCACCAACGAAAAACTCGAAGCGATCCGTAATGAAGGAATTCTCGTCATTGCGACGTGCTAACGGTGACACTTCCCAAGGGTATTCTGTGATAAACGTGGGTTGATCAAGCTGATGTTCAGCTAATTCTTCGAAGATCTCACAGATATATTTACCTGGCCCCCAAACTTTTGCCGCTTCACCTTCTTTCACATGCGCCTTTTTCGCTAACGCTTTTATCGTTTCAACGTTATTTTTAGGGTCACGCAATGCCGCTTCATCTTCAGAAGTAACTAAGCCTTCCGGTGCATATTTTAGAATGGCGTCAACCATTGATAAACGAGCGAATGGTTTACCAAAGTCATAAAACTTTTCTTCAACCACTTCACCATCAGCGTTCTTCACCGTATTACGGATCATGCTTGTGCCTAATACCTCTTCAGCAACGGTACGAAGCATTTCTTCGGTTAAATCCATCAAGTCATTATAATCAGCATACGCTTGATAGAATTCAATCATGGTAAATTCTGGGTTATGACGCGTTGATAAGCCTTCATTTCTAAAGTTACGGTTAATTTCGAATACACGCTCAAAACCACCGACAACTAAACGCTTCAAATATAACTCTGGCGCGATACGCATAAACATTTCAACGTCTAACGCGTTATGATGGGTAACAAATGGTTTTGCCGTTGCACCACCAGGTATGGTTTGTAGCATTGGCGTTTCAACTTCCATAAAGTCACGCTCGGCTAAAAAGCGACGTATACCTTCAACAACTTTCGAACGAACTTTGAAGGTATTGCGTGTTTCTTCATTGATGATCAAATCAACGTAACGTTGACGATATTTTGTTTCTGTATCTTGTAAGCCATGAAATTTTTCAGGTAACGGCCGCAATGATTTAGTTAATAACTGATATTCATTCATATTAACGTATAAATCACCTTTGCCTGATTTATGCAAGGTACCCGTTACACCAATAATGTCACCAATATCTAACAAGCCCCAACGCGCTTTAATATCTTTTTGTACATTTTTATCGGCATAAGCTTGCACGCGACCTGACATATCTTGAAGCACCAAAAATGGACCACGCTTCGCCATTACACGGCCAGCAATACTATAAACGTCAGTTTCAGATTCAAGCGTTTCTTTATCTTTCTCGCCATGTGCAGCTTGTAAATCAGCTGCATAGTGTTTTCGATCAAACTTGTTTGGGTGACCATTGGCCGAACAGTTTTCTCGAATTTGCGCTAATTTGCCGCGACGCTCGGCAATCAATTTATTTTCGTCTTGAATTTGCTCTGTCATTTGAATTCTCAAGTGTTACTTATGCTTCCCCAATAAAACATTGGGCATGTTTTTATGTACTACAAACCCGATTTAAGGCTTGCCTCAATAAATTTATCTAAATCGCCATCGAGTACAGCTTGTGTATTGCGGTTCTCAACACCGGTTCGTAAATCTTTAATTCTACTGTCATCAAGTACGTAAGAGCGTATTTGGCTTCCCCAGCCAATATCAGACTTACCATCTTCTAGTTCTTGCTTACTTTCGTTTTGTTTTTGAATTTCCATTTCATACAATTTTGCTTTTAATAGCTTCATGGCTGTTGCACGGTTTTTATGTTGCGAGCGATCACTTTGACATGCCACAACTGCACCAGTAGGAATATGCGTAATACGAATAGCAGAGTCTGTTTTGTTTACATGTTGCCCACCAGCACCAGATGCTCTGAAGGTATCAACACGTAGATCAGCAGGGTTAATATCAATGTCGATATTGTCATCAATTTCTGGATAAATAAACGCTGAGGCAAATGAGGTATGTCTTCGACCGCTAGAGTCAAAAGGTGATTTTCTCACTAAACGGTGAACACCAGTTTCAGTGCGCAACCATCCGTAAGCATAATCACCCGTATATTTAATCGTACAGCCTTTTATACCAGCCACATCACCATCCGTTACTTCGATAACTTCGGTTTTGAATCCGTGAGCTTCACCCCAACGTAAGTACATACGCATCAGCATTTCAGCCCAGTCTTGTGCCTCGGTGCCGCCAGATCCTGATTGTATATCTAAGTAACAATCAGCGGCGTCTTGTTCGCCAGAAAACATGCGGCGAAATTCTAGTTTTTCAAGGTTTTCGACTAAAACAGCAACTTCTTGTTGCGCATCTTCAAAGGTTTCTTCGTCGTCTTCTTCTACGGCTAGCTCAATTAATCCTTCAATATCTTCACAACCTGCTTCTAGCGTAACAATGGTTTCTACCACGGCTTCTAGGTTAGCACGTTCTTTACCCAGCGCTTGCGCGCGTTCGGGCTCGTTCCAAACATCGGGTAATTCTAATTCCCTTACAACTTCAACAAGTCGCTCTGCTTTAAGATCATAGTCAAAGGTACCCCCGAAGCATCTGTGTGCGTTCGCGAATTTCTTTTATTTGATTTACTACTGGATTTACTTCAAACATAGCCATTTTCTGAAATTATTAGGGTTCTTTAGATAACGAAAAAACAATCGCGCATTGTAGCGTAAAACATTAGGCAAATAAACGCTTTCCGACGGTTTTATCTGTTTATTTTTTAACGAGGTTCCACCAGTATTTGTTCAACTAAAAGTTGAACATTTCGTTGTCCTCTAAATTCATTTATATCTAGCTTATATGCTACACGAACGTAGGTAGCAGCATGATTTGGCCATAGATTAACATCAACGTTAAACGCGATGGCATCAAACACTTGCTTATCTTTTGCTAACACCAGTTTTAAATGTTTTTCACCAACAATTCGTTGCTGCTCTAGGGTAAAAACACCTTCAAATACAGGCTCTGGAAACGCCTGTCCCCAAGGCCCACTTTGTCTGAGTAATTCCGCAAAAGGTAACGTCATGTCTTTAATGGCAAGCTCTCCGTCGGTAAGCAATTGCCCTTGTAATTTATCGGCAGCAATCCACTGTTGTGCGTATTGATTTAGCAGTTTTTGAAAACGTGAAAAATCCGCTTTTACAATACTAAGCCCTGCAGCCATCGCGTGACCACCAAATTTTAAAATAAGCCCAGGATGCTGACTGTCAATATGTTCGAGTAAATCACGAATATGTAAACCGGCAATAGACCGTGCAGAGCCTTTAAGTTCATCACCAGCTTCATTGGCTGCAAACACAATGGTAGGTCGGTAATACTTTTCTTTTATTCGCCCTGCAACAATACCGATTACACCTTGATGCCATTGCGGGTGAAATAGTGATATTGCATACGGTAAGGTGTTAATATCAACATCTAAGCGTTGTAATATAGTTTCCGCTTCTTGTTGCATGCCTTGTTCGATTTCTCGTCGAGACTTATTTAATGCATCAAGCTCTATTGCCATTGTTCTTGCTGACATCATGTCAGGTGCTAATAAACAATGAATGCCAAACGACATATCATCAAGTCGACCAGCAGCATTGATACGCGGACCAAGCGCGAAGCCAAAATCACTAGCGACTAATTGTCGTTGATCTTTATTCGCTACTTCGATCAATGCTTGAATACCTGGCCTTGTATGCCCTGCTCTGATCCTTTTTAACCCTTGTTCCACTAAAATGCGATTGTTATTGTCTAACGAAACAACATCAGCCACGGTACCAAGCGCCACTAAATCTAAAAGTCGCGCTAAATTAGGTTCTGCCAACGCTTGCTCAGTAAACCAATTAATATCTCTAAGATACTTTCGCATTGCCAACATAAAGTAAAAAGCAACACCTACACCGGCTAAAGACTTACTTGGAAACTGGCACTCAGGTTGATTTGGATTAACGATAGCATCAGCATTGGGAAGCGTTTGCCCAGGTAAATGATGATCTGTGACAATCACTTTCATGCCTAACGATTTGGCGTGCGCAACGCCACGAAGGCAACTAATACCGCTATCTACCGTGATTAATAACTTTGCTTTTTGCTGGTGGGCGATATCGACAATTTCAGGTGTTAACCCATAACCATATTCAAAACGATTTGGCACAATAAAATGATGATGTTTGCTGCCAAGCCAAGTTAATGCCTGCATCATTAATGCTGTACTTGTTGCACCATCGGCGTCAAAATCGCCAACTACGACAATTGTTTCTTGGCTGATTATCGCTTGGTGTAATACCGAACAGGCAGCATCAAGCCCCATCAATTGCTTTACGTCAATAAGCTTATTTACGTTGAGGGTTAATTCATCAGCATGATTAACTCCTCTACTGGCATAAATTTGCTTGATTGTTGGATGTAATTCATTAGGAAGGAAGCTATCGTCAACGATAGCTCGACGTGTAATCGTCATTGATTGTGTCATTACTATTACTTATTAACCATCAGTCGGCATACTTTCTAATATTTCAATTAAAGATGATGGCGTTTTATAACCTGGGATCATCATGCCATTATCAAAAACAATCGCTGGTGTTGCATTAACACCTACTTGGCGGGCAAACTCAAACTCTGCTTCAAGCGGTTTATCACAAATACGTTGTGCAACAGAAGAGCCGGCTTTAGCTTTTGTCAGCGCGTTATCTGGCTTTTCATGACACCAAATAGAGCGTAAATCTTTAAAGCCTTGCGTTAAATTACCAAAACGGTCTACAACACCAGAACGCGGATAAGGCAAGTAGCGAATTGTTATGCCAAGATCGTTATAGTCACTCATTTGTTGATGTAGCTGACGACAGTAGCCACAAGTAATATCAGTAAAGATGGTAACGACATGTTTTTCATCTTTAGCAGGATATACGATCATATCCTCTTCAAACTTAGAGAGCCCTGTCATGCGTAATTTAGCAAGCGATCTCTCAGTGTAATTTATCACGTTATCCCCAATACCATATAGCTTACCTTGGATCAGGAACTTTCCGTCTGCACTGGCATAAAAAATCCCTTGATCTGTTGTCACTTCAATAATGTTATCAACCGGCGTTGGTGTAATAGATTGAACGTCCAAACCAATTAATTGGTTCAGTCGTTGTGATAATTTTTGACTCTCTGTGGGTATACTCTCAGCTGCGCTTACCGCAGCTATTGAAGAAAACAATAGTGCTGCGTTAAATATCGCAGCGGAAAAAACACGTGTTGAAAACATAAAACTACCTAAATATCGAATTATTAACCACAGTGTATCATTAGCAAAATAGACAAATAAACCGATTATCGCTAAATCCTTCACCGATAAATGAAGATTAAAGATGATGTGAAAAAAGCTCAACTGTTAATCTGTAAAAATAAGACCTGAAAACAGACAATAAAATTACGTCATGCTAAGTACTTGTGATGACAAACTAGCAAGATACTATCAGCATCTGATAAACTGCGCGCGTATTCTACTACTCACTTAAATATGGCGTTCAATAACTCAATGAATATTGGTCTTTTTTACGGTTCAACAACCTGCTACACCGAAATAGCAGCTGAGAAAATACAGGCAGAATTTCCAGAACACAGCATCACGTTGTTTAATTTAAAAGAAACGAGCCTAAGTGAATGTTTAACATTCGACATCCTGATTTTTGGGATTTCCACATGGGATTACGGCGAAATTCAAGAAGATTGGGAAAGCCAATGGCAAGACATTGCGCTATTAGATCTGAATGGGAAAATTATCGCCCTTTATGGCATGGGTGATCAAATTGGTTACACAGACTGGTTTCAAGATGCGCTTGGTTTATTACATGATCAAGTTATCGCCCAAGGCGGTTATGTTATTGGTCAGTGGCCTAATAGCGGTTATGAATTTGCCGCATCTAAAGCATTAACTGAAAATGGTGAACATTTTGTCGGTCTTGCACTTGATGAAGACAACCAATATGACTTATCAGATGAGCGTATTGCCACTTGGTGCCAACAGATTACAAATGAAATATCAGAAATTCTGCAACATTAATCTGATTGTTCAACGTTACTTGTAGTTGTTTTTTATTTTCTATGTCGTTTTCACTTATTTATAAATGAACGCCCCTGCACATAAGTTCAGGCTTGTACAAACAGCAAATATAACGCAGCTAAAGTGTTCAGCAAAGATCAACACACCCGAGTAATAATCTTAGCTAATTTTGTTTAAACCCATTATAATTAGCGCCAATTTTTGTTAACAACCCAAAGCAGTATATATGTTTGAACCTTTTGAACTTGATTCAGCCCTATTAGCCGGTATTAAAGAGGCGGGTTATAAGAAGCCGACTTCAATTCAATCTTTAGTTATTCCAGAAGCAATGACAGGAAAAGATATTCTTGCATCAGCTCCTACAGGTACTGGAAAAACCGCAGCATTTTTATTACCCGCTGCTCAGCATTTGCTTGATTATCCAAGAACAAAACCCGGCTTTCCTAGAGTATTAGTGCTAACACCAACACGTGAACTTGCTCTGCAAATCAGCGAACATAGCGAACAGTTAACCGCGCAAACCAATATAAAAACGGGCGTGATCACGGGTGGTGTAAATTACGGTAGCCATAAAGAAATACTCACCTCAACTACAGACATGCTGATTGCCACTCCTGGTAGGCTATTAGAGTACATAGAAACAGAGCAATTTGATGCACGTGAAATTGAAATATTGATCCTTGATGAAGCTGATCGAATGTTAGATATGGGCTTTTCAGAAACTATTAATCGAATTATCGGAGAAGCTCGCTGGCGAAAACAAACCATGTTGTTTTCAGCCACATTAGAGGGGTCAGGGGTTGTAAAATTTTCAAAAGATATTCTTAATGAACCAGTATACCTTGAAGCTACGCCATCTAGAAAAGAAAAAGGCAAAATTCATCAGTGGATCCACCTAGCTGATGATAAAGATCATAAATTAGATCTATTAATTAACACATTAAAACAAGAAGAAGTTACTAGGGCCGTAGTTTTCGCCAATAAAAGAGAAACCGTACAAACATTATCTGGCAAGTTATATGCTGCACAAATTCCCTGTGCATGGCTTGAGGGGAAAATGCCACAAGATAAAAGAAACAGTGCCGTTGAGCGTGTACGAAATGGAAAAGTACGCGTTCTAATTGCCACTGATGTAGCAGCGCGAGGCTTAGATATAGACGATATATCTCACGTTATAAATTTTGATATGCCACGTAAAGCTGATATTTACCTACATCGTATTGGTCGAACAGGTCGAGCAGGCAACAAAGGCACCGCGATTTCATTAACAGAAGCGCATGACATGGCGAACGTTGCTAAAATAGAGCGTTATATGGGCGAGCGTCTAGCTAGAAGAGTCATTGAATCATTAAGGCCCAAACATAAAGAAGCACGCGTTGCAGTAAAAAAACCTAAAGTAAAAAAATCAGCCGCACAAAAAAAAGCCAAAGCAAAAAAAATTAGTAAGCGTGTAAAGAAGTAGTCGTTCATCGTTTTAAATTGAACATTTGAACAAATTTGGTTGCCAAGTAATATAAATTAAGTAAAAATACCATCTCGCTAGATTGTATACTATATTAAGTATTATCTGCTGTTGGTATTTTATTAGCTATTTTTAATGCTTTTTACTCAAAATAGACAACGAGCTACATTTAAGGAAAAATAAGCGCGATGGCAAATCATTCTGTTCATGACCCTATACGTTTACAAGCGAGTGCTTGGATAAGCCGCTTAAATCGTGGGCTAACAGATGAAGAAAAGCCGCAATTAATCGCATGGATTAATCAAAACCCTAAACATCATAAAGCCATTTATAAATGTGCTTCCTTTTTTGATAATATTGCCCACCTTGAAGAACTCAATGGTGTATTTCCTTTAGAAGAAAATCCCCGTATCTGGACAACTAACGTCATCATTTCTACCGCCATCCTACTGGCAATTGCCATTTCTTTAACGGTTGCTTCTTTCTATTGGATTAAAAAACTCAACAACACACCATCTACACGTTTTTATGCCACGAACATTGGTGAATCACACCAATACACTTTACCTGATGGCAGTAAAGTATTACTAAACTCTAACAGCAAAGTCAGCGTAAATTATTCGGAAACCTCAAGAGTCGTTAATTTAATTTATGGTGAAGGTCAATTTAATGTCGAAAAAAATGCTGATAAACCCTTTATTGTTATTGTTGGGCGCAAGTCCTTTACCGCATTAGGCACCATTTTTAATGTTGAAAAAAGCAACGAAATGGACATGGAACTCATTGTCACCGAAGGTGTGGTTTTAATTAGTGACTCAACCCTAGATCATGCTCAATTAAAACAACGTATCAACCACGAGCAACAAAAAACTCACTCAAGGGACATTATTACTGCACATGAGAAAGCAAGCATTGAAAACTCACGAAATCAACACGTAGCTACGCTATCTATGCCGCAATTATCAAAAGCACTGGCTTGGCAGCAAGGTATGTTAATTTTCGACAGCCAACCTCTAATGGAAGTGTTGCAAGAAGTGAGTCGTTATACAGACATTCAATTTGAAATATTGTCGAGCGATATAGCTAACATTGAAATATCAGGCACCTATAACACTGGTGATGTAAAAAAATTATTAGCATCTTTAGCACATAATTTTAATATTCAATACAAGTACAACGCGACAAACACCGTACAATTATCATTAAAATAGGCGATTATGTAATGATTGCCTTTGCCCTTTAA
This sequence comes from Thalassotalea sp. PP2-459, assembly GCF_001913705.1. GTDB lineage: Bacteria > Pseudomonadota > Gammaproteobacteria > Enterobacterales > Alteromonadaceae > Thalassotalea_C > Thalassotalea_C hakodatensis. Next base: position 24,195 of record NZ_MKQD01000033.1, on the reverse strand, counting down.
TCTCATCGTAATATACTAACGCATAATTACATTCACTTATGAGTAAGTGCCACAGACTTTTATGTTGTTTTCTCAACTAACCACAAGAGAAAAAAAGCGTGTCTATTGGGCAAAATTCTTCAGCTTTAAGCTATTGATATTTTGTACCATTATACTCGTTACTGTTGCCAGCAGAGCTAATACTAATGATCTGTATTTGTTCGAGATACATGCGCAAAGTGTCGATAAAGCACTAAGCTTATTTGGCCAGCAAACACAACAAACGTTAATTTACTCATACGAATTAACCCACCCCTTTACATCAAACGCGGTACATGGATATTACACGCAGCAACAGGCGTTACGTATTTTATTACGTAACACTAGTCTGCACGCAAAAATAAGTAAAACGGGTGAAATAAAGATTGTTAAACAACATGAAAACTCGAACAACGCTATTGCAAAAACGAATGATAAAATAGTAGAAAATACTGACAACAATACTAAAGGGCTCATTGAAAAGATTGCCATTATTGGCAATCGGGGATTTTCGAGAAGCATTACCGAACTAACAATACCGGTTGATATTCTAACCAACAAGGCATTATTAGCAACCGGAGAAACAGAATTAGGTCGAATGATTCAAAAGCTCGCCCCTTCGTTTAATTTTTCAAGCTCTTCAATCAGTGATGGCACTGATGTTTTAAAACCCGCCACACTCAGAGGCTTAGGCCCGGACCAAACACTAATACTGATTAATGGTAAACGTAGACACCATGCAAGTTTAATTCATATTAATACCTCAGTAGGCCGTGGTACTGCTGGTGCTGATATTAATGCTATCCCTGCTAACGCTATTGATCGAGTAGAAATTCTTCGAGACGGTGCGGCTGCACAATATGGCTCAGATGCAATAGCTGGAGTCATCAATATCGTCTTAAAGTCCGGTCGTCAAAAAAATAATATAAGTACTTCTATCGGTCAATATCATAAAGGCGACGGGGAAACGGTAAACACCAGCATAAATTATCATCACGCTATTGGTACCAAGGGCTTCATAAATACGACATTGTCATTAATACACCACAACAGTACAGATCGTTCAAGCTTACATGGCACTTGCCAATACACAAACTGTAAAGAACTGGAAGAAGGAAAGTACCTATCAGATGATCCTAGAGAAGCTGCCGCCAATCGTAAAACATTTCGCATCGGTGACCCTCATTCTAAACAATTTAACCTAGCCTATCATTCAGAATTTACCTTAGCTCAGGGAAAACTCTATAGCTTCGCTGTGTATTCAGAGCGTCACAATAACACTGCTGCTTTTTTCAGACACGCGAATAGCCAAGAGGCAAACCCAGTATTAGCAGACGGTCTTGCAACGGTGAAAGATGGTTATCTACCCTTCATTGATTCAGACATCACTGATAAATCGTTCACACTGGGCTATAAAGGAACAATGGCTAAAGATTTATTTTATGATCTTTCATATTCCTATGGAAAAAACAGCATTGATTATGAAACCCAGAACGCCATAAATGCTTCTTACGCGAATTCATTACAAACACAATTTTCTCCGGAGGATATAAGAAACAAAACACCTACTAACGCAAGTGCATACGGTTTATCGTTATCATTACAAACAGTAAATCTTGATTTAAAACGCCAATTCAGTGAATTTGATTTAGCCTTTGGCCTAGAAGTCAGAAAAGATCATTATCAAGTCATTGCAGGGGAACAATACAGTTACTTTGATTATGACCAACACTTACAACTCCCCGTTAATGCACTTCCGGGGATCCAAGGATTTCCTGGTATTTCACCAGACGAAGCCGTAGATGAACAACGTGATGTTTTATCATTCTACCTCGAGCTAAACACTAGTATCACGCCAAATATTGACTTTACGGGGGCATTGCGTTTTGACGACTATGATGGCGTTAACGATATTTCTAATTTTAAATTAGCCGCTAATTGGCAAGTAAACAAAGCTCTTGCCCTAAGAAGCTCTGTTAGCACAGGATTTAGAGCTCCGTCGATGCAGCAGCTATATTTTAACAACACCAGTACTCAATTCGTAGTTGAAGATAGTCAACATCTTGTAGCAGAACAAATAGGCACGTTTAGAAATGATAGCCAACTCGCAAAATCAATCGGCATTCCCACGTTAAAAGAAGAGAAATCGACAAACTTTTCGTTAGGCGGCGTGTTAGATTTTGATGACTTAAAAATGACGCTTGATTATTACGCGATCAACATTAAAGACCGCATCGTGATCAGTAATCAGTTATGTGCTGATTATTCAACAGTTCTTACCGAAGCACTGGCACAGGAACATGTTGATAAAGCACAAGTGTTTCTCAATGCTGCTGATACAAAAACACGAGGCCTCGATTTCATCGCGACTATAGATAGACAACTACCATACGGTGAATTAGCGTTTACTCTTGCAGCCAACATCACTAAGACCGAAGTCACTCAATTATACTCACCTAAAAACAGTGAGCTACATGTGCTTAATGTCGATGATGTTTTTTCCTCGCAAGACATTTCTATCATTGAAACATGGCAACCTCAAGACAGAGTAAGCTTCATTGCTGATTTCCAACGTCATACTTGGCGCGTTAATTTTGCATTAAACCGTTACGGAGCTTATACCATCCAAGATGGCGGTAAACAGCGATTCGAAGCTGAATGGTTAACAGATATCAGTATTGAGCAAAAACTGACACCTGCCCTGTCTTTATATGCTGGTATCAACAATCTTTTTGATATAATGCCCGATAAAAATAACATTGGTAATGCGCATAGCGGCACTATTATCAATTCAAATAATGAAGTAATTGTGGAAAGCGACGGAGTCTTTAAATATTCAAGACGCTCAGCCCCCTTTGGCTTTAACGGGCAATATTATTATGTTGGCTTACGGTATCATTTTTAACAATAACCGCAGCCAACATTAATTCACATGATCACTCTTTACGGGTAAAAACCCAGTCGTTACCTTTAGATAAATCAGTATTGTACTGATATCCTGCAGCATTAAAGGCTTTTAAAGATGACAAACTATCTACTTTGTTCTCAATGATATATCGCGCCATTAAGCCACGTGCTTTTTTCGCAAAAAAGCTGATCATTTTATATTGGCCATTTTTCCAATCTTTGAACGCAGGGGTGATCACATTAGCCTTTAATTGCTTTTTCTTTACCGATTTAAAATATTCGTTTGATGCCAAGTTAATTAAAGTGTCATCACCCTGCGCTGAAATAGCATCGTTTAACTTGTCTGTGATGATATCTCCCCAAAACTGATAGAGGTTTGTGCCACGTTCATTATCAAGCTTAATACCCATTTCAAGACGATAAGCTTGCATTAAATCAAGTGGTTTTAAAATACCATAAAGACCTGACAATATACGCATATGACGTTGAGCAAAATCAAAATCGTCATCTGATAAACTTGCTGCATCTAAGCCAGTATAAACGTCACCATTAAATGCTAACACTGCAGGCCTTGCATTATCAGTGGTAAATGGTTGCTGCCAATCACCAAAACGTGCAGCATTTAACCCAGCTAATTTATCACTAATTTTCATCAAACTTGCGATATCAGCAGGTGATAATTTTTTACAACGATCCACCAAAATTTGACTATGTGATAAAAGCTCCGGTTGCGAGTATTTATCTGTAGCTAACGGCGACTCAAAGTCTAAGTTTTTTGCGGGAGAAACAACGAATAACATAGAATACCTAACAGAAAAAGACGATAATTAACTACTATATCACAGCGATATACAATTAAAATAATTTGCACTAAGAAGTCTCTTGCATTCAAGCTGTTTGTTAGGGCATATTAGAGCTGAAACTCAAATTAACAATATCGTTAACAAAGGTTAATCAGCACCATGATCAACCTCTCTTTTAGGAATTTATTAAGGCAACAAGTATGGCGACGCAATTAGAACAATTGAAACAAATGACAACAGTAGTAGCAGATACCGGTGATATTGAAGCTATTGCAAAGTTTCAACCGCAAGATGCAACCACTAACCCATCGCTACTACTAAAAGCAGCTTCATTACCTTCTTACCAGCATTTATTAACGCAAGCGGTTACATGGGCTAAAGAGCAATCATCAGACAGAAAGCAACAAATTATTGATGCCAGTGACAAGCTGTCAGTGTTAATTGGTTTAGAAATTTTAAACATTATACCTGGCCGTATTTCAACAGAAGTAGATGCACGTCTTTCTTATGATACTGCGGCATCTATTGAAAAAGCCCACAAGTTAATAGCAATGTATAACGAAGCAGGTATTAGTAACGATAGAATATTAATTAAACTTGCTTCAACATGGGAAGGGATCAAAGCAGCTGAAAAGCTCGAACAAGACGGTATTAATTGTAATCTAACCTTACTGTTTAGTTTTGCTCAAGCGCAAGCGTGTGCAGAAGCAGGAACATTTTTAATTTCTCCTTTTGTGGGTCGCATTTTAGATTGGTACAAAAAAGATACGGGTAAAACTGAATACTTATCTCATGAAGATCCTGGTGTGATCTCAGTGACCAAAATATACAACTATTATAAAGCTAAAGGCTATAAGACAGTTGTCATGGGGGCAAGTTTTAGAAACAGTGGTGAAATTCTCGAATTAGCTGGTTGTGATAGATTGACCATCAGTCCACAATTACTTGATGAGTTAGCGTCAACCGATGCTCCTTTAACCCAAAAACTTGCTGCAAATCAAGCTCCGTTAGAGCCAGAAGCTGCATTAACAGAAGCTCAATTTCGTTGGGCATTAAACCAAGATGCAATGGCAACAGAAAAGCTTGCAGAAGGCATCCGTAATTTTGCCGCTGATCAAGTAAAACTAGAGCAACAGTTAAACGACTTATTTTAATATCAATATACGTTTTATTGTTATTCAATTGGCTTTTGGAAATAAAAAACACGTAAAATTCATTTTTTATTAAAATTTAGTTAAAAAATGTTTCATTTATATAACAGAGTATGGTATTAAAAACATGCTGTTGTAGAAAAAAGGAGCATTCCATGAATAACGTAGAACAAATATTGGACTCACTAAGTAAGCAACCTAAGGCGTCAACATCAAGCAATAAAAAGCGAAAATGGCGAGAAATAGAACAAATAAAAGAACGGTTCCAACTCGAAAAAGAACTCAAGGAATACGAAGATTCACTTGAGTATATGTTGGATGAGTTTTAACGAACACAAGCCATTACACAAAACCCAGTTTCGACTGGGTTTTTTATTAATTATTAATTATTAATTGTTAACGGAGTTAGTTATTAAAGGCCTTGGCAATAAAAACGCCGCAATAAATGTTTATGTAGAATCAACACCTAATATTGATAAATATCTTGAGCAAACTACTTGCCGCTTTATGGACATGAATGAGATTAACGCCATTGGCCAACAAGCCGGCAATGGCTGGCGAAAAGTGTTTAACGTGTATGCAAAGTTTATCTATGAATTATCGACTGATGAAGCTCGCTCTTTTGAAAATTGGCAACAATTCCGTGATAAACAATTATTACAAGTGGGATCATCGTTATGTCTTTGGCTTTCATGCTCAGCTGAGCAGTTAAAACGCAACATTAACAAAAGTGACGCTATTCATATTGTAATGGGCAAAGGATATGCAAAGAAACTATCACTAACTGAACGATGTTTTTGGTTAAGTGAAGACTTTGCTATAAAAAGTGAGCAACAGTTAATCATTTGCCCTTATTTCGACTATCGGCAACTGACTAATGAAAAAATCACTTATTTATGCCAGCTGCTGAAACAATCGTTTCCTGATTTTTATAAGGCACTCAGTTGATATAAATTACCACTAAGTAACCATGGGGGATAGACTTGACTAGGCTCACTAGCAGGCATAGCAAGGTAGTATCCTTGAGCAAAACGCATGCCTAAGCTACGTAAAAGAGTGAACTCTTGATGGTTTTCAATTCCTTCTACAATAACTTCTGCGTTAGCAGACTTTGCTAGCTCAAAAATAGCAGTTAGAAACTTTCGTTTAAAGCTATCTTGATGGCAATTTTCAACAAAATAACGATCAACTTTTACAATGTTAGGTCGCAATAAGCTCCACATTTTTAAACCAGAATAGCCAGCACCTAGATCATCAATGGCCACATCAAAGCCAAATTGACGGTATTTTTCTAATGCTTGTTTCAACATCGTTGCATTCGGGTAGGGATACTTCTCACTTAACTCAATAACAATTTGGTGACAATTTAACCCTGCTAATTCAACTAACTTTATTGTTTCTCCTTGAGGGTGAGCCTTATCAAGGAGTACTAATGGACTGATATTAAGAAATAGCTTTCCTTTAAGCCCTAGCTGAACAAACTTTTTGATAGCAATATCACGGCAAATAATTTCAAGTTCAGATAACAATCCTAAATCAGTTGCGCATTGGAATAAACGATCTGGAGAATGCAATGCGCTATCTTTAGGGCCTCGCGTTAACGCTTCGTATCCTAGGATGGATTTATTTTGAACATCAAAGATCGGCTGAAAAACAGTACTTACCGCTTTGTTATTAATTATTTTTTCAATTTCTCTATACACTAGAATCTCCTTACCAGTGCATAGTAGGTGCTATGTGTGACATTTTTATGACAAAAACAGCACCTTTATTCTTGTTTTACGAAAAATCTCTCTTATGAGCCTTCAATATCTATATGCTCTGATCCTTCAATTTCTGATCCCACATGAACCGATTCAATATCGATGCGATCAACACGTTGTAAACCTCTTGGCAGTTTATTGCCTCGACGACCTCTTTCTCCACGGTAATGGGTAATATCGGTGGCTTTTAAGGTTAATTTACGCTTACCAGCGTGAAGCGTTACAGCGTCGCCTTCTGCAATAATTTCAATGAGGGTGACAAACTCTTCTCTTGCTTTAGCACGCGCTGAAGCAATATTTATAATTTTATTGCCTTTACCTTTACTTAATACCGGTAAATCTTTCACTGGAAAAACCAACATACGGCCTTCAGATGTAATGGTTAGCACTAAAGAAGACTCGAAGTTATCAATAGGCTTAGGTGTTAAAACCTTGGCATTACTTGGTAAACTTAACAGGGCTTTACCATTTTTATTCCGGCTTACCATGTCAGAAAATTTACCGACAAAGCCATAACCAGCATCGCTACTTAGCAAATAACTACTCTCGTCATCAGCCATAACAGTTTGTTCAAAATTTTCACCTGTTGGTAGGTTAAAACGACCGGTTAACGGCTCTCCTTGACTACGTGCTGTAGGCAAAGAATGGGCATCTGTTGCATATGCACGCCCTGTTGAATCTATGAAGACCACTGGACGGTTACTTCTACCGCGGGCAGAACACAAGAAGGTATCACCAGCTTTATAGCTCATCGCCTGAGGGTCAATATCATGACCTTTTGCACACCTCGCCCAGCCCTTTTCTGAAATCACAACAGTGACAGGTTCACTTGGTACTAAATCTTTTTCTGACAGGGCTTTAGCTTCTGTACGCTCAACAATTGTTGAACGTCGTTCATCCCCATATTTTTCAGCAGCAGCAAGAATTTCTTTTTTCAATAACGTATTCATTCTCGCTTTAGAATTAAGCGTTTTCTCTAAATATTCTCGTTCTTTGTTGAGTTCGTCTTGTTCTGCTTTTATTTTAACTTCTTCTAATTTAGCAAGTTGACGTAGTTTAATCTCCAAAATCGCTTCTGCTTGACGCTCAGATAGCGAAAAACGGGAAATCAACTCAGCTTTTGGATCATCAAAGTTTCTAATGATCTCAATAACTTCATCGATATTTAAATACGCTATTAATAAACCTTCAAGCAAGTGTAACCTTGCTAAGACTTTGTCTAAACGGTACTGTAATCTTCTGGTGACGGTATCACGCCTATACACTAGCCACTCTGACAAAATATCACGTAAGTTTTTAACCGCAGGCTTACCGTCTAAACCAATCATGTTGAGGTTAACACGGTAATTTTTTTCTAGATCAGTCGTCGCAAATAAATGTTGCATTAACTGTTCAATATCAACACGATTAGAGCGCGGCACCACAACGAGGCGTACTGGATTTTCATGATCTGATTCATCACGTAGATCAACAACCATCGGTAGTTTTTTTGCTGTCATTTGAGCTGCTATTTGCTCTAAAACTTTTCCGCCCGAAGCTTGATGAGGCAATGCGGTGATCACAACTTCACCGTGTTCAATATCATAAACAGCCCGCATTTTTATACTTCCGCGACCTGTCTGATAAATTTTTTCAATGTCAGATTTAGGCGTTATAATTTCTGCGTCAGTTGGATAATCAGGACCTTTTACGTGTTCAAGTAATTCATGTAACTCTGTTTTAGGGGCTTCAAGGAGTTGCACACAAGCACTAGATATTTCACGAACATTATGAGGAGGAATATCGGTCGCCATACCTACCGCAATCCCTGTAATACCATTTAACAAGATATGAGGTAAACGCGCAGGTAAAGTTTTAGGCTCTTTCATCGTACCGTCAAAGTTAGGCACCCAATCTACCGTACCCTGTCCCAACTCAGCTAATAGTACCTCACTAAATCGTGAAAGCCGTGCTTCGGTATATCGCATAGCGGCAAATGACTTAGGATCATCTGGAGCCCCCCAGTTACCTTGACCATCCACTAATGGATAACGGTATGAGAATGGTTGAGCCATTAACACCATGGCTTCATAACACGCAGAGTCACCATGAGGGTGAAACTTACCTAACACATCACCGACGGTTCTCGCCGATTTTTTGTATTTAGCAACGGCTGACAAACCTAGCTCTGACATTGCGTATACGATTCTACGCTGTACTGGTTTCAGGCCATCGCCAATATGTGGCAATGCACGATCCATGATGACATACATGGAATAATTTAAGTAAGCTTCTTCAGTAAACTGTCTTAACGGACGTTGTTCTATTCCGTCTAAACTATAATCAAGCGCATCAGACATTCATCTTTCCCAAAATTTGCTAACGATTTTATGTATCAATAGCAATAATTACTCGTATATTGTTTTTTTCTTCTTAAAAAAGTTAAGTTGCTACATAACTTCAACTCTCCTTTGTAGCTTAGCGAATTATTGCACTGGAAAAAACTGTTTGTTGTATATATTTTGAAATACAGCAAACTGTTTATTCGCTATCGGTCTAGGGATTATCTTGGTTCATTAATCATTGACAAACTTGATTACGGCCTGAGGTTTTAGCTCGATACATTGCTTCATCTGCTGCATGCAATAGCTGATCAAAGTCTGTATTCTCAGAAGATAGAGTTGCTACACCGATACTGATAGTTACGTTAAAATTTTCAGTCGTTTTATCTTCTAATTCAAAGACGTGTTGCTGTACCTTTTCTCTCAATCGTTCAGCTATTGCTTTGGCTTCTTTTAATTCGGTATGTGGTAAAATAATGGCATACTCTTCACCACCAATTCGTGAAAAAATATCTTTGGCTCTCAATGTTTCTTTTCCCAAATTAGCCACAGCAATAATCACTTTATCTCCGACATCATGTCCATAGGTATCATTTATATATTTGAAATGATCAATATCAAGCATCATTACACTGAGCGGGATTTGCCTTTGTTGGTGCTCTTGTAAAAGTAATACACCTTGTGTAAACAATACACGGCGATTATATAATCCAGTCAAACTATCCGTTTTTGCAAGGTACTTTAGGGTTGCCCTTATTTTTAGCTGTCTAATAAGTAACACTAAAATAATTAAAGCGGTTACCATTAAAATTGCTAAGTTACGTTGTTGTGATTCGCGCCGCTTTGTTGCTTCAGCCAATTGAAGTGACTTTAGCTTTTGTTCGTTTTCGAGTAACTCATTTTCTTTGATTTTCAAATCAGTCGCGTATTTTTCATTCAAGCTCGCTAAACGTATTTTTTGTAATACTGATCGGTTCTTTTTTCTTTTTTCTAAGTAATGTTTTTTTTCATCATACGCAAGTTTATATTGCCCTTGAATTTGATAAATTTCAGCTAGCAATAAATGAATATGTGAAAAATTTTCAGTATTGAGTTGAGCGGTATCCATTCTCTCCTCAAATGAAAGTGCTTGTGTTAATTCTGTGACACTGAGCGCTAATGCACCTTCTTGCTTATGAATATAAGCACTGATCATTAGCATCAAATACTTTTCTGCAATATTGAAGGTGCTTTCTTGTGACTGTAATCGTTGAAAAATTGTCGTTATATCACCCTCTTTTTTCCGCACTTTTTCAACTAAATCGATAATTCGGTCATCAACAGGCAATGTTTGCTGCTGAGTAAGCAGCTTGCTTTCGCTAGGTTCTTGTTGAGATGCTTCAATGTTAGTACTGAAAAAAAATAACAAGAGAAGATAATAACTATGCAGGTTACTCATCGCAAAACACCTTATCCTTCCCTTGATGTTTTGCTTTATAGAGCAACTGATCAGCTTTTTTCAGTAATGCTTGGCTACTAGTATAATTGCCTTGGTTTAAACTTACCACGCCAATACTTAAAGTAACGGTAGCTGAGCTGTTGTGTTTCCATCTACTTTCTGCCACTTGTTTTCGTAAACGTTCAGCAATAGTATTTACTTGTGTAGAGGCTACACCAGGTAACACAGCAATAAACTCTTCACCACCATAACGGCCAAAAGTATCGGTTTCACGCATTAACGCTTGACCAATTAATGCGATTCTTGTAAGTACTTGATCACCAACTTTATGCCCGCATTGATCATTGATTTTTTTAAAGTCATCAACATCCACCATAAACAGACTAAGTGGCGTACCTTGTTGTGTAGCGGCAAGAAACGCTTTCTCTACTTGCTCAATAATATGGCGACGATTAGCTACGCCTGTTAAAGAGTCTGTTCGAGTGGCATGTAACAGTTTACGCTGACCTGATGCTATTTTAATTAATATCCAGCCTAACATTAATGCCACGATACCAAAAAACACAATGAACCATTGACGGCTTTCTACTGTTCGTTGAGTTTCACTCAACATCAATGCCTGCACACTTTCTTTTTGTTGTAACAGTTGCTTTTCTATATCAGCTTGTTGGCTTTCATAGCGCATACGTAAATCTTCTACTTCATCAACATTACTTTTTTTAAGTAAGTGTGTCACAAATTCAATCAATGCATTTTGAGCATCGCTTGCTTTTTTATACTGCTTTAACTGGTAATGTAATTCACCTTTTAGATATAACAAATCAAGTTTGGCGTTATTAGCTACTGCCCTATGATTACTGTTTTGGTAAGGCTCCATGTATTCACTTGCCTTATCCAAGGCTAAGAGTGCATCTTCAAACCGTGCAAGTTCAAAAAATAAATACGCTTGGTTTAAAGCATGATTAATTGGAATATCTGCTTGTTCTGCATCTTCTATATAATTACTTGCCATGCGCATATATTGATACGATGCTTCTGGGTTTTTATTTTTCTTTCTGGCGTGTGCCCATGCTAAACCTACATAAACTGAAGCAATTAGTTCGTTATTACTAATTTTATCAATGTCAGCTAATACTTCTTTATATGCTTCTATAGCTTTTTCATATTGTTCAATAGATGAATAATGTTGTGCAATATTGCGCATGGTATTATATGCATATTGGTTTTTACCGGCGTCAAGGTAATGCTGTTTTGCTTTCTGATAAAAAGTTAATGATTTTTCTTTTTGATTGAGATAATCATAAAGAATACCTAATTCAGTATTAATAAAGCCTAATAATTCACTATCTTGAATTTTGTTAGCAATGGCTAAAGCATCATTAAACATAATTAATGCACGATCAAACTTTTCCATAAGATAATCTAGTGCGCCAAGATTAATTAACCCTGTGGCGACAAACTTTTGATTTTTTAGTGAGTTGGCAATTTCAAAACCATTTAAATAATCTTCCCTTGCACTGGTGTAATCTCCTAAACTTTCATGAGAAAAACCTCGGGCATATAAAAGTTCAGTTGTAACAATACTAGGGGTTGATAATTCTCTGGCAAGCTTTAATGCTTCATCAGCAATCTCTTGCGCTTGTTGATAACGCGCCTGCTCTACAAAAAGTTCAGTTTGTAACTTATAAAAAACTAATTGTTGTTCTATAGAAAGCAAATGTATATGTATAATTTGCTTTTCAAGTTCATGAAATGCTTTGCTAGGGTTGTTATCTTTTAATTGTTCAATCTCTGCAACGAACTGGTCGAATCGAGCCTTATTTAACACTTCACTTGCAACTACTTCACAAATATTTAACAAAAACAAAAAGAAAACTAAGTAGCTAATTTTGACATAGTTAAATGTAAATTTATTAGACAACTAAATTTCCTTACACAGATAACACGGTGGAAAAATATTAACCTGAAATAACATCGGTTGTTAATGTTTAAATCGATATATCTTACATATTCATTTAACAGGCAAACTTGTTAACTAAGTCGCCAATAACTTGCTTCTATTTTATTACTATCATGGTCAATGATGAAACAACCATAATATGGTTCACCATATTCAGTTCTACCGCCCGGTTTACCGTTACACTTACCACCTAAGGACAACGCTAAATCGTAAAATTGATCAACTTGTTCCATTGATGTTGCTACAAAGCCAAAGTGAACACCATTACCAGGTGACGCCAGTTTTTTATCAAAGGGTTGTTGCACCCAAAACTCTGGGTACCCTTTACCAAAGGCGATAGCATGTTCATATGAACTCACTAACTTTATACCTAAAACAGCTAATATCGGTTGATAAAACGTTTTCGCTCGCTGTAAATCATTTGTGCCGATAGAGGCGTGGCAAATACTTCGGTTAACTCTTTGTTCAATCATCTCGAATGTTTACAATTATTAAAAGATTAGGTTACCACGATAAAAAATGAAACGTTATGGCTTTAAAAGTATTTAAATTACTAACAATAATGTAAATAACAGGTTAGTAAAAGGCTTTTTGTGAGAAAATAATCGCTTCAGCATTTTAAGTTTTTGATAGCTAACGCATCAATAAGGCCATTATTTAATACGCCTGAATAACTATGGAAGCTAACACGTGCGCTATCAGGGAAAAGCGAGCTAGTAATTGCTGATATGTTCTTGGCCGAGACGCCTCCACCTATCACCACTTCAATGTGTTCATCCGCCAGTGTAAGGTACCGGTTGATATTATCAATTCCGTCCAGTGCATTACCTTCTGTTTTCCAGGCAACACCAGACGTTAACACACGATCAAACGCTAAATCCTTTAATTGTGCTAGTGCGGTTTCTCGTTCCAATATCGCATCAAAAGCACGATGAAAGGTTGTTTTTAATGATAACTTTTTTGTTGTGTAGAGTAACATTTGGCAAGCATTTAGGTTAATTTGCTGCTGTTGATCAACCACGCCAAAAACTACACCATCTGCTCCACACTCTTTAGCTTGTATGATTTGCTCGTTCATTGTAATCAGCTCATCGACAACATAATTAAAATCCCCCGCTCTAGGGCGTATCATTACCAAAAGTTCGCCCTTTGGAAAATGTTGCCGAGTGACTCTGATAGCGTCAACACTAGGGGTCAAGCCATCTACATGCATATCAGCACATAATTCGATTCTATCGACACCTGCTTTGTTACATGTCTTCGCATTTTGTGCCAAGATGGCTACATTGTCAGTATCTAGGCAAACTTCAATGCTATTCATCTTGATATTGCTGCTTAATTGCGAGTACTTTATCAAGTTCTTGATCCAGTAAATCAACGAGCTTAGGCTCAAAGTGTTTACCTCTTTGTTCTCTAATAAAGCTCATGGTTTTGTCGATGCTCCAAGCATCTTTATAAGGCCGTTTACTCGTTAGTGCATCAAATACATCAGCTAATGCAACTATACGCCCTTCTATAGGAATATCTTCACCTTTTAATCCGTTAGGATAACCACTACCATCCCATTTTTCATGATGGGTTAAAGCAACCACTTTTGCTAGGCTGATTAACTCAGAATCATCTTCACCTAAAATTTCAACGCCTATTTGAGGATGAGTTTTCATAATGGTAAATTCTTCATCGGTTAATTTACCCGGTTTGAGCATGATATGATCTGGTATACCTATTTTGCCAACATCATGCATAGGTGCAGTATGTAAAAGCATGTCAGCGTTAGCTTCACTGAACCCATACGCTAAAGCAATTATTTTTGAGTAATGGCTCATACGAACCACATGCATACCTGTTTCGTTATCTTTAAATTCAGACGCTCTTCCCAAGCGTTGAATAATTTGTAAACGCGTTTCCTTTAATTCTTCAGCATTCACTAATGATAAATGGGTAGCAACCCTTGCTCTAACAACTGCAGATGAGACTGGTTTTGTAATGTAATCAACAGCGCCAATCTCAAAACCTTGTGTTTCATCTGTTTCATGATTTAACGCCGTGACAAATATAACGGGAATTTTTCTCGTAAGCTCTGCTTCTTTTAGTTGCTTACAAACATCAAAACCCGTCAAGTCTGGCATCATAATATCAAGTAAAATCAAATTTGGTTGTTTACTTACTGCTAATCTAAGTGCTTCTTCACCACTTTTAGCAAATACCAAACGATAATCTTGATGTAAAATTTGTTTCAGTACCCGTAAATTGGCAGGTTCATCATCAACAACTAAAATTAATGGTCTATTATCTTGCATGTCTCTATACCTTAACGATTAGCCATTTGATTTAATACATCTTCAATCAATGCGACAGCTTGTGTAAATTCAAAATCGTTAATCGATTGATTAATTGCATTAAGCTCAGACTGAAAACACTGTTGTCCTTGAATGTCCGTAATTTTAAGTAGCGCCTGTTCATCTATTTCATTTTGCTCCGCTGCAGCTTTTAATATTTGCAATGTATCAATAAGTTCATCTGCATTGCCAAGGTTTCCTTCTGTTGAAGCTACCGTATTCCCTTCTTGCTCTACTTCAGCTTTTACTGCATCGAACATCGCTTGAATAGCATCAATAACAGGAGCGCTTTGCATCGGATGACTAGTAATGATTGCTTCTAATTTTTCTAAATGACGCATTAAACTAATTAACGATAAGTTACCACAAACGCCTTTTAGCTTATGTGCGAGTGCTTTTAATTCTTGCCAATTTTGTGCTTCGCATAATGGCGTTAACAACGTAAAATCTTCTGGGTATTGCTGGGTAAACTTCACCAGTTCTTGATAATATCCTTCTTTTGATCCCCACAAAGCAACCCCTTTTTTCTCATCAATGAGTTTACCTAATGCTTCTTCTGGTTCTGTTATATCTGGTTGACAAGTCTCAACACCTAACACGCGAGCGGCCTCATTGAACAATGCAAAAATATCAACAGGTTTATTAGCAAAGCCATCCATACCAGCATTTTTTGCAGCAACCCGATCATCGTCCAATACACTCGCAGTAAAGGCAATAATAGGAATATGATCAAGCCCTTCTTCCTGCTCTACTTTTCGCCGCTCTTTGGCTGCAGTTAAACCATCCATGATAGGCATTTGAACATCCATAATCACCAGGTCTAAGTTGTCTTCTGCGGCCATGCGAATTAACGCTTGTTGACCATCACGAGCTGTTAACACCGTATGCCCCTCTCGCTCTAATAAAACAGAAAGTAAATCAATATTTTGCTGAATATCATCAACAACTAAAACCGTCATTGGTGGTAACTTGATACGTTCTTGTTTTTGTTCTACAACAAGGTTTTTACGCGCTTGGAGTGGAAGAGTAAATCTGAAGGTACTGCCTTTATTTTCTTCACTTGTCGCACTAATTTTACCCCCCATTAATTCGACAAGTTGTTTACTAATCGTTGTTC
This sequence comes from Thalassotalea sp. PP2-459, assembly GCF_001913705.1. Lineage (GTDB taxonomy): Bacteria > Pseudomonadota > Gammaproteobacteria > Enterobacterales > Alteromonadaceae > Thalassotalea_C > Thalassotalea_C hakodatensis. The sequence continues at coordinate 8,378 of NZ_MKQD01000033.1, read as the reverse complement.
CTAGCCCTGTGCCACCAAAGCGGCGACTCATTGAAGCATCTGCCTGAGTAAAAGGGTCAAATACAGCAGAAAGTTGTGACTTACTCATGCCTATTCCACTGTCTTCAATCACAAATTCAATGTTGTTATCTTGGGTTGGTGATACGGTTATTTTCACATAACCTTGTTGCGTGAATTTGACGGCATTACTCACTAAGTTGGTGAGTACTTGACGAACTCTTTCTGGAGAACCTGCATATGTCTTCTTTAATTTAGGTGATACGTCAACGGTTAATTCAAGCCCTTTATTTCTTGCTTGTAACCATAAGGTAGAGACAACTTCGTCGACTTCTTGAATTAATGAAAAATCACGAATTTCGAGATCCAGTTTTCCTTTATCTAATTTCGCACTATCTAAGATATCATTCAATAAATGTAACAAAGACTTAGCAGAATTATTGATGGTTTTTAAATGTCGCTGTGGTTCAGCCGCTAAGCCACTTTCTAGTAAAATATCACTGAAGCCAATAATCGCGTTCATTGGTGTACGAATTTCATGGCTCATGTTTGCCATAAAACTTGCTCTTGCAGACGCAGCTTGCTCAGCAGACTCTTTAGCCGTTCTAAGCTCTTCTTCCATTACTCGTCGTTCAGTGATATCCATAATGAAACCGTCTATCCAAGATTCATTTTTTTCTTCATCTTGCACATGACGCCCCTGCCCAATCATCCAACGAATGTCACCGCTTCGGGTAATGATACGATATTCAATATTAAATGCCCCGCCAAGAGTAACTTTTGCTGTTATATTGTCAATATCGTCAGGGTGAACCAGCTCTGAAAAGCTTCGCTTAGGAGATGGTAATAAAAAATCTTCCGGTGGATACCCAGTGATAGCTTCAACAGCTTCACTAATAAAGATCATTGGCCGGCCAGGCACATTTTTACATCGATAAGCAATGCCTGAAATATTGGTAATTAATGAACGATATTTTTCTTCATTTTCACGTAACGCTCTTTCCATGCGTATACGAGGTCTAATATCTGAAATAAACGCAACAAAAAAATCATTAGTGCTTAATTTAACGTGTCCTATGCCAAGGCGAATTGCAACACTGCTACCATCCTTATGTACAGCTTCTACTTCTCGGCCTTTACCAATAATATTTGCTTCGCCAGTCGCTAAATACCGCTCAATATAGTTGTCATGTTGTTCATGATACGGTGAAGGTACGATAATTTTTACGTTTTGCCCTATTAGCTCAGCCGACGACCAACCCAATAACTGTTCTGTCGCTTGGTTGATACTTAAAATAGTGCCTGTATTATCAATGCTAATAATGCCATCGACCGCGGTGTTCATCATGGCACGCATGCGATGTTCACTTTCGGCTGCCTTTCTTGAAATATCTTTATAACGATAAATCATGTTTAGTCCTAACACTAAACAGATAATCACAATAGTGGTAATTGAAATACCTAACGCTAAGTAAATGGATATTTCGGACGTTTGCTTGCTTAACTCAAGCCCAGGAGGTCTAACAAATCGTGCTGCCGCCATGCCAGTGTAATGCATTCCTGTTATCGCGCATCCCATCACGATGCTTGCCCATAAATGAGGGGACCACCACTTAAACTCTTTCTTGCTCAACAACGTTAGACCAAAATAAATCCATAAAGACAGCATTGCCAACGTAACAGCAACAACTATCGACAAAGCAAACATCCAAGGCTCATATCGCAATAAAGGCGCCATCTCCATCGCTGCCATTCCAGAGTAATGCATGGTGCCGATCCCTGCTCCTACCAAAACGCCACCGATTAATAACGATAAAAAGCCTTTTTTGTGACTATTAATATAATTTAACGCAACCCACGAAGCGAAAATGCCTGGTAGCATAGAAAAAAAGGTAATTAATCCGTTATATTCAACGGTTGTGCATAAATCAAAAGCGAGCATACCGATAAAATGCATACTCCATATGCCGCCACCTAACGCAACGCTACCTATGCCAAGCATACTGTGTCGACGTAATGCTGATACTTTCCCCTTTGCTTGGGCTGCAACCTGCAGTCCCATAAAAGAGGCGAATATTGCAATAAAAATGGAAAGTGCTACAAGCCAGGGATTATAGTTACCATAAATAAGAATACTGTCGGCTGAGATTGTAAATTGTGTAATCACCCAATCTAACATACATCAAAACTCCAAAATCAAACGACTCTATGAGTCGTTAAATGCATCGCGATGCATTTCTACAAAGCAAATTATATAACTTCTACTCGATCGCCGTGTTCTTGCAACCATTCTTTTCTGTCGCCACTGCGCTTTTTCGACAAGAGCATGTCCATAATTTCCATTGTCGCGTCAAACTCATCAACCGTTAGCTGCACTAACCGTCTAGTATTTGGATCCATAGTTGTTTCACGTAATTGTAACGGGTTCATTTCACCTAACCCTTTAAAGCGTTGAACGTTAACTTTACCGCGTTTTTTCTCAGCTTCAATACGATCTAAAATACCATTTTTTTCATCTTCATCGAGTGCATAATACACTTCTTTACCCACATCAACGCGATATAAAGGTGGCATAGCAACATACACATGACCTGCTTGCACTAATGGCAGAAAATGTTGAGTAAACAGCGCGCACAATAGCGTGGCAATATGTAACCCATCTGAGTCAGCATCGGCTAGAATACAAATTTTTCCATAACGCAACCCTGATAAATCGTCGCTATCAGGGTCAATACCTAATGCCACAGATATATCATGTACTTCTTGAGAAGCTAAAATTTGACCAGAATCAACTTCCCAGGTATTTAATATTTTCCCACGCAATGGCATGATTGCTTGAAATTCTCGATCGCGTGCTTGCTTTGCACTGCCCCCGGCAGAGTCACCTTCAACTAAAAATAATTCGCTTCGTGTAGAGTCTTGGCTACCGCAATCAGTTAGCTTGCCGGGTAAAGCTGGTCCTTGTGTTACCTTCTTACGCACTATTTTTTTAGCGGCTTTTAATCGTCTCTGCGCATTTGAAATACAAAACTCAGCTAATGCTTCGGCAATTTCGGTATGTTCATTAAGCCAAAGGCTAAACGCATCTTTAACAACACCGGTTACAAACGCCGCGCATTGTCTGGAAGATAAACGCTCTTTCGTTTGGCCAGCAAATTGTGGATCTTCCATTTTAACTGACAAAATAAAAGCACATTTATCCCAAATATCATCAGGCGTTAGTTTTACACCTCGAGGAATAAGGTTTCTAAATTCACAAAACTCCCGCATAGATTCCAACAAGCCTTGGCGCAATCCATTCACATGTGTACCGCCTTGAACGGTTGGAATTAAATTAACATAGCTTTCCGCAATACCGTCACCACCTTCGGGTAGCCAAGTAACAGCCCAGTCAGCAGCTTCATTTTGAGAAGAGAAAGTGCCGATAAAAGGCTCTTCTGGCAAACTTTCGTAATTTTTTACTGACTCTTTTAGGTAGTCACACAGGCCATCTTCATAGCACCACTGATATTTTTGGTTTTCATTTTTATCGTGGAATTTTATCGTCAAACCAGGGCATAAAACAGCTTTCGCTTTTAACAAATGCACCAATCTACGTACTGAAAATTTAGCCGAATCAAAGTATTTTTCATCTGGCCAAAACTTTACTCTGGTACCAGTATTACGTCGGCCAACAGTCCCAGTTTCATGCAATTCTTCTACTTTATCACCGTTTTCAAACGCCATTTCAAAAACTTTTCCTTCACGGCGAACAGCGACATCAACACGTTTTGATAACGCGTTAACAACAGAGATACCTACACCGTGTAAACCACCGGAAAATTGATAATTTTTATTGGAAAACTTTCCGCCAGCATGTAGCTTACAAAAAATTAACTCTACGCCACTAACACCTTCTTCTCGGTGAATATCTGTAGGCATTCCGCGACCATCGTCAATAATTTCTAACGATTGATCTTTATCCAAGATCACGGAAATATTTTGGGCATAACCAGCTAGTGCTTCATCAACAGAATTATCGATAACCTCTTGGCCTAAATGGTTAGGCCGATTAGTATCGGTATACATACCTGGACGGTGACGGACAGGGTCTAAGCCACTGAGGACTTCTATTGATTCAGAATTATATTGTTCGCTCATAATGGGTTCTAATAATTATTATGACTGTGAATTGATGTTATTGCAGAGACAAGAATACCATTATTTCAGGTAACATTTTTTGATAATCAACAAAACTGTGATCGCCGTTTGTTTGCACAATTAAACGATTACCCTGATATTTTTCTACTGCTTGACGATAATCTAACACTTCATCACCTGTTTGTACCATCATCATATAACGATTTATTGATATTTTTTTGTGATAAAGATCGTGTAATTCATGCATATGTTGTTCAGTCACATCATAAGTCTCACCTGTATATGGGTTCTTTTGCTCACCAATATAATCATGAAGCAACTCAAAAGGCTTCACCGCAGGATTAATTAATACGGCCGAATAACCGTACTTTTCCGCTAAGTAAGTAGCAAAATAACCACCTAATGATGACCCCATCAAAACCCATTGTTCATTCGGTTCACTCGCTAATATTGCTTCACATTGCGCAATAGCGGCTAAAGGTGAACTCGACATTTGTGGACAATGAAAAATAACATCAATGTTTTTATCATGAATATATTGTTTCGTTAATATTGCTTTTTCTGATTGAGACGACGAATTAAAGCCATGTAAATATAAAAGATGTTTAGTCATATGTTTAAGATAAGAATACCGCTTGAGTCGTTAGCACATTGTTTTGATCGATAGTAAATAGCCGAAATCCAGCCGGTAAGTAACTGTTTACTACCGTATCAGCTGTTTTATCGAATTGAATTGATGTCGCAGGACAGGTAAATAAGGGCATGTCATTAACGTCTAGCGATAATGTCATGGCATTGTGCACATGACCGCATGCAACCGCCTGAATATTATCATATTTAGCCAGAAATTGATTAAAAAACGCATCATTTATTAATGGGTGTTTGTCAATAAAGTAACCCACGTGCTTCGGGTGATGATGCATTAAAATACATTGATACTTTTCAGGGGTAATACTCTTGGCTAACCGAGCTGCTTCTTCAGCACTAAATACCCCAGCAGGCGTAGCACTTTTAGTGTTTATCAATTGTATTTGCCAGTGCGGTAAATCAACCGTTTTTTCATGACTAAATACGTCATCAGTAAAAAATTGGCAGAACTTATCTGGCTCATCATGATTACCCGCTAAATAATAGATAGGTTTATCCGGTCCATATCGTTTAATTGCTTCGGTGAAGAGTTGATAGGCGCCATCAGAATGATCTTGGGTTAAATCACCAGTAAACACAATAAAATCAATATTTTGATTGTTTTTTATATCGGTTAACACCTTCACTAAATTGTCATAAACATTCGCGCCATGATGACAAGTTTGACGGTCAGCGAACAAATGACAATCTGAAATTTGCGCGAACGATACAGTCAATTTTCTGCCTTAAACTTATGACAAAGCAACATGACTTTGACCCAATTGTAAACTTAATTGCAACCATTCGGTCAAAAACTGATTTATTTGCTCTTTCTCATCAGGCAAGTGCATACGCTTATTTGGGTAGTCATATCGTGGCTTAATTTGTCGCACATCTTGATTAGACACTACTTCAGCCATGCGGGCATCATGGTATAAGCGAATGACCATTTTAGGACGTAAAAATGCTGATAAATCAACACCCTTGATTGTTGCTTCTTGTTTTATGGTCACTAAGGAAGTGTAGCGAGTCACTTCATTTACCGTTAACGCAAATGAGAGAAAATCAGAAATAAAAAAATGCCGAGACTCACCTTGCTGCTCTTTACCAGCAAGCAACCTTAAAAGCAGCATATAATTAACCTCACATATTGTCATCAATGTAGACAATTTAGGACGATATGGTGTATTTACAGTGCTCATTAGTTAAATAAAAATCCGGTAGCGATTACAAAGTTTGATAGTTTAAGGCTAGCCATTGTAACCCAATTATCGTTGCAGCATTAGTGATTTTTCCTTCCGAAAGTAAAGCCATTGCTTGCTCCCTTTTTATCACATGCACGAGTATATCTTCGTGTTCTTCATCTAAGCCAAAAACCCCTCCAATATTTTCACTGCTTACTTTAGCCAAATAGACATGCATCGCCTCACTCATGCCGCCAGGACTCGAAAGATACGTCATCACTTTTTGCATGTTTTCTGGTGCAATATCAATATTTGCCTCTTCTTTGGCCTCACGTATTGCAACATCAATCGGAGATTCATGCTTTTCAAACATACCAGCAACAAATTCTAGCAACCAAGGGTTACCACCGTATCGAATAGCCCCAGCTCTAAATTGTTCAATCAAAATAACCTGGTCTAATGCTGGATCATAAGGAATGACAACCACAGCATCTTCACGTTCAAATACTTCTCTACTAATTACTTCGCTGACACTACCATCATATTTTTTATGGCTAACGTGATAACCATCAACCTTAAAAAAACCTTGATATAATGTTTCTTTGTTATGTAATGTATAATCGTTTTGCGTGTAACCTAATATCGGTGGTGATGTAAATGTGTGTTTCATTGTGTAAAATTCACCCTTTCAAATGTAACGAAATAAATTTTTAGAAATAGTAATAAATATTTTGTTACACTAGAATGCCCTTGAAAACATTTATTCTATTTAGGTTAATCCTATGTCCATGTAGGATAACGACATATTAATAATAAGCACTAATAGCATATCTAAGGAATTGCTTCGACATGAAAAAATCAGTTACCTCGATAATTATCGGCATTGTATGTGCTACAAGTAGCGCTTTTACTTATGCGCAAGATCTATTATCGACTTATGAACTAGCAAAAGCGAATGACCCAGTTGTTCTTAAAGCGCAAGCACAATTTAACGCCTCTCAGGAAGGAATAGTACAAGCTCGCTCTTTATTATTACCACAACTGTCAGCAAACGCGAGCATAACAGCCAGTGAGCGTGATAGCCAAAACTACAACAGTGACTTAGGTGGCTTTGGTAGCAACATAACCACAAAAACAGACTCTACTAGTTATGGTGCTAATTTAAACATGCAGTTATACCATCATGATACTTGGTTAAGACTCGACAACGCGAAAAAAATAGCGCACAGAAGTGATATCTCGTATCAGGTTGCCAAGCAAGATTTGATCATTCGCGTTACAGAAGCATATTTTGCCGTATTAAGTGCGAAAGATGATTTAGAGTTTGCTAAAGCTGAGAAAAAAGCCATTGAACGACAGTTAGAACAAACAAAACAGCGTCATGCTGTAGGCCTAACTGCGGTAACAGCTGTGCATGAAGCACAAGCGCAATTTGATAATGCGGTAACAGCAGAGATTCGCGCAGAAAATAATGTGTATAACGCCGAAGAAGCATTACGCGTTATCACAAATGTATACCCGCGCGATCTAAACATTCTCAATACTGAGCGTTTTAGTGCTTCACGCCCATCACCAGACAGTGCGAATGAGTGGCAACAAACAGCAGAAGCGAAAAATCTTGATTTAATAATAGAGAAGATATCCGTTGATATTGCTAAAGAAAGTATCAACATTGCCCGTGCTGGTCATTATCCCACACTCGATTTAAACGGTTCTTATGGTCAAGACAAAGCACAATCGGATTTTACTACCGGAGGCGTGACGCAGAGCTTTCCTGAGTCGCCTTACAATGACAGCCAATCTATTAGTATTACTTTAAGAGTACCAATCTATTCTGGCGGTGCTACCACAAGTGCGGTAAGACAAGCTCAAGCAAACTATGTTGCAGCAAGTCAAGACCTTCAGCAGAGTCATCGAAATGTCGTTCGTAATGCAAGAAACTCTTACAATACAGTCATTGCTAATGTTTCAAGCATTAAAGCATTACAACAGTCTGTAATTTCTGCTGAAAGTGCATTAAAAGCTACTGAAGCCGGGTTTGAAGTGGGAACTCGTACCATTGTGGATGTACTAGACAGTACACGTAATTTATATAACGCTAAGCGTAATTTATCATCAACTCGATATAATTATATTCAAGCAATTTTAAATTTAAAACGTGCTGGTGGCACCATTAGTGAAAAAGACATTATCGCAATTAACCAAGGGTTAAAAACCGCAAGTTAATTATCTATGAAGCGATAAAAAAGCCGATAAACAGTGTTTATCGGCTTTTTTATCAGTTAGAATCTGATCGCCATTAAATTCTATAGAAATGTGAGATCTTTTAGAGCGTATTGATCTTTGCTGTTTAAGTTTTGTTCAAATTAAACGCCTTCTGATCGCGGCACTTGGATTATTGCATAGTCATTCTATGGTTAATTCAAGTAA
>NZ_MKQD01000032.1 GCF_001913705.1 Thalassotalea sp. PP2-459 | reverse complement strand
CATAAATCATAGCCAGTTTAACAACTGGCTGATATGCTATTTACGACAAAGTCGCTCGGTAATTAGACCGACACAATCCCTTGGTAATCACACTACTACAAACACCGCAGAGTTCTATCGTTTCTTACATTTGCGAAGCAAGTAATTCGGCATAGACTCCACAAAATTAAAAATCACTATCTACAGAAAAGTCGAGAAAACTTTTTAGCTTATTATCAAATATGTTCAGTTATATAAAAGTGGGGATCCGTCAGCCCTTTGGGAGCGTGTTAGGGCCGCGATAATTGCGCAAAACGTGTTTGATTTAGAACACAACTATACCTGCACACGTTTCGCTTATTCTCCCACCTCTGACATCGCTCTGAACTGACTTAATCTTTATGCGAATTGGTATAAGTACGAAAGTGCAGGCGTATAGTTTGTTTTTAAAGTTTCACTACAGATTTTTTCTTTACACTGCATAATTCTTCATTATTCGTGCAGTAACGACTATTATTGCTGTGCGCCGATGATAGGCTGTATTGAGTGAGTATCGTGTGGAGTGATTAAGAAGAGTGTTGTCAAAGTTAAGGCATTAAAAAAGCCACTCAATGAGTGGCTTTTAAATTTCTTATTTAGTATTAAGTAATTATGCTTTGCGCTTGCGTGAAGCAGCGAAACCTAACATACCTAAACCTAATAAAGCGATTGAAGCTGGTTCTGGAATTGAGTTACCAGTTAATTCGAAACCACCTTTAAGAAGACCGTTAGGGCCACCAGGTTGGAATGAAGAAGAAAGTACCATGTCAGTACCGTTCAATTCACCGTTAGTATCGAAGTTACCTGCAGCTAAACCACCCGTTACGTTTAATAATGCTGAACCAGTACCTGTATCACTACCAGTACCTAAGTCAGTACCTAAACCTGTTAAGTTGCCGTCTGCTACTAAAGATAACCATAAGTTACCTTCAGAAGAAGATGCTGATGTAGCAGCATAGTTAGGGTTGTGGTCAACAAAAATGTTGATAGCTAAATCTTTAAATTCAAATGAACTAACATTGCCAGAAATTGGTGTGAACGCTACTAACTCCATAGAGAAAGTAAAGGTTAATTCACAACCTGGGCAGAATGAAGCTGCATTGTTAACGTCGCTGTTCATTTGGTCAAAAATACCAAAACCGTTGACCATATCGCCTGGTTGAAAAGCTACGTTTTCAAATAGGTTACCGCTGCTGAAAAAGTCTTCTGCAGCTGGGAAAGCATTCACTGAATCTGGATCCCAAACTACACCACCAACGTTGATATCTGAAGCTTGTGCTGAAAGTGATAAACCTAAAGCTGCTAAGCCAATTGCTAGTCCTTTTTTGATGTTCATAGTGTATCTCCTGTTATAAATCTTAAATTTTGTAATCATTGATTTGACTGAACAGTATAATGCCAATCTTGTGCCAACTTGAATTAATATTTTTAACTTGTTGTATTTTATCGTTTAATTTTATTTTTACATATGGAGGAGCTTGATGAAAAATAACGATTGTAAAAATTCTCGACACTTTTTTACGAGTCTTTCTTCTTGGCTTTTTTATCTACTTTTTTAAATAACTCGTTAGAGTTAGTAATAAACTGGTCTACATTGCTGCTGTTGGTAAATAAGAAACTTGGGGTCAGTAGTGTTGAATTGAATTCTGGCTTAATACTAAAGTCAGGCTTTTTACTCACTTGTATTAAAAAGCTGCCCCCCACTAAGAGAATTGTTAAGCCACTGGCAATTGCCATGCGGCGTTTATTACTGACATGAAAACCAACATAGATATTCAACCAAAATAAACAAAAAGCGATTGCTATAGGTGTAAAAGAAGCTAACAGCACTAAAAACGAACCACTAGCCGTATTAAAATTAATAAATGTTTCTAGGAAGTCTGTGACCCAAGAGATATTATAAAAAACAAAACAAATACCAAGCTGGGTCCAAATGCGAGTATCATGTTTGGTTAACAATGACACGATAGCAACACCAATAGGCCAAACAGCAAACATTAATGTTAAGCCGGCAGCAGATACTAACAGCTGAGTGAATTTTACTTCTGTCGGGTTATTAAGGAAAAATAACCAGCCGGTTATTAAGGCAAAAACAACTATGTTGGTGATTAATATCGCGGGAGATTTGGTTAGGTTAATTAAATTTTCAAAAGGGCTAAGGGTGATGCTTTCTTCTACCGGATGAAAAGGAAACAAGATACGAATTTGGCTTTTTCCTACACGAATAATATCGCCTGAATGAACAATGTGGCCGTCGGCCGTTTTTTTACCTTCACCAAGAAAACTACCATTAATGCTGTCTAGATCTTGTATCCGCCAATGTTCACCATCAAAAGAAATCGTTATGTGTTCGGCGCAAACGTGAGGATCAGATAGCATTACATCGTTATGATAACCTCGGCCAATGTCGACTTTGTTCTGGCCGAACTTCTGTCGGCTTATCACTTTATGTCCTCGGCTGATTTCTTCAATAATTATTTCCATGTTACCGACTCCATAAACTGCTTAGTAAATCCTTGGGCGCTTGATTGAGAAACACCCGCCAACGTAAAGTGGCTAATAAGGGCTTGCTGATGATGGTCGACAGAAATCGCGAGGTAAAGTACATCATATAAGTTGGTAAACTTTTTATAGGCGCGAGTACAGAAAATGGCCTTGTTATTGATTTGTTGGTTAGTTGGCATCACGATATCGTGCTGACATTCAAATTCTGTAATATCTTCTTTACCTGCTTTGTTTCCTGGCATCACACGAGCTATTTGACGTTGAAAGAGTTGATAAAACTTTATATCACTTAGTTTTCTAGCGTGTAGATAGCGAAATTCCATTTCGACTGAGCCAGTATAAAAATTATTCGCAATAAATACGTTCTCTTCTAATGAACAATTGGCCACCGCCATTGACATTAGTGCATCCTTTTTGTCAGCGTTAGATTCGCCCCAGCAACGAATAAAAGGTACGTCAATGGTGGGTACAAGCCCTTCACCAAGGTTTTTTAATTGCCAAGGGCTGTTTAATAACGTGGTAATTAACTGTTCTTGATAGTTATTAAGCTGTTCTTGCATTTGTTGTGCAATTGCATCAGGAGCCTGTTGATTATGCTTATCAAGTAATATTTGTAGTTTGTCATGTGGTACTAAAAAGCCAATTTGATTGCCAGATGTGGCGACATTTATTCCTACAACTTTCGTTGCTTTATTGACCACAGGACCACCGCTCATGCCAGAGTTAACCGAGCCAGTAAAATGAATACGATCACTAAAAGATTCTTTCTTTAAGCCGTTATATGTGCCCGGCACTACTATCATGCCAAGATCATGCGGGTTTCCTAAAGAAAAAATTTCTTCACCTTTCTTTGGAGGCGCATCAGAAATATCGAAAAAAGCCATTGGTTGTTCAACGTCACGTTTTACAATAGCAAGGTCGTTTATTACATCAATATTCTGTAACGTTAACTCGGCTCTATTTCCTTTATTATCTAGATATTCAATCCGATATTTTTTAGGGTGACGAGCATAACTTGAAATTACATGGTAGTTGGTGGCAATTAAACCATCAGCACTAATTTGGAACCCTGAGCCAATGGAAGATTTTTCACCGCTAGCTTTGTCAATAATCCTAATTTGATATAAAGAGGGGGCGAGTTGTTTAAAAATGGCTTCGGCTTGCTCAGTGGCGCATACAAAACTACTAAGGCCAACAAGTAGTATGCTTAACAAAGCTTTCATTCAAAATCCTATGGTGAATGCTCAAAAATAGTTCATTCATTGTATTGTGCCACCATGAATTCATTTGTCATCAATTATCCTCGCAATATTTTCTGAGAAGTTTAACTAGGTGTAACAGAAAGTACGCGCTCTGAATCATACGTTCATACTGGTAGTGTCATATTGTTAATAGCTAGTGTTGCTTTTTTAGAATGTACAAATGTTGCTATAGGCTTAATGTTGCTTTTTAATATGATGTGAGAAATTAGCAAATCAGTGAAATTTATATGGACAGTAAAATAGTTGAACAATACTTATTGAGTAAACCACACGTATCCATAGGTTATCCCTTCGGTGCTGATGTAAAAGTATTCAAAGTGAAAAACAAAATGTTTGCGCTTTTATCGTTAGGCACTGGAAATGAAAAAGATACTCACGGAAAAATGAAAGGGCATTATTGTGTTAATTTAAAATGTGATCCTGAAGAGGCGATAATGTTACGGGATATATTTCCTAGTGTGATCCCTGGCTACCATATGCATAAAGCTCAATGGAACACCGTTATTTTAGATGGATCAGTTCCTGAAGGTGAAATTGAGCGCATGATCGATAATTCGTTTAATTTGGTGGTGAGTAAAATGACCAAGAAAGATCAAGCATCTATCTTGGTACATGTAGAATCACGTTAGAAAGTGCTGTTTCATCTATTGGTAACTTTGCTAATATCTTTAAACAGCAACGCGTCTTTGACTCTGCTTGAGCAACCGTTGTAAAACCCTATTTCGGGTGAAAATTCTTTCGGGTTGTTAAACGTTCCGAATAAAATATCAAAAATAGGCAAGTCTGAATAATTGTATCTATGAATACCTTTTTGATGATGAACGGAATGACTCTCCGGTCTTTGAATTATATAGCCAAGCCATTGTGGCGTTTTAATGTTTGTGTGTTGGAAGATCGCTAAAAACATAGTGATGTATAAAAACCATGAAATTGCTTGAGGCGATAAACCAACAAAAATACTTAACGTTAAACTCCCAATAAATGTAAAGCCAATCATATCTAACGGGCTAAAATAAAAGGCGCCAAATGTATCTAAACGTTCCGCACTATGATGCATTTGATGGAATGTTCTCCATAACCAATTATTACTATGCATTGCTCTATGCCAAAGATAAATCATCAATTCAAATACTAAAAGGGCCATTAAGGTACTAATATACGGATTAAGCTCTTGAAGATTCATCAGTTGATATGGCAACAAATACTTATCCCAAATTAAAGGTAAATAGGTTGATAAATAAAAATAAATGATAAAAACAAACATGGTTTTTGGGATCCAGCCTTTTACTTTTTTTTGTGGTTGCCCTGGGTGTATTGTTTCGACAACAATCAATGTTGCGTAAATTGAGAGTAACATAAGAGAAAGCGGGTCAATGAGTATCTCTATAGGCGTAGGCATAATATATTTCCTTTTTGATTAAGCTGGCGTTTATTATTGACAACCAAGAAAATAAAACATGATGGTTAGCTAACGATTAGGTAATCAAAAGGTAATATTTCTCCAATACAAACCCAAAAGCATCAACCAAGCAACGGAGAGCAAATAGTGATTTATCGGGTGAACAATATCGACGTTGATGTCGTACAATTTGAAATACGTTGTGATGATTGTTCGGTGAAAATTGAACCGAAAGTATTCGACTTAATTGTGTATTTAATTGAGCATCGGCAAAGGTTAGTCACAAGAGAGGAGCTTTTCCAAAAGGTCTGGCATGGCAGAGAGGTTTCTGACACCACGTTAAGTAACCACATAAAATCTGCAAGAAAAGTGCTGGGAGATAATGGAAATTTACAACAAATTATTAAAACCGTTCGCTCAAGAGGTTACCAGTTTATTGCTGACGTTGAGGAGCGTGCTAACACTGAGTCTCAAATCACTAACAATGTGTTAACTCATGAATCGTCAATAGACGTGAGTGATATTACTAGCGTGAATTACGCACACAAACTTCCCTTAAGTTTGAGCAAGTTAATACTATTATTGACTGCGATTATCAGTGCTCTTTGGTTTTATAATACAACAAAAACACCTAAGGAATTACCACCTTATTTACTCGTTGTACCATTTTCTGTGTCGAGTTTACATGATGCGAATTTAGCACCATTTGCGGATCAAATCACCAGAGAGCTTATTCAAGGGTTAAGAAAAGTATCGGGTATTAAAATAGTTCCACCCCCTTCATCATTTATTTTTAAAAACAATAAAGTACGTTCACATATTAAAGAAAAACTACCTGCGGTAAATTATGTGCTAGATGGTGTGGTAAGTGAAGGTAGCAATGGCAATATCCGTGTTACCGTTGAATTAGAGAATCTACAAAATGATCAATTATTATGGGATGGAGATTTTGATATTCAAATACACAGTCCTAATCGTTTTAATTTCCAAAGTGAAATAGCTTCATCAGTATCAGAGTCACTTAAAGTAATAATACTTGAGGAAGAAAAACAAGTACTTAGAGAAATACCTACCACTAATGTTCAAGCCTATGATTTATATGTGCAAGGACAGCATCAACTTTCGTTAATGACACATGATTCTGTTTTATCTTCAATCGCGTTTTTTTCTCAAGCTATTGCCAACGATGCTAATTTTGAAGCGGCTTATATCGCCAAAGCAAATGCGTATCGGATATTAATGGTATTATACGAACAACCGAAAAAAGTATTACCTAAAGTGATTTCATCTGCCATTGATGTCTTAGAGATCAACCCTGAGTCGGCGAAAATCATGTCATTACTTGGCGTTGCTTATGTACATACTTGGCAGTGGGAAGATGCATGGAAAATGTTAACTAAAGCGCATAGGAAGGATCCGAATCTGGCGCTCACAGAGCTAGGCTTTGCACTATATTACGCAGCGATAGGCGACGCGAAACAGGTTAAACAAGCGTTACTTCGCGCGGAGAATTTAGACCCTCTGAACTTAGAAATTGCTGATTGGGGGTTATGGGCATTGTTGATGGTTAATGAAGTGGATGCGGCTATAGTATGGGGAAAAGATAAAGTAAAACTGCATAATACGTTACCCTACCCGATCTTAAACTTGTCTGTTGCAGAATATGTAAAAGGTAACCATGACAGAAGTATTCAATTGGCTGAACAAGGAGTGAAATTAAGTCAACGAGGTGTATTTCCATTGATTATTCTAGCGCAATCATATGCAGCAGCAGGAAATCGTTCAAAGGCCTTAGCGTTAATAAATGAAGCAGAGCAAAGTCAACAATATATGTGCCCTTATGAAACCGCAGTGGTATATGTTTTATTAGGTGATGCCAATAACGCTTTTCCTCTGTTTGACAAAGCAATTAATTATCAATCTAATTGCCTTATATTTACCCGTAATGATCCTAGACTAGTTCCACTTAAGAACGATGCGAGGTATTCCGCACTCTTGAAAACATTGGCGCTTGATGATAAATCGATAAAGCGATTAAAAACACAAAGATAGTGAGTTGATTTGAACAATAGTGAAATCGTAGAAGGCAGATCAATAATCTACCTTCTGGTGACAACAAAATTAGCTTTTCAGTGTTTTCATATCAGCAATCAATTCGTCTAATTTCTTGAATTGACGTCCGTAAACGATATTGAGATCTAAACGGTACAATGCATCAGAGTACTTTATAACCAATAGCAATAGCATTGTTATTATGATGATTAAATAATATGGAATGCCTAACAGGACTATATCTGTTGGAAACTTTTGCATGATTAAACTGATAATTTTCCCACCCGCTTTGCTAACGAGCGCTTGAGTCACCATGCCAATAAAAAATAAAGGGTAAAACAAGCGGTAATACTTGGCATAGGTGTTAATCGAGCTTTTTAGCCAGTGATCAAAATTGAGTAAATAATCATAACTCGATTGGCCTTTCGATAAGGATGTGCTTTTGGCTAACTCTTTTTTGGCAATGATCACCAGCGGTATGAGTAAACAGCAAATATATAAACCTAAAAACGGCGCGCCTATAAGTGACATCATAATCATCATGATGATACTACCTATGATTAGCGCTTTAATATTGAGTGCGAACATGCTTTGTAATTTATCTACAATATTTTGAGACTTTAGGTTATATAAGGCATTAATTTTCGGTGCGGCAAGATTAGGCTCATTGATAAAACCTTCTTTCCACATGGCTTCAATGGATCTATTCATTTGTTACTCCTTGTTGATTCAAGTGTCTGTGCAATCTTTCTTTTACTCGGTTGATTCTGACGCCAATATTATTCGTATTTGTACCGGTAATTTCGGCAATCTCCGCATAGGTTTTTTCTTCCAAATAAAGCAAAATCAACGCTCGGTCTATTTCTGACAAGTGCTTTATTGCATTGTAAAGTTGGTTTATATCGTCATTGATAAAGGCTTTACTGTCGTCAATCACTTCTTCGGGTAACGCATCGGACGATATATCCGTTATACCTGACTTACTCTTTTTCAAATGCGTTAGACAAACATTCAAAGAAATGCGGTATATCCACGTTGACCACTTTGATTGCTGATTAAAATTATCTTTACTACGCCAAATTTGCAGGCATACTTCTTGATAATAATCTTCAAAGTCTTCTTGGCTATTGGTATACGCCCGACAAATTTTGATTATGATCCCTGAATATGGAAGTATCGATAATTGATAAAAATCACTGCCCATTGAAAAATAAGTTCCTATACATGCTTTGCCTTGTTAGTGGTTTTACCTTGAAGTTTATTACACTCAAAATACATTTTTTTAAAAATATCACTATTCACTGGATGAACGGGCGATCGAGAGCAGCTAATCAATAGTCTTAACTAAATGATGGTTTTTAAAAGCGAATTGGTATTAGTAGAAAATCAAAAATTTACCTGTATGTGGAATGATAATGGCTCTTTCGTGATAGGGTGGTTGAAACTAAGCGTCTCGGCATGTAAATGGAGCCTGTCAGCGAGTGTGCCGTAAAGACCATCGCCGGTAATCGGCGTATTTAATCCGTCGGGGTGCGCACAATGTACACGTAATTGATGTGTACGGCCGGTTATCGGGTATAGCTGAAGAAGGGTTTTATCATTCAAGCGTTCAATGACGTGCCATGTAGTTTTCGCGAACTTTCCATGTTCAACACATACTTTTTGACGAGGACGATCATTAATATCAAGTATTAGTGGTAAATTTATATTGCCCGACTCTTCTGCAATAACACCATCAACTAAGGCGATGTAACGCTTCTCTACTTTTTTTTCAATAAACTGCTGTTGTATTGATTTATGTGCTCGTTCACTTAAAGCGAGCACTAACAAACCAGATGTCGCCATATCTAACCGATGAACTATTAATTTTCCTTGTGCATGCGGAAATTTTGTTTTAATTCTCGTTTCAACTGAATCTTCAATATTCTTGCCGGGCACCGACAATAACCCCGCAGGCTTGTTTACTACAACAAGATGTTGATCGTGATATACAATCTCTAATGATAATTGTTCGGCAGGGTTGGTTAACAATGGGTTAATATCTACCGCCAAACCTTGAAGCATATGGGGTAATATCGGCCCGCACTTTCCTTGGCATGCAGGGTAATAATAACCATGTTTACGAATTTCTGAGGGATGAGATTTTCCCCACCAAAATTCGGTAAAACAAATCGGTATTAATTGCTGGCTAAAGGCATATTGCAATAGCTTTGGCGCTGCGCAATCACCCGTTCCTGCCGGTGGTTTTCCTTGATTATTTTCGGCAAATAATTCAAGAACCCCTTTAACCTCACCGTTGATATTACGTAACTGGTACTGTTGAAATAATTGTTTTTGCAATTTATTCGATAGTTTTTTTCTACGCTTTTTTAATACTGAGATCACGTCTAGTTTCTCAGTGACTTGTTCACTGAGAGCGGCTATTTTTTGTTGCCAGTATGTCTTTAGTGCTTGTAGCGCTTTTTTGTGTGTCACGCTTTCTCGTGATAGCGATATACTTAACGCTTTCGCATGAGCAAAGGTGTCAGGGTCATGCGTCTCTGTCCAAGTGGAAAGCTGCTCTGAAATGGCATGTCGGGTTATTTTTCGTTGTTTTTTTTGTTCAACCATTGCTTGCTGTTTTAAGCTAATCGCTTTTTCAGCTTGGCGTTTCAATGTTGCAACTTCTTCTTGCAAGTCGACAAGTGTTTGACAGCTACTTAAGGCCTCTATTTCAGCGTTAATCTGATTAATAATAGCTTGATGCGTTGAAAAATCACTGTCTTGTGAAAACCCTTCAAAAATATTAGGTACGAAGTGTTTGTTAAATGTTTCTTTTAAATCAGATAACGCGATAGTCGCACCTGAATAAGCGCATAAATAACCAAGTTCACCGCGTTGGCTTTTTACAACAAGTACGCCATACATTTTTCCTTCATGTTGTTGTGCATCGGGTGTATGCAAGCTTAGCCATTGTTGTAACTCAATTGCAGCTTGTTTTGCCCAAGGATCAGGCTGATAACAGAAAGGGTAAGTAAATGTCTCTGGTAACAAAGCTAATTGGGGCTCGTTTGAAAATGGAATGACTAACCCCGGTGGGTGCTTGGAGATCATAACCTTTGCGACTGCTGCTTAATAAATTGAATGGAAACAAAGAGAATTTTACGGAAAAAGTCGGTTAAACGCTATGATATATTTAGATGAAGATTACCTCGTAAAACAAAAAGCTCCTATGAAAGGAGCTTTTATGTCGCGTAATTAATCGTTACATTACTAAAACTGGTAATGAATCGCGGCTGAAACACTTCTACCTGGTTCAGTAACATTGTTTAAGGTATTACCGCTTGCGTGTCCTGCACCATTTAAATAACGTACGTATTCTTTATCGAATAGGTTCGAAATTGCCACGTTAACACGTAAATCATCTGTAATTGCGTAATGCCCTAGCATATCGATAGTCACGTGACCGGCAATTTCAGCATTACCACTGTTAACTTTTGTCATACGCTTCGCCCAATTAACAATAATGTCGGAAGAAAAGTCACCATACTGCATATTAAACCCTGCACTTCCTGATAGCGGGCTGATGCTCGTTAGGTAGTCACCTGTTTCGTCGTCTTTACCATCTTGATAGGCGGCATTTGCGAACATGGATAAATGGTGATTGATATCATAGTGTATCGACGCTTCAATACCTTTGATGGTGACCGCATCTATGTTTTGATATTGATACACTAATACGGATGATTCTTGGCCTGTATATGGATTTATAACACTTTCGATATCAATTAACTCAGTGGCTAAAAAGTCGTCATATTTACTGTGAAAAATCGCACCGCTAAAGGTTAAATCGTTAACTGTGCCACGTAAACCAAGTTCATAGGTATCACTTTTTTCGGGGGATAAATCATTACTGGGTACCACTTTATAGCCATAAATAGAATTATCATGGTTAATATAAGCAAGATCATAAGCAGGTACTTTAAAGCCCTGACCATATTGGGCAAATACCGCAATATCATCACTAAACTTATATAATGCACCAAGGTTTAATGAAACATGATCTTCATCATAGGATTTATAATCAACGCCATCGTCATTTTTCGCGTTATTTGCTTCCATCTTATAGGTATCAAATCGCACTCCAGGTGTGATTGTTAAGCGATTATTTAATAACGTTATTTCATCGTTGATAAATAATCCGGTTCGTTTTACTTCCGTCGTTGGGAATTTTTCATTCTCTTGTGGATAACCTGGTTTGGCTACGCCTTCTACTTCGTAAAGTTTTACCTCTGTACGCAATGACTCTGAATGCTCTATATCAAGACCATAACCAATCGTATGAGTATCATTCAGCGTTAAGCTTGCGTTAGACAATAACCCTTTGGTTTTTTGTTTATACAGTGAAGTGTTCCACATATCGCGAATTTCAACGACCGGGAAACCAAAATTGGCGTTGATATCTAATTGACCGTATTCAATATCTTCTTGCTCTGAATTGTTGGTATAGATAGCGATATTAAGTAAATCATAAAGTGCGGTAGGGGTTTCACTATAATAACGAAGTTTGTATGCTTGGGTATCTTGCTTGCTAGTATTTTTTTCGGCAACGACATTGTAGCCATCAAGAGTACGAAAGTATTCAAGAAGCCCGAGAGCGTGATTGCCAATAACGTCTTGTTGCCATATGTCTGCAGAGAATGACAGAAAGTCAGTTTTATTTAAATTTAGTTTTGCTTTGTATAGGTAACTCGTTGATTCAATATCAAGATCAGGTTTAGTACCGTCGAAGTTTTGTACTTCTTGTCCATCACGAGCACTGGCATTTAATAAGTGTTCTACTTCGCCGGTTTTAAAGGCTAAGGTGCCGCCGAGGTTGGTTTGTTTGCCAAGTTCATTGTAACCAAGCTTTACTTTACCTGCGATTGCTTCACCTTTTTCTAAATAATCAGAAGCATCTTTGGTGGTAAAAACAACAATACCGCCTAACGCATCTGAGCCATAGAGTGAAGAAGCTGCACCTTTAGCAACCTCTACTTGTTTTAATGTGTCTGTATCAATAAAACCACGACCTACAATATCATTTAACCCATTTGCGCCGTACCCTTCGTTCATACGCATGCCATCTTTAATCATCAGAACACGGTCACCACCCATGCCTCGAACAATAACATTCTGAGCACTACCTGCTGAGCCGCTTACTTGTACACTAGGGTCATATTGGAATAACTGACTAAAGTCAGTCACGACTTGTTTCTCAATATCTTCTGAAGTAACAACCGAAATACTCCCAGCAACGTCTTTAAGCGCTTTTTCAGTTTTGGAACCACTGATCACGATAACTTCTAAGTCATTGGCTAAATCTGAATCAGGCGTTTCATAGGCAAAGGCAGGCGTTGAAGAAACTGCCAATAATAAAGCAGTTGATAATAATGTTCGTTTATACGGTTGTTGATGCAAATACATTGCAATGAATCCTATTACTTAAAAATATGTGTTCAATGATGTAAATACCGCACCCGCATACTTGTTTTAGGTTGGCGAGAACGGGGGGATGTTCTGTGCAAGTCAAAACAAGTAACCACTACGGGCCGGTATTTTCTTGGGCTTTCTAATCAATCGTTTTTTACTCTATAGGATCAAAACGCTAAAGTAAACACAAATGAGAATAATTATTATTTGATTGTGGTTTTGGGGTTATGTACAATGTTTTCATTAAATCCTAGGGGGATAAAATTTAGTGAACATCCAATTATTAGAAATCACCATGGCGCAAGTTTCAGAGTTACTGATGACGCCAGTTATTATTGTTATTTGCTTGTTAGTGGTATATGCCATTTATGCATTAGGGAAATTTGCTTCTCAGTGGTTACAACGCCGACAACATAAACTGAATTATGTAAAACAGATACACAATAACGATGGTTCAATGACAACCCTTCCAGGTTTCCCTGTTCATAATTATTTTATTAGAAATCCGTTTGCCAGTGATGATGAGTTAGAAGTCGTTGCGTTAAAGCAACTGGAAACCTTACGTATTGTTACCAGAATAGCACCAATGCTAGGGCTTATCGCGACAATGATCCCAATGGGGCCTGCATTACAAGCATTAGCCGATGGCAATATTCAAGGCATTAGTGAAAATCTAATTATCGCTTTCGCAGCAGTTATTTGGGGTTTAGTTATTTCTACGTTAACCTTTTGGCCTGCTTCTGTGAAAAAACGTTGGTGTGCTGATGAGCTTATCAATGTTCGTAAACTGAGGTAAGTATCATGCGCTTTTTAGATGACGATGAAGAATTAAACCCAATTGTTAGTGCGGTAAATCTCGTTGATGTATTTTTAGTGATTATTGCTGCGTTATTAATTGCATTAGCGCAAAACCCATTAAGTGTCTTTTCTGCTGATGATGTAACGGTGATTAAAAATGCTGGGAAACCAAACATGGAAATGATCGTGAAAAAAGGCAAAGAAATTAAACAATATAAATCTACTGGTGATATTGGCTCAGGTGAAGGTATGCGAGCTGGTGTTGCTTATAAAATGGCAGATGGCAGCTTCGTGTATGTGCCAGAAGGCGACGAAAAAAATAATAAGACAAAGAGTGATCAAGAATGAAAAAAATAATCTTAGTCGTGTTGCTCACTTTATTTATTGTCACGCCGTTATATGCAAATGATAAACCTAAAGTGTTGTTGATGATGTCTTCACATGCATCAAAACCAAAAGGTGATTTATTGCAGTCACTAGCAAAAGATCAACCTTTTGAATTGGTCAATTACTCAACGAAAGGTAAATCAGAACAAGAAATTAAAGCAGATTGGCAAAAGGCAGCGTTAATTATGCTAGACGGTATCAATCCCGCATTATCAAAATTTATGTTTGCTAAATATCATGCTTATCTTGTGGAGTTTCCAAACGTTCCGGTTATTTCATTAGGGGATTTAACTAATTCGAAAACCAATCAGGGACTTACTGAAAAACAGCAGCAAAGCATTGGTAGTTATTACAATAATGCAGGTCGAGATAATTATCGAAATTTGATGTTGTATTTGTCTGGTTCATTGTTAGCGTTATCATCTGTTGAGGCAGAAGCACCACAGCGTGTACCTAATGTTGGTTTATACCATTATGCCCTAACGCCGCAAGTTACCAATGATGAAACGGCATTTTATCAATTCTTAGCACCAACGGATCATCAACCGGTTATTGCCATTGGTATGCATAGAAGTGTTGTTGATTATGAACAGCAACAAATCGTAGATGCTCTAATTAAAGGACTAGAAGCTAAAGGCGCAAAAGCATTTGGTTACTTTTTTGAAGGAAATGATGAGGCATTAAACTACACGGACTTGCTGCTTAACGATAACGGTGAGCAGCGTGTTAACTTACTGATCAATTACCGGTCATTACATTATGTTGAAAAGCGCCGAGCAGAGTTTGAAAAAGTAGGCGTACCGGTATTGCATGCACTAAATTATACGGAAGGTGATGAGAGCGCATTTTCTGAAGATCATGCTGGTATTTCTCCTTCATTAACACCTTTCTTTTTGGTGATGCCAGAAGATACTGGTAGTACAGATCCAACTATTATCGCGGCAAACGAAAAAGGTGCAAAGGTCGTCATAGACTATCAATTAAATGCGTTGGTTGAGCGAGCTTATAATCATGCAAATCTAGCAATTACTAACAATAACGAGAAAAAGGTCGCTACCTTTATTTGGAATTACCCTCCCGGTGAGAAAAACATTGGCGCAGCCTTTTTAGATGTTCCATCGTCGATCGCCAATATAGCCAAAGCGATGAAGAAAAATGGCTATCAAGTAACACCTAAAGACAGTGATTATCTAATTGAATCTGCGGGAAAACTGTTACGCCCGTATTATCGTGGGGAAGATGCAGAAGCACTTGTTGCACAAAATTTAGCCGAATATATGCCATTATCAACGTATTTATCGTGGTTTAATAATCTGCCTGAAAAAGTTACTGCTCCGATTGTTGAACGGTGGGGGAAACCTGAAGATAGCGGAATGTTACGCAATACCACGATCAATGGCGAACAATCAAAAGCGTTTGTTATTCCCAGAATGAATTTAGGCAATATGATTGTGTTGCCGCAAGGTGTTAGAGGTGAAAATGCTCAAGAACATGCATCTTTATATCACAGTACAAAAACACCGATTAATCATAGTTATCTAGCTATATACCTATTCGCACGTAAAACCTTTGGTGCCGATGCATTTATTCATTTAGGTACGCATGGCTCACAAGAATGGTTAACAGGTAAAGAGCGTGGCCTTTCAGTCTATGATGCGCCAAACCTTGCCATTGGAAATTTACCGGTTTTTTATCCTTATATTATCGACAATGTTGGTGAAGCGATGCAAGCAAAACGACGTGGTCGTGCCACCATGATCAGTCATTTAACGCCTGGGTTTGCAAAAGCAGGATTATATGCAGAAGTGGCGGAACTTAATGAAAAAATCGCTAATTTTATGATGCTCGAAGAAGGGCAGACAAAAGCGAATACACAAACTGAAATTATTACCGCAGCTGAAAAATTAAATATGTTAAAAGACTTGTCGATTGAACAAACTGAGTTTGAACTAAATTTTTCAAAGCTGTTGCCGAAGGTACAAGATCATTTAACGACATTAGCGCAAATGAGCCAACCTTTAGGTATTCACATTTTTGGTGAATTACCGAAAGAAGCGCATCTATATACCACGATATTACAGATGTTAGGTGATGACTTTACTCAACGTGCCGGCGTGTATGAAGCGGATAATAACCTAACCATTGCTGAACAGTTTGATCATCGAAAAGTGAGGAACTTAGCTGCACTAGAAGGTTATCAGTTGCTTAATACTTATTTGAAAACGCCAAATAAACTGGCGAACCTTGATACGCAGTTATCAGAAGACTTAACAATCGCACAACAATATTGGAACAACTTTCAAGGTATTGCTGAAACGGAAAACTTACTGTTAGCGCTTGAAGGCAATTATATTCCAGTCACTTATGGTAATGATCCTATTCGTAACCCTGACGCGGCACCTACTGGGCGAAATATTATTGGCTTTAATCCTGCGAAAGTGCCTTCGAAAGAAGCGTATGATGCTGGTGTAACCCTCATGAATCAAACGATTGATGCCTACGTAGAAAAGCATGGGCGTTTTCCTGAAAAATTGGCTTTTTCATTATGGTCATTAGAAACAATGCGCCATCAAGGCGCACTTGAAGCGCAAGTGCTACATGCACTTGGCATTAAACCTAAGTGGAATCGCCAAGGTAATGTTGTTGGTACTGAAGTTATTCCGATGAGTGAATTAAAGCGCCCACGAATTGATGTCGTTATTTCAGCGACGGGGTTATATCGAGATGCGTTCCCTAACGTTATGCTTTGGTTGGCGAAAGCGATTGATAAAATTGCAACAATGAAAGAAGAAAACAACTTTGTTTATCGCCACGCAAATGCGTTAAAAACTGAATTGTTAGCACAAGGCAAATCGGAAGCAGATGCTGATTATTTGTCATCAATACGTATCTTTTCAAATGAAACAGGCAACTATGGTACTGGCTTAGCTGGCAGTGCATTAGCTTCTGATACTTGGGAAACTGATGATAAGCTGGCTGGTTTGTATTTAGACCGTATGGGTTATGCTTTTGGTAAAGATGAAAAACGTTGGTCAGAAAATGTCGGGGACGTCTTCGGTGATGGTGAAGGTTTATATAACAAGGTGCTTTCAGGTACCGATGGGGTGATTTTCTCACGTTCAACTAATTTATACGCTTTGATGACAAATGATGATCCGTTCCAATATTTTGGTGGTATCGGGTTAGCGGTACGGCATCTTGATGGTGAAACACCGGAAATGTTTGTTTCAAATTTACGTAAAAAAGATCAATTGAAAAGCCAAACCCTTGATGAATTTGTTAACCAAGAAATGCGTAGTAGATATTTTCATCCTCGTTGGATAAAAGCCATGCAAGATTCAGGTTATGCTGGCGCTACGGCGATTCTTGATCGCATGAATAATATGTGGGGTTGGGAAGTAATGACGCCAGAAGCGATTAGAGATGATCAATGGCAGGAATTTTTTGACGTCTATGTTGAAGATAAATATCAAATGGACATGCGTGAATTCTTTGAACAAGCCAACCCGGAAAGTTTGGCACAAATGATAGAGCGTATGCTTGAAGCAGTACGAAAAGGGTATTGGCAGGCCGACCAAGCAACGATTAAGAAAATGGTGGAAACCTATACTGAAATTGCGAGTGAATTTGATGTTGCAACAAACAATGACAAATTCAACGAATATATGGATTCAACAGCTGCTGGTTTTGGCTTAACACCACTATCGCAAGCATTGGCAGAAGCCTTAGCTAAACCGGATGTAGCAGCCGCTTCACAAGCGCAACAAGTCAGTGGTCAAAAGTTAGAAGAGCAGGTGAAAACAGAACAAATAGAAGACGATTACACGGCACTTTATATTCTATTGTTGATCTTCTTAGCAGGTTTTTCTCATAATTATATTTGGTCAGCTAAAAAAATAACGATTGAAATAGCAAATAAATCGCTTGCTAAAGCTGCTTAATGTTATCAATTAACACGATGGAGGGAGCATGAATTGCTCCCTTTTTTACTTTCGTTAATGGATAGTTATTATTAAAAGGGAGTGGCTGAAATATCTATTCATGGTTAACTTTCTTTAATCTTTAATGTACCTGACCCCATTAATTCATTTTTTACACGGTATTTAATGCGGTATCTACTTACCTAAATGTCAAAATTAGCTATACTGAAAAAGAACGTTGTATTTTGCTATGTTCGGTTTTAGGCAGTAAATAGTGACAAAAAATAATAAACCACTCTCATCTATCGCCCAACAAGTAATGTTGTTATCAGAAGTGTTAAACAATGTTGGGGCTTGTATTTTCGCCAAGGATCTTAACGGCAAATATCTTTACGCCAATGATATGGTGCTAGAGCTTTTTGACACGACATTAGAAAATGTAGTTGGTAAAGATGATAGCCACTTTTTTGATTTAAGTATTTCTCACCAATTAAAGAAAAACGATAAAAAAGTATTCAATGAAGGTGTTATTGTAGAACAAGAAGAAACAAACTATGTTAAGTCGAGAGGTGAATTTCGTATTTATCACTCAGTGAAAAAACCCTTATATGATGAAGAAAGAAATATTATTGGTTTATGTGGTATTTCTACCGACATTACCGAGCAAAAACGATTAGAAGGTCTTGTTAAAAAGCAAAAAGATTTACTCAATATTGTACTTGATAACGTTGATGCGCACATTTACATGAAAGACAATCAACGAACGTTCAAATATGTCAATAGTCGCGTAGCTGCCTTATTTGGCTTGCCAGCTGAAGAGGTTGTTGGCAAAAAAGAAACCGACATTTTACCTGAAGAAGTAGCGGAACATTTTTATCAATCGGATAAAAAATTGTTCGAAACCGGTGAGCGTCAAACCATTGATGAAACCGTGATTGATGATGACGGCAATGAGCATCATTACCTGAGTGTGAAAATACCATATTACCCTGAAGGTGAAGCACCGGTTTTAATTGGCTTCTCAACAGAAGTCACAGAACTTTATAAATTAAAAGAACAGTTTAGAAAACAAGCAAATACTGATTCGTTAACTAACCTATTTAATCGACGTTATTTTGTCGAACACGCTGAACGTGAATTTAAACGAGCGCAACGTAACGGTAAACCCCTCACTGTGATTTCAATTGATATTGATCACTTTAAGGATATTAATGATCAATATGGCCATCAAGCAGGCGATGAAGTGTTAATAACCGTAAGTAAGCATTTACTTCCTAACTTGCGTAGTGAAGACGTACTTGCTCGAATTGGCGGTGAAGAGTTTGCCATCGTACTACCTGATACTAACTTAGAACAAGCAAAGCATATCGCTGAAAGGATCCGTCAACAGCAAGATAGCATAAGACTTACAGGTCATTGGCAAGGTGAGTTAAATGTTCAAGTGAGTGTAGGAGTAGCCATTATGCTTAATGATGATAGCACTTTTGATATGTTATTTTCTCGGGCCGATAAAGCGTTATATATGGCGAAAAACAATGGCCGAAATCAAGTCTATTGTTTTAGCTAAAGTGCGTTCAAAATGCTTGAAGGCTTGCGCACGAGAGTAGGTATTTGAATAATACATAGTCATTGTTCTGATGGCAGGTTTACTATGGTTTATCCATTTAATTATCGTTAATAAGCTGTTGTCCTTTCCTTAGTCATTAACCCTTACATTTCGTTTTTGTCTTCAAGTTGTCATATTACTGTTACCCAAAATTAATGGGTTAGTCATATTCAATCCATCTAAGTGTCATTTTTCATCGCTAGTATCTGAAAAATTAATGTCGTTGAGCATTAAGGCCTGTTGATCTTTCGCGTTTAGTTCGAACAAATTTAATCTTGAAAGATCAACAGCTCCTAGTCAGTTATTTAAACAATTACAATGATCCGAGGAAGGAAATATGAACACTAGATGGGTTTCACTATCAGTTATTCCGTCTTTATTTTTAAGCTCAGTAGCATTATCAGATGTTATTCCGAGCATTCAAAAAGAAAGCAACTGGTACACGCAAGCGCAATCAAAACTTTCAGATAAACAACAGGTCGCCTCTCGTACAAAAGCGAAAAATGTTATTTTATTTGTCGGCGATGGCATGGGTATTTCTACGCTTACTGCAGCACGAATTTTACAAGGGCAAATGGCAGGAAACTCAGGAGAAGAAGGTTACTTGAGCTTTGAAACGTTTCCATATTCAGCACAGGTTAAAACATATAATACGGATGCACAAACCCCTGACTCTGCTGGTACGATGACAGCGATGATGTCAGGTGTTAAGACTGATGCCGGTGTACTTGGTGTTAATGAAAATATTGAACGTGGTGAATGTGCGAGTGTTCAAGGTAATGAATTAATTACAGCTGTAGAGATTGCTGAGATAAAAGGTCTCTCTACGGGAATTATTTCTAGTGCACGTATAACTCACGCGACACCAGCAGCAGCTTATGCAAAATCTGCAGATCGCAACTGGGAAGATGTATCTGATATGCCTGATACAGCTATTGAACAGGGTTGTGAGGATATAGCATCTCAGCTTATTAACTTTGAGAAAAACCTTGAGCAAAGGTTTCCTGGAATTGATGTCGATGGAATTGATGTTGTTATGGGGGGAGGTCGTCGTCATTTTTTACCTAAAGATGAAGCCTTTAATAGTGCTGATGCAAGAAGTACTGTTGAAGGGGATCGTACTGATAATCGAGACTTAACGGCAGAA
This sequence comes from Thalassotalea sp. PP2-459, assembly GCF_001913705.1. Taxonomy (GTDB): domain Bacteria; phylum Pseudomonadota; class Gammaproteobacteria; order Enterobacterales; family Alteromonadaceae; genus Thalassotalea_C; species Thalassotalea_C hakodatensis. The sequence goes on along the minus strand of NZ_MKQD01000032.1, from coordinate 15,509 downwards.
TGGCAAACAATGTATCCAAATGGCACCTTTGTGATCGATCAAGCGGGTTTTGATGCGATTGATACAGAGGAAACTGAGCGTGTTTTTGGCTTATTTAACGAATCGCATATGAACTATGAAGCTGATAGAGAAAATGATATTTCAGGTGAGCCAAGCCTCAGCCAGATGACTGAAAAAGCGATTGATGTGTTGAGTAATAATGATAAAGGCTATTTGCTTGTTGTAGAGTCGGGTCGGATAGATCATGGTCATCATGCAGGTAGTGCTTATAACGCGTTAACTGATACGATTGAATTTGCCAATGCAGTGCAAAAAGCAATTGATGCTACCAACCCAGAAGAAACACTTATACTGGTCACCGCTGACCATAGTCATGTATTTACCATTGCAGGATATCCAAAACGTGGCAATCCTATTTTAGGTAAAGTGGTTAATGTGGGGGCTACCGAACCTGCATTAGCGGCCGATGGTATGCCTTATACCACACTAGGCTATACCAATGGACTTGGTTTTCGTAATTTACAAATGGAAACAGATGCAGACCAAAGTTATAACGAATCAGCCGTTGCGGGACGCCAAGATTTAACCATTGTTGATACTAATACACCAGGCTTTCATCAAGAAGCCGCTATTCCTATGGGTTCTGAAACACATGCCGGTGAAGATATCTCACTTCATGCGCAAGGTCCAGGTGCTCACTTGGCACAAGGCGTTATCGAACAAAGTGTAATATTCCAGCTTATCAATAAATCACTCGGCTTGATTGGCAATTAGGGGACAACAAAATGAAAACATTAAAATATATATCTTTATCTATTGCTATAGCACTTGTAGGTTGTGACGGAGATGATGGGAAAGACGGTACAAATGGGGTTAATGGAGTATCAGGAGAGAATGGATTAAACAGTTTGATACAACAAACTTATGTACCCGTTGGTCATGAAACATGTCGCAACTCAGGAGTAAGAATTGATTCAGGCGTTGACGTAAATGAAAATGGGTCATTGGATGACGCTGAGGTTGATGCAAGTGAATATGTTTGTTCACCGTCGGTTACTAATGTAGCAGGGGGGAGTGTTGATACCACGACTAATAACCCATGGTTTAGTGCGGGCGAGGAACAAATCACACAGTCAGTTGCTAATAATGCCGCAATCACAAATACTGCGGGTAAAGCGAAAAATATTATTCTTTTTGTTGGTGATGGTATGGGGATCTCTACTGTGACGGCTGCACGTATATTAGCAGGACAAAAAATGGGTAAAATGGGGGAAGAACACCAGTTAAGCTTTGATAAGTTTCCATTTTCAGGTTATGCAAAAACATATAACGTTGATGCTCAAACACCTGACTCTGCAGGCACGATGACAGCGATGATGTCAGGCGTTAAAACTGATGTAGGTGTTATTGGGGTTGCTGAAGGTGTAAGCAGAGGAAGTTGTGATTCAGTCTCTGGTAATGAACTTGTCACAGCGTTTGAGTTAGCAGAGATTGCCGGCAAATCTACAGGTGTTATTTCAACTGCTCGTATTACGCATGCCACTCCTGCTGCAACGTATGCAAAATCAGCTGATCGCAACTGGGAAGATGTTTCTGATATGCCAGCAGATGAGGTTGCAAAAGGATGTGAAGATATTGCGTCACAACTGGTAAACTTCGAGGCTAATTTAGAGGCAAGATTTGCGGGCTTAAATGTAGATGGAGTGGAAGTTATGTTAGGCGGTGGTCGTCGTCACTTTCTACCGAAGGATGCTGCTTTTAATAGTACAGATGCTTCGAGTGCCATTGAAGGGGATCGTACCGATGGTAGAGACTTAACTGCTGAATGGCAAGCAAGCTACCCCACAGGTCATTACGTAATCGACCGTAATAGCTTCAATGCGTTGAATGCTGAAACAACAGAAAGAGTTTTTGGCTTATTTAATGAATCACATATGCATTATGAAGCCGATAGAGCTAACGATATTGCTGGTGAGCCGAGCTTAACTGAAATGACCGAAAAGGCGATTGATATTTTAGATAACAATCAACAAGGGTACTTTTTGATGGTGGAATCTGGTCGTATTGATCATGGTCATCACGCGGGCAATGCTTTTAACGCTCTTGAAGATACGATTGAGTTTGCAGAAGCGGTGCAAGCGGCGGTAGATTCAACAGATCCAGATGAAACCTTGATTATTGTAACCGCAGATCACAGCCACGTATTTACCATGGCTGGTTACCCAAAACGTGGTAACCCTATTTTAGGTAAAGTTGTCAGTATCGGCAGTATTGAACCTGCGTTAGCAGCCGATGGCATGCCTTATACTACGTTAGGTTATACTAATGGCCTGGGTTTTAAAGATTTAGGTGCTGAAACAGATGCTGATGCTGGTTATGCGCATCCTTATGTTAATACACGTCAAAACCTAACTGAAATTGACACAACAGCTCCTGGCTTCCATCAAGAAGCGCTAGTACCTATGGGGTCGGAAACACATGCAGGTGAAGATGTTGGTGTTTATGCAAAAGGTCCCGGTGCTCACCTCATTACTGGAACAAATGAACAAAGCCTGATTTATCATGTTATTAATCATGCCTCAGACTTGGTTAATCAAGCTGAAGCAGCTTTAAATTAACCCTGTAAATATCTTGTCATAAAACGTTGGTATAAGTGTCATTTAGATATTTGTACCAACGTTTTTTATGAGAGATACCATGAGATTAGCGCTATTTTCATTAGTATTCACCTTTACGTGTCATACAATTTTTGCCGCGAGTATTTGCAAAGAAAACCCTGCTCAACTTATTGCTAACTATCAAGTTAATCATCAAAATGTCAAAGGTAGCATTACTCGTGATACATTAACCTTAGCACGATTAAATAATCAGGTAGGTCAATATTATCATGGCAAAAGCTATGGCGACTTGTGGAGTAAGCCATCTGAACAGCATTTGTTACTGACACGTTATTTTCCTGATTATCAAAAAGCGATTGAATATCAAACTGATGAAATACCAGTGCGCTCATATACAGCCACTTGGCAGCAACAGTGGCAACTATTAACAGATCAATTTGTTGCGAATATGGAACGCATAGAAATTCAAAGTAAAGGGTGTTATCGCGTTGAGGTATTAACCTCAAAAGTTAATCAGATTGAGTACACCTTATATTGGTTGCCAACACTGCGTTTAGTTGAAAAATTAGTCATTAAAACGGAAGAAAATTTACTGACAAGCTGGCAATTAACGAGCATCAACCATGAATTGGAAGATGTGCAAAATTATGTCAATAACATTTTAACCTTTCAAACGATTGATTATGCCGATATTGGTGATAATGAAGCGGATCCACTTCTTACTAAAATGATCCATCAAGGTTTCAAAGAAAGAGAGGTCATTGTGCATTCACATTCACCTGATTAATGTTCATCACAAGGTTAATACTGACAATACACAATAATTGGTGCGGAAGCGCTTACATTGGTTAAATAAATACAAATGATATTGATTCTTATTTTATTGAGTGTTCTAATTGCGCCAATTTAATTTTATCGTTTATATAAGGGTTTCAATTCGTGATTCATTTAGCCTTAAAGCCAGCATGTATTGCATTAGCAATTTCAGTCGCTATTTCAACAAACGTTCAAGCAACCGAAAAGACAGATATGGAGCATTTGACTATTTTTGGTAATGAACACAATGTCAATAATGCACCCGGTAGCGCTCATGTATTATCTGAAAAAGAGTTAGAAAAGTTTGATTACAGTGACATCATGCGAACGTTAACATCAGTTCCTGGTGTTTATGTATTAGAGGAAGATGGCTATGGTCTTCGTCCTAATATTGGTATGCGTGGTACGGGACAAAACAGAAGTGAAAAAGTAACAATCATGGAAGATGGTGTATTAGCTGCTCCAGCACCTTACGCATCACCTTCTGCTTATTACTTTCCTACAGCTAGTCGAATGCAATCAATTGAAGTGTTAAAGGGTACTTCGAGTGCGATGTACGGTCCTCGTACTACGGGAGGTGTGATTAACCTTCTATCTCGTCAGATACCACAAGAAGATCTTGCAGGTAAGTTAAGCTTGAGCCTAGGACAAGACGGTTATAATAAAGTGCATGGTTTTGTTGGAGGGTCAGGTAAAAATATCGCTTCAGTGTTCGAAGTTCACCGTTATCAAGCTGACGGCTTTAAAGACATTAATCACACGGATAAAGGGACTGGTTTTGTAAAAAATGACATCATGACGAAAGTCTTACTTCGTTCAGATGCTAGTGCCGCATATTACCAAGAGTTAGAGTTTAAATTGAAATATGCAGATGAAGATTCAGATGAAACTTATATCGGCTTAACTGCGGAAGATTTCAGTTCAGATCCATACCAACGTTATTCTGCTTCTCAACTCGACAACATGTCTACTGAGCATAAACAATTACAATTAAATCATCTCATTCAGTTGTCGCCACGATTTGTGCTTGGTACTTCAGCTTATCATAACGATTTTAGCCGTAACTGGTACAAAACGAGTAAGATTGCAGGTAAAAGTTTAGGTAGTGGTGGCGTTGAAGTTGCCGCAGCGTTTGATGCGCAAGAGAATGTAGATAACAGTATTTCTGTAGATGTAAAAGCAAATAATCGTGATTATTTAGCGCAAGGCATTCAAACGGTTTTAGATGCAGATTTTGATGATCACCAAGTAAAGTTTGGCGTACGATACCATGAAGATGAAATGGATCGTTACCAGTGGGTTGATAAATATAATTTAGATAGTGCTTATGAAATGATACTCACTAGCGCAGGTGTTCCAGGTACTGACTCAAATCGAATAGACAGCGCTAAAGCACTCGCGGTTTATGTTCATGACGAATACACCGTAGGTGACTTTATTATTAATGCAGGATTACGCTATGAAGATATGACGATTGAGCGTCATGATTGGGGTAAATCTGACGTTGCTCGTACAGCATCGCCAGCGCATAAGAAGAATGATGTTGATGTTTGGTTACCGTCACTTGCTTTAAGTTATCGAGTGAATAATGAGTTATTACTACTAGGCGGTGTACAAAAAGGTTTTGCGCCACCAGCACCAGGTAATACCGATAGTGAAAATGAAGAAAGCATGAATTACGAGTTTGGTCTTCGTTATCAAGATAATGCCTTTAATGGTGAAGCGATAGCGTTTATTTCAGATTATGAAAACATGCATGGAAATTGTACTGCAAGCCAAAATTGTGATGACGAAAACATCGGTAATCAATACAACGCCGGCGAAGTATCTGTTTCTGGTTTAGAAGTAAAAGCAGGGTACGAATTTGTGACTTCTTCTCTAACTATACCTTTCGACATCACTTATACGTTAACCAATACCGAATTTGATAACAGTTTCGATTCTGATTTTTGGGGAAGTGTAGTAAAAGGTGATGAACTTCCTTACTTACCCGAACAACAATTGCAATTAACCGCAGGTATTGTTGGAGACAACTGGCGTACTGACTTGCTTATTCGTTATTTAGCAGAAATGCGCACCAATGCAGGCCAAAGTGGTATTCCTGCGGATGAAAAAATTGCAAGTCGCACTGTGGTTGATTTATCAACGAGCTATGAGCTTGATAATAATCAGACAGTTAAGCTTAGCGTTGATAATTTGTTAGATGAAGACTATATGGTGTCGCGTACACATGGTTCAATAATGGTTGGCAAACCGCGTACGTTATCTGCGAGTTACCAATACAGCTTCTAAGTTGCGTCAATCAGAATAACGAAAAGGTTTGGTATTTATTATCAAACCTTTTTAATAAATAAAATGTTAATAAAAATAATTCTCATTTGTATTGACTGTGAGGGAATGCATTGCTAGTATACAAACAACTTGATGTTAACCCTTAAGTATTTTTACTCATATAGCCAGAGTAAAGGTATTAACAGCAAGTGTTTACATTAAAGTCAAAGCAAATATTTGCCCTTACTTATGTGTTTTGAGTCTTTAATGGTTGATGTACCTGCATGGGTACTTCTTTCCGGGAGTACGTGCGTAGAATTGCTCTTACTACGTAAACGTATTGTTAGCCCCGCTCGTGAGAGTGGGGCTTTTTTTAGTGGTTGTTCATGCTCGTGCTAAACGTTAAGTGCCACACACAAGCTCTTTTACTGTTACTTGGCTGAGCGATAGTGCTGAATTATGTGGTATCGTTTGATGACCGGCTAACAAATAAATGATTTTCTGTCCTTCTTCTGCAAGCTCTAATGCATGTTGTGCATTTATTAATACATCAGCGTTGATTTGTTGAGGGTACTTATCTGCGTCTCTTCGAATATACTCAATAAAGGCTGGGTTTACTTGTTCATCATAAAATACCGCATCGGCAAACTGCATTTCTCTGTGAGCGGCCAACGTTAAATTATCAGGATTACCTAGCAAGGTATGGATGAAAATAATTTCCCCTTCTGGCAAAGAAATTTCCCGCTTAAGTTGTTGAATAAGTTGTGTTTCAGCTTGTTCGATATCACCATCGAGTACTCGTTGTCCGATACGCCCGCGTAATATATCTTCCCAGAATGCACGGCGATTTCTCACACCTTTAATACGGGCTTTAACGTGATCTCTAAATTTATAACTAAACTCAGCAAGTTTACCGTAACCATCAGGCAGCGTTTTTTCAATTTGTTCACGCAACATACGTAAAAGAATTGGGGCTGAACCTGAGCTCGATAAGGCAATAAGCATCGGATCTCTATCAATAATACTTGGCGTTATCCAACTACACAGTGCGGGCTGATCAACAACATTGACGAGAATATCAAGCTGATGAGCGCGCTCTGCAACCTGTTGATTAACCGTTTCATTATCAGTCGCAGCAATCACTAAATTGTATTGCTCAAGAGTATCTGCTTGATATTGATGCGCTAGATAGGTAAGTGATGCGGTGTTAATTAAACGCTCTACAGCCATGTTGCAATCTTCACTCATCACTGTAATCTTACAATTAGCTTTTAGCAGCAATTCAATTTTTCGCGCTGCAACGTCACCGCCGCCTATTATTAATGCATTAATTCGATCTGCGGTTAGAAAGATAGGAAAATATTTCATTGGTCTTTATAATAATTGCCATTGTTTAATAATTTTATCATAACGTCCGTCAGCTTTAATTTTTTCTAATGCTAACGTCACTTTTTTAACCAGTATAGGATCTGTCGTTTTACTTGCGGCTAAATACATATCTGAGGCATAGTCTTTAATTTCAAAAATAAGTTTTATGTCTTTAGGGTCAATACCCGCTTCCGCGACTTGTGGCCCCCAAATAATATTATTAGTAAAGACCAAGTCTGTATTGCCATTCAATAAATTGCTCCATAGCGCTTTATAGGAAGGGTTAGCATAAATATTTTTGTTAGCTTTAAAGCCAAGTTGTTGTAAATAACTTTGTGCAAGTGCATTGCGGATTACGCCTACTTTGTATGGTTTGGCATCGTCGATTGAGTTAATCGTTATCTCTTTTTTTGCTAACGAAGCAAGATGTGCGCGTATGGTATATATTTTTCCAACCCATTGAAAAAGTGATTCTCGATCATTACTGCGCAACATAGAAAAAATAAATATGTTTTCAGTATTTTGGGCAATATTATAAGCACGCGCCCAAGGCATAAAGACAATGTCGGCATCTAACTTGAGCTCTTTTATCAACTCATTAACTAGTTGAACCATAGCGCCTGAATGTGCCGTGTGAGGGTTTTCTATCTGCAACGGCGGTAAATCTTCAGTTACAAAGGTTATTTTATTTGCTGATGACATGGTGCTAATCAAGCATGTTGCGATAAATAAGCATTTGATTAATATTTTGCACACATCACTATAACCTTATCATGATATTCTATGAGTATTATTGACTCTCAAGTGAACAAATAGCAATCAGTTTTTCTTCTCAATAATGTTAAAATATCGACAAATTAAGATAAAGAGAATAAGTATGCCTTGGATACAACTTAGATTAAGTGCCAATGAAGAAACGGCAGAGAAGTACAGCGATTGGCTAATGGCTTGCGGTGCTCAAGCCGTTACTTTTATAGATGCAAAAGATACACCTATATATGAACCCCTTCCTGGTGACGAAGTGCTTTATTGGGCAAATACGGTTGTGATGGGGCTTTATGACGCTTCCCATGACATGGATGCTGTAGTCAATTATTTACAAGGCATTCACCCTGATAAGAAGAATATGAAGTTTAAACTTGAGCAACTTGAAGACAAAGACTGGGAAAGAGAGTGGATGGATAATTTCCATCCCATGAAGTTTGGTGAAAAACTTTGGATTTGCCCAAGTTGGCGAGAAGTACCAGAGCCAGATGCCGTCAATGTTATGTTAGATCCTGGCCTAGCTTTTGGGACAGGAACACATCCAACAACTGCATTGTGTTTAACGTGGTTAGATAGCCTTGATTTGACGGGTAAAACTGTTGTCGATTTCGGCTGTGGTTCAGGTATTTTGTCTTTAGCGGCATTAAAACTAGGAGCAAAAGAAGTTATCGGGATCGATATCGATCCACAAGCACTACAAGCAAGTAAAGAAAATGCGAAGAGAAACGGTGTCGAAAAGAGACTCTCATTATATCTTCCTCAAGACCAGCCGACACTTAAGGCTGACATTGTTGTTGCTAATATTTTAGCCGGCCCTTTACGTGAGCTAGCACCAACCATTACCGCGTTTTTAGCGAGCAGTAGCAAGCTTGCATTATCAGGCGTTTTAGAAGCGCAAGCAAAATCATTACAAGAAATTTATAGTCAATGGTGCGAAATGGATCCAATTGCTGTGCAAGAAGAGTGGGTAAGACTATCGGGAACTAGCCGCTAACATTTTGTAATAATTGAGTTAAAATTTGAACAGTATCGTTATACATTTTAAATCAAAATCATCTGCAATATTGTTTTGCCAAAAGTCAATATAAAAAGATTGAAAAAAACTCACATTTGTTCAATTTATATGCTTTTCAATCTTACTAAAAACGCGTAAACTTAGCGCCCTTTTGAAAGGTAGCTCAAAAAAACAGCAACGTGAATATTGGTTCTTATCGATTAAATAGTCAAACTATGCTTGCCCCTATGGCCGGTATTACTGATCAACCAATGCGTCAGATATGCTGTCGAATGGGGGCTGGGTTAGCAGTATCAGAAATGGTGTCTGCCAACCCAAAAGTTTGGAATACCGAAAAGTCAAAACGACGTTTGATTCATTCTGCTGATTCAGGTATTCGCTCTGTTCAAATTGCAGGTTCTGAACCTGAAGAGTTAGCTTTTGCTGCGAAAGTCAATGTTGATAACGGTGCACAAATCATCGATATCAACATGGGGTGCCCAGCAAAAAAAGTGAATAAAAAATTGGCTGGTTCAGCTTTGCTGAAAGAACCTGCATTAGTCGAGCAAATTGTAAAATCTGTTGTTGATGCCGTGTCTGTACCTGTCACGTTAAAAATTCGCACTGGTTGGTGTGAAAGTAGTAAAAATGCTGTCGAAATTGCAAAAATCGCTGAGCATAATGGTATTCAATCTTTAGTGGTTCATGGCCGTACACGCAATGACTTCTATAAAGGTGATGCCGAATACGACACCATTAAATCTGTTAAAGAGTCGGTAAGCATTCCTGTTGTCGCTAATGGAGACATTACTGATGCAGAAAAAGCAGCGCAAGTGCTTACTTATACAGGTGCTGACGCCATAATGATTGGCCGAGGAGCTCAAGGTCGACCGTGGATTTTTAGAGAAGTAAATCACTTTCTTGAAACGGGTCAACATTTAGCACCACCGTTAATAACAGAAATTCGCTCAATTGTGATTGGGCATGTAAAGGATTTACACACGTTTTATGGTGAGTTTATGGGCGTTAGATTTGCGCGTAAACACACCTCTTGGTATACACAATTGTTACACCAAGGAAAACAGTTTCGTTCTATATTTAATGTATTAGAAAGTTGCGAAGAGCAACTCGATGCGTTGAATAAGTATTTTGATCATTTAAATTAACTTAAGAGTCTGAACTATATGTTTGAACAAAATATTTCATCTCCGTTTGTTACCGGTAACGTACAAACACAAGCTGAAGCTTCTCCATTACGTACACAAGCTAAAATTGCTATCAGCAACTACTTATCTCAATTAAACGGCAATGACGTTGATGATATGTACGAATTGGTACTGTCAGAAATTGAAGCACCTATGCTGGAGGAAGTGATGAAGTATACACGCGGAAACCAAACACGTGCTGCTAATTTACTTGGCATTAACCGTGGTACTTTACGTAAGAAATTGAAAAAGTACGGTATGAACTAAGAACATGCAGGCTAGCCTGCAACAAAAAAGCACCCTAGGGTGCTTTTTTACTTATAGCCAATGAACAATGTTTACGTTAACGAAAACTTTCATTGATGAAAACAAGATGGATGAATCGCCAAGGACATGTGTCAAAGGCCAGACAAAACAATATTTACATTAAGGTAACAGAAACAACAATGGATACCCCACGCCCAATTAAACGTGCACTATTAAGTGTGTCTGATAAAACCGGTATTGTCGATTTTGCCCGTAGTTTAGCGCAAAAAGGTGTTGATATTCTTTCAACTGGCGGTACTGCGAAATTGTTAGCAGATAATGGTATTAAGGTGACAGAAGTGTCTGATCACACCGGCCACCCAGAAATAATGGACGGACGAGTAAAAACACTTCATCCAAAGATTCACGGTGGTATCTTAGCTCGTCGTGGTACGGATGAAACCGTGATGGCTGATAATAATATCGCTGCAATTGACATGGTCGTGGTTAATTTGTACCCATTTGCAAAGACTGTTGCTAAAGAAAATTGTTCGTTAGAAGACGCTATTGAAAACATCGATATTGGTGGCCCTACAATGGTGCGTGCTGCAGCAAAAAACCATAAAGATGTAACGATTATTGTTAATGCTAGTGATTATGACCGTGTGCTAGCTGAAATGGACGTAAACAATGGTTCATTAGCTTACAAAACACGTTTTGATCTTGCTATTGCAGCTTATGAGCATACAGCATCGTATGATGGCATGATTGCGAATTATTTTGGTCAAATGTTATCTGCACATGGCGCCGAAAACCAAGAAGTAAATTTCGAAGAGAAAAACAAATTCCCACGCACTTTTAATAGTCAATTCATTAAAAAGCAAGATCTACGCTATGGTGAAAACTCACACCAAGATGCTGCTTTTTATGTTGAAGCAAATCCTGAAGAAGCGTCGGTATCAACGGCTACACAAATACAAGGTAAGGCGCTTTCGTACAATAACATTGCTGATACCGATGCTGCACTAGAATGTGTTAAAGAGTTTGAAGAACCCGCTTGCGTAATCGTAAAGCATGCAAACCCTTGTGGTGTTGCTATTGGTGATAATATTTTAACGGCATATGATTTGGCGTTTAAAACAGATCCAACTTCTGCATTCGGTGGTATTATTGCTTTTAACCGTGAGCTAGACGCAGACACTGCGGAAGCTATCGTTTCTCGTCAGTTTGTAGAAGTTATTATCGCGCCTTCTATCTCAGAAGCTGCGGCACAAATTGTTGCCGCGAAACCTAATGTGCGACTGCTTGAGTGTGGCCAATGGAATAGCCAAACTAATGGCCTTGATTACAAACGCGTAAATGGTGGTTTGTTACTGCAAGATCGTGATCAAGGTCGTGTAAGTGATGAAGATCTTAAAGTAGTGACAAAGCGTCAACCGACAGAAGATGAGATGCGTGATCTTAAATTTTGTTGGAAAGTTGCCAAATTTGTTAAATCAAACGCTATTGTTTATGTCAAAAATAGTATGACAATAGGTGTTGGTGCGGGTCAAATGAGTCGAGTGTATTCTGCGAAAGTTGCTGGTATTAAAGCCGCAGATGAAAACTTAGAAGTGAAAGGCTCTGTGATGGCATCTGATGCATTTTTCCCTTTTCGTGATGGTTTAGATGCAGCTGCAGAAGCTGGTATTACTGCAGTCATTCAGCCTGGTGGTTCGATGCGTGACGAAGAAGTTATTGCTGCGGCAGATGAGCATGGTATTGCGATGGTCTTTACTGGTATGCGTCATTTCCGCCATTAAGAGTAGAGCGTGTGAGCTTTAGTCGAATTTAAGTTTAAAAAGCGTTGAAACTTGTTTTCGCGCTTTTTTTTAATTTTTTTATCGGTTTTGAATATTGTTTTCGCATATTTTGTTCTTATATTTTGATATAACTACAACAGGTCATTCAAAGGAAGAAAAATATGAAAGCATTAAGAAATAAATTAATCAGTGCTGTAATAGGTTCAGCAACGCTTTTTGGTGGCACAACTGCTATCGCAGAAGAAACATCTGCTGAGTTGATGTTAATGAAAGCAAAAGAAGCTTCAGCACTTGAACGTGCGGTAATGGCGAAACACCGAAGCGATAAAAACAAAGCGCGTGATGAGTACCGTAACCCGATTGAAACACTGAACTTCTTTGGTTTTGAACCAAACATGACTGTGGTGGAAATTGCGCCAGGCGGTGGTTGGTATACAGAGATATTAGCACCAGCGCTAAAAGAAAAGGGTACACTTTACGGTGCACATTACCCAGATACAGGCGGTGATGATTATTACAGTAAATCTCGTCGTAGCTTAGAAAAAAAATTATCAGGTAATGAAGTTTTTAGTAAAGTGAAGCTGACTAATTTCACACCAAAACAACCAAGTGAGCTAGCGCCAGCAGGAACGGCCGACTTAGTGTTAACTTTCCGTAACCTACACAACTGGGGTGAAGAAGGTGTTGCGCAAATATTCAAAGATGCATTTACCGCGTTAAAATCAGGCGGTGTGTTAGGAGTGGTAGAGCATAGAATGCCAGATACTCAGTCATGGCCAGAAGATAAGCGAAGCGGCTATTTTCCTGAACAATTGACAGTAAAATTAGCAAACGAAGCGGGCTTTACATTAGCTGAGAAGAGTGAAATTAACGCGAATGAAAAAGACACCGCAGATCACCCTAAAGGTGTATGGACATTACCGCCATCACTACGATTAGGTGAAGAAGACAAAGAAAAATATTTAGCAATAGGTGAAAGTGATCGTATGACACTTAAATTTGTAAAGCCTTAATTGCACACTTTTAGTAATCAGAAAGAGTGACTTGTCGCTCTTTCTTTTTAACCATTTTAGGAAATTTATCAATGAATGTATTAGTTATTGGCAGTGGTGGACGTGAGCATGCATTAGCATGGAAAGCCGCTCAAGCAAATCAAGTTGAAAGGGTATTTGTTGCACCAGGTAACGCGGGCACAGCAATCGAACCTAAATTAGAAAATATCGATATTTCGGTGGGAAACATCGATGCTCTAGTTAGTTTTGCTAAAACCAATAACGTCAGTTTAACTATTGTTGGCCCAGAGCAACCATTGGTCGACGGTATTGTTGATGTCTTTCAACAAGCAGGGTTAGCTATTTTTGGCCCAAGCGCCAAAGCTGCTCAACTGGAAGGCTCAAAAGCGTTCACAAAAGATTTTCTTGCTCGTCATAATATCCCAACAGGGAGTTACGCTAACTTTACCGAAATTGAACCGGCATTAGCATACGTACGTGAACAGGGGGCACCTATTGTTGTTAAGGCTGATGGCTTAGCAGCAGGTAAAGGAGTGATTGTTGCGATGACACTTGAAGAGGCAGAAGACGCGATTAAAGATATGCTCGCTGGTAATGCGTTCGGTGACGCTGGCCACCGTGTGGTTATCGAAGAATTTTTAGCCGGTGAAGAAGCAAGCTTCATCGTGATGGTTGATGGAAAAAATATTTTACCTTTTGCTACAAGCCAAGATCATAAGCGTGCATACGATGGCGATAAAGGGCCTAATACTGGAGGCATGGGAGCTTATTCACCTGCACCCGTTGTAACACCAGAAATACATAAACGAGCAATGGAAGAAGTTATTATACCGACAGTTAAGGGCATGGCGAAGGAAGATGCCCCTTACACTGGCTTTTTATATGCAGGTTTAATGATTGCTGAAGACGGCACCCCTAAAGTGATTGAATATAATTGTCGTTTTGGCGATCCTGAAACTCAACCTATAATGATGCGTTTACAGTCCAACCTTGTCGATTTATGTTTAGCTGCTTGTGATGGTAAGCTTGACACTCAAGACATTAGTTTTGACCCTCGTGCAGCGGTAGGTGTTGTACTCGCTTCAGCGGGTTATCCAGGAACATATCCAAAAGGTGATGTTATTTCTGGCTTGGATACAAACAGAGCTGAAGATCGTAAGACTTTCCATGCAGGTACGGCATTGAAAGATGGCCATGTTGTTACTGCTGGTGGCAGAGTGTTATGTGCTACTGCGCTTGGAGAAAATGTAACGTCTGCACAAAAAGCTGCATATGAACTACTACACCAAATTACTTGGCAAGGTGTAGAGTTTAGAACGGATATTGCTCATCGCGCTATTGCACGAGAAAGATAAAGTTAATAAAAAAGGAGCGTAAAGCTCCTTTTTTATGTTAGTTATTGAGCATAATAGCACGGTTCAGTTTTCCAAATTAAGCTTATCCAATGTGTCCTGATTTATACCACTGCTTAGCGCAACACTCATCGCATCTTTTTTTGTCATGCCTGCTGACATTGCTGCATTAAATACATCTTCTAAGTGTTCTTGTTCTTTTAAGGTGAATGTATTAGCTGCTGGTTGTTCAGTTGTCGAAGTTGACAGATTAAATGCCGCTTTCATAAAGCTTGAGATATCATCGGGTAATTCACGAATGGCACTGAGTAAAATCGAAAATAACTTTTCTGGATATGCTTCCATGGTTTTATCGACGATGCTATCAGATAATAATGGTTCTGTTTTTAGCGTTACACGTAAAATATTATCAAAGTTATCTGGCTGTACCTTAGCAGCGGTAACCATTAATTCATGAGTATATGCTGGTTCTAGAGTGATAGCTTGTGCTAGCAATTGTTCAGTTGTAGCAACATTAGACGCCATCATAGCTTCTAGTACACTACAAGATAAAACAGGCTCAGCTTCCATTGCCCCCTTCATAATACTTTTATAATCATTGGGATATAACTTAATAGCAGTTGTTACGACTAAATCCACTTTTTCTGGATATCGGGTTAATAGTGACTGAACACTGTTTTCAATTGATATTTGTTGCTTTACTTGTTGTTTAAGTAAACTGCCAATTAAACGTTCCTGTTTTTCTTTTGCAAAATCCTTCGCATCAGCAATCATAGATAAACAACAAAGTAATAATGCTATTACTTTATTCATAGATTGTACTCATTAGAAACGTAACGTTTCTTATTATTATTTTTAACGTTTTGATAGATTAAATGTGAATCACAGCGTTTAAATTCCGCGAAACTTACTACTTATGCCATAGTTTAGTTCACATATACAGCATTAAGTTCAATATTTGTTCGAACAAACAAAATAATGAAAAAAGTACTTGATCCATTTCTGAAGTTCTCTACAATGCGCTCCACTTCTCGGGGACAAGCCAAGAAGCGGTTTTGA
>NZ_MKQD01000031.1 GCF_001913705.1 Thalassotalea sp. PP2-459 | reverse complement strand
AAGGGTTATAGACTGTGTTATTGATTTTAACAATGGAATAACCATTCTTTGCAATCAATGCCTTGCCTCTAACCCTTTTATTTCTCGCTAAGTGGCTAAATACTTAATTGAGTTGGTATTAGAGAACGCAGGAGCACGTTCTCCTGAATAACCATTCTCTGCAATCAACGCCGTGCCTCTAAAGCGTTTAATTCTCGCTGAATGACCGAATATTTATGCGAATTGGTATTAGTAGGCGCTAGAGAATCTCAGGTTAATATTGAAAAATAAATCCTTGCCTCCATTTTATACTTTCGCTTCTTAACCTCACAGGTATAATGTGGGTAAGTTTTCTCTTTATCGCAATTGGTCAGAGTAATACATGTTTGAGAATTTATCAGATCGCTTAACGAAATCCCTTAAGAACATTAGTGGTCGTGGCAGACTTACTGAAGACAACATCAAAGACACCTTACGAGAAGTACGTATGGCGCTTTTAGAGGCTGATGTTGCTTTACCCGTAGTACGTGACTTTATTGCTAAAGTGAAAGAGAGCGCAGTAGGACAAGATGTTTCTAAAAGTTTAACCCCAGGGCAAGTATTCGTAAAAATTGTTCAAAAAGAACTTGAAAGTGCGATGGGTGAAGTCAATGAAACTCTCAATTTAAAAGCTACACCGCCTGCTGTCGTATTAATGGCTGGTTTACAAGGTGCGGGTAAAACATCCTCTGTTGCTAAGTTGTCGAAATATTTGAAAGAAAGAGAAAAGAAAAAGGTGCTTGTTGTCAGCGCTGATGTTTATCGACCTGCTGCAATAAAACAATTAGAAACGCTTGCTGGCGAAGTAGGGGTTGAGTTCTTTCCAAGTGATATCAAACAAAAGCCGGTTGACATAGCAAACGCTGCGATAAGCCATGCCAAAAAACATTATTTTGATGTGTTAATTGTTGATACAGCAGGCCGTTTGCATATCGACAGTGATATGATGGATGAAATAAAAGCATTACATGCGGCAATTTCACCCGTTGAAACACTGTTTACTGTTGATGCAATGACAGGTCAGGATGCTGCAAATACTGCGAAAGCATTTAATGATGCATTAGCATTAACCGGTGTGATACTGACAAAAACTGACGGTGATGCTCGTGGTGGTGCTGCTTTATCTATAAGACATATAACGGGTAAACCTATCAAGTTCATGGGTGTCGGTGAAAAAATTGAAGCGCTAGAACCTTTTCACCCTGATCGTATTGCTTCGCGTATTCTTGGTATGGGTGATGTACTATCACTTATTGAAGAAGTAGAGCAAAAGGTTGATCGTAAACAAGCAGAAAAACTGGCTAAGAAGGTTAAATCAGGGAAAGGTTTTTCACTAGAAGATTTTCGTGACCAGCTAGTACAAATGAAAAGCATGGGCGGCATGATGGGGTTAGTGGACAAATTGCCTGGTATGGGAAACATGTCTGATCAAATGAAAGGACAAATGGACGATAAAGTTACGGTACGAATGGAAGCCATTATAAATTCCATGACGCCAAAAGAACGTGAACGTCCAGAGATTATTAAAGGTTCACGAAAACGCCGAATCGCTGCAGGTTCTGGTACTCAAATACAAGATGTCAATAAACTACTTAAACAGTTTACCCAAATGCAAAAAATGATGAAAAAAATGTCAGGTAAAGGTGGCATGCAGAAAATGATGCGTTCAATGAAAGGAATGATGCCGCCAGGTGGTGGAGGCGGTATGGGCGGTTTCGGTGGTTTTGGCCGTTAAGGCCCTATCTGACAAAGCAGAGCTACTTTTTACATACTAACCATTTAGCGGTCTCTTGTTTTTTTTACTTTTTTGAGTAAACTTAAAGAACTCAATAACAAATGGACGTGTCAGTATGTACTGTAAAAGTATTTTGTTTTTATCATTATTCGTGTTGTTTTTTTTCACTGGCTGTGCGAATAAAAATATCGCTTATCAAACGATGCCTGTGGATAATGTCGTTGAAAAAGCTCAGCAAAAAGAACTGTTTTTTTGGGTAGAGACAGAATTTTCTATTCATTCGACAAGTCGTGGTGTTAGTCAGAAAAAAGGCTATTGGCATCTGATGTCTAATAACGGGACTAACTCCCGACTCACTGTTGCTATTAATCCTTCCTTGGTAAAGCAATTAAAAGATGAATACCAAGTAGATAATCTTGCTAGCTTAGAAGGAAGGCTAATTAAAATTAAAGGTATGGTGGAGCCTTATACCGTCTGTATTGTGGCGAAAGGTTGTAAAATAAAAGGTGCGAAAGGCGAACGGCCATTTGCTGTAACGGTCGGATACATTGAAGCAGAGAGTATCGAACGTTTAACTATCATTTAGTATTTAACCGTAGAAATGTACGGAGCACCGTCCTCATTTGCATCTTAAAAGTGTTTGGGCAGTGCTACTGTATGTGATTTAACATTATACATAGTAAATTTTGCCTGCTTTTCTTATTTTTAATCCTTTTTATTGCTTTATTCAAAGTGTCTTGTAAATTCCTGTTTCAGAGCGATTTATCTATTAATTTGAGCATCATTTTTAACTTGTTAAGAAAAGATGCAGCTCTGATTAATCAGCCATTTGTTTTTAAATAGCTATAAACTTGCTTTCTAGC
This sequence comes from Thalassotalea sp. PP2-459, assembly GCF_001913705.1. Lineage (GTDB taxonomy): Bacteria > Pseudomonadota > Gammaproteobacteria > Enterobacterales > Alteromonadaceae > Thalassotalea_C > Thalassotalea_C hakodatensis. The sequence goes on along the minus strand of NZ_MKQD01000031.1, from coordinate 27,405 downwards.
TGAAAAAGCGTAGAATACGCGAGCTTTTCTGCCTCATTTTGTGGCGGAAAGTGTCTGGAAATTCGTTTTAACATTAATATATAGAGGACGATATGGTTACCATTCGTTTAGCCCGTGGCGGCGCAAAAAAGCGTCCATTCTATCAGATAGTTGTTGCAGATAGCCGTAACTCTCGCGATGGTCGTTTCATCGAGAAGATTGGTTTCTTCAACCCTTCAGCACAAGGTCAAGCGGAAAAATTGCGCTTAGATCTTGATCGTATCAACCACTGGGTTGGTCAAGGCGCTGGTTTATCTGATCGTGTGGCAAAGCTTGTAAAAGATGCTCAAGCTGCAGCATAAGATAAGTGGATAGATATGACTGAAGTAACAAGTAATGAACAAATCGTTGTTGGCAAGATAGGCGCAGTCTATGGTGTCAAGGGCTGGTTGAAAGTTCATTCTTTTACCGAAGAGCAAGAAGCTATCCTCGACTATTTTCCTTGGTCGTTAAAATTAGGAAATAAAGTACAAACAGTCGAAGTGACTGATTGGCGAAAGCACAATAAAGGGTTAGTGGTTAAAATTGACAATATTGATGATCGCGATGTTGCACAAACATTAGTGAGTTCAGAAATATTTGTTGATAAGACCATGTTACCTGAGCTACCCGATGGGGAGTTTTATTGGCGTGACCTAATCGGCATGACCGTTGTGACTGACAAAGGTTATGATTTAGGCGAAGTTTCTGATTTATTGGAAACAGGCTCTAACGATGTACTGGTTGTAAAAGCAAACCGAAATGATGGCTTTGGTAAGAAAGAGCGGTTAATTCCGTATCTTGAAGATCAGGTAGTTAAGTCGGTATGTATTGAAAATAAACAAATTTGTGTTGACTGGGATCCAGGTTTTTAACTCGTGAGTGATAGCAAATTATGGATAGGGGTCATTAGCCTTTTTCCAGAAATGTTTGAAGCAATAACCGAGTATGGGGTGACAGGCCGCGCGATACGTAATGGGTTAATTGAATTTCATACGTGGAATCCAAGAGACTTTACCCATGATAAACACCGTACTGTAGATGACCGACCTTATGGCGGTGGTCCAGGGATGTTAATGATGGTTGAACCATTGCGTGAAGCTATAGAAGCTGCAAAAGTTGAAGCGGATAACTCTGTCTCAGCAAGCGGTGGAAGCCGTGCAAAGGTTATTTATTTGTCACCACAAGGACGTAAACTTGATCAAACTGGTGTAAGTGAATTAGCACAACATGACCGACTGATTTTTATTGCAGGACGTTATGAAGGCATAGATGAACGACTGATTGAATCACATGTTGATGAAGAATGGTCGGTTGGAGATTATGTATTAAGTGGCGGAGAATTACCCGCGATGAACATGATCGATGCCATAGCTCGCTTTGTGCCGGGTGTATTAGGACATCAGCAATCTGCAGAACAAGACTCGTTTTCAGATGGCTTACTTGATTGTCCGCATTACACAAGGCCGGAGGTATTAGACGGTAAGTCAGTACCTAAAGTGTTGCTTAGTGGTAATCACGAACACATAAGACAGTGGCGTCAGTTAATGTCTTTAGAAAGAACTTGGCACAGACGACCAGAACTTTTAACTGACCTAGCTCTGACGGCTGAACAGAAGAAATTGCTTGAGAAAATTAAGCAAACCTCTGTTGAAGATCGTGAATCCTAGGAAAAGGTATGATTATGAGCAATATTATTAAAGCTCTTGAACAAGAGCAAATGAAGCAAGATGTACCAGCATACGCACCAGGCGATACTGTTGTAGTACAAGTAAAAGTTAAAGAAGGTGATAAAGAGCGTCTTCAAGCGTTTGAAGGTGTTGTTATTGCTGTTAAAAACCGTGGCTTACATTCTGCCTTCACCGTGCGTAAAATCTCTAGCGGTGTAGGTGTTGAGCGTGTATTCCAGACACATAGCCCGTTAATCGATTCAATCGAAGTTAAACGTCGCGGTGATGTTCGTCAAGCTAAACTTTACTACTTACGTGAGCGTTCAGGTCGTTCTGCGCGTATCAAAGAGAAGTTGGCGAAGAAATAATGATTGCGTAAGCAATACATTATTCAGTTTGACTGAAACAAAGAAAACCCGGTTGGTATACCAACCGGGTTTTTTTGTATTTTTTGATTATCCATTTCTTTACATACTTTGTGTTCTTTATTGTTATACCAATTCTATTAAATATTTAGCCAACTTAGCACTTCATTAGCGCGCTTAGAACAAACTAAATAATTTAAGCATAGTCGCTCTATGGTTCGATTATTTAGGGAAGTTATCAGGACGCTAATGAGTTCCCAAGGGCGAGTTTAAAAGGGTTATAGACTGCGTTATTGATTTTAACAAGGACGCTACAAGGATGTAGCTTATTAGAGAACGCAGGAGCACGTTCTTCTGAATAACCATTCTTTGCAATCAATGCCTTGCCTCTAACCCTTTTATTTCTCGCTAAGTGACCAAATATTTAATTGAGTTGGTATTATTCTGATTTAAAAAGTAGAACAACAGCAAAAACTACCTCGACAAATACCTACTTTAATCACACTAAAAACAGAGATCTGTCAGCGTATTGGGTATTCAAAAAATTAAACAGGAGCTTCTATTTTATTATTACTCGCTCTTTGTCGTAATTTAATCGTTTAACAGAAGAGCCAGAGTAATCATACTCTATATATGCTATACCATTGTCGACTCTATTGGTGAGTTTACCTTGTGTATCGAGGAATTCTATTTTGATTACTTTATTGTTATCGTTGTAATAGTGTTTTACGGAATGGTAACCTCTTCTTTTATGTTTTACTGGCTTTTTATTGTCATCATAATAAGACAATGACGTCCTGTTTCTTCCATGAGCATCATATGTTAGTACATAGCCTGAGTACCCTAAGTTTTGGATGATTTTTTTAAAGCCTGAGTGATCGTGGTTAAATCGAGACGTCATGTTGCCATGATCATCATATGTTGCAATACTATTTAACCAACCGTAAGCATTGTGAATTTGATTGCCAAGCTCATCTAAGTAGTATTCTCGTGTTGTATTGCCGTACTGGTCATGTTCCATCACTCCAGTGGCAACATTCGGTCCATTGCCTTTAGCTCTATTTTCTTTTGCGTCATAGACATTCCAAGAATACATGAAGCCATATTTGTTATATGTAAGTTTATCTTGCGCTGCATTCATGTTGTTTTGCGTTAATGTTTTACAATCTTTGCCATAGTTTTCCATCATGGCTAAATACCCTCTCTGATCATAATGAAGTTTAAGGCAATAGAATGGAAAGCCCGGTCTTATCTCCGCTGGTAATCCCTGTTCATTGAATCGTTGTTCAATAACTGTTCCTTTAGCATCTATAGTCCACTGATACTCATAAATATTCCAATTACTTGAGGTTCTATTGCCATTTTTATCTTCAAAATATAGTGAGGTACGTTCACCTTTGTTATTCAACTCAAAAACTTCTTTATAGGCGCCGTTACTCAAGGCTGGTTTACCAAGTTCATCAAAAAATGTTCTTATTTCTTTACCTTCTTTAAACTGAATTTTTATATGGGGGGCATGAGTAACAACATTTTTGTTAATGTTTAAAGGAACCGTTTTACCGTGTTGTAAAAATTTAACTTCAATAACTCTATCTAAACTATCGTATGTTAATAAGTAATGTTTTCTCCCTGTAGCGAGCTTTTCAGAGATAGGAAAAATTCCCTTTAAATCTGCGAACGGTGTTTCTCTAAATGGAAGTTGACTGTACCTTTTTTGATAAGTCTCATTTAATTTAAAATCGTTCGCAAATGATTGCAGTGATGCCAATGTAATCATCGTCGATATTAATAACTTTCTAAAATTCATGTTAATTCCTGTAGGTCAATTGAAACATTACAACGATAATGAAAGTTGGTAAACTCGCCAGTTAATTAGAGTTAATAAAGGTTAATCTTGGTTATGGTTAGTTTTGATCACGTTTCCTATCGTATTCATTACGAGGATACTTCCGTTGAATTGCAGCCATTAAATTTTAAATTGCTAAGATTACTATGGGATAATGCTAACCAAGTCGTTGGTGTGAACGAGATACTTGAAGCTGTATGGGGCTCAAGGAGTGTTAGTTCGGATACTATTAAGCAAAGGGTATTTCTGTTACGCAAAGTTATACAAGCAGAGGGAATTTGCAATTTTGAAATAAAATCAATCAGAGGAGAAGGTTATAAACTGATAACTCATTATAGCGCTCCAGATTCTTTAGAAAATCGCCCCAATACCGAGCAAATGGATGTGCCAAAAGTTGGTATTAACATCTTATCACCACGATTGATTTTACTTTTTACCTGTTTCGCTATTTTTATTAGCGTATTTATTTGGCAGAAAAAACTTGAAACACAAACAGGCCAAAATAATCGATTAGCTCTTTGGCTTTATACTGATAATCAAGCAACTAAGGATAGTTTAGTTAAAGTTAGGAGATTGTTAACTGATAGGGTAGTGAAGTCGCAAAAATATGATATTCAGATTGTATTAAGTGAGTTTGATCAAGCATTAAGCATCCCTCAACAAGCAAGAACTCACAGGATCGGATTGTTAGTGTTTTTAGCGTTGGAAGATAACACTACTGTTAATGCGCGCATTCTCGAACCTAAAACTGCAACTATTTTATCAAGCTATCAAATACAAATAGATCGTGTTACTCAAGAACTCAATGGACAAGAGCAACTGATTGAGGCTGTATTGTCTTTATTTAACTCAGGAAAGCTAGTGCTGACTAAAGATATGCTAGTAAATGCAGATCACCCCATTTGGGGGGAGCTTGTTCAAATCGCTTCCAAGAATAATTAACTAAAATTTACCTAAGTTAACGTTTATTAACTCGTTAGATTCTCCTTTTTAGCATACGTTAAAACAAAAATAGGAGAGTGATATGAGTAAGTTTGTTGTTATTTTTGTCTTGGTATTTTCGGTATGTTTTTCTTGTTCCAGTTTTAGCTTTGTCAACAAGATAGAGCACACAGTTGGTTTGTCTCTTGAACAATTGCGAACATTATCTGGCGTAGCTGGGTTTTCTATGGCGGCAATTAAAGATAGTGAAGTAGTTTATTCCGTTAATTCGGGGTATTGGGATAAGGCGTTATCACGACCTGTAAATTCAAATACAAGATTTCGACTGGCAAGCGTTTCAAAATTAGTTGCAGCGTCTTTGTTTGCTGATTTAATACAACAACAATTAATAAAAAAATCCGACTCATTAAAAACACTCTTGCCTCAATTGCCTGAAAAATATCATAAAATAACGATTGAGCAATTGATGAGACACACCTCTGGCATACCACATTACCAGGCGGTAGATGCTTGTTGTTGGGAAACACATTATATTTCAGCGACTGAAAGTTTAGCGGTATTAAAAAATAGAGATCTGCTGTTTGAGCCAGGCAGTCAGTACCATTATTCGAGTTTTGGTTACACAATTTTAGGTGCTGTTTTTGAAAAAGTAACCGGAACTACTTTAGTTGATGGTATTGAGGGCTTTATAAATCGAGTGTCTGGTCGGGTAACACCAATAGTTGAAGATATAACAAAACGAGATCCGCACCGTTCAAATTTGTTTACTTTAACACGCGGAAAACCTGCATCGACACCTTTTGATGATAAAACGTATACTGCGCTTGGGGGAGGGCTTTCATCAACAGCAACAGACTTAGCACTGTTGGCCGATAGAATTGTTAATGGTAACTATTTTTCTGATGAAATAAAGTCACTTATGTTTCAGCCAAACTATCACGACGTTTCACCTAAAAATAAGATGTATAATGTCGGTTTTGGATGGCGAGTTGGAAAAGATTTTGATGGACATACAGTCTATCACCATGCAGGAGTTACACTCGGAGCGCGTTCTTTTTTAATTGTATATCCCGAACAAAACCTAACACTCGCTTTTTTATCAAACACTAGCTGGGTTTCTCAAATGGAAACTAATGGCTTTGCTTTAGCTAAGCTTATTCGTGCGAACACTTACCTTAAATCAGGTGTTGAACCTTTTGAAAAACAGCAGTTGAAAGGGACGTTTAATGGCAAAGAAATGAATGGCGAAATATCCTGTACAGGATCAAAGTGCGTTTTTGAAGATAATTCTGGGTTACTTTCAAATTGGTTAAATAAATATAACCATGTTAATAGTAGAAAAAGCGCTCAGAACGCTAATAAATGGCCCGTATATCGAGTACCTGATGGCATGCTTTTAGTCACTTCAATAGGCTTGGTCTTTCTTTCAAAGGAGCAGCAAACTTGGGGTGGCAACATTGGTAGTAAGAATAGAATTGAGTTGACTGGGTTACAGAGTCGTAACAATAACTGATATATCGATATAGCGCACTTTATTTAGCCTCAACTCAAAGGTATAAAAAACTTTGTTTAAACTAAGTTCTGGTTTATTCCTGTTGCGAAATGAATCATTAAGTTTAGTCATCGTTAAACCTTTCACGAAACTTTAGTTACTAAATAATATAAAAATAACAAAAGGAAAGTAATGAGCTTAATGAAATACTATTTTTTGTTTCTTATTGGCAGTGTTTCACCCACTAAAGCTAGTGAACTGCACGATAAACTGACAAAAATTACCAATGCTTATATAGAACAGGACATGTTTCAAGGAAATGTCTTAGTGGCAATTGATCAGCAAGTTGTTGCATTTGTAAGTTCCGCCAAATTACCTCAGTCGGCAAGGTTTGAAATTGGCTCTATAGCAAAACAATTTACAACAGCGCTAATGTATCTTTTGAAAGAGAAGCGACTTGTTGATTTCAACCAACCGATCAGTGGTTACATCAAAGAGTTTTCAGATTATCCCGTTGGTAGCGTAACAATACAAGAGTTGCTAGAGCATAGAAGTGGATTGCCAAGAGATTTTGTAACGTTAGCTGAACGAGATATAACGCGTGATTTGACAAGTTTACAAAGGTTAAAGCGACTAAAGCATATATCTGTCTCGCAAACTAAAACAAAACGTTATTCCAATGCTGGATTTGCACTTCTTTCACTTGTTATTGAAGCGGTGGCTCAGAAACCCTTTGCTCAGGTGCTTGAAAGTAAAATTACAAAGCCTTTAGCCTTATCTGATACCGGTGTTATTTCAAGGCAAAATTTAAGGTCGTTAGTGCAAGGTACCAACCGGCTTAATGACCAATTAGTAATATTGCCGTCTGCACCGCAAAACTATGCAATTGGCCATGGTGCTATGTATTCATCGGTTTTTGATTTATACCAGTGGCAACGAGCGTTAATCAAGGGCGAAATAGTGTCAAAGAAAAGTTTTGCGCAAATGATAGAGCACAATCATGGTTTATTTAAATACTCATATAACTGGCCGAGTAACAAAGGGGCTAATGGACGAGCGATAACCCATGGTGGCTCTAATGAAGGATTTGTTGCGAATGTTTCGACGTATCTAAATCATGAGCTCATTGTCGTTATATTGTCTAATGAAAAACCCGCTTATGTTAGTGCTTTGTATAATCAGCTTGCTAATGCAGTTTTAGGTATGGATGAGCCGTTGCCTTATGAAAATTTACTTAAACAATTCACACAACAAGTCATCTCTAAAGAGATGAGCAATGCGTTAGCAGTGTTTCGTGCAGCACAAAGTGCTCAACGGTGGGATCTGCCAAGTGCAGTACAATTGAATCAAAGTGGTTATTTATATCTGACCCATGGTCGGCTGGCGGAAGCCGAAGCATTGTTTTCTTTTTTAACGCAAGTCTATCCTGACTATAAAAATGGTTGGGATAGTTATGCTGAGGCATTAACGGCAAACAACAAGCCTAAAGAAGCGAAAAAAATAAGAACGCAATATTTACACTAATCTGAAGTAATGGATAAATAGAGACAGACGAGCTTTTGCAAACATAAAATCATACATTGAAATGTTACGCTTGAAATTGTCACGCGGTATGTGACTTTCACACCTATAAATGAGGCGTTAGTACCACATGTCACAATGAAGCGGTTAATGTGATAGGTTAGCATGGAGAATACTTTATCAACTTACTACCGTTTTCTTCGTGAGGAGCTATTTTAAATGTTCTCAATACAGCTATTTAGTTCAAGGCGAAAAAATATGAATCGATATTGTATAGGCGTTTTGATTTGTGTGATCTTTATCTGTTCTAACGTACAAAGAACCCACGCCAAAGAACCATCACAGCTTTTAACTCAGTCGATTGTGTCAGGGTTTAAATCGCACTGGGTTGTAGCCATTGGTGAAAATCATAGGCATCAAGAGTTGCATCAGCTCCTATTAAAATCATTAGCATCTCCAATAGTGATGAATTCAGTACAAGTAATTGTCGTTGAATTTGGTAACCAACGATATCAAAAGCAGGTTGATCGTTATTTATCTGGCGAGTCAAATGATATAACTCCAGTTTACGAGGCTTTGAGAAATACAATTATCTCACCGAATAGACTTTGGGAATCACCAGTTTATCTGGCATTTTTTAAGAAAATCAGAGACATTAATCAACAGTCAAAGTCACATCAATACCGCATTGTATTAGGAGATACTCCTGTTGATTGGAGCCGAATTCAAAACAAAAATCAATTGAAACCATTTTACGAACGTTCCGCTCATATGGCAAAAATGATTGAAAAATATGGTTATGATCAAGGAAAGAAAGTGTTATTTCTTGCTGGTGGCCTGCATACGACAAAGAAAAATATTGTTCGTAAAAGTGAGTACGGCTTTGATATTGCGGAACTCAGTGTTACATCACGGTTGATGCAAAAGTACCCAGAGTCGGTTTATGTCATCCGCTCAATTGCTAAAACAAAACTTGCAAAACAGTATACGGAAAACAGGGCTTTTCCAGCCATAGTTGATCTGCAAGCGTCACCAATAGGCCAGCTTCCCGCTAACCAATTTTCGTCTTTAAAAAACAGAGATGGTTCTTCGTTTAATGGGTTTAGAGAAGCTAAGCTTAAAGACACTGCCGACTTTATTATCTATTGGGGAAACAAAGCTCATATTAACTTTGTTAGAGAAGATGAGCTGTATAAAAACTCAAAAGATTATGTAGCCGAGTTAAATAGACGAAGTTTGATTGTAAGAGGAAGTCCATTGACCAACCAATAAAGTGACCAAAAGTACTCTGCAAGTGAACTTTATTTCAATCGGCAGCGACTATTACATAGAGAACAAAAATACACAGGCACCGTGATGCAGAATAATAAAAAGTTTCTTCCGTTAATAATTGTTTCAATAGCTTTGTTTTATAGCCAAATTTCAATTGCCTCATTTCACCAGGCGTTGCCACTTGGTCAATATAAAGTAGGGTTTAAGCTGTTTCATGAATATGATAAACGTCGCTCTTTTGCACCCAAATATGACTATTTTGGCGAAGAAACTTTTTCTCCCATTGGTCGACCAATGCAAGTGGCGATGTGGTATCCAGGGAAAAGTATTGCTGATAAAAAGCCGCTAAAATATCGAGACTTCACTGCTTTTACTTCCTCAGAAGTGGACTTTGCTAGGCAAGCTAAAGGTGAACGAGAGCAACACATTAATAGCCTGTTGAACTCATTACCTGACAGAGCAAAGGCTGGATATATCAAGTTTTGGCAACAACTCACTAGAAGTTATTTTAATATAGAAGTTGCGGGAGATAACTTTCCTGTGGTGTTGTATGCACCTCCAATGAATTCATCAGTGCATGATAATGCTTTGTTGTGTGAATACTTGGCAAGTCATGGTTATATTGTTGTTTCTGTTGCTGCAAAAGGTGAATTCACGCGTTTACAGCAACAGTCAGTGAATGCTGCACAAGTACAAGCGTTAGATTTAGCTTATCTGTGGGAGTTTTCTCAACGATTTACGCGTAATAAAAAAGTCGCGGTAATTGGCTATAGTTTAGGTGGGCTGTCAAATCTCATATTTGCTAACAAAAATAAAGACGTTGATGCGGTTGTCTCTTTAGATAGCTCAATAATGTCTCAAGGATGGTTGGAAGATGTGCAAACCACTTCATATTACCAGCCGTCTGAGCTTACTGCTAAACTGTTAATGATCAGTAAAAACATGCATCAACCATCGATAAACCCTGCCGATTTTTATCAACAAGTCATTTTCGCTGATAAGTGGCTGATACGCTATGATCATAATACTCATTATTACTTTTCTTCAGAGCAACTACTGTTAAGAATGCAGTTTGATCAATTCTCAGCTGACGATAAGAAAGCGATTATTGATTTTTACGCTGATATGAGTCGTTACGTCTTGGAGTTTTTAGATTTTTCGCTTTTAGGTAAGGGAGATGTAGTTGCGCATGAACAACAGGCTATTAAGCATAGTTTTGAACAGGTAAAAGCTAACAAGCAGCCGTTGTTGCCGGAATCTATTACGGGTTTGATCATAAAGAAGGGCTACCAATATGTCAGGCCTATCCTGCAGGATATCAAAAGCTATATGCCTGATTATATTGGGCGTTTAAGTTGGCGTAATCTCAATACTACCGCACAGGAGTTAGTACAACGTGGGCGTGTTGATGAAGCGATTTCAACACTTGAATTATCACTTGAAGCCTTTCCTCATTGGTATCAGACTCACGTCATGTTAGCAGACTTGATGCTACAAAAAGGTATGAAAAAACAAGCAGTAACACACTATCAATCAGCATTGAAAGACCATCCAACTCACCAGGCGAGTATCGATGCGTTAACGGCATTGGGTATTGATTACTTGGTTTATAAACAACGATTCATACCGGATGAAGAACTTGATAAATACATTGGAAAGTATATTGTTGATGAACAGCGTTTTCGAAAAATCTATCGAGAAAATGGCAGTTTATTTTTGTTTTCAAATTATTGGGATAAGCCGCTTAAACTGTGGCCATATGAAAACAATCTTTTCTTAATCGAAAGTGACGACGGCCAATCTAATATGCAAATATAATTTCAATTTAATGAAGACGGTACAGTTGCTTCGTTAAAAACCAGAGGGTTAAACTCTGGCAGAATAGGCGATGTAAATGTGAAAGAATGAGGCTAATAGGGCTGATATTTGATTGTTTGATTCTCGAACAATATTAGGTAACTGTCAGATAGGCTGTTAGCTTAGTAGTAATTACTGTGAGAACTTTTGATGAAACCTTATTGTAACAGGTAACGCTCATATTGATTCGTTCACAAAAGCGATTGTTACATTCGTCACAAAAGACACGCGTTCAACAAAGGATAGGTTATGGTATCTGAAATCATATCCATTCCCTGGAAGATGATTACTTGACCATAGAAGTTAGGAACTAGCTTCTATGGTTTTTTTATGTCTGTAGGGATGACTATTTCAACGTTTAAACCATGAGGCTCATTAATGTTCATATTGAGTTGATAATCATGGCAGTAAAATAATTCAAGACGTTGCTTTATGTTGGATAGGCCTATGCCTTTACTAGAGTGTATAGCATCTAAAGAGGTTAATGGGCCATTGTCACTTACCGATAAGTATAAATGACTGTTGTTGAGCTGTGCTGTTATCGTTAATACCGATTGGCTTTTTGAGGTGTTTAATGCGTGTTTGATAACATTTTCTATTAACGGTTGAATTAAAAAGTTTGGTACTAGAGTTTGCCGGCTGTTTGGATCAACCTGCCAAACGACTTTTAAACGATCGCCAAACCTTATGCTTTCAATTTCTAAGTATTTTTCCATGACACTGAGATCTTGTTGCAAAGTAACACGATCGGTTGGTGAATTATCTAAAGAAAATCGTAAAAACGTGGCTAGTTTGGCCAACATATCACTAGTTTTTTCACCGTCCCCTCTCATTGCAAGGTTGGAAGCTGCATTAAGTGAATTAAACAAAAAATGAGGATTGAGTTGATACCTAAGTAGTTCTAATTTTGCTTTGTCATGATCTGCTTGGATTTTCAATATCCGTTTGTTTTGTTCAATGGATTTAATATGGAAATTGACACCACTATAAAATGCAGACCAAACTAAGAATACTAGTAATGAGCTCGAGTAATAGAGAAAAATTGCACTAAAAGGGATGTCATTATTAATCCACTTCGTGTACACATCTGGATATAAAAAGTACCAAATATATAATTTTTTACTAACGGTCCAAAGTAATGCTAACACGTTACATGAAATAAAAGCGATTGTTAGAAATGCAAAGAAATTTTTTTGTTCTAACTTTTGATAGATTGCTCTGAGTACCAGAGAAAGTAAAAAACCGGTAAAGCCAAACAAGGTAAAAGTAATTGCCGTATCTAATGTACCGGTAAAATCTTCATGATTAAAAAAAACGTTGTCCCAAATGAAAGTGGTTGAATAGACAAACCAACCGCACGCTTGAAAAATCCAATACAGCTGAGTTTTACTATAATTACGATATAAATATTCGACGTTATTTAAAGTCATTAGTGTATTCCTAGTGCTTTAAATAATTCATGTTTAAAGTTACTACTAATTTTTACTTCATCGCCATTCTTCATGATCAAACTGGAATACCGACCAAGCTCGCTGTCTACTTTACTTATATAATCGATATTGACGATAGCTGAGCGATGAACTCGGAAAAAATTTTTTTTAGAGAGCTTTTTTTGAATGCTTGTTAATGTTTCTCGATGCAATAGCATGCGGTCGGCAAAATAGAGTTCGAGGTAATTAGATGCGCCTTTAATCCATATAATGTCGTTCACATCGACTATTTTTACTTCTCCAATCGACTTAATCGCCAATTTACTTGAATGGACGTCTTGTTTTGTATCGCTACTAAGGTGATTTTCAAACTTATGCATTAATCGCTTTAATTTGTCATTTTCATAGGGTTTAAGAAGGTAACCAAAGGCATTAATATCGAATGCATCCACTGCGTATTCAGAGTAAGCGGTTGAAAATATCCATTGGGTAGCAATAAGACTAGATAATGCTTTTGCGAGCTCCATACCGCTACCAGCAATGATATTGATATCCATAAAACAAACATCAGGTTCGTGCTCTATTAATGCTTGTTTTGCTTCCTCATATTCGCTGCAACGACTAAGGACTTGCCAACCTGGACGTTTTTCAATCTCTCTGGTTAAACGCTCAAGCGCCATTTCTTCATCATCAACAACAATACAACTAATCATGAGGCCTACCTAATTACTTAATCTGTTAACATAATAATGTGATAAAAAAATAATATCTCTTCTGTTGGTATGAATTACACATAATTGATGACAAAAACAACGTTAGGTGTTTTTTTATTGAAGGTTTCGTAATAGAGAATTGCTATACACCTCGTTATTTTTCTATTGTTAATCAAAAAAGTACAATGATGAACTTTTAATGTCGATAGCCATTTAAGGTTACATAAATAAACTTTATCACGCCGATTTACGCTTTTATCCCTTTCTACACTTAAGGATAGTCACAGTTGTTACCTTTGAGTGTGGCAGTTTTGTACTGCTTTTATAAAAATAGAATAACAGTCAAGGGAGTTCTAAATGAAATATATTATTTCAAAGTCGTTTAATCGCTCTATTACAGCATTAGCTGTTGCGATGTCACTTGGAGTGACAATGCCAGCAATGGCAAATGAAGGCAGTATTCGGGGTACATCATTAAACCAAGCGGGTAATGTTTTATCGAACGTAACGGTAACGATTAAAAACTTAACAACAGGCCTTACACGTACCGTCACAACTGATAGTCAGGGGAACTACCGTTTTCCACTTTTGCCTTCCGGAACGTATAGTTTAGAAGCGAAAAAAGATGGTTTTATAGTGTTACAGCAAGATAATTTACGCGTTGCGGCAGCAGGCTCAAGAACGGTCAACCTTACGCTAGAAAGCGGTGATATCGAAAAAATCACTGTATCTGGCGCTGCGGTATCAGCAATTGATGTGGCATCCAGTGAATCTCAACTGATAGTAGATATTGAATATTTAAATAAAGTGCCTGTCGCGCGTGATGTCACTTCTGTTGCATTATTAGCACCAGGAACTATTTCAGGTGATGATGATTTTGGTAACTTAGCATCATTTGGTGGTTCATCTGTTGGTGAAAACGTGTATTACGTTAATGGTATTAATACAACGAACTTCCGTAATGGTTTAGGCGGTTCTGAACTGCCATTTGAAATGTATGAATCATTTGAAGTAAAAACGGGCGGATATTCAGCCGAATTTGGCCGTTCTACTGGTGGTGTGGTAAATGCGGTAACCAAATCTGGTAGCAATGAATTTAAATTTGGAGCTAGTGCCTTCTATGAACCCGCTAGTTTACGGGAAACTCAACCGGACGTGTTTCGAACTGACCCCGACGACATTGAGGCTGTTGGCTCAGAATACTATATTGTTAATAAGAAGGATAACATTGGCTCGACAAACGTTAATTTATGGGCGAGTGGTGCAATTATTAAAGATAAACTTTTCTTCTTTGGCTTAATTAATCAAGAAAGAAGAGATTCTGATTATGCCACTAGTGGTTCTATTTATGATCGCGAAGCGAACGACACGCTTTACGCCTTGAAGTTAGATTGGTATATCACCGATGACCATATTGTTGAGTTTACTGGCTGGGATAATAGTTCTGACTTAGAAAGTACTAAGAATTTATATAACCCAGATACGGATACTACCGGTGAATGGTATGGCGATTATATTTTAGAACGCGGTGGAAAAACCTGGGGTTTAAAATACACCGGTATTTTATCGGATGATTTTACCGTAACTGCGCAATATTCAATCAATGAAGCAAGCTATTCAAACTTAAATGCTGGTGATAGCCCATTAGGGGATAAGCCTGCCATTTATGAACGTTATAGTGGTCGTGAATTTGGCTCATACGGTTTATTCAATCCTTCAGTACAAAAAGACAAACGTACAGCTTACCGTTTAGACTTTGATTGGTATATTCATGATGATCATACACTGCGCTTTGGTATTGACTATGAAAATATGGAAGCCGAAGAGAATACTCAAAGAGCTGGCGGTGTTGCCTGGCGTTATGAAGGGTGTGATACCGATTTGCTTTCGCAAGGGCAGCTAGACTGTACAGATGTACGAAGAGAGTTTTACGTCAATGTCGGTGATTTTGAAACAAAATCAGCTGCCTTTTATATCGAAGATAAGTGGCAAATTAATGATGACTTAGTGGCAACCATAGGTTTGCGTAATGAGTCATTTGAAAACTATAACAAAGCAGGCCTTAAGTTTGTTGATGTTACTAATCAGTGGGCACCGCGTGTAGGTATTAGTTGGGATGTCGAGGGTGATGGCAACAGTAAACTGTTCGCAAACTATGGACAGTACTATTTACCCGTTGCTACCAATACTAACGTACGTTTAGCTGGAGATGAACTCTATGTTCGCCAATACTTTGAAGTAGAAAGCGTTAATGCTGACTTTACGCCTAACTTAGTTGAAGGTTCTGGTGGGCCTGTCACTACATTTAGTGATGGTAATTTGATGAATACCGCGGAAACAGTCAATGCCGATTTAGATCCTATGTATCAAAATGAATTTATATTGGGTTATCAACGTGTGATTGACGACTCATGGAGCTTTGGTATTAAAGGGACATATCGCGATTTAGCTAGTTCATTAGAAGATATAGCCATTGATAAAGGGTTTAACGATTTTCTACTTGCTCAAGATCCTGATGGGCCGGGTTGTACTCGTTGTGCAGGTTTTGGATATTATGTATTAACCAATCCAGGAAATGATGTAACGATTACAACAGATCCTGATGGCAGTGGTAGCTTTTATAGCGAAGAAACTTTTACGATTCCTTCAGATGTGCTCGGTTATCCGAAGGCCGAACGCCAATATGCTGCGGTTGATTTTACTTTAAATCGCGCGTGGGACGATAAATGGATGTATAGCTTTACTTATACGTGGTCTCATTCTTGGGGTAATAATGAAGGTTTTGTTCGTTCAGATAATGACCAAGACGACTCTGGCTTAACAACTAACTACGACCAACCAGGCTTAGTAGACGGTGCAAGTGGTAATTTACCCAACGATAGACGACATGTGGTTAAAATGACCGGTGCTTATAATGTCATTGAAGATCTAAACGTTGGTTTTAACTTTAATTGGTCTCAAGGCCGCCCATTAAATTCGTTTGGTTTTCATCCAACGGATGCTTTTGCATCACAGTACCAAGATGAGTCATTCGTTAAAGATGGACAGTTAGTTTCTCGTGGTTCACAAGGTCGTACGCCTAATACCTGGAGTTTAGATTTATCAGCAAGTTATGACATGTATTTTGATGATAACAAAGTTACATTCCGTGCTGATATTTTTAATGTCACTAATAATGACAAAGCAACCCAGTTAAATGAATCTAATGAACGTTACGGTTACACAGATTATGAATTCGGTGGCTATCGTGGCGAACCTAACCCAACTTACGGTTTACCAACTGATTTCCAAAGACCACGCTATGTGCGTTTTAGTGTTAATGCTGAGTTTTAAGCAAAGCTCATAATTGTTTAATAAATATTAAACGAACGAGTTAAAAGGTCTGTGTTGTATTCACAGACCTTTTCTTTTTCATAGACCTTTATCTTAAGTGCTTGCTATACGCAACAAACTTTTTGTGATTAGCGCTAATAAGTTTCATCCCCGAAAATGTTAAATGCCACCCTTATATAGATTCATTTACCCATTAAACCGCGAATTGTCACTAATTGAAGGTAAAGTTCTATATATAAGTTAAGCTAAAGTGGGAGAGGTAAATGATAACTTGTCTTATTATTGATGATGAACCTCATGCAAGAGAGAGAATACGCCGAGTCATCGAACACAGGTTTGGCTGGCAAGTTATCGGTCAAGCGGCAGTTTACGATGACGCTAAATCACTCTTTTTAGAGCGCCAACCCAATGTTTGTTTTGTTGACGTTAATATTATTGGTGGTAACGGAATATCACTGATCAAAGAATTAAAATATACAGTGATGTGTAAATGGGTCATCATGTCTGCTCACAGTGAGTTTGCAATTGATGGCTACAACGCGGAAGTAGAGGATTACTTATTAAAGCCGATTGATAACTTAAGGTTAGAGAAGTTATTGCTTAAATTAGAGTCATATTATGCGAACAATTTATATCACCAGTCACAAAGCGAACAACCTAATTTAGGATAATGGTAAGTCGTAACGGATATTACTTTAAATAAAAATATGCTCAAGAGGAAGCCACTTATTAACTTACATTGGGAACTTAAATATGAAGTTATGGTTATTATTCTTTATTGTATTTAGCCAATTTACACTAGCGGAAAATATCTTGAAAAGAACAAGCTTTTTAGGTTTTGTACCTGAAAGTACACAATCTGGAGAAGTTGTTGTTCATCAACTCCATCCTCAAGGAACAGCACATGCGTTGGGACTAAGAGTGGGTGATAAATTAATAAGTATTAATGGTAATGTTATAAGTGACTTTTCAAATTTGCTTACTGAGCTTGGGAAAATTTATGAAGGCGATACAATAACGCTCTCAATTTCACGTGATACATCCTCTTTAATACTAGAGGCAAAGGCTCAAGGAAAACCAAAGGAGAAAGGCAAAGGCTATCAAGTTAATTATGGAGAATTTTCTTGGCAACATGAAACTATCCGTACAATCACATATTTACCAGAAAAGCCAAGGCAAGATGGTGCTGCAGTTTTATTTATACAAGGTTATACATGTAGCTCTATTGATTATGGCATGTTGCCAGATATGAGCTTAAATCAATTGCTTGGTCAATTTTCCCAATCAGGGTTTACTGTGATGAAAATGGAAAAACCTGGGGTAGGTGATAGTGAAGGCCAACTGGACTGTCAGTTATATGACTTCGTTACTGAAAATAAAGCTTTCTTAGCAGGGTTATCGCACTTAAAGACAAAGAACGGAGTTAGCGCGAAAAATGTATTTGTGTTTGGTCACTCGTTAGGCGTATTGCATTCCGCCATTATTGCAGAACAAGGTTTAGCGAAAGGAGTGATTGGATATGGAGGCGTCTTTAAACCTTGGATAGAATACTTACATGATATTTATGAAAAGCAATCAGTCTTGTATTGGGGGGTAACTAAAGAGCAGGCTAAAAAAAATGTTAAACTAATATCTCCTTTTTTGACAAAATGGCTAGACTCAGATCTTTCTTGGCAAGAAGTAATCGCGAGTAAAGTTGCCAAACGAGTTATAGATGCAGAATTGATTGCTATTAACGAAGAGCTTATTATGAATCGCCATTATAACTTTTTTCGCAGTATCAACCGCTTTAACTTTGCTGCTCTTTGGCAAAAATCTAAATCACATGGATTAATGTTACACGGAATGTATGATATTCAGGCGATTGATGGTAAATGGGCTAAAAATATTGTTTCACTCCTCAACCAAAATGAAGGTGTGACAGGGCAAGAGCTGACTTTTGAACGCACAGATCATTCCATGCTAAAGTTTATTAACAGCTCTGATTTAATGAAGTTTACTCGGAGAGAAGTCACAGATGTTGGAAAGTTTAATCAAAAAATTGCCTCATCTTCAATTAGCTGGATGGAAAGCATTCTTAGTTTATAGTTAACTTTTACTTACCAATGATTTTTAACGAAAACCATACTTAATTTATATAACAGCATGAACTGTCAATCGTAGTCGAGATTTTAAAATTTAATAAAGTCGATGGTGTTATTACATGCTTTTTCAATATAAACCTACGTTGAAGAAAATCAACGTAGGTTTTAGTTGCTACTTGGCGATCAGATAGTTTTCTAACCAGCGTTCCTGCTCCCAAAGTACATGTAAAATACTTTCACGTGCTCTGTAGCCGTGTCCTTCATATGGCAACATCACTAATCTAGCATCCTTACCTAAACCTTTTAACGCATTGTACATACGTTCAGATTGCATCGGGAAAGTACCTGAGTTTGGATCTTCTTTTCCGTGGATCATGAGCATAGGTTCGTTAATTTTTTCAGCATGAAAAAACGGCGACATCGTGGCGTAAACATGTTGTCCTTCCCAGAAATTACGTTCTTCACCTTGGAAACCAAACGGTGTGAGTGAACGGTTGTATGCGCCACTGCGTGCAATGCCTGTTTTAAATAAATCGCTGTGGGCTAATAAGTTAGCGACCATAAATGCACCATATGAGTGACCTGCAATGGCAATGTTATTTTTGTCTGCAACGCCTTTTTTAACTAATACATCAACTGCAGCTTTTGCACTTGAAACCAACTGCTTACGGAACGTATCGTTTGGTTCTTTGCCCTCTATACCAACAATCGGCATTTTCGGATCGTCAAATATGGCGATACCTTTTGCTAAATAAGGCATTGGGCCCCAATAACCAATGTAGGTAAATTCGTAGGGAGATTCTCGTACTTGTGACGCTACACTTTTATCTTTATATTCAAGAGGATATGCCCACATTAAAACAGGTAATGTACCGTCAGATTTTTTATAACCCGGTGGAAGGTATAACGTACCACTAAGTTCAACACCATCGTCGCGGGTATATTTAACGAGTTCTTTTTTGACATTGGTAAAAGTCGGGTAGGGGTGCGGAAAACCAGAAAATTGCGTAATAGATTGTTTCGTTAGATCGCGAATAAAGAAGTTAGGCTGCTCAGTTTTAGACTCTCTGATGGTGATCAGCTTTGTGCCAGCGTCGTCCAATACACCACGAACACGTTCATAATAAGGTGCTTCACTGTGCCATAAACGTTCTTTTTTCTGGGTATTGATATCGTATCTATCTAGAAAAGGAATGTTACCTTGCTCTGAAGCGCCAATACCAGTAAGAAATAAATAACGGCTATCTTGAATAGACAAAGTGTATCTACCAAAGGCGTTTTGTTTTTGAACTACGTTACCTGGGTCATTATAAGCGTCATTATAAGAACGATCTTCAAAGGTAATGCGATCTTTATCGGCATTATTTGGGTTCACGATGAATGTACGTACTTTACGATCACTGAAACGCCAATCAGAAAGCATAGCTATTTTATCATTACCCCAAGTAATACCGCTGTATCGGCGATCTAATTTTGCAAATAAAGCAGGGCTTTCAGTAAATGGTGCTGCTTGAGTATAGATGAAGTCATGAAATTCAACATCTGCTTTCATTGAGCCTTTGTCTTGTGCTTCAGCCCATACTAAGGTTGCTGGTTTATCATCACGCCATGAAAGCGAGCGTTTACCAGTGCGAACACTATCAAAGCCTTGAGGAATATTTTCAGCAAGCGGTTGGCGAACAATTTCTTTAATTAACATACCGTTAGTGTCAATAACTTGCCAAGAAGTCGCGAAGCGTGAATAAGGTACTAAATAAGAAAACGGTTGCTGAATATGTCCAACAAGTAAATGCTTCGCATCAGGCGATGCTCTAAACCCTCGAATTAAGGCCGGTTTACCTACCTTAGTCATATCACCTTTTAGTGAGACTTTGACTAACTGCCCTAACCCATAATATTTAAACAGTGCTTTGTCATGCGGTGTTGCCAATAAATTTTGGTAAGTCCGGGCTGGCGCTTTTTCTCCTGTGGTTTGAGACACAATAGGGATTGCGCTAGCAGCACTGTCTTGAGGCGCATCAACATTAATGTTGATCGCTTTATTGGCGATAATAGCTGAGCTATCAGGTAACCAACGGTATGGTCTCGAGGTGATCACTGAGTTTAACGCTAAGTTATCTACTTTTTGTAAGGTGTCAGTATTTATTGAGTAAATAAATAAGTTTGCTTCTTTCGCTTGTTCAATAAAAAAAGCAAGGTGTTCGCTATTCGGTGACCATGACGGTGATAAAATTCTACCCTTAGGCAGGTTGTCTATTGATATTTTTTTATCGGTTTTTAAATGCTGAAATGCTATAGACAGATACTTTGAGCGAGGGCGAGCGCGTGAGAAGTTATCAGGATTTAGTTTAATACCGGCCAATTTTAATTCTGGTTTGGCTAGCTCTTCCAAAGAAGCGATTCGTTGTCTTTCAAAAAATGCCATCCATTGCTTATCAGGAGACAACCTTGTACTAGGCGCTAGCTTAGCATCAACGATTGAAGCAATTGGCTTTGAAGGTATTTGGTAACCATCATCTGCTAACGCCGATGTTGCTAAAGGGAGCATAATACTACCTGCAAGAAAAGCGATTATATTGTTATTCATTGTTATTGTCCTTGTGGAATAAGTCATGTGTATATAGGTTTTAAACCGATAAACACTGCCACAATAGTTTGGCGAAAATTACTGACTGTTGCAAAAGCTACCTGAGGAAAAGTGTTAAAAGATATGTCTAAATGTATAAAGTTGTTTAAAAATATCTTCTGTGTACAGCGAATTGGTATAACTTATGTTAATAACAGTGTTCTTATAACGCCGTCATGCCATTATGTGAATGAAAAGCTTGATTATTGATAGCCTTTAATTACACACTAAGTAAAAAGTAGCGCTAGGTACCTTATGCAAACAGTCATGCAAGATGCGACTCTACAAATTGAACCTCAAGGGTTTTCAAAACAAAATCAGCAGTTTTGGATGTTACAGCTTAGCGGTTGGATAGGCTATGCTATTGTGGTTTTTATCGCTATTATTCGGCCGCAATTTGATGATCCGCACTTTAATTTATCAGGGCAGATATTAAACTTAGGTATCGAAATTCTCAGTGGTTTCGTACTGAGTTATGTCTCCTGGCTTGTTATCCAAAGAACAGTACATCTTCCTTTAAAGAAAACCCTAACCATTAGTTTTGGCACGGCAGCGTTACTAGGCATTATTTATAACGTGATAAAACTCGCTTCTTATAAAACGGTGGTATACCACCAAGTGTGGTATGAAAAATGGAATATGCTTGAATTTGGTGGCTGGTTTTTATTTTCACTTTCTACGATGTTTATTTGGACGGCAATATTTTTCATTATGCTGTACAACAATAAGCTACAAAAAGAGCATGAAATGTTGTTACGCGCACAAACCTCAGCAAAAGAGTCACAATTACAAATGTTACGCTATCAGCTAAACCCGCATTTTATGTTTAATACCATGAATGCTATTTCTACGTTGATATACAAAAAAGATAACGATACCGCAGGTGAAATGTTAGATAAACTTTGCACTTTCTTTCGGTACTCTCTTGATCAAAAAACGCAAGTAGAAAGTACTTTAGTAAAAGAGGTTGAATTATTGGCATTATATCTTTCGATTGAAAAAGTACGCTTTGGTGAGCGCTTAAGCGTGATTTTTGATGTTGATAACGGTGCAAACTGTGCCAGAGTACCCGCTTTATTTTTGCAACCGATTGTGGAGAACGCGATAAAGTATGGAATAGAAAGTCAGAAAAAACATGGCATAATTACCATTAAAGCAAAAGCAGCAGATGACAAACTTATTGTCAGTGTTGAAGATCAAGGTTGTGGTGATACGCGTGAAGCAACCCCTGGCTTTGGTATCGGTTTACCGAATACAAAAGAGCGATTAGCGACAATGTTTAATGAAGAAAGCCAAATTTCAATTAAACAAAGCTCTGCAGGGACGAGTGTAAAAATTGTCATGCCCTTTCAAAAAGTAACTGTAAATGACGAATAAGAAAATTACTGCAGTCATCGTTGATGATGAGCCCTTGGCGATAGAAGGGTTGAAATTACGTTTAGAAGCGATTGAAGATATCAACGTCATTGGTGAGGCAACCGATGGGGATGAAGCGATAAAGCTGTGTCAACGTTGCCAACCTGACGTACTGTTTATTGACTTGAAGCTTCCAGGCATTAATGGATTAGAAGTTGTACAACTTATACAAGCCGATATTATGCCACTTGTAGTGTTTGTAAGTGCTTACAGTGAGTATGCGCTTGATGCTTTTGAACTAAATGCGATTGATTACATTTTAAAGCCTGCCAATGTAGGTAGGCTGAAAAAAACAGTAGAACGAATTCGTGAGCGCCTTACGCCGCAACAGCGTGATCTAGAGAAATTTAGACTATTAAAGGCGCTAGGTGAAAGTTCAGGTTTACAAATTACAGAGCTAGAAGAGTGGCTTGAAGCTGGTAATCAGAAATTGCCTTATCATTATCGACAAGAGTTAGTGATTAAAAATGATAAAAACGAAAAAGTGTTTGTGCCTGTAAAGAATATTCGGTGGATAGACGCTGCTGGTGATTACATGTGTATTCATACCTCTCAGGAAAATTTTATTGTACGCATTACCATGAAAAAGCTTGAGAATGAATTAGACAGCAATATGTTTCAACGCATTCATAAATCCACGTTAGTTAACATTAACTGTGTAAAAAGTATTCAAACCCTCAAGAATAATGAAAGCCTACTAGACTTGGGGGATGAGGTGAAATTAAAAGTAAGTCGCAACTTTAGTGAGGCTGTGAATAATATTATTAACGCGAGGGCTAAGCAGTAATACTAAGCAATACCCGCCATTAAAATAAAAATAGATAGAATTCATTTATGGCAGAAGATAATGAGTAAACGTTAGGCTTTTCTCGTTAAGTTTTAGTTTGTCGGGGCAGTTGTTAGTTGGTACTGGTAAATGTCGCCTTCTACGGGTCTTAGCTTCACCCACAAAATCTTCTTTTCATCAGGGATAACAGTGTATTGGTGAACAAAGTTATCGGGTAGTGCCATTAATAATGTCTCTTGTTTGCTGGTGATTGAGTATTGCCAGATACCAGAGTTTGCACGATAAAAATAAATATCATTGTCAATGAGTTGCCAGTTTAACCAATTTAATAAACTAAAATCTTTGATCAGCAGTTGTTCTTCTTGGCTATCAATACTTTTTGACCACAAGCCATCGAGAGAATATTTACTGAAGTAGAGTGTATTATTTAAAACACGGCCACTATAACCACCACTGTGTGTCATTTGCCGATGCTCTTTATTAATACGATCAAATAGCCATAGTTGCCACTGGCCTGACTTATTACTGCTATAAATAATCTTGTCTGTTTGATTTGCGTAATAATTGCTGACATAGCTATTGTGTTGCTTGGTAAATAATTGGCTTATTGATTTTTTATTAAGGTCTATTTCATAGCTAGCGCCTAAATTAGTTAATAAAATATTGTCGCCATCAGGCGATAACTCGTAGCGAGTAAACTGCAACTCAAAGGGAAGTTCAATATCGAGCAATGTTGGTTCGTTGTTTTCTATTTGCCAAAAATGGTGGTTTTTGTAACGTGTTGATAATATTAACTCATTACCGTTTGCGCTTCTTGGTAGCAACTCTACTCCGGCACTTTGTTGCCAAATGTGTTGAGTGTTATCATCAATGTTGTAGCGCATTATGTCGCTAGTGACTTGTTTACTGCTGAGTAATAAATAGTGATTTTGATCTATAGTAGCAACAGCTAATGAATTTATGTCGATTTCGAGCTGTTTGATTACGTTAAGTTCTTGAGTATCGAGTAAGTAATGATAAAGCGTTGATCTATCTGCCAGAATGATGCTGTTAGTTTGCGGCGACCAAGCTAAGCTTGTTATTCGTTTATTGATCGTGTGTTTTTCTTCTGATGAATCAGTGTGATGCACAATTAATTCAGTTTGATTTTCATTTAAATATCTTAGTATTGCCAATTGTTGAGTATCAGGATTATGAGCAAAATTAAAATCACCTTTTAGATTGTTGTTACTTTTTGGATTACTAACCTGCATTAACCTATGTGTTGCTATATCGTAATTAAAAATTTGATAAGGATGAGATTTACTTAATCGTTTATTAAAATAAAAGTGCGAGCTGTCTTTCCATGCCAATTTACTGGGTACGTCATCACAGTTAAAAAGGTGTTCAACTTTCTGATTTTCTACATTAAAAATATTAAATGAGCATGTCAGCTCATTTTTTTGAGCAAAAAGAACGGCATCACCTTTAGCGTTTATTGCCGCCCGTGCATTGTTAAGAATTGCTTGCTTTTTATGAGTATTGGTATCGTATATATAAACCTGTTGAGGGTCATCTTCCGCTTGGTGATGAAAGAGAATTTTATTACCGGTGGCTGTTGTAGAGATATCATATTCCCACCCTTTTAAACCTATTAAAGGGTCGTTGAGCAAGGTGGTAACCAAAGCGCTTTGTTGTTGATATTTAGGATAGAAAAACCAGCTTAATAACGCGATTATTATACTAGCAAGAATAGTTATCACTAATGTTGATGGTAGTAACGTTTTGTTTATCTGATTTTTTTCAGATGGCTGGCGGTCATCGCTGATAGCATTATTAATGCTGTTGTACCTTGTGTTTTCAATTAGTTCGGTTTGAGCGACTAGACGATAACCCTGAGTTGGTACCGTTTCAATAACACTTTCTGTGGTGAGCGCTAAAAAATGATTTCTTAATAATGAAACCGTACGATTGATCGCACCATCACCTACTACGCGATTATTCCACACAAGAGCGATTAATTGATCTCGGGTAACTATCTCACCAGGTGCATCTAATAACGTAGTGAGTAAAGTAAACACCTTTGGTTCTAATTTTCGGCTGCCATTTACGTGTGAAAGTGTACGTTGTTTAGCGTCAAAGATAACGTCAGCAATTCTAACCTTCATTCTCTATCATCTTGAAATAACGATATATTTTTAAACATAACATAAAAGTAATAAAAACATAAGCAACTTATGTGTTGTTGTTTTTTCTTCAATGGTTAGCTATGGGCAACATTAACGAGGAGAAAAACAATGCAATCTAAATTTGTATTACCACTCAGTATAATTTTCATTAGCTTTATAATGATTGGCTGTAATGGAACCAACAATAATAATGATAATGACCCTTTACCACCAACTGATAATAATGGGGTCGTTAAATCATCGATTAATGGGCGAGATTATTACTTATCACCGCCTAATGAGGGGATAGAGCCAAATAAAGCCTATAAACTACTGTTAGCATTTCATGGTTCAGGTGGTAGTGCTAAGGGTATGCAGGCAATGACCAAGTTAGCAACATTTTCCAAAGATTATATTGTTGTATATCCGCAATCAAAAGTTGAAGAATGGAACGAAGGTTGTGACTGTAATAAACCACATCGCTTGGGTATTAATGATCTGGCTTTTGTCGAAGATGTTGTCACTGATGTGAAACAAAAATTTAATATTATTAACGAAGAATTATATGCCGTTGGTTATTCTCAAGGTGGCTTGTTTACGCAAAATTTAATGTGTAACAGTAACCTACAGTTTAAAGGCCTCGTTTCTGTTGCTTCACCTATGTCAGAGCAATTATCATTATCGTGCCAGGTTCAACATTCCACTAATTACATGATGGTTCATGGAACGGCTGACAAAACGCTGCCATATCAAGGTTTAGTACATAGTAATTTTGGACTTATCGGAAGTGAACTAGCAATCGATTTGATTGCTAAGCAGAATGGTATTGATACAGAGAAAGAAATCGTTGAGCAAGAGGGTATTCGAGAACACGTATACCAGAATGACACCAATATTAATAAACTGGTCGCTATACAGTCAGGACAACATTCATGGCAGTTCAGCGATTTTGATACTTCGATTGAAGTGATTGATTTTTTTGATTCAGTCAGTGACAAACAGTTAGATAGTTTTTCAAGCGTATATCGTGTTGAGCAATCACAGCAAGAAGAATTAGTTCATGTACGTAGCATGGGATTAGAACATACCGGTCCCGCCGTTATTTTACTGTCAGGGTTTAATAAAAATTATCATAGTGACAGTGCGTGGTTTGCATTATTGCAACCATTAATTGCTAAAACACATCGAGTGCACGTTATCGAGCGTTTTGGTAATGGTTTTAGTAGTGATATAGCACAACCTTCTTATTCATCATTTGTTGGTGCGCTGGATAAAACGTTGCTCGCGTTAAATGAAGAGCGCATTGTGATGTTGAGCTTTTCTAGCAGTAATATTCTTGCTCACTTGTGGCAACAAATGCCGGATAAAACCAGCCAAAGCGAGCTAATGGGAATGTTATGGGTAGATCCAGATATTTTACTGCCACATTCAATCAGCTTTTATCAGGATTGGCCTGTCACTTGGTATCGTGGCTTGGGTGATGAATTGCTCAACTACATTAGTGCAGGAAAAATGACGGCGAGTTCAGCAGACAAGCTCAGTAAAGAAAGGCTGGCGGTTGAGACATTGATACCTGCGAAGTTCAGTGAGCTAATGGATTGGCAATATTTTGATTTAATTAGCCAAAATCGTTTGAATATTAATAAGCAACTAACGCGCGCTAAAGAGATTATGAATTACCATGATGATCTTGAGCTGGTTAGACAAAGCAATATATCAACAGCTGTTCCTATTAGTGTTATTGATACTGACTTTGAACAAAATGAAATCGATAACGCTGAACCTGAGTACCTTGATGGCCTAATAAAATGGCAAAGTGAAGGTAGTCAATGGAGTCAGCAGTTGAGTGAACAATCATTAGGGCAATATATTCCTCTCACTAATAG
>NZ_MKQD01000030.1 GCF_001913705.1 Thalassotalea sp. PP2-459 | reverse complement strand
TGATGTAGAACAACTATACCTGCACACGTTTCGCTTATTCTCCCACCTCTGACATCGCTCTGAACTGACTTAATCTTTATGCGAATTGGTATTAAAGCGTTAGAGCTAATGAATATTGTTTATTATTGTTATTATTTAACGATAAGAAGGCCTACAAACATAAGCCTTCGTTAAATAGTTATTTGCTCAATAACAATGAAATTTTGGATAGATTAATCTTGTAAAGGGGATTTGTATCCTTCAGGTTTTAAAGCTAATACATCACAATTTAATCGGTCAATAACATGCTCAGCAGTATTTCCAATTAACGCAGCAGAAATTCCCGTTCTCCCTATTGTTCCTAAAACGACGAGTTCTGCATCAAGTTGTTGAGAGACTTCTTCAATCACATCTTCTGGTAACCCCTCTCTTACATGAGTATTTTCAGCTGAGATGCTGTATTTAGTCGCGTGACTTTGCATGGCTTGTTGGTGATGTTGTCGCATTGAATCATTGTATTCGTTGGCATTAAACTCTGGAATTTCTATTGCAATGTTTACCGGTGTTCCTGGGTATGAATTCACTAAGTGCACATTACCGTGAATAATATTACCAAGTAGAACAGCCTCTTGAGTAATAATATCATTTAACGAGGTATGCTCTGATTCGTCACTACCCACATTAACTGACGCAACAATATTACCATTTGCAGGCCAACTATGATCTTTCACCAACAAAACAGGACAAGGGCATTTTCTTAAAATATGCCAATCAGTAGGTGTAAAGATAACGGACTTCAACTTGTCATGCTCATGGGTACCTTTGATGACAATATCAACGTTGTGATGAATCGCTTGTTCAATAATGGGTTCGAATGGTCTGTTGTGCCATACAACTTGATGGTTGATTGTTAGGCCTTGATGGTTTTCTTGGGCGATAATATTTTCAAGCCATGTTTTACGGTCATCAATTAATGATTGACGCATTGCTTCGCGCTCATCACTTGATAGCATGGTAGTCATTTCATAAGAAAAATCATAAATAGACAAAAACGCAACAATATTTCCTTGTGTTTTATGAGCAAGTTCGATAGCACGCTTAAGGGATTTTTGCTCTTCTGTAGTAGGATCTATGACTGCTAAAATCTTTTGATATTTTTCCATTGTTGACTCCAAAGTAGTGTCTGTAATGATCAATTATTGTAATTATAGTAATTATAGAGTGAAGCGCATAAAAATTAGTTGTTTTAAATCAAAAATGAAGTAAACAATAATCAACGATTATTTATAGTGATGCACACGCATTTAACTTGTCAATATCGACAATAGTAATTAATTTACCATTAACTACAATGATATTATTTTTATGGAAACGGTTGAGTAACCGGCTAATGGTTTCAACGGTTAAACCTATATAATTACCAATATCGCTTCTAGTCATCGTTAATCGAAATTCGGAAGGTGATAAATTCCGCTCTTGATATCGCTTACTCAAACTTGAAAGGAAAGTAGCTAATCGTTGTTCGGCATTTTTTCGATTTAATAGTGTTAACATTGCTTGATCTGTTTTTATTTCAGAGCTCATCATTCGCAATATTTGTTTTTTTAATTTAGGCATTGAATTAGACAAAGAATCTAAGGTTTCGTAGGGAATTTCACAGACCATTGAGGTTTCTAAAGCGGTAGCAAAGCTTGAGTGCTCTGATAATGCAATCGCTTCAAATCCGAGCAAATCTCCAGCTAAATGAAAGCCGGTGATTTGCGCCTCACCACCTTCATTAATGGTAAAGGTTTTAAAGGTTCCTGAGCGAATAGCATACAATGAATTCATCTTATCGCCGTCATGAAATAACTGTTCGCCTTTTTGAATAGGGCGTTTACGATTGATGATATTATCTAATGTTTGCAACTCTTGTTCGTTTAACGAAAAGGGTAGGCAAAGTTCACTCAAACTACAGCTTTGACAATGTATGTGCTGTTGACCGGGGCAATGTTGATTATTCATAACGTTCCTACATTAGACAATTGACTGCATAGTATTAAAACAAGAGTTGGTATGCAACGTTAAGTGTAAATACGCCGTAACAAATTAAACCTAACGCAATTAAACGACGAACCCACAATTTTTTAAACAAAACGGTGATTGTTTGAAAGCCTAACGAAACGGTTAACAATGCTGGAAGGGTACCGACGCCGAAGAAAAACATAATGGCCATACCGTCTATTGCATTGCCTGCAGCAATTGACCAGGTTAATGTCGAATAAATTAAACCACAGGGAAGCCAGCCCCAGAGCATGCCTAATCCTAAAGCTTTGGGTGTAGAATCAATTGGCAGTAAATGTTTAGAAATAGGTTGAAGTTTCTGCCAAAGAGTACGGCCTAATTTCTCAACGCGATTAAGCCAAAATAACCATTGCCCTATGTATAGACCTAATAAAATAAGGAAAAAACCAGCGATAAATTTTAGGGATATCACAGGTAACCCTAAGGCTTTAATACCAAGTGAGCCGGTAAAGCCTGCAATTAACCCGAGAAATGAATAGGTGAAAATTCTTCCTATGTTGTAAGCGGCAACAAAATAAAAAGATTTCCTACTGTGCTGTTTAACAGCAGCGGTTAACATAGACGATATACCACCGCACATGCCAATACAGTGTCCAGCACCAAGTATGCCAATGAGAAACGCTGAAAAATAATCAAGAGTCATTTTGAGATGTTTCTTGTTTATCTTTACTTTTACTGTTTTCTACGGTGTTATTTTTGTCATCTTCAAAAAGAATACTTAATCCTTGTTTTTCTAGGTCGTCGAACTGATCAGACTTTACTGCCCAAAAGAATAGGTAAATACCTAGTGCTGTTAATAAAATAGCGATAGGGATAAGTACGTAAATAACACTCATAAGCTTTGGTTTATTTCACTTTTAATAATCGTAATGAATTAGTGATGACCAGTATTGAACTTAATGACATACCGATCACCGCCATGTATGGTGTAATATACCCACATACTGCTAATGGTAATACAATCGCGTTATACCCGAAAGCCCATCCATAGTTTTGCCAAATAATATGCTTGGTTTTTAACGCGACTTTTCGTAGTAAATTAATTGACGTTAAACGATTGTTTAGCAAAATAACATCAGCACCACTTTTCGCAATTTCAGTGCCGCTACCCATGGCGATTGATACATGTGCAGCACCAAATACAGGGGTGTCATTAATACCATCACCTACCATAGCAATAGTATTTTTATGCTGCATTGCTTTTAACGTGTGCATTTTCTCAGTCGCTGTTAATTGGCTATGTACAGAATCTAATTGAAGTCTTTGTTGTACTTTTTCACAGCCAGAAGCGTTATCACCAGAAAGCATGATAGTGTTAATGTGTTGAGCTTTAAGTGTGTGAATAACACTTTCTGCTTCGTCCCTGATATTATCGATTAATGCAATGGCTGCAATGGGTTGGTTATTTATCGAAACTATACAGCTAAAAGTTGATAAAGCATGTGGAACATCTGCGGAGAAAATCCAACTGGGTTTACCAATTTTAACATCTTTACCGTCAATAACTCCTGAAATACCACTGCCTGCATCTATGCTTATTTGTTCGCTGGTTATGCTAAAGTCTCGAAAGCGAGTAAAAGCTTTTGCAATAGGGTGCTCGGAATGTGATTCTAAGTTTGCAGCGTAAGCAAGAACCATCTCTTTACTATAGCTGTTGTCTAATATGTGTATATTTGCAATATTAAAGTCGCCGGTTGTTAACGTGCCGGTTTTATCAAAAGCAATAGTGTTGATCTCGGGTATCGTTTCCATGACATGTGAAGACTTAATCATAATACCTGAACGATTTAATCGAGTTGTCCCGCATGTTAATGCAGTTGGGGTAGCTAGTGATAATGCACAAGGACAAGTGGCTACTAATACCGATAAGGTAATCCAAAACGCTTCGGACGGCATATGTTGTTGCCAATATATAGCAGTGCCAATTGCGGTGAGTAATATCACCGCGACAAAATATTGTGCAATTTTATCTGATAGTTGTGCAATTTTGGGTTTATGAGCTTGGGATGCTTCACTGACCCTAATTAACTGACTTAAAAAGGATGAACTTCCTGCTTGTTTTACTTCAACGAGTAAGTTGCCATCGCCGTTAATAGTGCCAGCAAAAACAGTATCGCCCACGCTTTTGTCAACGGGGAGTTGTTCACCAGAAAGCATTGCCTCATTGATTGGACTATTACCTTGAGTGATAACGCCATCAGCAGGGATCACCTCACCAGGTTTTACAATCACAATATCTTTCGGCAATAGTTTGCGAGCAACAACATATTGTTCTTGATTATTGACTAATTTAGTTGCGGTCATTGGCATTAACTTTAATAGATTAGCAGAAACCTCTGCAGCTCTATTACGTGCTCTAAACTCTAAAAATTTACCAATGAGCAATAAAAAGGTAAACATTGAGACTGACTCAAAATAGACTTCACCCGTTTGGTAAATGGTCGCCCATGCGCTGGCAATAAAAGCCAATATAATGGCAATGGAAACGGGTACATCCATGGAAAGACGCTTTGCTTTTAAGGCATTGTAAGCGCCGATATAAAAGATAAAGGCACCATAAGTAACAATGGGCACAGTAAGCACTAAGCTGGCATATCTAAGATAAACCACAAAATGCTCTGCCATATCGCTAAAGGCCCCAAAATATAAGCCGACAGCAATCATCATTACTTGCATCATTAAGATACCAGAAATACCTAATCGTTTAATAAACGCTTTACTTTGAATTTGATTGGCTTGTTCAGCATCACTCGCTTTAAAAGGTAGGGCTTGATAGCCAATCTTTTCAATAGCGATTAAAATTTCACTAAGCTTAATATCGCTATGATGCCAACGAATGGTAGCGCGTTGAGTTGTCGCATTAACATTGATATTTACCACGCCGGGTAATTGATTAATCTGCATCTCAATCAACCAAGCGCAGGCTGCGCAGTTTATTCCCTCAACGGTTAAAATAGCTTCTTTGCACTGGCCGTCTTGATATATAAATTCGCTTTGTAAGCTTTCTTCATCAAGCAAAGTGCGCTTTTTAAGTTGTTCTGGAATAAGTGCTTCGCCCTTGGGGGCTGACTCTGTTCTAAAACGGTAATAATCTGTTAAATTATTATCAACAATAGTTTGTGCGACAGCTTCACAACCAACACAACACATTGGCTGTGGCTTATTATCTATCGTAACAACCAGCGATAAACCTTTTGGAATAGGTTCACCGCAGTGAAAACAAGAAGTGTGCATAGCTTAATGAGCTTCAATAGCCTTAGGTGTTATCTCGATAAAATCAGATTGGGGTAAGGTAATAACGTTTTGGATCTTCCAATGTTCTTCAAAAGGCGCAATAGTAACTCGCCATTTTCCTTTAACTTCTTGTTCAATATATTGTCTGAAATGACCTGAAGCATCAGGTGTTAAGGCGAAATAAAAGTCTTTGTCTTTCAACGTTGGGTGGTAAAAATTAACGTTAAGTAACGGAAATTCTGTATCTATCCCCGTTGGTTTAATGACGAGTACTTGGTTATCAAGTTTTAAATCAAACTTCATTCCCAGTTTTTGTGCGAGCTTTATTTTAGATATTTCTAAGTTAATAGCCTTACCTTTTTTATAATAATCGCCTACCACTAAAGGGTCAGGATCAGTATTGGCAATAATAACTGTGGTAATACCTGCAATAACAGCAGAGAACGGAAGAAAAAATACGAGCCAAGCCCAAGGCTCTTTGTACCAAGGTGTTTTCATGAAGTAATATTGGTTACTAAATAATGGCAACTATTATACTGACTTTACGACAATGACTCTATTGAATTCACCGGATTTATTACTTTAGATCAAACTCAATGCGCAAAAGAAGTTTTAATATGGAATTTATTATGAAAAAGGTCAGCTATGAGCTGACCTTTTATGCATAAATTGACTCGGGAAACCTAAGGTTTAACCGGGCCTGATTGACTTGTACTGGTAGCATGCTTGCGTAGAGCTGTTTTACCTGAGCTGTTAACTTTTACGCGTTCTTCAATAGTTGCCGATGCAGTTGGTAATTCACCAGTTTCATGGATAGTTGCTGGTTTAAACATAGCAGCAAAAGCATGACCTTTAATTCGTGGTTTAGCTTTAGTAGAACCATTAGCTTTTTTAGCTTTAGCGGTTGCTTTAGGCTTACTTGCTGTTGGTTTTTGGTTATCCGTTACCTTTGTTTGGCTTGAATCAGCTTCTGATACTTCAGGTTTTACTGTTGTTTTTTCAACGTCAACAGTATCAGTGTTTTGAAGTGTTTTATCGCTCTTATCCGTTGCTAACGTTTTTACATCGTGGTCTAGAGTTACAGGCTCACTGTTCACTTTAGCGTGTGATGAGGTAAGTTGTTCCACTTTTTCAGGTTTATTATCAAGAATTTCAGATTCAGTGGTTGCTTCTGGTGCTGACTTTACCGTCTCAACAGAAGCGTTCGTGCTAGCTGTTTCTTCTACATTATTTTGTTCATCAACAACAGTTTCAGCTTTTACTGTTTCTTGGCTGACAGTGTTTTCTTTTGCTGAAGCGTGTTCTAAAGGTAAATCTTGTTGAACTTCAACAGATTGAGCTTCTTGAGCGATAGCTTCAGGATAACGTGCTTCTACTGGGTCTAATGTTGCTTCAGTATTTTGTTGCTCTTCATTAGTATTTTGACGTCTGCGTTGTCCATGCGAGCGCAAGTGTCTCGGTGAACGTCTATTTCTAGTGCGTTCTTCCTTACCTTTTTTATTGCTGGCGTCTTCTGATGTTGTTTCAACGACTGCTGCTAATGCTTTTGAGTCTTTAACGTCAGCATTTTTAGTGTTAACCGTATTATTTTGAACGTCTTCAACTTTTTTAGCCGGTTGCTTTTTAATCGGTTGTTTATCTTCGTTAGCCGTATTGTTTTGATCAGCAATACGTACTTTTTTACGAACGTTTCGACGTTGTCTTTTCTCAGCAATTTTTTCCTCTTTGGGCTTAGTGTGCTTCGGCTGTTGAGGTTTTTTATGTTGCTTATTTACTTTGTCGCTTTGTTCAACATTTGGTTTTTCATTACGTTTATCTGGGCGTCGCTCATGGTTGCGCTTGTTGCGTTGGTTTCTATTTCTCTGACCGCCTCGACGCTCGTAATCACGTTTACCATTTTTATGCTGTGGTTTTTTAGGCTCTTCTTTTTTTGTTTCTTCGGTAGAAAACAATGAAGATAACCATTTGCCAATTGCGGCAAATAAACTTGGTTGGTTTTTAACTTCTGGTGCCGCTTTAGTTTGGCTAACAGGAGCTTGTTTAGGTGCAGATATACCTTGCAATAATGGCTCATCTTTTTGCGCAGCTTTTTTATCAAATTTCGGCATAACCGCTAATTCTGGTTTCGCTTCAATCACCGGTGTTTGATAACTTGCTTCCGCAATAGATTCATCTTTTCTAACGCGAATAACTTCGTATTGCGGCGTT
The DNA here is from genome assembly GCF_001913705.1 of Thalassotalea sp. PP2-459. GTDB lineage: Bacteria > Pseudomonadota > Gammaproteobacteria > Enterobacterales > Alteromonadaceae > Thalassotalea_C > Thalassotalea_C hakodatensis. Next base: position 3,515 of record NZ_MKQD01000030.1, on the reverse strand, counting down.
ACTAAGTTCGGATTAGGGATAATTAACACATGTACGCTATGATGCTTTTCAATGTGCATTACCGAACGACGCTTTTCATTCAATAAGTACGTAGCAACGGGCACAGGAACTTGTGCTTGTACCTGTTGAGTATTATCTTTTATGGCTTCTTCTTCCATCAAACGTAATACTGATAAGGCTAGCGATTCTACGCCACGCACATGGCCAGTACCATTACAACGAGGACATACGCCTTGACTGGTTTCACCAATTGATGGACGTAAACGTTGTCTTGACATTTCAAGAAGACCAAAACGCGAGATTCTACCAAGTTGAATACGCGCTCTATCAGCTTTGACAGCATCGCGCATACGGTTTTCAACTTCACGTTGATGGCGTACAGGGGTCATATCGATAAAGTCGATAACGACTAAACCACCTAAATCACGTAAACGTAGCTGACGTGCTATTTCATCTGCAGCTTCTAAGTTAGTATTGAATGCAGTTTCTTCAATATCTCCACCTTTGGTAGCACGAGCAGAGTTAATGTCGATAGAAGTCATGGCTTCGGTTGGATCAATAACGATTGAACCACCAGATGGTAACCTTACTTCACGTTGAAATGCAGATTCGATTTGGGTTTCTATTTGGTAATGCGTAAATAACGGTACATCATTGGTGTATAACTTAACTTTACTCATAAAGTCAGGTCGTACAACTTCAATGTGACTACGTACACTTTCAAATATCTTAGGGCGGTCAATTAGTATTTCACCGATGTCGCGACGTAAATAATCACGAATAGCGCGTAAAATAACATTTGATTCTTGATGAATTAGAAAGGGAGCAGGGCGTGACTCTGCAGCTGTTTCAATAGCACTCCAATGGTGTAAAAGTACACTCAAGTCCCATTCAAGTTCTTCATAGTCTTTGCCAACACCAGCGGTACGAACAATTAATCCCATACCTTTAGGTAGGTTTAATTTACTTAACGAAGCTTTTAAATCTGAACGTTCGTCACCTTCGATACGGCGAGAAATGCCGCCTGCTCTCGGGTTATTTGGCATTAATACTAAATAACTACCGGCTAAAGAAATAAACGTAGTTAAGGCTGCGCCTTTTTGACCTCGCTCTTCTTTATCAATTTGTACGATGACCTCTTGGCCTTCGGTAAGTACGTCTTTTATATTAGGACGTCCTTGAAAGGTATAACCGCTAGGGAAGTATTCGCGAGCAATTTCTTTCATCGGTAAAAAGCCGTGACGCTCAGCACCGTAATCAACAAATGCAGCTTCTAATGAAGGTTCAATACGCGTGATTTTTGCTTTATAGATATTGGCTTTTTTTTGCTCATGACCTGGACTTTCGATATCCAAATCATATAGTTGTTGACCATCAACTAGCGCTACACGTAATTCTTCCGATTGTGTAGCGTTGATTAACATTCTTTTCATAGTTTCTGTGACTCATAAATTAGTCACAGCACACCATTTGCTTAGTACACAAAGCAATCTATCGCTTTTGTAACAGCTGCTTGTCAGCCTCTCGGGTGTCAATCTTACTATGCCATTTTTTACATAGTAAGCTGTTAATTTAATCCTGATTGTTGCTCAGAGATGCATAATAATAAAGCATCACTGAAAAATTTGTCTTTATGCGCTCAGCATGTGTGCTGTGCTCAGTTATATCGCTAGTTAACCTTTATTTCTTCAGGTGTCATGTATATTCGAGAATATAGCGATAATAACAATTGTTTAATGATTGCAATTTGCTCTGGACATTTATATTTGCATGTTGACAGTATTTTCAAGTCAATCGTTACAAAGAGCTGTTCAATTAATAATTCATTTTTTTGATTATTAAGGTAGCTTTTCAATGCCTCTTACGATTCGCTAAAAGCAAGTTTTTTGCATGTTGCATGTTAAAATATAGCGCAACTTTTCTATTATCCCACTTTTTATTAGAAAAAGGCAATTAAATCGTCAGTTTATTTACGCGATTTTCATATATTTTGTGATAAACTGCGCGCCATGAACGATACAACAAAACCTCAAGTTCGATTTATTACTGTTGATGGTGAAGATGCAGGACAAAGAATCGACAATTTTTTATTGAAAACCCTTAAAGGGGTTCCTAAAAGCATGATCTATCGCCTTTTACGAAAAGGTGAAATTCGTGTAAACAAGAAACGTACTAAGCCTGATTATAAATTGAAAGACGAGGATATACTGCGTATAGCGCCTATTCGCGTTTCAGAAAAGTCAGCGCCTGTTTCAACGCAACTTAATGTTGTGGCTAACCTCGAAAAACAAATTTTATTTGAAGATGATCGGTTAATCGTGATTAATAAGCCATCAGGTATGGCCGTTCACGGTGGCAGTGGCGTAAACTTTGGATTAATCGAAGCATTAAGAGCGTTACGTCCAGATGCCCGCATGCTTGAGCTTGTTCATCGTTTAGATCGTGATACATCTGGCTGTCTTGTGGTGGCTAAAAAACGTTCGGCACTTAGAAATCTTCATGAACAGCTTCGTAATAAAAAAGTTCAGAAGTTTTACCATGCATTAGTGAAAGGGCGTTGGTCAGCAAAAATAACTCGTGTTACAGAAGGTTTAAAGAAAAACGACTTAAAATCCGGTGAACGCATTGTTGTGGTTGATAATATTAACGGTAAAGAATCTGAAACACGTTTTAAAGTGATTCAGCATTATAAAGATGCAACACTGGTTCGTGCATTTCCGGTAACCGGTAGAACACATCAAATTCGTGTGCATTGTCAAACTAAAGGACACCCGATTGCGTGTGATGCTAAATATGGGCACCCTGAGTTTGATGCTCAAATGAGAGCGCATGGATTAGATCGTTTATTTTTACATGCTGCAAGTATTGAATTTACGCATCCGTTAACGGAAAAACGTATTAAAGTAGAAGCGCCACTAGCACCATCGCTTGATGCATTGCTATCAAAGTTAACTGTCGCCAAAACGTCATGAAAGATTACCAATTAATTATATTTGATTGGGACGGCACGTTAATGGATTCTATCGCGCGGATAGTTTCATCAATCCGTGCACTTGCTCAAGTTAACGAACTGATAATACCCAATGAAAGCGCGATAAAAGGCATTATTGGCTTGAGCTTAGAAGAGGCTATAGTGACATTATTTCCAACGGCGAATGGTGCAACGATTGAGCAACTTAAAACGGGTTATAAAAAACATTACATTGAATTAGATCCAACGCCTACGCCTTTATATTCAAATGCTGAGCAATTACTCACCGCGTTAACTCAACAAGGTAAAATGTTAGCTGTTGCAACGGGAAAAGCCAAGACCGGCTTACAGCGAGTGATGCGTGAAACTAATTTGACTCGCTTTTTTAACCACGTAAGGTGTGGTTGCGAATGTCACTCGAAACCACATCCTCAAATGTTAGAACAATTATTATACCAACTCAATTAAATATTTAGTCACTTAGCGAGAAATAAAAGGGTTAGAGGCAAGGCATTGATTGCAAAGAATGGTTATTCAGGAGAAC
>NZ_MKQD01000029.1 GCF_001913705.1 Thalassotalea sp. PP2-459 | reverse complement strand
CATAAATCATAGCCAGTTTAACAACTGGCTGATATGCTATTTACGACAAAGTCGCTCGGTAATTAGACCGACACAATCCCTTGGTAATCACACTTATACAATTTATATTAGTCGTTGTAACATTTTCAGTAATTCTTCGTCTTTCCAATCGTCTAATGCATCCCCAACTTGAATTTCAAAACGGCTATGATTGTTAGGTAAGCTGAAAATCCTGTCAAATAGCCAGATATTGTCATTTTTTGCAACGTTAAGTGCTTGCTTTCTTAGTTTACTAGCGGAAATAGGAAGCTCTACTAAAAAACTATTGCATTGAACTTGGAATGGAATTGATTGTGGGCCAAATGTATCTTTGAACAACTGTGATATCGTGAAAGCGCGCTGGTTAAATTCTTTAATTCTTGGTAGATAATTATTTAACCCCCAAAGTGAAGTAAGTATATAAGGAAAAACGGTGGAAATATCTCCGCCAAGCCTGCTTCTCCAGACATACAGTCGTTCAATAAACTCTTTATCCCCTGCAATGATGCCTCCTGCTGCTGAACCAATAGTTTTATATAATGATATATAGACTGAACTGGCAAGTGAAGCGACTTCTTTATAAGACTTATTCCAGTAGAACGATGACTCAAAAAGTCTTGCCCCGTCAAAGTGTAATGGAATGCTGTTAATGTTTGAAAAGTTATTGAGATAAACCAAGTCATCCCATTCTGGCAATCTAAAGCCGGCACGTCTTGTTGGTAGCTCAACCACAATGGTTGATAAATCTAGCGGCAAATTATCTATATCTTCTTTGTTAATTGCGTGGTCGTTTTTTCCAAACATTACCGAATTCAAATTCAAAAGTTCTTTATAAGCAAAATACTCATCGATTTCTATGTGGGACTGTGGATGTATCGCTATTTTTCTGTACCGGGATTGAGCAGCACGCTCAAGCAGTACGCTATGCTGTCCAACCATACCTTTATGGACAAATATGGCTTTCTCTTTACCTAATAAGCGAGCAACTTTATTCTCCAACATAGCAACTACAGGACCACTACCAAAAAAATCTATATCTAAATCAAGTTCAGGTGACTTTTGCATGATTTCTAACCACTTTTTCTGACTAAGTGGTTTGTGTCTTGTTAAGAACTTTGAGCATTTTGACATGATCGGGTGGCCCAATAAGGTATTATTGTACATGTTTAATCCTTTTATTAGCTTAATGTATCTGATTAAAAATTTAGTAAACCGTAACAATCTTAAAGAGCATTCTTTGGTTATGATAAATATGGATTAAATAAGGTGTCAGCTAATCAATTTTTTACCGTGGTTGATTAAGTGACATCTTATTCAATAAACCTTTAGCTTCCTTTATTAGTCGAACATCGCTATTTTTCTCAACTATATTTTGTAATACCTTATATATAATTGGGTCACTAACAGTATGAGATAATTTAAAATACATTTTTATATACTCAAAATTTATATTCGTAGGTAGTTGATACTCTCTTAGTAAGTTTATAATCGCTTTTTTTCCTTTATCTTTATTTACGTTTTTTTCAATGGCGAATATAGCTGTTTGGGAACAAGCGTTAATCCAATTTATTTTACTGTGCCACTGGTCGCCGCTTTTACTAGTACAAGCTTGATAAAAGTAATGTTGGGCACTCGGATAATTACTTCTGGTCCAAAATAGTTTTGCTGTTCGGTTTAAAACATCAAAATCTTGAGGGAAAAGCTTTGTTGCCTGAATTGCCAACTTTGATGCCTGCTCAAGGTTATCTTCATTTTGTGCCAAATTTACTTCAGCGATAAGACCCCACTTTTTATCAAGGGCTTTGATTTTCTGTGCTAATTGCTCTTGCAAAGAAGAGTTTCCGCCATATTGACTACTTTGTCCAAGTGCAGATGCTTTCATTGTTAAATATTTAGGATCGTTCGGCGCTTTATTTCCTGCCGTAATTTTTGCTTTAACGGCTTTTTTGTAATAGTAGCTTTTTGAGAAAATACTAACTTTGTGTCCGATTGAACGCCAGACTTCAGAAGTAAAAGCGTATGTATCAGCAACGTTAAAATATTGTAATTCAAATTCATTAAGAGAACGTTCTGCCTTGTCAATGTTGTCTCGTTCTAAATAGTATAATATTTTTAATTTCAATAGATTGTATGAAGGCTTCTTTTCATTGCTAATTAATTTTTTGGCTAGTTGACTTTCTCCTTGTATTAATGCTTTTTTCGCTTGAAAAACTAGCATATCTAGCTTTCTTTCTTTTGCTATTAAATTAAAGGTAAGAAAAAGTGAACTAAACAAAGCTATATTTTTTAGTAAGATTTTGTTCATCAGGTTAATTTTACTTCCTAGTTATCTCTATTTTTATTTAGTTTTATTTTTTAATCATTTAGTTGGGTAAAAGATTATGTATGTGACATTTATAAATAACAGTAAAAGAATGACGAAATGCCTCATTTTGATGACGAGATACTTTTATACAAAAAGCATTATTTCACTGATGGAGTAACATGAGAATGCCAGGCTGTTTAAGTGGGGATGTCGATTCTTGTCGGACATGTCATACGATCACAGTAGCAACGATAAATTGATCGAGAATTACCAACCTCATTCTACGCTGATAACAAACCGGCATTGATTTTTCTGCATGTTTACCGATTTGTGAGAAGTCATCGTATCAAGTTAGTTCACAGACAGTCAGGAAATCCGCAATACAATGGTGCTTTTGAGTAATTTAACGATTCATTTAAATGTGAGCTTGAATGCTTAAGTGGTTGAAAATATCAGCCAAATTAGTTCTGGCGACTAGCCTATAATGTTAAAGTCTTCACCTAGCCGTTTAATGTTGTTGAAAAGTAGTTTTTAGATAGTGTTATTCAAAAATTATCACTATTAATTGCATTTAAATTTCATAAAAACATAAATCACTCAACATATGTAAATGAGTATAACGGTAATCTTCATTACTCTACTTTCCTTAGTTTAATTTTTACAGAACACATTCATAGCTCTTTAAGGAAACTTTATGATTAATTATTTAAAATATTATACTTTCATTTTAATAGCATTGATGTCTGCAGTGACTCATGCAGAGTTAAATAGTAATAAAAAGGATCGAATTTTAATTGTATTAACTAGTCACTCTACTCTTGGCGATAGTGATAAGAAAACGGGTTTTTGGTTGCCTGAACTAACACATCCTTATTATGAATTTAAAAAAGCAGGGTTTATTGTAGATATAGCAAGTATTGAAGGAGGGATGGCGCCACTTGATGCAAAGGCATTAGATGAACCAGATGAATATCATCAACATTTTTTCAAAGATGCAGAGTTAATGGCTAAAGTTATTACCACTACCCCATTGTCAGAAATAGAACCTAATGATTACAACGCTGTTTTTTATAGTGGGGGGTCTGGACCTATGTGGGACTTTGTTGATAATAAAGATATTAATCGAATATCTTCTGCTATTTACGAAAATAATGGAATTGTTTCGGCAGTTTGTCATGGTACTGCTGCATTGGTTAACATCACTTTATCTGATGGAACATTTTTAGTAAAAGACAAAGAAATAGCTGCATTTACAAAAGAAGAAGAGATCGATATAAATCAATTAGATTTAATTCCATTTTTGTTAGGCGATAAATTAGAGCAAAGAGGGGCGATTCATATTCCTGGGAAAGCTTGGCAAGAAAATGTAGTGTTAGCTGGCCGAGTGATGACCGGTCAGAATCCTGCTTCAGCCAAAAAACTTGCTCAAGAGATAATAAAATACCTGAAGACTAATTAGTTGAATCATATTTTACTTCATTAAATTTGAAAAGATAAGGAGCGTTAAAAATACTAATATTCCTCCTTCCTTATTTTAATCTTATTATTACACCTTTTTTGGACAATTTCACTTTCCAGAGTTTGATGTTAATAGTATTAATGTACATTACTTAAACCTAACGATAATGGAGTAAATAATGCTAAAACGGAAAAACATACAATCATCGCAACTTTGGTTTAAAAAATTCGCGCTAATTAGCACGCTTTTCATCGGTAGCTATGCTCAAGCAAATAACGAACAGGCAACGGCATTAAAGCTATACACCTTTGATTGTGGCACGATAAAAGTCTCAGATATGGATGTATTCTCAACCAGTGGTGATTATAAAGATCAACAAGCAACATTCACCGACAGCTGTTATTTAATTCGACACGAAAAAGGCGATTTAATGTGGGATACTGGCTTACCTTCATCGCTTATTAATAAAGAGCCGATGGTAAATGGCGTGTTCACATTATCATTAGAAAAATCGTTAGTGGAACAGCTCGCTGAAATTGATGTATCACCAACAGATATTGAATACCTTTCTTTGTCACACAGTCATTTTGACCACGTAGGGCAAGCGTCTACGTTTAAAGATGCCACATGGTTAACCAGCCAAGCAGAACTAGAACATATCGCGAGTGCTGACGATTTAAAAGCGCTTCATACTGACTTAAGCAAGTTAAAGCGTAAAACCTTTTCACAAGATTACGATGTTTTCGGTGATGGTAGTGTGATGATTCTCAACGTACCTGGCCACACAGTTGGTCATACGGCATTACAAGTGAATTTAGCAAATACCGGCACCGTGTTATTATCGGGTGACTTATATCATCAAGCAAAAAGCCGTCACTTAAAGCGCGTGCCTCGTTTTAATGTTGATGAACCCCAAACACGTGAATCTTTCAAAAAGTTTGAAAATATTGCCAGCGCCAAAGATGCAAAAGTGATTATTCAACACGAAGCTAAACACGTCAGTAAGCTACCTAATATCCCGCAATACCTCGATTAGTTTTCAGAGATAAAAACAAAGAATAAACGTGCGTTACTCTCGCGCACGTTTTTTTAACGATACGTTGAATTTATGCCAATCGCTTAAAATTGCTACAAAATCATTCAGTAAGCGTACAATAACCACACAAACACTTGAATTTTCTTGCGCAATCAATAAAAAGTCATACTATAAAAGTTATTGTGGTTTTAACTAAGCGCTTGGCAGGCATCCAATGAGCGAAATACGGTCTTTCTTGATCAGTAACGAAGTAGGCGATGAGGTGTGCATTACTAATTTTGGCGCGCGCATTATACAATGGTATACAGAAGTTAACGGCGAAGAACGTAATATTGTGCTTGGCTACTCTTCTTTAGCTGAATATCTAGATGATCCCTTTTACCATGGTGCGATTGTTGGCCCGTTTGCCAATCGTATTGAAAATGCACGCGTTATAATTGATGGTCAAGAGTACCTGTTAGATGCCAATGAAGGTTTAAATCAATTACACGGCGGTACACATGGCCTCAGCCAACAATTTTGGCAACTCGAAGAGCAGCAAGCGCAATCTATCACGTTATCTTGTCAGTTAGCAGATGGTCATGATGGCTACCCTGGTGCCATTTCGTTTTCGGTAAAGTATCAGTTAACAGATGATGGTGAACTACACATTCATTTATTTGCTGAAACAGAAAAAAACACCGTCATTGGCTTAACGTCACACCCTTATTTCAATCTCGCCGGAGTCGAAAATTCCGCTGATAATCACTTACTAACGATTAATGCAGAGTACTTTACCGAAGTAAATAGCAAAATGATCCCTACGGGGGCAATACTCCCCACAAAAGACACACGTTTTGATTTTCAAAAGCCCCGTATTTTAACCAATGATGCCCGCGACGAAATAGATCAAAACTTTGTCATCAATCAACGTGATAATGCTCAGGCAGTTTTGATCAGCCCTGATAAAAAACTACAATTACATGTTTCGAGTGATATGCCTGGATTACAGGTATACACTGGCCATCACTTATTTGGTCGATTTAGCGTAAAACAAGGTATTTGTTTAGAGCCTCAATATTTTCCAAACAGTCCGAATATAAACGACTTCCCATTTACTCTTACAACACCTGAAAAACCCTTTTCAGCAAGCATCTGTTACCGCTTAGTTAAGCCACAAATAGATACTGTACATAGTTAATGTTTCAATAATTTGTGCATCAATCTACAGTCGCCCTGTCGATGCACATTTGTTAACTTTATTTGAACATCTCGAACTGACATTTAACCAACACCGCATATGTTTTTTAAACCGAATGAGTTTATTGCCTCCTTTATGATTAGCATAAAAATAGAAATATTTTTCCTTAGAGCAATTTATCTAAAGTATGCGTAACCCCTGTGTATTCTCGCTTATGTTTTTTAGTTATTTGCAGCTTTCATAATTCTTTAAAAATAGTTTAATAATAGGCTGGTATTGCAAAATAATTCTGGTAATCTGTTTCACCCCTGATGAGGATATTCGATGGATTTTTGTCCAACAAGCATCTTTGCTTAATTTTCGTTATCCACATCAGAGAATAATAAGAATAAATAATTAAAAGGATTTTGTTCTCACCTTTTTTATTTAAAAAACATACAGTTATAAAAACATCATACCGCGATAGAGTTATTTTATTGTGGGAGAAACTTATGTTTTCAACAAAGTTATCCACAAGCAAAGCTACTAATTTTTAAGAATTTTTCGATACCGCTAGTGCGTAAGCATTGAATATGTCATGCTTAGCAAAATTTTTCTGTGTTACCTCGAAAATCATGAATACACCTAACTTATCTCCGCTTATATTAGTTGATGGATCTTCTTACCTTTTCCGCGCTTATCATGTTCCTTATTTACAAGCACTATCAACTGCTGATGGGCAACCTACTGGGGCAATAACCGGCGTACTTAATATGATTAAGAGCCTTAAGAAAGATTACCCTAACGGAAACATTGTGGTTGTTTTTGATGCTAAAGGTAAAACCTTTCGCAACGACTTGTATCCAGAATATAAAGCCAACCGCCCCCCCATGCCCGATGATTTACGTACCCAAATTGCACCATTACATGAAATTATTGAAGCGATGGGTTTACCTTTACTGGTGATTGAAGGCGTAGAAGCTGATGACGTTATTGGCACCTTGTCGGCTCAAGCAACTAAGCAAGGAATTGAAACGGTCATCTCTACTGGCGATAAGGACATGGCACAATTAGTCAATGAACATGTGCGTTTAATCAATACCATGACCAATGTTGAAATGAATGTTGAAGGTGTTATCGAAAAGTTTGGGATTAAACCTGAGCAAATTATTGATTACCTCGCCTTAATGGGCGACAAGGTTGATAACATTCCTGGTGTGGAAAAGTGTGGTCCGAAAACGGCAGTAAAATGGTTACTAGAACATGAAACCCTTGAACAAGTGATTGCCAATGCCGATAAAGTAAAAGGAAAAATTGGTGAGAATTTACGTAACGCATTAGATCAATTACCTTTATCGTATGAGCTTGCAACAATAAAACTGGATGTTGCACTTGAAAAGCCTATTGAAGAATTAATACCTACTTCGCCTGATAAAGACAAGCTTTCTACCTTATATAAACAGTTTGAATTACGCCGTTTACTTGCCGAATTAGATAACAGTGACAGCGCCGAAACAACGAGTGATCAGTCTTCGCAGGAACAACGTGAACAAATAGATGTTCATTATGACACCATTTTTACTAAAGAAGCTTTTAATGAGTGGCTAGCTAAACTAACCTCGGCTGATTATTTCGCATTTGATACTGAAACGACCAGCGTTAATTACATGAAGGCTGAATTAGTGGGTTTATCATTTGCCGTAGCTCCAGGCGTTGCAGCTTACGTTCCTGTTAATCATGATTATGAAGATGCGCCTAAGCAACTTGATCGCGATTGGGTTTTATCACAATTAAAACCTCTACTTGAAGATAAGCAACAAGTCATCATTGGCCAGAACTTAAAGTATGATGCCAACGTGCTCGCACAATATGATGTCGCTATCAATTGTACGATTTACGATACCATGATCGAGTCATACTGTTTAAACAGCGTTGCAACGCGTCACAATATGGATGCGTTAGCAGAAAAGTATCTTGATTACAAAACCGTACATTTTGAAGACATTGCCGGTAAAGGTGCGAAACAATTAACATTCAACCAAATTGAAATTGAAAAAGCCGCCCATTACGCTGCTGAAGATGCTGATATAACTTTCAGACTTCATCAAGCAATCTTTGCCCTATTAGAGCAGTTAAAAGGCCAGTTGTCAGTGTTCACTGATATTGAAATGCCTTTGATGCCAGTGCTGGCAAGAATGGAACAACAGGGTGTATTAATTGACAGTGACTTATTGGATCAACAAAGCCAAACCATTGGCGCAAGGTTACAAGAATTAGAGGTGGAAGCACATAATATTGCAGGACAAAGCTTTAATTTAGGTTCGCCTAAGCAGTTGCAGCAGATTTTATTTGAAGAATTAAAAATTCCCGTCATCAAAAAAACACCAAAGGGTGCACCTTCGACTGCTGAAGAAGTATTACAAGAACTTGCATTAGATTATCCGTTACCTAAAGTGATTCTAGAAAACCGTGGGTTAAGTAAATTAAAATCAACATATACTGATAAATTACCACTGATGATTTCACCTAGAACTGGCCGGGTGCATACGTCATATAATCAAACAGTCGCTGCAACAGGTAGGCTGTCTTCCACAGATCCAAACTTGCAAAATATTCCTATTCGAAGCGAGGAAGGCCGTAAAATTAGGTTGGCCTTTATTGCACCAGAAGATCATAAAATTGTAGCCATTGATTACTCTCAAATAGAGTTACGCATTATGGCACATTTATCAGAAGATCCTGGTTTAGTTGCCGCTTTTGCTCAAGGGAAAGATGTACACCAAGCCACCGCAGCAGAGATATTCTCAGTAAGCTTAGACGAAGTAACAGCCGATCAACGTCGTAGTGCTAAAGCAATTAATTTTGGTTTAATTTATGGCATGTCTGCTTTTGGTCTTGCGAAACAGTTAAATATTGCTCGTAATAAAGCGCAGGAGTATATGGACAAGTACTTTGAACGCTACCCGCGAGTATTAACGTACATGGAAGAAACGCGTCAACAAGCGGCTGAACAAGGCTATGTAGAAACGCTCTTTGGCCGTCGTTTGTATTTACCAGACATTAAATCTAAAAATGCTATGCGCCGCAAAGGTGCAGAACGTGCGGCGATTAATGCCCCCATGCAAGGTACCGCTGCAGATATTATTAAAAAAGCAATGTTGGCGGTTGATACCTGGATTGAGGCAAAACAAGATCCTCATATTAAAATGACCATGCAAGTCCACGATGAACTTATTTTTGAAATTCATCAAGATATTGTTGAAGAAGTCACAGAAAGTCTAGTGACAATTATGAATGATGCCGTCAAGCTGAGTGTGCCATTAATAGCAGAAGCGGGTATAGGTGACAACTGGGAACAAGCTCATTAATTTTTTGTGCTTTTATTACAGTTAAGGGGTAATACAGTCAAACATTCAACTTTATCATTAGATTAAAGACATGAAAATCGACAAAAAACGTAAATTAAAAACAAAAATGAAAATTTATTACACTTTTACTTTACAACATCTGAGTTTTTACTCTATAATCTCATCTGTTCCTTAGCGAACACTTGTTGTAATAATTTGTATATTCTAGCTTTCCTCATAGCTAATAGCCCGATGACAATGTCATCGGGCTTTTTTTATTGCGAATTAATCAACAATATTATCAATGAGAAGTTAAACGTTTCATTCATCATCAGGGTCAATAATTGGCTCAATAGGCTTAGGTTTACTACGACCAGATTTACGTAGTGCATCACGAAGCACATATTCTATCTGCGCATTCAAGCTACGCAGCTCATCATCAGACCATTGCTGCATAGCTAACAAAATGTCTTCATTAATTCGTAATGGGTATGCTTTTTTTGCCACGATTGCCTCTAAGTTAAAAACAGAGCGAAAGGCGCTACTAGATGATTAATATAAACTACCCGTGTTCAACACAGGCTGAGCAGCCTCATCACTACATAGCACGACCAGTAAGTTACTTACCATAGCGGCTTTCCGTTCAGTATCAAGCTCAACAATGTCACGTTCTGATAACTGTGTTAACGCCATTTCAACCATACCAACAGCACCTTCTACCACTTTTTGACGAGCTGAAATAATGGCCATCGCTTGTTGACGACGCAACATAGCATTTGCTATCTCTGGTGCGTAAGCTAAATGACTGATACGAGTTTCAATGACTTTTACACCCGCTTTATCTAATCGTTCTTGTACTTCATTTCTTAACGCATCAGAAATCAACGCTGAATCGCCTCGCAATGTCATTTCTTGTTCATCATGATTATCATAAGCATAACTGGTAGCTAAATTTCGTAGCGCAGATTCACTTTGAATTGAAACAAAGTCTTCATAGTCATCTACCTGAAATACCGCTTCAGCAGTATCAACAACTTCCCAAACAATAACAGCTGCAATTTCAATCGGATTGCCACTTTTATCATTAACTTTTAACTTGCCGCTTTCAAAATTTCGTACTCGCATTGATACGCGAGATTTACTGTAAAAAGGGTTAGCCCAACGTAAGCCTGGACTATGTACCGTACCAACATATTTACCAAACAATTGTAATACTGCAGCTTGTTTAGGGTGCACCATAAAAAAACCGAACCAACAAATAAACAACAACAGAGTAAAAATAACACTGACGATTATTTGCCAACCTGCATGGTTTTGTAGTCCATTAATTAACACTGCAATACCCGCTACTTGTAAAGCAAGTAAAACAAATATAAACATGATGCCATTAGGCGCTTTTATTTCTTTTTCTGTAAACATGTTCATCTCCAACAATGAATTTATATGATATCACTATGATATCATATTGAAATTAAGTCAAGCATTTTATACCATCATGCTTCCCTAAAAACGGCCAATAACAACATATTTGCGTTAAAGATTCAGCGGTTATGCTAAGTTTCTGCTATGCTCTTTTCGTTAAATTATTGTTAATAGAGGGTGTTATGCAGAAAATTTTAACCACCTTAGTGGTTGCTTCATTAACACTGGGTGCAACTTGCATTCACGCGTTTGAGCAAGAAAAATCAAAGACTATCTCAGAGTTAAACCAAATCGACATGAAATATCCAACAACCAAACGAGGAAAAGTTTCCGACATTTATTTTGGCGAACAAGTTGCTGATCCATACCGTTGGTTAGAAGATGATCGCAGTGAAGAAACCGCAGAATGGGTAAGTAAACAAAATGAAGTGACTTTTGATTATTTAGCTCAAATTCCTTATCGCGAACAATTAAAAGATCGTTTAGAAGAAATGTGGAATTATGAGAAAGTTAGCGCTCCATTTAAACGTGGCAAATACCAATATTTCTATCGTAATAACGGATTACAAAATCAAAGTGTTGTATATCGTCAAGATGAAGCAGGTAATGTCGAAGAATTTTTAGATCCAAATAAATTCAGTGAAGATGGCACAACCTCATTAGCTTCACTAAGTTTTTCTAAAGATGGTTCAATTGCAGCCTACTCGATTTCTGAAGGTGGCAGTGATTGGCGTAAAATTATTGTTATCAATGTAGAAACGAAAAAGGAACTTGAGGCGCCATTAGTTGATGTGAAATTTTCAGGAATTTCGTGGTTTGGCAATGAAGGATTTTATTACTCAAGTTATGACAAACCGAAAGGCAGTGAGTTATCAGCTAAAACTGATCAACATAAGTTGTATTATCATAAATTAGGTACCGCACAAAAAAGCGATACACTTGTATTCGGTGGTACGGCAGCTGAGAAGCACCGCTATGTGGGTGGCTATGTTACTGAAGATGATCGCTACCTAGTGATCAGTGGTTCAGTATCTACCTCAGGAAATCGTCTTTTTATTAAAGACCTATCGAAAAAAGATGGCCCGTTGGTCAACATAGTAGACCATACAGATTCCGACACGTATGTCATTGATAATGTGGGCAGCAAGTTATATTTAGTGACAAACCTTGATGCACCAAACAAGAAAATTGTTACCGTTGATGCTGAAGACCCTGCAGTTGAAAACTGGCAAACGTTTATTCCAGAAACAAATCATGTATTAACGGCCACAACAGGTGGCGGTTACTTTTTTACTGAATACATGGTCGATGCTATTTCAAAAGTGTCGCAATACGATTATCAAGGCAAGAAAGTCAGAGACGTTGAATTACCAGGTGTAGGTAGCTCAAGTGGTTTCAGTGGTAAAAAGGAAGATAAGCGACTTTATTATTCATTTACCAATTATAAAACACCAAGTACGACTTATGCATTTGATGTAAAACCCGGTAAAACTTCCGTTTATCGTAAGTCAGGCGCTAAATTCGATAGTGATTTATACGAATCAAAGCAAGTATTTTATCCATCAAAAGATGGCACTAAAGTACCGATGATTATTACTTATAAAAAAGGTATTAAATTAAATGGTAAAAACCCAACTATTTTATATGGTTATGGCGGTTTCAACGTAAGTTTAACGCCGAGCTTTAGTGTCACTCGCGCCGTATGGTTAGAACAAGGTGGTATTTATGCTGTTGCTAATTTACGTGGCGGCGGTGAATACGGTAAAGCATGGCATAAAGCTGGTACGAAAATGCAAAAGCAAAACGTTTTTGACGACTTTATTACTGCTGCTGAGTTTCTAATTAAAGAACAATATACTTCAAGTGATTTCTTAGCCATTAATGGTGGTTCAAATGGTGGCTTACTTGTAGGAGCGGTAATGACACAACGACCTGACTTAATGAAGGTTGCATTACCTGCTGTTGGCGTTCTAGATATGCTTCGTTACCATACCTTTACTTCTGGTGCTGGTTGGGCTTACGATTACGGTACATCAGAACAAAATAAAGAAATGTTTGCGTATTTAAAAAGCTATTCACCCGTTCATAACGTTAAAAAAGGTGTGAAGTACCCTGCGACAATGGTTACAACCGGTGATCATGATGACCGAGTAGTACCGGCGCATTCATTCAAGTTTGCTGCTGAATTACAAGCGAAGCAAGCGGGTCAAGCCCCTACGTTAATACGAATTGAAACCAACGCAGGTCATGGTGCGGGTACGCCGATATCAAAAACCATTGAACAATATGCTGATATTTATGGCTTTACCCTATTTAACATGGGCTTTGAATCTCTACCTAATCAATAAATAATGATTGCATCATTATAAAAAGGCGCTAGTTTGAATATCAAGCTAGCGCCTTTTTCTCTAAAGTTTTGTCACTTGATATCCCGACTTTTCAAGTAGCGCCAATACATTGTTCTCGCCAACTAAATGACCAACGCCTACCAAGACAAACTCTTTATCGTTATCATTGAACATTTTTTCAATAAGTGGTATCCAGTTTTGGTTACGTTCAGTAAACATTTTCTTAAACGTATCAGGGTCTTCGTCTTTGACTTTATCTATCACCAATTCAACTAACGTGTCACTGTCACCTGTACGCCAAGCTGGCAATAACTTGTTAAACATCTCTTTGAATTCACCCATTTGTGCTATCGACGAACGCATTAATTCTTCTTCATTCCCATGCCCCATGTTGGCGATAAGATTAATTTGAAAATCACTCGATTCTAAATATTCTTTCCCTTTATTGTCTTTGGCAGCCAACTTGTTGAAGTAGGCATCAACCCCCTCACCAGCAAGTTGCGCACGTTTAGCTTCAAGCATTGCCATCATCATCACAATAAAACCCGGTTTAAAGCCATTCATTTCATTGACATTAATCCCAAACGCTGCAAGATGAGTTTCTAACTGTTTAAATGTTTCATCGCTCAGTTTATCACTCAACTTTTGATCATTAGTATATGACACTTGCTGCATTAATTTTGCTTGGAAGCTGGTATCGGTTGGATCAGGCAATTGTGTTTCTAAAACAATGGTGTCAGTTGCTTGATAGGCAGTTAAAAACTCTGCAGGTAAAGGGAACTCACTCGCGGGTAAAATATGAACCGTTCCGCCTATATATACTTGATCTTCCCCTTTCGATACTTTCCAAACAGACGTTTCAGCCATACATAGGCTAGTGTTTAATAGGCCTATAGAAGTAATTAATCCCGCTTTTGCTACAAATTTTTTGATGTTTTTTAATGTCATTTTTCTTATCCTTTATCAGTAAATTTTGTCTATAAAATATTTTTAATATGAATTACTTTATTAACGTGTTTAACGGTTTAAGCATTACTGTCTTTGTACTTTGATTAATTGTTCGCTGACTTTGTTTTATTAAAAGTTGAATATCTTGTTCAGCAATTTTCTTTAAATTACTTTTAGTGGTTTGTTGTAAAGTTTCAGCAGAGGCGCCACTACATAACAATGCTAATAATGCGATGATTGGGCCAATTATATATTGCTTATTTTTCGTGATATTTTTCATCTGTGTATTCCTTCAATTGCTAATGATACGTTTACGATTGCTCGTTGATGGAAACAAGATTACGGTAGGAATCGCTCTGTGTCTCTTATCAAAGCCATATCAATTTACCCATAAGCTTTAGAATTCATAGGTGACTGTTTTATAAGTACTATTTAATTTTTATAGAAACCTTATCAAAACCTTATCTTGCGCTTTTTAAATGAATATTTTTCTTTAACCCTTTAATTTTATTATACTATTTTTTCATTGTGAAAAATATGTTACATTTCTCGGTAATTCTCACTATTTAAGCCGTGACAATGAATTTTCAAATAGGCCCTTGGTTATTCGTTCCTCAAAAGTGCATTCTTTGCTCAGATTCAACAGGTGATATCGAGTTAGAACCTATTTTATTTAAGTTGTTAGATTACTTTGTCAACAATCAAGATAGAATCATTTCTCGACAAGAGCTAGTTGAACATGTGTGGCAACAAACATTCGTTGACGATAACGCTATCAATCGTGCAATGTCAGAGCTAAGGAAAAAGTTATCACACCCAGAAAATGCAGCACCGTTAATCAAAACACATTACCGTAAAGGCTACAGCATTACGGTAGAGGTTGTTGCGATTCCAATGGCTGATGATACTTCATCCAACAATGATGATATCAGTAATGAGAAAAATAGTGAGCACCTACATACTACCGATAATTTGTCAGCGAATGTTATTCAGCAAAGTAACCGCTTTAAATATAAACACTATCGTTTCATGTTTTTTGCATTGATATCGCTTGTGTTAATTATTGTCGGTTATCATATACTTACTTACTTTCAAACCACATCCACCATTAAAACCAATAAAAATAATCACGTAAAGCAAGCAAACGTGAGCTCAGAATTGTCTAATGAACCCATCAAAAAATCATCTGAATCACATACTATACAAGGGGTTACGTGGAATTCAGGCCAAGAGCTTAGGCCTATTGTATCTTCAGATAACTTATTGTTTGCATACAACAATAGAGCCGAACCAAACATAAACAGCTTCGTAAAACGTAAAGGTGATTTAAAAGAAGTACAATTGATTTACAAAGACTTTGATGTAACGTCTATTTCTTGGCAGCATGGAGCCCACAAGGTACTTGCCGAGGTTACTAATTATAAAGACGAGTGTTTTATCGGCTTGTTTGATCTCACTGACTTTGTTGATAATCCACCCGTCACCAAACTAAAAACATGTGAAAAAGAGTTATACGGTGGTGCTCATTTAGCATCAAATGGCAAGAAGTTATACCTCATTGAGCTTGACCAAGTTAAACAAGGTGGTCAGGTAGTTGTTTTCGATGTTAAAACAAAGAAGTCTACCTTGCTTATTCCGTCAGGTGACACTCAATTTGGTGTCACTAAGCTTAAACTGTCACCGGATAATAAAAAAATACTTTATCAACGACATCAGCGTGACCAGCCATTATCTGTACATATAATGGACTTAATCACTAGGGATAATAAAAAACTTTATCAAATACCGCATGCGGGTGCGCCGCTTGTGTTTGATTGGTTTCCTGATAGTCAACACATTGCGATACAAATCATTCAAGATCTTACCATTTTTAACTTATCTGGAGATAAAGTTAGTTCATATCCAATAAATATAAAGAACTGGGTGGTAGGTTTAGCCGTCGAAGATACATCGAATATATTGCTTGCAATGGCAACTGGTCAAAATTTAGAGATAGTTAATATTGCGGCACTGTTTAACAAGCAAAACACGGTAGAAGTAACCTCATTAGTGAAATCTGACTCAATGAATTACTATGCAACGACACATCTCGATAACGAAAAATCGCGTTATTTCATTTCTAGCCGTACCGGTAATTTGCAAATTTGGCGTAAACAAGCACAGCAAGTTAAACAAATTTCAGCATTTCCCCAGCAAAATCCAAAAAAAATAGGCTCATTAGTGTTATCGCCAGATCGAGAGCAGCTGTTATATTTACGTGGCAAACACTTAGAAATATTTAACGTAAAAACTAACGCTATTAAGAAAGTTGAAATGCCAATTCACGGTCCTATTGGCAGCTATCAATGGCAAGAAGATCAGCAAAAAATTTATTATGATATGGAACATGATGGCATGAGACAAATTTGGTCAACAAATTTAACCACTAATGCTCAACATCAATTAACACAAAATGGCGGTAGAATGTTGCTCAAAAATCAGCAACACCAATTGTACTATATCAATGACAACCATTTACATCATTTAAGTGGCCAAACAAAACACAAAATAGCCATTCCCATCGCGCATTGTTGGTGCTCAGTTTCTCTTACAGCGGAAGCGTTATACAGCTTAGATAGCAATAACTTATATAAAATGACGCTTGATTCCAGTGAAGTCTCAAGCATGACTATTCCATTTAGAACATCTGGTATTAAAATGGAAAGCAATCACAGTGCAATCGCAGCAAAATATAACAATGCCCCATCACAAATTAAACGTATTACATGGCAGAAGTCGCTACTTAATGATGAATGATGAAAAACTACCGCTTACATGCATCACTTCCATGTAAGCGGTTTCAATTGTATGATGGTATTAAATGCGCAGTAGAAACTAACCGGGTGATAGGGTGAAGATAATACTAAAATATATAATTTTCATTTATTTAACTATAGCTAGCATCAATGTATTATCAAACGAGGCACCTGATACATTTGACCCTTTTGCCCAAGTCAGTGCTAACCCGTTAGCCACCCAACTACTCAATATTGCACAGCAAGCCCGCAACGATTTATCAACAGCACAACAGCAATACAAATCACTTGATACCAGTGAAATTGAGCAATTAGAATTACCACTACAAATAGCACATCTATTGGCAAAAATCGCCATTAAACAAGCAAGTAATGACTATTTATCAGCCAATGCTTTAATAAAAACGCTCAAGTTATTTGCCAATCGACATGATGAGCAATGGATACTTAGTATTTACTACGAACGCTTAGCATTAAATAATATGCGCCAAGGCAAGTACCTGCAGGCAGCACAATATTCAACCCAAGCAATAGATTTAGCCGCAAGTATTAATTATCTATTTATTGAAGCAAGTGCCCGAATAACGCGTGGCGTTTCATACAGCAAGTTATCTAAAAGTGGCGAAGCACTACAAGACTACATTAAGGCACACAACTTCTTTCAGCAGGTTGGTAACTTAGATAAGGTTGTTACCATTTATACTAATCAAGTGACCTTATACTTAGATCGTTTTGAATATGCACAAGCATTAATAATGTCAGATAACGCTATCTCAACTTTGTCATTAATGCCTCAAGCACCAACTAGTTTGGTTGCAGCTAACTACATTAATAGGGCGATTGCGTTAGCTTATTTAGGTAAGAAAGACGAAGAATTAACTGCTTACCTGAAAGCACAAGAGTACGCATTACAAGCAAATGACCTTGAAATACAAGCATCTGTATACGCCAATATTTCAGATTACTTTTTAAGATACCAAAATTATCAACTCGCCATTGAACGGGCAAAGCGCTGTATTGAAATTGCCGAGCAAATCAATCAGCTCAATTTAGTCGCTATTTGTTTACTCAATCAAGGCCTAGCTACAATACACCTTAATGATATACAACATGGCATTGACATGATTGAACGGGCACATCAATTAACTAAGCAAGAAGGTATGAAAAGTACATTGCTTGATGTGTACACTGCCTATACAGAGGCCTATACCACCATTAATGACCATGAAACGGCAAATAAGTGGTTAACAAAAAGGTATGAAGCAGTATTAATAAAAGCTAAACACGATAGAGAGCATGACTTTAGCGAGCAAGAAAAAAACTTTAAAGCCATTATCCAAGAACGAGAAAACCTACATCAATCACTAAAATCTACCATGACGAACAAATTACTCTCTCAACAATCAGTGATGCACTGGTTATGGTTTAGTCTGATATTGATTAGTCTATTGTTGCTCGCTGCAGTATGGATGATTATTCGCATTAAAAGATCAGCATAAAAACGGTGATTTACCGCATAATTCGATATTTTCAACGTAATATATCTTAAATCACAGAAACACATGTTAATATTTTGTTATATTCTAACTTTGTGCTATACAATTCTATGTACTTATCAGAGTGTTGGTAAAAAACCCCTTGTACAAAGTGCAGTCACGCTTAATCGAGTGGATACAACACCCTGTTAGCTTGGCTGTCAACAAGGAAGAAGCTATTTTTGCTTTTGGTATATACTCACCAATACTCAATAAAAACTAAAATAAAATAGTTAACAACCACGCACTACACTCAACGGAGAAAAAATATGAGGTTCGTTAAAGCCTTTGCATTAGTGTGCGCTCTTCTGATGGCAAAAATATCATTTGCCACCAATGTTGAAGACATTCACACCTTTACGTTAAAAAATGGCATGCAATTTTTAGTACTTGAAGATCATTCAATCCCTAATGCAAACATGTATTTATTCTGGAAGGTCGGTTCGCGAAATGAATACCCAGGAATTACCGGTTTATCACACTTTTTTGAGCATATGATGTTTAATGGCTCGAAGAATTACGGCCCCAAAATGTTTGACCGAACAATGGAAGCTGCGGGTGGTAGTAATAACGCTTATACGACTGAGAATTTAACCGTTTATACCGATTGGTTCCCTGCTTCATCTCTTGAAACCATGTTTGATCTAGAAGCTGATCGCATTGCAAATTTATCCATCGATAAAGAGATGGTCGAAAGTGAACGTGGTGTTGTTACTTCTGAACGTAGTACAGGGTTAGAAAACTCTAATTTTCGCGCAATTTCAGAAGAAGTAAAAAATGCAGCATTCCGCGCTCACCCTTATAGTTGGTCGGTGATCGGTCATCAATCAGATATCGACAATTGGCGTTTAGAAGACTTAAAACGTTTCCATAAAACCTATTATGCACCAAATAATGCTGTGGTTGTGATCGCCGGAGATGTAACAGTCGCCAAAGTGAAATCTCTTGCAAAACAGTATTTTGAACCTATTCCTGCCCAAGAACCTCCGAGAAAAGTGCATACGGTAGAACCGGAGCAAAAAGGGGAAAGACGTGCCTATTTACACAAAGCCTCAGTCACTACCCCCAATATTTTAATGGCTTTTCACGTACCAGAAACCCAACATGAAGATTATTACGCACTCGATATTTTAAGTGACGTATTGTCGATAGGGGATAGTTCAAGATTACAAAAATCGTTAATTAACGACAAACAAATTGCGAGTTCTATTTTTACCTATATGCCACAATCAATCGATCCAAACCTTTTTTATATTTACGCCGTTGCCGCCAAAGACATTAGTGCTGAGGCGCTGGAAAAGTCTGTGATTGCCGAAATAAACTCCGTCATGCGTGAGGGTATTACAGCAAAAGAGTTACAAAAAGTGAAAAACACAAAACTGGTAAATTTTTATCGTGAAATGTCGACCATTAATGGTAAGGCAAATACGATTGGAAGCTTCCAAATGTACTTCGGTGATTACAAGAAGTTATTTTCAGCACCGCAAGACTATGAAAAAGTAACCGTAAACGATGTACAACGTGTTGCCAAAAAATACTTACGTAAAGCCAATCGTACTGTTGGCGTATTATCTTCACAGGAGGATTCAAGTAATGAAGATTTATAACGCCCTATTGGCCATTTGTTTCACCCTTATTAGCCAAATAGCAACAGCAGGATACACCTTGCCTAGCTATGAAAAAGTTACCTTACAAAATGGTTTAACGGTCATTTTAATGGAACAACATGAAGTGCCATTAATTGATGTTAATATCGTTGTTAATGTTGGCGCTATTGATGATGCTAACAACGCAGGGCTTAGCTATCTTACCGCTCAAAACCTGTTATTAGGAACAAAACATCTTTCTAAAACACAATTAGATCAACAAATAGATTTTGTTGGTGCAGAATTGTATAGCACGGCGAATTTAGAGTTTTCAACCATTGGTGCATCTTTTGCGGTAAAAGACACCGATAACATCATGAACATTTTACGTGATGCTGTGCTTTTTCCTCGTTTTGACGAAACAGAGTTCAACAAGCATAAAAGTCGACATGCTTTACAGTTAACCCAAAGAAAAGAAAGCCCTCGATCTGTCATCAACCAATACTTCAACCGTCTTATTTTTGGTCAAAACGGTTATGGTGCCGTAACTAGTGGTGATCAAGAAAGTATTAAGTCGATCAGCCTTCCCTTGATTCAACAGCATCATAGTAAGTGGTATACAGCCAACAACGCTGCAATTATTGTTGTCGGTGACTTTGAAACTAACGTAATGAAAGAGAAAATAAAAAAGTTATTCTCATCATGGTCTAGTGCTAACCCAGCTTTACAACAACAAGACATTAAGAAAACCCCCCATGCTAGTTCACCACAAGTCTTACTCGTCAATAAAGGAGATGCTCGTGAGTCAACTTTTTTAATTGGTGGTAAAGGTATCGCCAGAAATAATCCAGATATCGTCGGCCTTTCAGTCATTAATACTATTTTAGGCGGACGATTTACCTCTTGGTTAAATGATGAACTACGTGTTAACGCCGGCCTAACTTATGGTGCGAGAAGTCGCTTTACGTCATATAGTCATGACGGTACGTTCACCATATCTACTTTCACGAAAACAGAAACAACCATTGAAGCCATTGACCTAGCGTTAAAAACCTATCAACGCTTATGGCAACAAGGTATTGACTCAGCCACTCTAACTTCTGCTAAAGCATACGTTAAAGGTCAATTTCCACCAAAATTTGAAACGGCCAGTCAATTAGCTGACCTATTAGCTAATATGTATGGCTATGGATTCGATGAAAGCTATATTAATACCTTTGAGCAACAAGTTGATTCCTTAACGATAGAAAAATCTCAACAACTAATTAATTCATATTTCCCTAAAGAAAACTTACAATTTGTAGTCATAGGTAAAGCTGAACAAATTAGAACTGCATTAGCAAAATACGGTAAGATTACCGAAACAGACATTAAAGAAAGTGGATTTAACATCCAATAAGTATTCAGGAGATATCATTTGAAAACATGGACCATATCGCTATTAATGCTAGCACTTACCGCCTGCCAGCAAACAAGTAGCCCAGACAGTGACAAAGCAATCACCAATATCGACGGTGTTAACTTTGTTGAACAAGTAGCAGGGAAACCAGGAAAAACGGTTATTCCTTATCAAAAATATGAACTCGATAACGGTTTAACCGTTATTCTTCATCAAGATACTTCTGATCCATTAGTACATGTAGATGTGACTTATCATGTTGGCTCAGGTCGTGAAGAAATTGGTAAATCAGGCTTTGCACACTTTTTCGAACATATGATGTTCCAAGGCTCTGAAAACGTTGCTGATGAGCAACATTTCAAATTAGTCACTGAAGCCGGTGGTACGATGAACGGCACCACAAACACAGACCGCACTAACTATTTTCAGACGGTTCCAGCGAGTCAATTAGAAAAAATGTTGTGGTTAGAAGCTGATCGTATGGGTTTTTTAGTGGATGCTGTTACACAAGAAAAGTTTGAAGTTCAGCGTGAAACTGTAAAAAATGAACGCGGTCAACGAGTGGATAACCGACCATATGGACGCTTATATGAACGAGTTTCACAAGCATTGTATCCAGCAGGACATCCATATTCATGGCCTGTGATTGGCTATTTAGAAGATTTGAATCGTGTAAATGTTAATGATTTAAAAGCCTTCTTTTTACGTTGGTATGGTCCTAATAATGCCACTTTATCTATTGGTGGTGACATAGATCCTGCGCAAACACTAACGTTGATCAAAAAATATTTTGGTAGCATTCCAAGCGGTCCAGAAGTATTACCACCTGAAAAACAAAAAGTAACGCTTAATGAAGATCGCTATATTTCAATGGAAGATAATGTACATTTACCATTGATTTATATGTCTTACCCTACAGTGTCAGTGCGTCATGAAGATGAAGCCCCGTTAGATGTGCTTTCAAGTATTCTTGGCGGCGGTAAAACATCTCTACTTTATAAGAACTTAGTTAAAAATCAAATTGCTGTTCAAGCGACTGTAAATCATCCGTGTGCAGAGTTAGCGTGTACATTCAATTTACTGGCATTACCTCATCCTGCATCAGGTAAGAACTTAGCTGATTTAGAAAAAATTATCCGAGATTCTTTAACAGAATTTGAAGCGCGCGGTGTACAAGAAGATGACTTAATCAAAGTAAAAGCCGATATGGAAGCTAACTATATTTTCGGCTTACAAAGTGTTGCAGGGAAGGTTAGTCAACTTGCCGCAAACGAAACCTTTACTGGAAACCCTAATCATATTGAACAAGACATTTCTCGTTATGCAAACGTTACTAAAGAAGATGTTATGCGGGTATTTCATACCTATATTAAAGATCAACATGCCGTGATCATGAGCGTAGTGCCAAAAGGTAAGAAAGACCTCATTGCCGCAAATGATAACTTTACACCAGCTGCTCGCGATATTAAGCCATCAGATGCTACCTCTGCTGATGACTTAGCAATTCGTAAAGCAACGGATAACTTCGACCGTAGTATGATCCCTAATGCGGGTGCAAATAAAGCCGTGAATGTACCTGACATGTGGCGCACAACATTAGCTAACGGCATTAAAGTATTGGGTACACAAAGCTTAGAAACCCCCACTACGTCAATCTTATTAAAAATACCTGCTGGTCATTACTACAGTGATAAAGATAAAGCAGGTGTTGTTTCATTACTTACAAGTATGTTGAATGAATCGACCACTAAACGTAGCGCAGAAGACATGAGTAACGCGTTAGAAAAATTAGGTGCTTCAGTGTATATCACACCGAGTAACCAACACATTAATGTGCATATTAATGCATTAACCAAAAATATTGATGCCACTCTGAAATTGGTGAATGAAAAACTAACTGCGCCGGCATTTATTAGCAGTGAATTTAAACGCAATAAAAGTAATTCAATTCAAGGTGTCATCAATAGTAAGAAAGATGCGGGCTATTTAGCATCAAGCGCTTATCGTCAATTACTGCATGCCGATAACATTGCAGCGATGCCTATTGGCGGAACAGAAGATACCTTATCGAACATTACGTTGAACGATGTGAAAGCATTTTACCAAACACACGTAAAACCGAAACAAAGTGAATTAATTGTTGTTACTGATCTTAACCAAGTACAGATGAGTAAGTCATTGTCAGTGTTAACTCAATGGCAAGGTGAAGGTGAGTCATTAAATTTGACGCTGCCAGAGCCCGAAACCAAACTTGGTGTGATCTACTTAGTGAATAAAGACCAAGCAGCACAGTCTGCTATTCGCATTGGTAAACGTTCAATTACAGAAGACATTACCGGCGAATACTACAAGTCTTATTTAATGAACTTCCCTTTAGGTGGCGCATTTAATAGTCGTATTAATCTAAACTTACGTGAAGATAAAGGCTACACTTATGGTGCACGTTCTTATTTTAGTGCCAATAAATTAGCCGGCTTTTTCACCGCAAGTGCAGAAGTCAGAGCTGATGCAACAGACAAATCTATTGTTGAATTTGTTAAAGAAATAGAGCGCTATGCTACCAGTGGTATTACTCGTGAAGAATTAACTTTTATGCGTAATGCGATCAACCAAAAAGATGCACTAAAATATGAAACGCCAAGAGCAAAATTGGGCTTCTTAGCACAAATTTTGGAGCATGATTTAACACCAGATTTTGTACAAGAACGCGTTAACATTGTTGAAAATATTACTGCTGATGAAATCAATGCACTTGCTAAAAAGCATTTACAATTGCAAGACATGTTGATGGTTGTGGTCGGAGATTCTGCCACATTAACACCTCAACTAGAAGCACTTGGTTATCAAGTAATACAACATGAATTATAAGTAAATAGTTGTTATTAAAGCCTGATGGAAACATCAGGCTTTTTTATAGCTTTCAACACGGATAGACATAAAAAAAGCCACGTTCAGCAGCTTTCATTCATCACAGTAGTCGTGATTAAGGTCGGATAGTAATTGCAGGAGAGGTATCTATTTCACCTTCGTCTGAAATGGTAGCAACATTACCATCACACATGAGCACCGCTAAACTACCAGCATTACTTGCTCGAATAAATGATAAATCGTAGCCAAACTGCGTTAAACTACTCGCCGCAAATTTTTGCGCAAGCGACAGTTTATCCCACAACATTGAATGTTCTGGTTGATAATGTCTACGTTCTAACAATAACTCTCTGTCCATTACAGCTTCCACAAAAACCCCATAATATGAAAATGACACGATGTCTAAGACTGCGACGATAGCTTAATCAGGATGAAATTTCAACAAAACTCGATTAAAAAATAACAACCTAATGATTCTCTTATACGACAGCTTTCAAAGTTAACTTCACTTTCTTATACTTACGCCATAAACCAAGCAATCAAGTCATAGAAATCATGAGCCAAGTATTAAACGACTTATTAAATTTGTTAACTCTAGAACCGATAGAACAAGGGCTGTTTCGTGGTCAAAGCCAAGACTTAGGCTTTAAAGCTCTTTTTGGTGGACAAGTGATGGGACAAGCATTATCTGCAGCGCAAGAAACCGTAGAATCATCACGTCATATTCATTCTTTACACTCTTATTTTTTAAGGCCTGGTGACGCTCAAAAACCTGTTGTGTACGAGGTTGAAAATATTAGAGACGGCAATAGCTTTAACACTCGTCGTGTTAAGGCGATACAAAATGGTAAAGCCATTTATTATATGACTGCCTCGTTTCAATCTGAAGAAGTCGGTTTTGATCATCAACCCACAATGCCTACAGTGGCCGGTCCTGAAGGTATTCCTTCATTTAGTGATTTTATTTTCGAGCACCAAGAATATATCCCTGACAATATTCGGGTAAAATTTTTATCTGAAAAGCCAATTGAGTTGAGGCCAGTAGAGCAATATAACTGGATAAAGCCAGAAAAAGCAGAGCCTATTTGCCACATGTGGATTAAAGCTAACGGTAACTTGCCTGATGACCCGCGCATTCATAAATACATGTTAGCGTATACATCAGACTTTCATTTTCTGCCAACCGCACTTTTTTCACACGGTACCACACACTGGCAACCTAACTTTCAAATTGCCAGTATTGATCACGCTATGTGGTTCCATCGCCCATTTAGGTTTGATGATTGGTTATTGTATGTTATGGAAAGCCCTACATCAGTTGGCGGACGTGGTTTAGTGCGTGGCCAAATTTATAATCAGGCCGGCGATTTAGTTGCCAGTACGATACAAGAAGGCGTGATACGTCAACGTTAGGGACGTTGACGCCAATCTTCCCCTGTAGGGTTTTGGAAAATACGCACATTAAAAATCGGAGCCATTGCATATAAATGATCAAAAATATCGGCTTGTATGGCTTCGTAATTCACCCATTCTTTGTCTTTACAAAAGAAATATAACTCTAAAGGCAATCCTGAAGCAGTTGCAGGTAATTGGCGTACCATGCATGTCATGTCAGGGTGTACTTGATCGTGTTGCTTTAAATATCGACCAATATAAGCACGATAGGTCCCCACGGTTGTTAATTGTCGTTGATTAACAATATCTTCTGGCGCAATGCCACGCTCTTGATGATAGCTGTTTATCTCTTGCAACTTTTCTTGTAAATAATCTTGGATAAGCCTAACCGTTTGTAATTTTTTAATTTCATCAGGTTTATAAAAGCGTACGCTAGCCAAGTCTAAGGTAATCGCACGTTTTATACGTCTGCCACCTGAAACATACATACCACGCCAGTTTTTAAATGATCCGCTAATCAATGCATAAGTTGGCACGGTTGTGATAGTACGATCAAAGTTTTCAACTTTTACCGTGTTTAAGCCAATTTCTAATACGTCACCATCAGCCCCATATTGTGGTATTTCAATCCAGTCTCCTGGTGCAAGCATTCTATTCGCTGATATTTGAATACTTGCCACCAAACCTTTGATTGTATCTTGGAACACTAATAACAGCACTGCGGTTAAGGCACCTAAACCACTTAATAAATATAAAGGTGATTTGTTTAACACAAAAGCTATAGACAAAATACTTGCGACCAAATAAACAAGTAATTTGATCACCTGAAGCGCAGAATTTAACGGAATATAACGTTCTTTCGCCACTTGGCGATAGCCGCTTCTTAATACGTTTAACAACGCACTGATCGCACGCGCCACTTGATAGGTGATCGCGATATGAAAAAAGACTAATAAAAAATGTCGATAAAGGTTTTCTTCAACAAATAAATGTGGCACTAGAAACCATGCGGTAACTAACGGAATAATAGCCAATGTACGGCTGAATACTTGATGTTCAAATAGTAAGTCATCCCATTTATTTTTAGAATGCAGTACCATTTTTTCCACAACAACCAATAGTTGAAATTTCGCCAAGTAATAAACAATACCGGCAACAACCAGCATAAATATCGTCCCTAGCATCATGGTCATTGATGATAAATAATATTCAGGAACGCCGTTTTCCAATAACCATGTCGAAAAATAATCCTGCATAATCAGTCCTAATGGTATTTCTTATTTAATTGCGCTAATTGCTCATCTTTATGTTCCCATAAAGTATTCACCCACTTTTGAAAGTAGATTTTGTAATTACGATCATTCATGTAATCACCCACTAATTCTTGGTCGATGTCTCTAAGTTCAATTAGCACTTCTATGGTATGCACACGACCGCAGAGAAAGTCAAAAAAGGTTGGCGTTTTCTCTGGGTAATAAATTGTCACATCAAGGACTTTATTAAGTTGCTCACCCATTGCCGACATCACAAACCCTATACCACCAGCTTTAGGTTTTAGCA
The DNA here is from genome assembly GCF_001913705.1 of Thalassotalea sp. PP2-459. Taxonomy (GTDB): domain Bacteria; phylum Pseudomonadota; class Gammaproteobacteria; order Enterobacterales; family Alteromonadaceae; genus Thalassotalea_C; species Thalassotalea_C hakodatensis. The sequence continues at coordinate 66,686 of NZ_MKQD01000029.1, read as the reverse complement.
GATGTTGGAACGGGGAACGTTGTTTTTGCTGTTTTTCGGGGGTAAACCTTGTGCCTTCAATAAAGCTCATCACACTCACTGGTTTATGTTTAAATTTGTCACAAGCCTTACGCGTTGTTTCTAAATCTTTGCCTTTTAAATGCGGGTTTTTCTTAACAAAACTTTGGCTATAACGTTTCATAAATGGGAAGTCCAACGCCCACCATGCTATACCTAGAAATGGCACATAAAGCAGCTCTTTCTTAAGAAAAAACTTCAAAAAAGGGGCTTTACCATGCAGCACACGCTGTAATACCAAAATATCTACCCAGCTCTGATGATTCGCAACGACTAAGTACCATTGCTTTAACTCTAACTTTTCAAGCCCTGATACAATAATGTTTGTTTTAGTAAACAGTTTTTGATTAACCGTGTTAATCGCAACCCAATTACTCGCCATTCGATCAAGTAAGTAACTAAATAACTTTTGCCACCCAGCAACAGGTACTAACGCCTTTAATAAAGAAAAAATGATAATGGGTATTAACCAAAACAATGTATTAATGGTATACAGTAAAAATGAAACTAAACCGATAATTGGTGCAGGTAAAAAACTCAACATGAAACAATAAAAAAGTAATTTCGCATAACACTATGATAAAGGGAATTTCACTTGCTTTCAGCTACTAATTATTAAAAAAACGAATTGGTTATTTTTCTATCATTTTAAATTTATCTCACCGGCAAAATCATAAAGTTAACGAGTGTTTATCACTATAATGACACTTTAACGCTCGTTATTGCTTAAAGCATGTAAAAATAACGATCTAGTCTAATAAAAAACACATTTTATTATTGCAAGTTTCCTTAGGATCGAGGATGCTCAATGACTGGATAATTGAGGAAAAACAATGAATTTTCATAGGGCTGTCATCAAAGTCGGAAGTGCACTAGTATCGCCCGAGTCAAACGGTTGTAGTAGTAAGTATTTACTGTCTATTGCTCAGTTTATTACCGCATGTCAACAAGCGGGTAAAGAAGTTATTTTAGTGTCATCAGGCAGTGTTGCTGCAGGTAGGCAATCGATTCATCACAGCTCTCCCATGCCTTCCATTCAAACAAAACAAGCGATGGGTGCCGTCGGACAAATGAAAATGATGGCAAACTGGCAACGTTTTTTCGATCAAGCATGCGGTCAATTACTGATCACACATGGTGATTTGAAAGATCGTCAGCGCTATATCAATATCAAAAATACCTTACGTATTCTCTTAGCAAATCATGTACTACCAATAGTAAATGAGAACGATACCGTTGCTTCAGATGAAATAAAAGTCGGCGACAATGACAATTTAGCCGCGCAAGTCGCTTTAGTCAGTGAAGCAGATTGTTTGTTTATATTAAGTGACGTTGATGGTGTTTTTGATAGTGACCCTAGATACAATCCGGATGCAGCCTTAATTCCAGAAATAGCGGAAATTACTGAACAAATATATGCCATGGCGGGTTGTACTCATAACCCGATTGCGACAGGGGGGATGAAAACTAAAATTCAAGCTGCCGAAAAGGCAATTGAATATGGCATCACTACCTATATTGTTAATGGGAGTAAAAGTGAAGTATTTGAACAGCTGCTTAAAGGTGAGAACCCTGGCACAGTATTTTTGGCTCAAGAAAACACTATCGGTCCAGCTCGTAAACACTGGCTAAAACATACCCTCAAAAGTAAGGGTGAAATTTTCCTTGATAAAGGTGCCGTTAACGCATTAAGTCGTAATGGTGCTTCTTTACTCTCTTCTGGCATCCTTGATTGTAAAGGAAGCTTTATAGCCGGTGATTCTATTGACCTGGTTGACCACAAAGATAAGCGTGTAATTGCGAAAGGCATTTGCCAATATAGCCAGCCTGAACTGCAAAAAATTAAAGGCGTTCAAAGTGAAGATATTTTCGATATTTTAGGCTACCGCCCAAGTAAAGTTATCGTGCATCGTGACGATATGGTAATTCTGTAGCTAGGAGTTTATACATAATGACAACTACATTTAATATTGCCGACAATGCACGTCAGGTAAGTATAGCAGCTAGACAAGTTGCGCAATTAACCACAACAGCTAAAGATGAACTGTTATCAAAAATGGCCGATGCCATTGAGCAAGATACCACACGCATTCTTGCCGAAAATACTAAAGATATTGAGGCAGGTCGTCAGCGCGGTTTGACTGAAGCGATGTTAGATAGACTGTTATTAACATCTGAAAGAATCAAGGATATCGCGAATGCGATTAGAGAAATAACCACGTTAGCTGACCCTGTTGGTCATGTGGCTGATTTATCATTAAGACCTAATGGCATACAAGTGGGGAAAATGCGCATACCGCTTGGCGTTATCGCAATGATTTATGAAGCGAGACCCAACGTAACGGCTGAAGCTGCTGCTTTATGTATAAAATCAGGAAATGCCGTAATACTGCGTGGTGGTTCAGAAGCAATACATAGCAATTTAGCATTAGCGCATTGTTTACATCGAGTACTTGATGACTGCAAAATTGATCGCAATATTATCTCGATTATCCCCGATACCAGTCGCGCAGTCATTGAACAGCTATTAACACAACGAGAAACGATCGATCTTGTCATCCCTCGCGGTGGAGAAGGCCTTATTCGTTATGTCACAGAAAACAGCCAAATTCCCGTGATTCAGCACTTCAAAGGCGTTTGCCATTTATATATCGACAAATTTGCTGATACTAACAAGGCCATCAATATTCTAATCAACGGTAAAACACAGAAACCTAGTGCCTGTAACGCCTTTGAAACCATGCTTATCCATAAAGACATTGCTGACACTTTTTTACCGATAGCAGCCAATGCGTTAGCAGACAAGCAGGTCAAAGTGCATGCTTGTGAACTCAGCCAGCCCTATTTCACAGGTGCAAGCCGCGCTACTGATGAAGACTACCATACAGAATACCTCGCCCATGAAATCGCGATTAAAATAGTATCTTCATATGATCAGGCAGTTGAACACATTAATCAGTTTACTTCTGATCATACTGAAGTCATCGTCAGCCAAGATGTTAGCCGATGCCAAACATTTATTCGTCAAATAAACTCATCAGTAGTCATGTCGAATGCTTCATCTCGTTTCTCTGATGGCGGTCAATTGGGCTTAGGCTCTGAAATTGGCATTTCAACCAGTAAATTACACGCGTATGGCCCGATGGGGTTAACCGCCCTAACCACAGAAAAATTTATTGTTGTTGGTGACGGTCAAATTAGAGAATAATCCGAAAGGAATACTCCTTTGATTAAACAGCTCATAAGGGTAATACAAATACGTAATGCCTTATTGATACACAGTAATATTATCAATCAAAGGATATCAGGTAATAAAAAACCGATATTAGCTCCAGAGTACCAATATCGGTTTTTGACCTTACTCAGATAAGCAAGGTCTAGGGTGAATTTCTAATATTAAAGGTTAGATTCCACAATACGTTTCATATCAGTCATATAACCACGCAGTTCTTGACCAACAATTTCAACACTGTGGTTACGAATAGCATCGTTTACTTCAATTAAACGAACATTATCTACACCGTTAGATGTATTTGATAAACCTTCACCTAAATCTTCTAATGAAAGCTTACTAACAAAATCTTTTAACATGGGTTGTGCAGCATGGGTAAATAAGTAATTACCATACTCAGCTGTATCAGAAATAACCACATTCATTTCATATAGCTTATTTCGAGCAATACAGTTGGCGATTAATGGTGTTTCATGTAACGATTCGTAGTAGGCTGACTCTTCGATAATACCCGCAGCTACCATTGATTCAAACGCTAATTCAACGCCAGCTTTAACCATTGCTACAACAAAAATACCTTTATCGTAATATTCTTGTTCGCTGATCGCTGTTTCGCAATCAGGGGCTTGCTCAAAAGAAGATTCAGCAGTTTGTTCACGCCATTTTAATAAGTTTGCATCGTCATTTGCCCAGTCTTCCATCATCGTTGCTGAAAATACACCTTCGATAATATCATCCATGTGCTTTTCAAATAATGGACGTAATACGTCTTTCAATTCTTCAGCCATATCAAAAGCACGAATTTTAGCAGGGTTTGACAAGCGGTCCATCATGTTAGTAATGCCACCATGTTTTAACCCTTCGGTAACCGTTTCAATGCCATATTGCAATAATTTACGTGCGTACGCCGCGTCTACACCTTGTGCTACAAGCTGTTCATGACCCAGTACCGCAGCCGTTTGTAACATGCCACATAAAATGGTTTGCTCACCCATTAAATCAGACTTAACTTCTGCAATAAATGATGATTCAAGTACACCTGCACGATCACCACCGGTTGCTGAAGCATAGGCTTTTGCAATGGCTAAACCATTACCTTGTGGATCATTTTCAGGGTGAACAGCAATGAGTGTAGGCACACCAAAACCGCGTTTGTATTCTTCACGTACTTCCGTACCTGGACATTTCGGGGCTACCATTACCACAGTAATATCAGCACGAATTTGCATGCCTTCTTCAACAATATTAAAGCCATGTGAATATGCTAACGTCGATCCTTGTTTCATAAATGGCATTACCGCCGAAACAGCAGACGTATGTTGTTTATCTGGTGTTAAATTTAATACTAAGTCTGCTTGCGGAATCAGTTCTTCGTATGTACCAACGGTAAAACCATTTTCAGTTGCCCAAGCCCACGACTGACGTTTTTCGGCAATCGCTGATTCACGTAATGCATAAGAAATATTCAAGCCAGAATCGCGCATATTAAGGCCTTGATTTAAGCCTTGTGCACCACACCCTACAATAACGATGTTCCAATCTTTAATAAAGTTACAGCCATCGCTGAACTCTTCACGCTTCATAAAACGACATTTGCCCAATTGAGCCAATTTTTCACGTAAACTTAGGGTATTAAAATAATTACTCATAATATTTCCTTGCCAGCCTCAATGCTGAACTAACTAAAACAGGATGTCAGATTTTCTGACCTATGAGCATAATACTGCAAGACGAACATTGCTTAAAATGATATATTCGCATCACTGCATTGCAAAATACGCAACATTAAGTCACTACCATGGATCAAAAATCATTAAAAATGTTCGTTGACCTCGCCAATAATTTACATTTTGGCAAAACGGCAGAAGCAAACCACGTAAGTACCTCGACCTTGAGCCGTGCCATTCAGCGCATTGAAACTGAAGTGGGTTGCAACTTATTGCATCGTGACAATAGAACGGTGGTACTCACACAGGCGGGTCAGCAGTTTCAGCAATATGCACAACAGCAACTTGATAACTGGCATGTATTACAGCTTTCACTGCGACAAGAACAAACCCAGTTACAGGGAAAACTTAATATTTTTTGTTCGGTTACCGCAGCATACAGCCACTTACCGCCATTGCTCGATCAATTTCGTCAACAACACCCCTTAGTAGAGATTATGCTCGTAACTGGCGATGCAGCCGATGCCTTTGAACAGCTCAGTTCTCAATCTGTTGATTTAGCCATTGCGGTAAAGCCCGAGTCATTATCACGTCAGTTTTATTTTCATCCGCTCGCGCAAGTTCCCTTAACTGTGATCGCGCCAAGTAAAGTTTGCCATGTACAACAGCAAGTCAATATGCCCGTAATTGAGTGGGGAAATATCCCGATGATTTTGCCTGAACACGGCATCGCACGAAAACGATTCGACTATTGGTTTCGTCGCCGGCAACAAGGAAAGCCGAACATCTATGCTACGGTTTCGGGTCATGAGGCACTTGTGAGTATGGTTGCGCTTGGTTGTGGCGTTGGTATGGTTCCACAAGTGGTCGTTGATAATAGCCCGGTAAAAGACCGCGTGAAAAACTTAGAGAATATTGGCGATATCCCCCCTTTTGAGCTCGGCGTATGCTGTTTAAATCAACACAAAGCCAATAGTTTAATTACCGCTTTTTTACAATCAATTGAATAAGTCTAAGCAACCGCGGTAGTTAAATGTTTTAATAATCGATCCATCGCGCGATACGACATTGCTTCAATTAAATGTTTATGAGCTATCTGTTGGCTTTTTTCCATATCTGCCAGCGTACGCGCTATTTTAAGAATTTTATGATGTGCACGCGTTGATAAGCCTAGTTTTTCAACCGCTAACGCTAAGAATTCGTTATCATCTGGCGTTAACGCGCAGAACTTTCTTAACTCTGTACTCGACAAATACGCATTCGCTTTACCCTGCCTAGCAAGCTGTAAGGCTCTACATTGTTGCACCCTATGTCGCACTTGCGCACTAGTTTCTACCTCTGGCACGTTATCTGACCACATACCTTTGGGTAAGCGGGCAACTTCAATTTGAATATCAATACGGTCAAGAAATGGCCCTGATAACTTACTTAAATATCGCAATACTTGTTCTGGCGTGCTGCGGTTATCATTATAAAAACCTGTAGGTGAAGGGTTCATCGCTGCCACTAATTGAAACTGCGCAGGGTATGTTTGCTTTTGTAACGCACGCGAAATCGTCACCTCACCAGACTCCATCGGTTCACGTAATACATCTAACACTTTTCGATCAAATTCAGGTAACTCATCAAGAAAAAGTACACCATGATGCGCTAGCGTCACTTCACCTGGTTGTGGAATACTACCACCACCGATCAACGCTGCGGAAGAGGCCGTATGATGCGGAGAACGAAATGGCCTTGTTAACCAAGCTGTTGAATCTACCGCCTGATGGCTAATCGACTTTATCGCCGCAACATCAATACCTTCTTGCTCAGTCATCGTGGGCAAAATCCCAGATAACCGACTTGCTAACATGGTTTTCCCTGTCCCTGGCGGGCCAATAAATAACAAATTATGAGCGCCACTAGCAGCTATTTCTAATGCTCTTTTAGCAAGGGGTTGCCCAACCACATCGCTGATATCGTCTTCGATAATGATGTTATGCTCTGATTGTCTTTTAGGCTCTGCGACAGGTAAGTGCTGCTGTTTCATAAGATGTGGATATAATTCTGCAAGGTGTGTTAGTGGCAAAACAGTGGCTGATTCAACCCAGCTCGCTTGTTCAGCATTTGAAGAAGGCACGATCAATGTTCGGTTAGCATGTGCGCTGGCCATTGCCATCGGTATTTCACCAACAATTTGTCGTAACTCTCCAGAAAGGGCAAGTTCACCGGCAAATTCATATTGTGCAATCTCATCACCAGGTAGCTGTTCAGACGCCACAAGAATACCTACTGCAATCGGCAAATCAAACCGACCACCCTCCTTGGGTAAATCGGCAGGCGCTAAATTGATGGTGATACGTTTTGCCGGAAATTCATAACCACAATTTAACATTGCGCTACGCACTCGATCTTTTGATTCGCGCACACTGGTTTCTGGCAAGCCAACGATGTTGAAGGCTGGTAACCCATTGGCTAAATGTACTTCTACAGTAACCAACGGTGACGATAAACCTATACGGGCGCGACTATAGACACACGCTAAAGACATAATAAATCCATTTACACTGCTTTTCTTCCTTGCAAGCAAGTGTAGACCCGCTTTTTTAATAACGCTAATCGCAGCTGGTTAACCTGAGCTCTAGCTAATCAACTGAGACGGTAAGTTTTTATTTGTCACACTGTTCTAGCACGGAGTTTTTTCTTAGTACAAGGCAAATTTGTGCGTCAATGACCTGTCTATTGCAAATAAATGTAACGCAGTAATAAGGAAAAACAACTGCTAGAAAGTAAGTTGTTATCTCGAGATCAGGTTAGTTATAACCAAAGGTAAATATTTGCTATGAAAAACTCTAAGAAAAAAACTTGCACATTGAATTAGAGCTATGATACTAATTTAAAAAGACAGCGAATTAAGCGCAAAATTTAATATTTTTTCAGAGTAATCGAATAAACATGCAAAACTATAGCTCAGTCATTATTAACATTCTCGTCGTGGTGATTATTAAATCATCGCGGGGCCGTTTGTTGAGCTAAAGTAAACTCAGAAATTAACTACAAACCCCCCGCTCCTAATGGACCGGGGGGTTTTTCGTATAGGGCAGCCAATTAACGTGAACGTTAAGGTAACAAGACAAAAGGAGTCTACTTAGTAGGGTTAACCACTCTCAAAAGTATAAAACAATCATGGCAACTGACAATCAACACACCGGTGGATCTTTATTATTTGATGTGCTGCAACAACATGGCGTACAACACGTATTTGGATATCCAGGCGGTGCTATTATGCCAATATACGATGCTTTGTATGATAGTGATGTTCAACATTTTCTCGTGCGACACGAACAAGGTGCAGCCTTTTCAGCTATTGGCTATGCTAGAGCCACCGGTAAAATAGGTGTATGCTTAGCAACATCAGGTCCTGGTGCAACCAACTTAATCACCGGGCTTGCTGATGCGTTAGCTGATTCCATTCCTATTGTTGCTATCACTGGACAAGTTGCTACCGCAGCAATGGGTTCTGACGCTTTCCAAGAAATTGATGTATTTGGCCTATCTTTGGCATGTACTAAACACTCATTTCAAGTACGTAGTGTTGATGAACTAGAAAAAGTTCTTCATAAAGCATTCACCATTGCACTTGAGGGACGTCAGGGGCCGGTATTAGTTGATATTCCAAAAGATGTTCAACTAGCTGCAGTGGAAAAATTAGGCATTCATTACGATAAAATCACCAATAAGGTGAAGCTTCCCCCTGCTGACGTTTCCAAAGCACTTGAGGTGTTATCGCAAGCTAAAAAACCTATCCTTTATGTTGGCGGCGGTGTAGGTATGGCAAACGCGTTAGATGAAGTTCGTCAATTTGCAAACGAAACAGGATTACCTTGCGTGTCGACTCTTAAAGGGCTAGGTGCCATTAATGACGACAACCCATATTACTTAGGTATGTTAGGTATGCATGGCACTAAAGCAGCAAATTTAGCTGTACAAGAATGTGATTTATTAGTGGCCGTTGGTGCGCGTTTTGATGATCGAGTCACTGGAAAATTAAATGAATTTGCTCCTAACGCGAAAGTTATTCATTTTGACATTGATACAGCTGAAATTAATAAACGAAGAGCCGCTGATGCCGCTATCCTTGGCGATTTAAAAGTCAACGTACCTTTGCTTTCTATGCCTTTGAATATTACTGATTGGCAAGATAAAATCGTAACGATGAAGAAAGATTTTGCCTGGCAATATGATCACCCCGGCAAAGGTATTTATGCGCCAGCAGTATTGAATGAAATCAGTGAGAAAATGTCTGAAAATGCCTGTGTAACCACCGATGTTGGTCAACACCAAATGTGGGCTGCGCAGCACATGTCGTTTAATGAACCTTGTAACTTCTTAACCAGTGGTGGCATGGGAACCATGGGCTTTGGTTTGCCAGCAGCAATCGGTGCGCAGGTGAGTAGACCACACGATACGATTATCGCAGTTACAGGTGACGGTTCATTCATGATGAATGTACAAGAACTATCGACGATAAAACGTTTTCAGCTACCGGTAAAAATCGTTCTGATTGATAACGCTAAGCTAGGCATGGTAAGACAATGGCAAGACCTATTTTTTGATGGTCGACTGAGCGAAACCGATCTATCTGATAATCCAGATTTCTTAATGCTAGCAAACGCTTTTGATATCCAATCAAAAATGATCACCGAAAAAGATCAAGTTAGTGAAGCCGTTGATGAAATGTTAGACCATGATGGCCCATACCTTCTACAAGTGAAAATAGATGCGCAAGAAAATGTTTGGCCGCTTGTACCGCCAGAAACAGCAAACGATAAAATGATGGAGAGCAGCTAAGATGAACCATTATCAATTACTCATCACAGTTGACGATAAACAAGTGGTATTAGAACGCATTTTACAAGTGACGCGTTATCGCGGCTTTTTAATTAATGGCATGAGCGCGGTTGTCAATACTGGCACACAAATCGGCACCATAGAACTACAAGTTAGTAGTGAACGTCCTATTGAATTATTGGTCGACCAAATCAATAAACTGATCGACATCAAGGGTGTCAAAGTAGACAATAGAAGCTCGCGCCAAAGCAGCGTGCAAGATTACTTACTAAGCACCCAATACAAATAATCAGCGGTATATTCGCTGAACATGATCAAAATTAGGAAAAGAAAATGGCAAAAGTTAGTGCAGAACTCATCTGGTTTAATGGTGGTCTTATCCCATGGAAAGACGCAACCGTACATGTGATGAGTCACGCTTTACATTACGGTTCATCTGTATTTGAAGGTATTCGTGCCTATCAAACACACAAAGGCACATGTATATTTCGATTAGAAGAACATATCGATAGACTTTTTGATTCTGCAAAAGTGTATCGCATGAATATTCCTTTTACTCGTGAAGAAGTTATGCAGGCGTGTAAAGATGCCGTTGCTAAAAATAACTTAGATTCTGCATATTTACGCCCATTGGCGTTCTTAGGTGATGTTGGTATGGGCTTACGTCCACCTGTTGATGCAAAAGCAGATTTGATGGTTGCAGCATTTGCATGGGAAGCCTATTTAGGCGCAGATGCCATTGAAGATGGTGTTGAAGTTGGGGTATCAAGCTGGAATCGCTTAGCACCAAATACTATGCCAACTGCTGCAAAAGCTGGTGGTAACTACCTGTCTTCTCAGCTTATTTCAATGGAAGCAGGCCGTCACGGTTATACAGAAGGAATTGCCCTTGATGTAAACAACATGGTGAGCGAAGGTGCAGGACAAAACTTATTTTTAGTGCGTAATGGCGTTATTTACACTCCATTTAGTACCGCATCTATTTTACCTGGCTTAACGCGAGATACCGTTATTCAACTTGCTCGTAAATTAGGCTATGAAGTGCGCGAAGAACCTGTTTCACGAGAGTCACTTTATTTAGCTGATGAGTTTTTCATGACAGGTACTGCAACAGAGGTTGTACCGGTTAAATCTGTTGACGGTTTACCTGTTGGCAGCGGCACAAGAGGCCCGATAACCCAAGCTATTCAAGCGGCATTTTTCGGTATTTTTGATGGCACAACACCAATTGATGATGCTTGGTTAGCGCCAGTAAAATAACAATTTGATAGCAATCTAGGGGGTAAATATTCCCCCTAAGTTTGCTTGTTAAAACTCGCGATTTAGTTCGTTTTCACAAGTAAATTTATTATCTTCATGGAATTACATTATGCCTAAATTAAGATCAGCCACTTCAACTCAAGGCCGCAATATGGCGGGCGCTCGCGCATTATGGCGTGCAACAGGAATGACAGATAATGATTTTGGTAAACCTATTGTTGCCGTGGTTAATTCATTCACTCAGTTTGTGCCAGGCCATGTCCATTTAAAAGACATGGGACAATTAGTCGCTGGCGCCATTGAAGAAGCAGGTGGTGTTGCCAAAGAATTCAATACCATAGCCGTCGACGATGGTATCGCGATGGGGCACAGTGGTATGTTATATAGCTTGCCTTCTCGTGATCTTATTGCTGACTCTGTTGAATATATGGTCAATGCACATTGTGCTGATGCCATGGTCTGTATCTCAAACTGCGACAAAATTACTCCGGGCATGTTAATGGCAGCAATGCGTTTAAATATTCCAGTAATTTTCGTTTCTGGCGGACCAATGGAAGCAGGAAAAACCAAGCTTTCTGACCAAATTATCAAGCTTGATTTAGTAGATGCCATGATCCAAGGCGCTGATCCAACCGTTTCGAATGAACAAAGTGATCAAGTAGAACGTTCTGCTTGTCCAACATGTGGCTCTTGTTCAGGCATGTTTACCGCAAATTCAATGAACTGTTTAGCAGAAGCTTTGGGGTTAGCGTTGCCGGGTAATGGTTCGATGTTAGCAACACATGCAGATCGAAAACAGTTATTCTTAGATGCTGGTAAAGAAATTGTTAACTTAACTAAGCGATATTACCAAGACAATGATGAGTCAGCGTTACCACGCAATATCGCCAGTAAAGAAGCATTGCATAATGCGATGTGTTTAGACATTGCGATGGGTGGCTCAACGAATACCATATTGCACTTATTAGCCACGGCGCAAGAAGCAGAAGTTGACTATACCATGGAAGATATGGACAAGTTATCACGAGTAGTGCCACAACTATGTAAAGTTGCACCTTCCACGCCTAAATACCATATGGAAGATGTACATCGTGCTGGCGGCGTTATCGCTATTTTAGGCGAGTTAGCCCGTGCTGGTTTATTGAATACTGATGTACCTAATGTATTAGGTACCACATTGGCAGACGTTATCGCTAAATACGATATCAAAGTGACTGAAGACGAAGAAGTTAAAAAATTCTATCGTGCTGGCCCTGCAGGTATTCGTACCACCAAAGCTTTTAGTCAAGATTGCCGATGGGACACTTTAGATGACGATCGAGAAAATGGCTGTATCCGAAGCATTGACAATGCGTTCTCTACAGAAGGTGGCCTAGCCGTCTTATCAGGTAACATAGCCGCTGATGGCTGTGTAGTTAAAACCGCAGGCGTATCTGAGGATAACTTAACGTTTACCGGACCTGCACATATTTTTGAAAGCCAAGATGCAGCTGTTGAAGGTATTTTAAACGGGAGTGTCGTTGCCGGTGAAGTTGTAGTTATTCGCTATGAAGGCCCGAAGGGAGGCCCTGGTATGCAAGAAATGCTTTATCCTACTACATACTTGAAATCAATGGGCTTAGGTAAGGCATGCGCACTATTAACCGACGGCCGCTTTTCTGGTGGTACTTCAGGGCTTTCTATCGGTCATGTTTCACCTGAAGCGGCAAGTGGCGGCACGATTGCCTTAGTTGAGCAAGGTGACATTATTCATATTGATATTCCTAGCAGAAGTATTCAATTAAACGTTAGTGAGGAAGAGCTCACACAACGACGTGATGCTATGAATGCTAAAGGAAACAATGCATGGAAGCCAGAAGATCGTGTTCGTCCAATCAGTTATGCGCTAAAAAACTATGCGATGTTAGCAACCAGTGCTGATAAAGGTGCAGTACGTAATCGAGAATTGCTAGACGGAGTACAAAGCAGTGACGGATGAAGAGCAACAAGCGTTAAGTCAACTTAATGAAGATCAAGAACAAGCGTTAGATTACCTGAGACGTATTTTACTTGCGCCTATTTATGACGTTGCTGTTGAAACCGAATTAACACCACTAAATAAACTTTCAACACGGTTAGGCAATCAAATCTTTCTTAAACGAGAAGACCAGCAGCCTGTTCATTCGTTTAAATTACGTGGTGCGTATAACAAGCTCGCGAATTTATCTGAAACACAATGTATTCATGGTGTTATTGCTGCCTCAGCAGGTAATCATGCACAAGGATTAGCCTTAGCCGCGAATAAGTTAGGCATTAACGCGACAATTGTTATGCCGATCACAACCCCTGATATTAAGGTAGATAATGTTCGCCGCTTTGGTGCTGATGTACGCCTAGTGGGTAAAAGTTTTAATGAAGCAGCTACCGCGTGTTTACAATTTGCGAAAGATGAAAGCAAAACCATTATACACCCGTTTGACGATATTGATGTTATTGCTGGGCAAGGTACTGTTGCAAAAGAAATATTGCAGCAACAATCTTCTTGTGATGTTATTTTCGTGCCTGTTGGCGGTGGTGGATTATTAGCCGGCATGGCTGTTTATTTAAAACAATTACAGCCGAATATCAAAGTCATTGGTGTTGAAGCGGAAGATTCTGCATGCCTTAAAGCTGCAATGGAACATGGTAGCCCTACTGATCTTAACCAAGTGGGGCTTTTTGCCGATGGCGTTGCGGTAAAACGTATCGGCGAAAACACATTCGATTTAATCAAAAAATATTGTGATCAGGTGATCACCGTATCAACAGATGAAATATGCGCATCAATAAAAGACATTTTTGAACATACTCGTGTTATAGCAGAGCCCGCAGGTGCATTATCGTTAGCAGGGTTACAAAAATATTGCCAAACGAGCGCAGGCAATGAAACTCTTGTCGCCATATTATCTGGCGCCAATATGAATTTTCACACACTTCGCTATGTTTCTGAGCGCTGTGAATTAGGCGAGCAAAAAGAGGCCGTACTATCGGTCACAATTCCAGAGAAAAAAGGCAGCTTCAGACGCTTTTGTCAGACGCTTGAAGGGCGTGTGATCACTGAGTTTAACTATCGTCAGGCACAATCAAATAGCGCCGATGAACAAGCCCATATTTTTGTTGGTATCAAACTATCTGGTCAGCAAGAAAGAGAAGCGTTAATCACTTTATTGCAACAACAGGGTTATTTGGTGAATGACTTTACCAACAATGAACTTGCAAAGCTACACGTGCGTTACATGATAGGTGGCCATAATATATCAACAACGCAAGAGCGTATATTCAGGTTCCAATTTCCGGAATATCCAGGCGCATTAGAAAACTTTCTAAACACTTTAGGCGAACGTTGGAATATTAGTTTATTTCATTATCGAAACCACGGTGCAGCATTCGGACAGGTGTTAGCTGGTTTTGAAGTAACGAACGATGATCAGCTTGATTTTTTCAATCATGTAAAAGCATTAAATTATGCGTGGCAAGAAGAAACAAGCAACCCTGCTTATCAAAATTTTTTGAGTTAAAACATCAACATAGTGCGAAGTTAATATCACCACTAAGTCATTAACAACTTGACAGCATACAGCTCCGATGACATATTATGTCAAGTAAACATACTTTAGTAGGAGCTTATATGTTGAAAAATAACCTAGCATCGAAAACACCAGATATCGACTCTCCTCAAGTGACTAAACACTTGATTAAAGTCATTATTGCTGTAGTGGTTATCATTAGTGCATGGATGACATTTTATACCATAGATGAAGGCCATGTAGGGATAGTAAAACGCTTTGGGGAAGCAACCACACAGGTTAATCCAGGGCTGCACACTAAAGTACCACTGGCAGATACTATAGAAGAGTTAGAAATACGTACTCGAAAAAATGCAGAATCTTTAAAAGCTTCTACCTACGAACAAATGCCAGTGACTGCTGAAGTTTCAGTGAACTGGACAGTAATACGCTCGGAAGCATTCGAGCTTTATAAAAATTACGGCGGTTTAGATCAATTTGAAAACCGTATTCTTGACCCAAGATTACGTTCAGCAACAAAAGACGCGTTAGCAAGATTTAAAGCAGAGCAGATTGTTCAAAATCGTGGCCAAGTGATTCAAAAAATTGAAGAAACACTATTATCAGAAATGACTGAATTCCCGGTAAAACTAGATAGTGTTCAAATTGAAAACCTGGTGCTACCACCTAAATATTTACAGAGTATTGAAACGAAACAAACAGAGAAAAACCTCGCTGCAGCAGAAGAACATCGTTTAGAGCGTCAAAAGCTTGAAGCACAACGTGAAGTAAATACTGCAGAAGCCAAACGAGATGCAGAAAAAGCACGAGCTGACGGTTCAGCATATGCCATCACAACTGAAGCAAAAGCTGAAGCAGAAGCGATTAAATTAAAAGGTTTAGCGGAAGCGGAAGCAATAAAGAAAAAAGCTGAAGCGATAAAAACCAGTAAAGTGCTTGTTGAATATGTTAAAGCCCAACAGTGGGATGGAAAACTACCAACAACGGTTATGGGTAGCGACCAAGGCATACTTTGGAACATGAAAGAAAAGTAGACATAAATTCATGAAGCCTCCAAGCCTATTGGTGACTCAATAGGCTTTTCACTCAAGTACAATTAACAGAGATGGGCGTTACCGTTACTCACCGTAACCGCAACGTCATTTAAACCTGGCATTTCCATAATTCGTGCTGAAAGACCAACGACTGTAGGAGGCACTTGGTGAGTACATGTTGCCGACGTTATTAAAGCCAAATTTGTATCGCTCATCCCAGGAGCCATTTCATCGCTTCGATAAAAGAAGCCCTCTTTATCTGAGCTCTTAGGATGACTCTTTTGTAGCACTTTACCTGCTTTAATCAAATCTTGACTAAGTATTTTGATGTCACTCAGCAGCTCTGCATGATAATTTTTTTTGCTTTGACCTCTGAAATGAATCTGTGAAATTTGTTCGTCAGTATGCGTGATAGTGAGTTCAATTTTAACGCCACTTGCTTTGCACTTTCGATACTCTACAGGATAATTCTGTCGATTGACGCTAATACCACTTTGTTCAACGCTACATTTAAATTGCAAAGGGTGCTGATCTAACAAACGGTCTAGTTCTGCAGGCTTGGTCGTCAGGGATATGCCCATTATTGAAAAGCTTTCAATTTTATCTTTTACAAACGTGTCTTGTGCGACTACTTGATGTGATAACAATACACCTAAAGCTATCGTAATAAATACTGGTATTTTTTTTAGAATGTTAAACATACGTCATCCCTTTCAATGAGTAAAAATAATAAAAATGTTGACCAAAAAACAAAATGTCTTGCTTGATTAACGGGAGTCCAAGCCTTATGTTACGTCATTAACTTTAGCTTCGAGCTCATTTACTTTTTGTTCAAGTATTGCTAATTTCTCTCGCGTTTTGATCAATACTTGAGTTTGTATATCAAACTCTTCCCGAGTCACTACATCAAGTTCTGATAATTTTCGTTGTAGCACCGTTTTGGTTTTATCTTCAAAATCAGTCGCTAAATTTTTCAAGCCAGGCGGAATAGCCTCTGTTACTTGTTTAGCTATATCTTCAATTTTTTTCGCGTTAATCATGGCTAAGCCTCATCACAATATATATTACTATTGTAATCGATTTAGCTATTTTGCCAACGTAAAAAACAAGGTAAAATCACCGCCCTTTATCGTCAATTGCGTTAACTCATGAAACTCAACCCCGGACAACAAGAAGCGGTTAATTATGTCAGCGGACCCTGCCTAGTTTTAGCAGGTGCCGGCAGTGGAAAAACTGGGGTGATCTGTCAAAAAATTGCGTATCTAATTAATAAATGTGATTACAAAGCCCGTAATATTGCTGCGGTAACCTTTACCAATAAAGCGGCACGTGAAATGAAAGAACGTGTGATAAAAATGCTTGGCCGTGATTTAACCCGTGGATTAACGGTTTCAACCTTTCACTCGTTAGGTCTTGATATTGTTAAAAGAGAAATAAAAACCTTAGGTTACAAACCCGGCTTTACCTTATTTGATGATCAAGACACACTCGCTTTACTTAAAGAGTTAACCGATGAACAGTTCGGTGGCGATAAAGACTTACTCAATAAATTACAAAGCATGATTTCTAATTGGAAGAATGATTTACTCCTTCCTGATGCAGCCATTAAGCAATCAAGCGATGCAGATACGTTGCAATATGCAGAGTTTTATCAACAATACCATCAGCATATGAAAGCGTATAATGCGTTAGATTTCGATGATTTAATTTTGATCCCAACGCTACTGCTAAAAAATTATCCTGAAGTGAGAGAACGATGGCGCAATAAAATTCGCTATATGCTGGTCGATGAATATCAAGATACCAATACCAGCCAATACGAACTGGTAAAATTAATTACTGGAGAACGCGGCCGTTTAACAGTGGTAGGCGACGATGACCAATCTATTTATTCTTGGCGAGGTGCTAAACCACAGAACTTAGTATTACTAGGGCAAGATTATCCTACGTTAAAATTGATTAAACTCGAACAAAATTACCGCTCAAGTGGTCGTATTTTAAAGTGCGCGAATATTCTTATTGCTAATAACCCGCATGTTTACGATAAATCATTATTTAGTGAACTTGATTACGGTGTCGAGTTGCGGGTATTGCAGACAAAGAATGAAGAACATGAGATTGAACGGGTGGTGGGTGATTTGATCGGTCATCGCTTTTTAAATCGTAGTCATTATAAAGACTACGCCATCCTTTATCGTGGCAATCATCAGTCACGATTGTTAGAAAAAGCATTAATGACTAACCGTATTCCATACAAGATTAGTGGAGGAACCTCTTTTTTCTCACGCGCTGAAATAAAAGACGTCATGGCATACCTACGTGTATTAGTAAATCCTGATGATGATAATGCCTTTTTGCGGATAGTGAATGTACCAAAACGAGAACTCGGCCCAGCAACACTAGAAAAATTAGGCAGTTACGCAAATAAGCGCCAAATTAGTATGTTCGCTGCCAGTTTTGAATTTGGCTTAGAACAGCATTTAACGGGTCGAGGCTTAGCTAAAATGCAAGCTTTTACACGTTGGCTGGTTGAAACTGCCGATAATGCAGAAAGAGGCGATACCGCTGCGGTGCTGAGAAGCATGATCCGCGAAATTAACTATGAAGATTGGTTATACGATACTTCCCCTAGCGCAAAAGCAGCAGAAATGCGCATGAAAAACATAACTGAATTATTCAGTTGGGTTACGCAAATGCTTGAAGGAACAGACGATGAAGAGCCAATGACTTTGCCTCAAATTGTCACACGTTTAACACTTCGCGACATGATGGAACGTAACGAAGAAGAAGAGTTTGCCGATCAAGTACAATTAATGACCTTACACGCCTCGAAAGGTCTAGAATTTCCATATGTCTACCTAATCGGTATGGAAGAAGGGCTTTTGCCGCATCAAACTAGTATTGATGAAGGGAATGTCGAAGAAGAAAGACGCTTAGCTTACGTAGGCGTTACCCGCGCTCAACGAGAGCTCACTTTTACTTATGCCAGAGAACGTAGACAGTTTGGCGAGGTTTCACGCACAGAATCTAGCCGGTTTTTACATGAATTGCCACAAGACGATCTTAACTGGGAATTAAAAAAGGCAACAAAAACGCAAGAACAAAAGCAACATACTGCTAAAGCGGGTGTAGCAAATTTACGCGAGTTATTAAAAAACAAAGGCCAATCAAAGTAAGTAACCTGAGGTTAAGTAGCATCAAGCAATTTATTCAAAAGGGTTTATTACTCTTCGCTTTCAGGGTTTTCTAAATAATAAAAAATTGCTTCGGTAAATGTGATTAATGCAGCAATATTATTTTCTGACCATGCCCTATTAATATGGGGTTTCATTGCCCCAATTTGGCCTGTGAATCTACGGTAACTGTCTTTTTGATAGCTTTCGAAACATTTTTTCGTAATTTTATGTAATTTTCCTTTTTCACGCAGGGCTTCAGTATAAATTACTGCATAATTGTTGATAAAGGGATGTAATAAATCAAGAAATTCTGCATCAATTTGTGTATCTTTTTCTTGTAATTGCCGAGCTCGATTTTTCACTACCTCTTCATTTTTACGTGCGATAACCGCTATAGACTCAAATAACACTTTGGCTTCTTTCTTAGCGTTATTCCTCTCCCGTTTTGCAGCAATCAACTGCTGTTGAAGACCTTCAGCTTTAAAATAAAAATACACACTTACCGCTATAAATATGGCTAAGACAGCCAATAAAAACATCATCATAAAACCTACACATTAAAACGACTATCAGGAACAGTTGCATCACTTATTCGCGATAAAAAGATATATGGGTCGATATCTTGCACACTGGGAGACTGGCAATCGTACCGAACTTTTAATGAAAACTCACCTAGGTTTGCAAAGAATTGTAGTTTAACTGCTTGGGCAAGCTTTTCTAAATTTTGCTGTAACTCTTCTGGCCGTTGATGTGGTGCCAAAAATAAATACTCGCCATCGTTTATCACCCCTACTTGAACAAACTCTTCCTTAGCGTTGTAAATTAATTCAAATAACGCCAATGTGACTTCTGCGACGGTTTTTTTATTAAACTGAAACGTCAGTTCATTCCAATTTTCAATCGTGAAGTAACCTATAGTTAACGGGTACTCGAATTTTCGCGCCATTTTATAATGATATTGGTACAGTTTTTTACTGTAGCTAGGTCCAGCGATATAGTCGATAGGCTTTTCCGCTTCTTCATACACGTATTTTAATTTAAGTGCTCTTAGCTTTACTCCTAACCAAAGACAAAAAACAAACAAAATAATAACAAAAAATATCAATAAACTAATCAGTTTTTGTTGTTGTTGATATTTGAATTGATATTCTTGCGTTAAGGTTGATTGGTTGGCAAATTGTAATGAAAAATTTCGACTTTTTTGGCTTGTAGCGTGATTTTTTTCCTCTTGAAGTACATTTTTTTCGCCGTAATGTTTAAACACTTTTTCCTGCTCAGTATATTGAAAATAAGCAGCTAAGGCTTTATCGAATTGACCAAGATCACGGTACATTTTTGCCGCCATTAAATGTAACACAATTTGCTTTTCCGTCAGTTCAGTTGAAGCAGAAATACGTTGAGCTTTCGTTAAATACCTATAACTTTCTGACTTGTTATTTAATGTTTCATGCACTCTTGCTAAATCTAATAAAACCGTTAAATACGGTTGCGTTAAATTGTAACCACGAAAACCCAATTCAGCTTTATTAAATAAGTTTAACGCTTGTTGATAATCTGTTTGTAAAAAATGTACTTTCCCTAAGCCCGACTGAGCATAAGCAATACGAATAGGGGCTTGTTTCTTTTGGGCGTAGGTTAAGGCTTCCCAAAAGGCATTGTAAGCATCGTCTAACATGCCCAATGATAAATAAGAACGCGCTAAGTGATAATAGGTTTGATCAATGTTAGCCACTTTATTCAACTCAAACCTAAGTTTTAACACCTTATTATATAAAGAAATAGCGGTATTATCGTCTCCCAAATAATAATGCGCGTTAGCCAATAAATTAATTAAAGAAATACGATCTGACAACCTAGGTTGCTCAGCAAGTAACAGCTCAATGCGTTCAATATCAGTTAATGCATTATCATGTTCAGCTAATAACGCGTTGGCCATCGCCCGATAACTTAACGCATTGATTAATAACTCAACATGGTTAAGTGCTTGTGCCTGTGACACCGCTCGTTCAGCAACTTCTTTGGCGCTATTAAACTGACCTTTGTAGTAATATCCTGCTGCAACTTTTAGTAAAAGCCTTAAATTTATTTGTTGGTCAACGCCCAATAACGTGACCCCATCTTGAGCAAATTGTAATGACTTTGCGAGATCGCCAGTATTTGTCGCTGCATCTGCAAGTAAAGTAAACACTTTTGCTAGCGTGTTATTATGATACAAATGGCGTTGCTTAATCACACGTTGAGAAAGTGTTAATACACGTTGATAAGGCATTGACTCTCTATCGCCCTCGTAGAAACGATCAACGTCAGCAATATTCTGTAATATATCTGTACTGGCTGTATCTTCCGCCAGAAGAGACGCGCTAAAAACATACAAAAATACACTGTAGAAAAACAATTTATAAATCATCGGATGAGTTTTCAATTCCCTTTATTTCAAGGGTTTAATTTAAAAAACAAATAAAGATTACCATATAAACAATATTTATGGTTTACAAGAAAAAATCTATGAATATAATGTCTCTTGAGCTACTAAAGCTCGATAAGGGCAAATCTAGCGAAAGCTAGAGACGCAAAGTTACCGGTCTACGGGGAAACCTATGGCAGCGGAACTACCGAATTTAGACATAGTGGGGGCTTGTCTATTGAGGCTTTTCCTATGTTATATCTTTCTTTTTAGCACTAGCTTTGCGTGCTCCCTTGTCCCCTTAAACCTACTACACCGTTTACGCTTAAATTTTTTATTCACCGAAGTCTCAATGAACAACATTAATACCATTCCGTCTAAGAAAGTGATCGCTTAGCGAGAATTTATACCAATTGAATTTAAGATTTGATCAACTTAGAACTTCATCGGCAACATAAATTTGTTTATTCTACTATCGTCCATGTAGCGCTAAGCAGTCACTCCTTTGGGTGAAAATGGTATTATTTATTTCCATTTATTTGCGATTAACGCTAGCACTTTTTTATAAATTACTAGAGAATGAACTTATAACAATAACAATTTATTTTTCGTATTTACTGAGGGGATGGGTAATTTTGCAATACCATGATTCCATCAAAAAAGCAGAGCAAACATCAACACTGACTATAAAGCAGTTGCAGCAATGGCATCTTCCTGCATCTCCAATAAATTACGCCATCTGTTATGAATATATTATTGGTAAAAACCCAACGTTAAACCAACAAATAAAACAACATTTATCCTTAGGCAAAAAGCTAGACGAATATGTTATTCAAGAGCTATATAAACAATATATTTTAGGCCAAAGTACGTTTAGGGAAGAAATTGTTACAGACATCGATGAATTAGTAGATAGTTTAGCGAATAATAATCAACAGTCGATGAATTGCGCGAATACTCTGTTGAAAAAGCTTGATCACAATATCGTTAATCTGAAATCTAATAATCAAAAAGCCATTACTGGCGCTATTCAACAAATCGAACAAGCGTCAAAAAGTTTTCGTCAGAAGCAACAGCAACTTTCTAACCAACTGATAATATCTAAAAAGCAATCACAGTTATTAAAAGCTGAACTGGCCGAGATAAAAAAAGATATTTACCTCGATCCGTTAACGGGTTTATATAATCGCAAGGCATTAAATAAAAACTTAGAACAATGGACACTTGAAGACCCTAACAAGCAAGTGGCGGCTATTGTTGTTAATGTTGATAAGCTATCTTTAGTAAGCGAAAAGTTTGGCGGTTTAATAAGCGATGTATTATTGTCAAAAATAGCCAACAAAATTGGAAGTTATGTAGGTGATAGCGGTTTGCCTGTACGTTCCGGTCATGATGAGTTTTTAATTTTATTACCCGAAGTAGAACGTAATATTGCCAGTGAAATTGCCGAAAAAATACGCCAAGGTGTTGAAAAGCTTCGCTTCGTAAGTAGCAAATCTGGTGTCAGGTTGCCCCATATGACGATCTCAATGGGAGTAAATGATTTTACCTTATCGCAGAATATCGATACGGTACTTAATTATACACGTACTTTAGTAGTCGATATGCAGCGCCATAGCAGTAACAAAATTACTGTTGCTAGCTAAACTTTTTTTCATTATGTGTTAGCTTTTCAGCTAATAATAACACCGTATTTTCACTATAAACTTCAATGTCATGTTGTCGTAGTAGCTCGGTCGTTAAACCCACCCCTGATATTTTGCTACCAGTAAACCGCCCGTCATAAATGGTATTGCTTCCGCAAGAAGGGCTAGAATCTTTTAATAAGGCGTATTTAATCTGTTGCTCAAGACAAATCGACAGCGCGATATTTGCCCCTCGGGTAAAAGCGTGAGTCACATCTTTTCCTGATACATCTATTACTAAATTGTCCTTTAACACTCTTTCAGCCGGCGCTCTAGGTGTTGATAACCCGCCCACCACTTCAGGGCACACCTTCACTAGCCTACCTTCATGCTGCCATTGTTCGAACGTTTTATTGACTAACTGCTGATGTCCACCATCGTATCTAACCAGATCTCCCATTAAACATGCACTGACAAGAATTTTTTCCATTATGCATTACCTGTTAAATAATCATATAAGGGGTTAATATTTTTCATCGCTGTTGAATCAAGTGCCTCGAACCAAATAGATTGACTGTAACATTCAAAATGCAACCAATACACCGAATCAAACCAACAGACTTCATAACTAACACGATCAGCGCCTAAGTGTGTACTTTTAAGGGATAATTGTTCATTGCAGCTCGATATTTCTGAAAATATTTCGGGAATGTCTTCTTGTTCCCAAGTAAAAGGTGATAACGACTCAACTTTTTCAGTATCAATGCTTATAACATCATTTTGTTGCTGCCACTTTATTTTATTAAAAAACCAAGACAATTGATTTACCTCTAGGAAATATTGATCTATTGCATATAATACAAAAAAAATCTGAGACAGCTATGCTGTTTTTTCATATAATCTGGCTAGGCAATTAAATTTTCTAATCAAAGATAGAGAGATATAGGCATGAAAATATTTACGTTAGCAATTGCTGCTACTGTGATGATGGCATCTCCGGTTTTCGCAGGCGATATCGCCAAAGGTAAAGAAAAAGCAGCAACCTGTGGCGTTTGCCATGGTGCAACGGGCATATCTACAACGCCAATGTACCCTAATTTAGCAGGGCAACAAGAACAGTACCTTTATAAGCAATTAAAAGACTTTAAATCAGGTGCCCGTAAAGATCCGATGATGACAGGTATGGCAATGCCTTTAACTGATGAAGATATGAAAAACTTAGCGGCTTATTACGCGAGTTTAAAATAATTTCTCTTTAAAAGCGCTCCATGAGCGCTTTTTCTTACCTTACTTATCGATTACTTCATTTATTACACTTAAAAACGGCGCACCATAACGTGCTAACTTTGTTTGACCTATCCCTGAGATATTGAGCATTTCTGTCGGTGTTTTCGGTTTAAAGCGCGCTAATTCCGACAACGTCGCATCATTAAACACAATATAAGGCGGTATGTCTTCGCTGTCTGCCAAGGTTTTTCGCAACTCTCGCAGCTTGGCAAATAATACACGGTCATATTGCCCAGATTGTTTATCCTGCCGCCAATAACTGGCTTTTTGTAATCTAGGCGTTGCTAAACTCAAGGCTTGCTCACCGGTTAAAATCGAACGAGAGGCTTGCGTTAACATCAGCGCTGAATGGTTCGCTATATCTTGTTGTAAGTAGCCTAAATGTATCAATTGACGAATAATCGCGTACCAATACCCTGGTGTTTTATCTCGACCAATACCAAACGTTGATAATTGTTGATGCTGTGCCTGAGCAATGACTTCTGTTAACTGGCCACGTAATACATCAATAACATAATTTGCATTATGTTGTTGATTACTACGATATACGCACGATAACACCATTTGAGCAACCTTCAAGCCATCAAATTGACTTGGTGGGTCTAAGCAAATGTCACAATTGCCACAACCTGATGTGGTAAATTCCGCAAAATAATTCAGTACTAACTGCCGACGACACGTTTGAGATTCAACAAAATCATTTACCGAGGCAAATCTTAATAACTCTACGTTACGCTTATGTTCGTTTTCCGTTTCTTGTATGCGCTTTTGGATACGCGAAACATCTTTTTCATCGTGTAAATATAGCGCCTCTGCATTAAGGCCGTCTCGTCCTGCCCGACCAATTTCTTGATAGTAGGCTTCTAGGGTTCTTGGTGGTTCAAAATGAATAACAAAGCGGATATTCGGCTTGTTAATACCTAAACCAAAAGCAACGGTTGCCACCACCACTTGAATATTATCTTTAGCGAAACCATCTTGTACTACTGCACGAATACTATGCTCCATTCCTGCATGATAAGCGGCACAATTTATACCTGCTTTTGCCAAGGTTTCGCTTAATTTTTCTACTTGCCAACGACTGCTACAATAAATAATGCCCGCATCTTGTCCACGCTTTTTGATGTAACTTATCACTTGCGTGGCGCCTCGATATTTCTCTGCCATGGTTAGTCGTATATTCGGCCGATCAAAGCTGTCTAATTGAATATAAGGATCATGCAAATTTAGCTGTTGTAAAATATCTTTCCTAGTTGTCACGTCAGCGGTTGCGGTTAATGCCACCACAGGAATCGCAGGAAATTGCGCTTTTAATATCGATAGTCGCGTATATGCAGGTCTAAAGTCATGACCCCATTGTGAAATGCAATGTGCTTCATCAATGGCAAATAAACGAATCGGTAAGTTATGCAATCCTTGTAAAAAATAATGCTGTGTTAATCGCTCTGGCGCAACATATAGCAGGGTTAATTTCCCACTCGCGAGCCGACTAAAAGTGTCTTGTATTTGTTCATTCGACAATGACGAATTAACATAGGCAGCAGGAATACCTTGCCTATTCAAGCTATCAACCTGATCTTTCATCAAGGCAATCAGCGGAGAAACAACAATCGTTATACCCTTTAGCAAGGTTGCGGGTAATTGATAACACAAAGACTTACCACCACCAGTAGGCATTAACACCAAACAATCTCTGCCTGAAATAATTTGCTCTATAACGTGCTGCTGACCTGCTCTAAATTCAGAATAACCAAAAATTTCTTGCAAATTTTGTTGCAAAGTATTTAACGGTTCAGCTACTGATAGATCACTCAATGGAAAATCTTCTGAAATAAATGAAAGGCATATTTTACCCGATTATCACCTCAAGAAGAAAACTTTCTTTTTCACTAAAAACGGTGCACACTTTACCTTATCACTCTCATCCGACCAGACATTATGAATCAAGCCGACGTTTTTAAACAAATTGCCCACTTTTGGAACAGTGGCATGCCTTTTAATCAATTGCTAGGGTTAGAGATCATAACTTTCGATACTCAAACCTCAGAAATACGCTTTCAATGGCAAGATAAACTTATTGGTAATCCAATGCAGAAAATATTACACGGCGGCGTAACAGCTTCTGCCTTAGATCTCGCTGGCGGTATTGTTGCAGCAGCTAACATCATTGAGCATCTTGATGATACGTCGGAAGCCAATATTGCACGAAGTTTATCTAAATTAGGCACTATTGATTTACGCACTGACTTTTTGCGCCCAGGCCGTGGTCAAGCGTTTGTAGCGACCGCTCGTATTATTCGCAGCGGCAGTAAGGTAGCAGTAGCAAGAATGGAGCTACATAACGAAGAGGGAGTGCATATCGCATTCGGCACGGGTACCTATATGGTTGGCTAGGCCGTATTGAACTTTGCTGTACACCTTTTCAACATTATATTTGGTAATTGTACAAAACTACACTTTTTGATGGGATTGTTCCCGATAAATAAGTGAAGCGCCTAATTAAATAATTAATTAACTTAGCATAAGTCATGATAAAATATATATTTAATCAGCGCATATACCATGACTCAGCAAGAACAAAAATTAGGCGTTATTAATGCCGTAGCTGCCTATGTGTTATGGGGTTTAGCCCCTATCTATTTTAAACTCATTGAGCATGTGCCTGCTGATGAAATTATGGTGCATCGTATTCTGTGGTCATGCTTACTTTTACTAAGCTTTGTACTGCTCACTCCAAAACGACGTATAGCTTCTACTTTATTTAAATCACCAAGCACTATAGGGAAACTTGCACTAAGCGCATGCTTTTTAGCCTTCAATTGGTTTGTGTTCATTTGGGCCATAAACAACAATCACATTCTTGATGCAAGCCTAGGTTACTATATCAACCCACTAATTAATGTTGCTTTTGGCATGCTATTTTTAGGTGAAAGGTTACGAAAATGGCAAATATTTGCTGTTGCTTTAGCTATTTTAGGCGTGTTAATTCAATTGTTTACGCTAGGCACGTTACCGATTATTTCACTCACTTTAGCAATTTCATTCGCCATTTATGGTTTATTACGAAAAAAGATACACGTTGACTCTATTGTCGGTCTGCTTATCGAATCATTCATCATGATGCCTATAGCTATTTGTTATTGGTTATTTTTTGTTGAAACCAGCACCAGCAACATGATTAACAACACCATAACACTAAACACTTTTCTGATCGTAACAGGCATTGTAACTACCGCGCCACTGCTATGCTTCACCGCGGCGGCAAAACGGCTAACGCTATCTACTATTGGCTTTTTCCAATATATTGGGCCAAGTATCATGTTTTTATTAGCGGTCTTTTTCTATCAAGAACAAGTGAGCCATGAGAAATTACTCACGTTTGGTTTTATTTGGTTAGCACTGATTATTTATTGCATCGACACATACAAATATCGACATAACGTTTGCTAACGGTCAATTGATGTTGGTATGGTTATATTGAACAGTGCACCTTCACTTGGGGTGCTTTCAATCGTAATATCACCGTGTAATTGCTGTTTAATGATATTATAAACAATATTCATACCTAGACCGGTGCCGCCACTATTTCTTTTTGTGGTATAAAATGGTTCAAAAATATTAAGTAACACCTCGGGTTCCATACCCTCGCCATTATCTTTATATACTATCGTAACCCAACTTCCTTGCACGCTTAGGTTTAAGGTTATTTTCCCTGAGGCTCTATTTTCAAACCCATGCTTAATTGAATTGGTGACTAAATTAGTGAACACTTGAGCTAGGGCTCCAGGGATTGTTTTTATATCAATGTTTTCAGGGCCATTGATTTCATAGGTGACATGATTTCGCTTCATTTCTGCTGATAGCGTTTGCATTATTTCATGGCTATAGTCGACCAAATTAATTTCTCTCGCTTCGCCAACTACCTGATCTGCTGCTACTTGCTTAAAGTTATTTAATAATTCAATGACTCTGTTAAGTGACGACATATTAAGTCTTGAGGCCTGATCAATCGAATCAAAATATTTGCGCATCTGCGACTTTGTTAAATTGTTTAATTCAAAATATTGTTGAATTTCATGCGTGTTTTCTAATGCAGAACTGGTTGAGGTTAACGCAATACCTAGTGGTGTATTGATTTCGTGAGCAACACCTGCAGTGAGCTTGCCTAAAGATGCAAGCTTTTCTGATTGCACTAACTGGTTTTGCATTTCTTTTAAATTATTTAATGTTAAGCTCAATTTCCGCGTAGTGCGCATATTTTTGACGATAAACCACACCAATAAAATACTAACAAAAACGGCAATACAAATAACAACAGCAAGTACCATAAGGTAAAACTGCTGCTGCTCAATCATTTCTGTACGCGCGGCTAGTTCAACATTCTTTTGATTTAGTTGCTGACCTTGTTGGTCAATTTGTGATTTTTGTTTGGCGATCACTTCGCGATTAAACGCAATACGACTCTCCATATCGCTGCTTTCTTGCTCTTTTTCAATAACAGACTTCTGCTGAGTTTTTAATTTTTTTCTAATTGTCGTTAACTGGCCGACCATATCACTTAATTGCTTTTCTTTTATCGCTACCGCTTGTTTTTGTCGTTCAATGTCTTTTTTTAACGCGATTAATTGTATTTGCCGCTGCTCTGCTATTTGTTGTCGTTCATTCAGTTGTTGATCTAATACATGCAACCTTTTTGCCGTTACCGCTAGCGCTTCACTTTGGTGTTGTAAATCGTTATGTAATTGCGTTTCTCTTTTACGCATTTCTTGCATCGCCAGTTCCGTTTCTCGATACAGCTCAGCAATATCAATTTCAGTACCACCAAGCAATAACAATTCTTTGGAGATAGTTAACCCTTCATAGACAATATTGGACTTATTGACCTCAAATTCGATCGCAGAAGTCCTAGAGTTAAAAAATAAATTTAACATCACATGATGCTTATCCAAGCTATTGAAGGTAACAAGCAAAGTATCGGTTTTTCTGAGATCTGACGCAACAACACTCAAATCAAACTTATCGATGACATTAACAAATACGAGATCTGCCTTTGCCGCTTGTTGTGTTGAATTCGCTAACGTTACCACGATTGGCTTTTTCTTAACCTGTTTTCTCGCTAACTCTTTTTGTACTTTATGATAAAAATCTGTGTCTTGATATACGGCAATAGTAAAAGCGTTTTTTTTATCTTCCGATGGCCAAGCTACATGCTTAATAAAATTATAAAGATAAGCTGTTTTGATTTTATCACTGCTGAGTTGCTGAGCATGAAGTGTACACACAATCAGCAATTGGCAAGATAGAATCATTGCCACTATACCCCGTTTTTTACGCCACCAGCTGGACATAAATACCATACCTTTTATTATTATTATGAATACTGTACTGACTTTTTCATCATAAATCACCTGCTAAATTTGACCGCTAAGTTCTTCGTAGGTTAATCTAACAATATAAAAAATAACAATAAGAATTAAATGCTTAGCAAGTCTATTATCCATATTGCGTTATTGTTGTTAGTAGGCCTAGCTCATCAGGCTAATGCAAATTACCCTACGGCAGCACAACCTGCTAATCATGATGATTTTCTCCATTTTTCCCTTCAACAATTAATTGACACTAAAGTTACCGTTGCCTCACTATCTGAAGAAACTGTTGCCCAAGCTCCTGTACCAGTAAGCTTAATTACTGATTCAATGATTAAACAAAGTGGCGCACAAACGTTAAAAGAATTGTTACTCACATATGTGCCTGGATTTACCCACGTAGAAGATCAAAATGAAATCAATATTTCAGCTCGCGGTATTTTTACCTCAGCCCAACAAAAGATACTCATTATGGTTAATGGTCATCGCTTCAACAGTAGAAGTTATTCTATGGCAACGCCAGATCACAGTATTTCGTTAAATAAAATTAAACAGATCGAAGTGCTAAGAGGACCAGCCTCTTCGCTATACGGCAATGTTTCTTTGACGGCAACCATTAATATCATCCTCAAAACCGCTGCTGATATTGAACAACAGCAAGCAAATCTATCTGTAGGTAATCACGGTCAAAAATCTGCTAACATTCTTTTAGCAAAAACTTTTTCACATGCCGATATTGTGATGTGGGCAGATATGTATCAAGCAGATGGCGAAGTAATCCCGCTTGCGCCTGAAAATATTTACAGTGAAAAACCTCAACCCAATAGCGAAGCGATAATTTATGGCATTAAAGATAAGCATCCTTATGATATTGGCATTTCTATCACTACGCCAACAGGTGAATGGTTGCTCAACCGTCGACGTAGCCACTATATTGAACCCTTTACTGCTGGTGGCTTAAGTGGTGAACCATATCAATACGACAGTTTTGAAAAAGTAAACGGAACGGGACCAGGGTTTGGTTATTTAACAACGCATTTCGGTTTTACAAATACCGTAACTGGTGATGCTTGGGTAAATAAAAATCGTCTATACTTTGATCAACATATTGCAGAAACCGCAGTCGTTGTTGATCCTATAACACCTGTTTATTTAGCACCCACATGGAAAGAGTTATCCGGTGGTGTGTCGAGCACCGTTGAATTTAAAGCCAAAGGCGGCGACTTATTATTAGGCATACAACTTGAAAGCTACAAAGTTTACGCCGGTACCGTACTTTCTGCCACAAATAGCTTCACAATTAACTCGAATAGCGAACCATTACTACCCGATGGTTCAGAAAGTAACTATTCAGGATTTTTACAGTATAAATATCCGATCACTGATAAATGGCAAAGTAACATCGGTTTACGTTACGACTACAAGAACCGTAAGATGACCAATAACATCGATCAACTAAGCCCGAGACTTGGCTTATTATATCAACATAAAGACATCAGCTTTAAATTGAGTTATTCAGAGGCCTTTGTAGACGCCACTTATTGGAATCGATTTTCCAACCTTTCATCCTTTATCGGTGCTACGCAATTAAAGCCTGAAATACTACGCTCTTTGCAAATGTCGCCAACGATAAATATCCCTCAATATCACTTGCAGCTTACGAGTAACTTTTTTTACGATCAGTCAAAAGATGTGATCTTTCGCGATAATAGTACCGAAAACGTCAATTACAGTAATGCAGGTGAGTTATCTTCTTGGGGGGTCGAGCAAGAAGTTCAATACTTAACACCAGCCCTCAATATTCGGGCAAATGCAACGTACCGGGCGGTAAGTAATAGCGAAAAAATACCCGTTACTGGCAGTTACATTAATAACATTCCCAAGCTCACGGCTAATATCACCTTTGATTTTCCCGTTAATAATAAACTTAGCCTACACCTTGGCTTACGCTATATTGGCAAACAGTTTTCTCCTATCAACCTTCAACAGGAAGGCATGTCATTAACGGATCATTATCCAGAGCGTGGGGTAAACTTTTATCAACCAGAAAAGAAAATTAATGCGAGTTTATTAGTAAACTCCAACTTACGTTACCAAATCAGTAAGCACATTTCATTAGCATTGCGTGTTGATAACCTGTTGAATAAACAGTATCAACAAGGGGGAACAACAGTACATCCATATCCGCAAAAAGGCCGATGGTTTAACGCGCAGTTATCAGTGAGCTTTTAACACCTCGATGTTGTATTCACTCCATGATGGTGATCTGATTACGACCATTTTCTTTTGATTGATATAGTCCTTGATCAGCAATATTCATTTGTTCAGCAAGCGATAAATGACTATTAAACACTACGCCCATACTGACTGAAAAATGAATATCTTGCTGGGCGTATTTTACCGTCGAAGTAGACAACTTTTGTCGGAAATTATCAAGCACTTGATATAAACCTTCTTGGTTTTCTCCTGAAATTAACACAGCAAACTCTTCACCACCTAACCTTGCTAATAAACTATTTGGTATATGTTTTCTCATATAAAGCGCTAAATACTTTAAAATATGATCGCCGGCATCATGGCCATATTGATCATTAATACGTTTAAAGTAATCAATGTCAATCATCACTAAACCAAAGCAATTACCTGCAGCAATGTATTCTTTTAAATATTTTTCAGCATCACTAAAAAAAGCGCGGCGATTAGGTAATTCAGTTAAGTAATCGGTGTTTGCCGCTTTTTGAATCATCTCAATATTATGCAAATTTTCAATATTCTGCATCATTCGGCAATAAAATTCTTCAGTACAAAACGGCTTACGTAGAAAATCATCAGCACCATTTTTGATAAATCGCGCAGACAACATGGGATTAGCAGCTCCAGATATACCAACAATAGCAAGTTGTTCTTTATTGTAATGCTTGCGAAGCTCATTGGTTAATTCAATGCCATCCATAATCGGCATTTCTAAATCGGTGAACCAGCTTTATATGGGGTTGTTCTTTCATTGTTTTTAAGGCAGAAGGGCCTGTATCGGCAACAAACACTTCAAAATTTCGTCGCTTTAATAATTGAACTATGTAATTACGCGCAGAACGCGAATCATCGACAACTAACACCCCTGTTCCTCTATTAGCTTTTTGCCAATATAGTATCCGCTTTAGGTACATATAAGCTTGACTGTTTTCTTTCGGAATATAATCAATCACCGGTTGTGCTAGAATTTTTGCCCGGGTTTCTTCATCCATTTTACCAGTGATCACCACACTTGGAATATCATGTGACAACACGGTATTAATCACTTCGCCTTGCTGAGCATCAGGTAAGTTATAATCTAATGTAGCCGCAAAAAAAGAAGCATCTTCTTTTAAAATAGCAACTACATCTTCGTGACTCTTAGCCACAGTGACTTGATAGCCTAAAGTTTGACCAATTTTTTTGATCACAGCTGCTATCGAATTACTGTCTTCTACTACTAACAACTTATCTGACATCAACTTACCTAAATTTATAATGCTTTTAAATTAGCATAGGCAATTACCAGCCATTTGCTACCGACTTCTGCAAAATTTACCTGAACACGACTTTGAGCGCCATTACCTTCATAATTTAACACAACACCTTCACCAAATTTTTGATGGACAACAGATTGTCCTAACTTAAAGCCAGTTCCCTCGAATGTTTCTAACGAAATGGTATTAGCAAACCGGCCAGAAGATTTAGGGCGAGTAACTTGGTTTTGCATTCGTATTTCTTCTACACAATCACTTGGCAATTCACGTAAAAACCGACTTGCCGGATGAATTTTTTCTTGTCCGTATAAGCGACGGCTTTCTGCATGACATAAATATAACTTTTCCATTGCCCGTGTCATACCAACATAACATAAACGTCGCTCTTCTTCTAAACGACCAATTTCTTCTAATGACTGTTGCGAAGGAAACATGCCTTCTTCCAAGCCAGCAATAAACACTAAAGGAAACTCTAACCCTTTAGCAGAATGCATTGTCATTAGCTGTACTGCATGTTCAAATTCATCGGCTTGTCCTTCACCAGATTCTAGCGCGGCATGGGTTAAAAAACTCGTCAGTTCACTTTGCTCTTGTTCAAGTTCAGGATCTACTTCAAAGGTTTGGCAAGCAGTAACTAATTCATTTAAGTTTTCAATACGCGCTTCTGCTCGTTCGCCTTTTTCAGCTTGATACATCGCTTTTAAGCCACTGTGTTGAATAACAAAGTTTGCTTGTTGATCTAAATCTAAATGTTGTGATTCATCTTCAAGTTGATCGATCAGTTCGACAAACACGTTAATGACCTTTGCACTACGGCCTTTTAACTGATCGCTTGCCAACATAGTTTGACATGCTTGCCACATGGTCATTTGCAAACTACGTGCAGCATCGCGTACTAACGATAACGTTTGATTACCAATACCTCGTGTTGGGGTATTGATAATACGCTCAAACGCTGCATCATCATCTCGATTATTAATTATCCGTAAATAAGCTAATGCATCCTTAATTTCTTGGCGTTCAAAAAAGCGTAAACCACCATAAATACGGTAGGGTAAATTCGCTTGAAGTAATGCTTCTTCCAAAATACGCGACTGCGCATTACTACGATATAAGATAGCTACATTGTTTAAATCACCGTTATCACTTCGCCATTGCTCTATTCTGCCAGCAATGAAACGTGCTTCATCTATTTCATTAAAGGCAGTATAAATAGCAATTTTTTCCCCTTGTTCACCTTGTGTCCAAAGGTCTTTCCCCAAGCGATTGTTATTGTTATCAATTAACTTATTTGCAGCCGTTAAAATATTGGCAGTTGAGCGATAGTTTTGCTCTAAACGTATGGTTTCAGCGCCGGTAAAATCATCTAAAAATCGTTGTATATTCTCTATTTTCGCACCACGCCAACCGTAGATTGATTGGTCGTCGTCCCCCACGATCATCACATTGCTTTGCTCTCGGCCAAGCAAGTTTAACCAGGCGTATTGAATCGCATTGGTATCTTGAAATTCATCCACTAAAATTTGAGAAAATCGCTGTTGATAGTGCCGTAACAGAATCGGATGGTGCAACCAAAGTTCATGTGCACGTAGTAATAATTCAGCAAAATCTACCAACCCAGCACGATCACAGGCGTCTTGATACGCTTGGTAAACTTTAACAAAGGTTTCTTCTGTTTGATCGTAATGGGTTTCAATATGTTTAGCACGTAGCCCTTCATCTTTTTTGCCGTTGATATACCATTGCATTTGTTTTGCTGGCCAACGTTTTTCGTCAAGATTTAACGCGCGTAAAATACGTTTTATTAAGCGCAGCTGATCGTCAGAGTCCAACACTTGAAAGCTTTGCGGTAAGTTAGCCTCTTGAAAGTGCATACGCAATAATCGATGTGCTAGCCCATGAAAGGTACCGATCCACATACCATGGATATTGCCACCTACCATTTGTTCAACTCGTGCTCGCATTTCAGCCGCCGCTTTATTGGTAAATGTAACAGCAAGAATGCTGTGCGGCGATACTTTCTCAACTTGCATAAGCCATGCAATTCTCTGTACCAATACTCGTGTTTTCCCGCTACCTGCGCCTGCTAACACCAGCATATTTCGTAACGGAGCGCCTACCGCTTCACGTTGTTTATCATTAAGTGAATCTAATAGTTCAGATACATCCATAGGGTGTCTCTCGTTGTAAAGGTGTTAATTAATTAAACGGCTTAATTCGGTGATATGTCGCAACTCTAGCGTTGCTAGTTGCTTAATTGGCTGACCAACATCATAAGTCGATACCCATGCGGTTTGACAGCCAAATTGGGCAGCGCCAATAATATCGTTAATGCCACAGTCACCAACATGTAAAAGTTCAATAGGCTTAATTAATAATTGCTGACAAGTTTTTGCAAACATATCGGCAGAAGGCTTTTGTTTATTACCTTGGCCTGCATGATAAATATAGGAAAAATATTGTGCCAGATTAATCGCCCTTGTATCTACATTTCCATTAGAAATCGCGATTAAAGGCCATTTCTTTCCTAGTTTTGATAATAGTTCATGTACAGCGTCAGGCACAACAAAGTTGCTACGTTGTTCAACAAAGTATTGAAGCGCCTGCTGCGCCATCGTTTCTGCCTGCGCTTTATCAAAACCTAGCGCCATTAAGCCTAAACGATAACTCACTAGCCTTAACTCGCCAACATCATGTATTAGCTCGGCATTATCTAATAACGCTTGCTGACGAAAGCGAAACCAATACTGATAGCCATACTGGCCATCAGGTAGCAATTCAGCGAAGTATTGCTGCATTTTTTCATCAGTCGCTAACATCACTGGAGCGTTATGATACAACGTATCATCAAGGTCAAAACTAATGGCCTTAAAAGGCAATAAACGACGGTTATAACGCATTAACTTGCCTGGAGTTGCACCAATAATTTAGCCACTAACTTCCTAAATTGGTTCAATAGTAAGGTATCCATTCTTGGCTCAAAGTGATCCGCATCTTGAGAACTGATGGCAATGAAGCCTATCACTTTTTCGTGATGCTCTAATTTAATCATGACAACCGAGCCTTCACAGGCTTGATCAAAAACCATTTGCTGTTCACGCTGTTGAATACGACCAAAATAATAATCTTCTGCCTGTAATCTATTATCCAAAATTTCCTGACAATCTTGCTCTATAAGACAATCATGCTCAAAACTATAAGGTGCTACAAGCCATACCTTTAATGACTTTAAAGATAATAATTCAGTCGTTGCTTGGCGCAAACAATTTAATAACTCTGCTGCGGTTTCACAATCGAGTAAGCGTAGATATAAATCACTGTATAAAGAAAATAGTTGTTCATTTTGATTCGCTACTGACATCAAATGAGTAATTTCTTCTTCTAACGTTTGTACTTTTGTGCGTAATGCCAACTGTTGACGTTCAACGAGTGAAATAGCGCCTCGGTGAGGATCTGATAAACGTAGTTGAGCGACTAAATCTGGCTGTCGATTAAAAAAGTCTGGGTTATCTTGTAAATAGGTCACAATTAACTCATCGGTTAATTGTATATCGACATCTGGTACCACTAAGTTTTCTGTTGAGTTTTCAGCAGTAATTGAGGTTTCATGTTTACTCATATATGAATTTGTCCATCGAAAACATGCACCGCTGGTCCTGTCATTTTTACAGGACTACCGGGGCCTTTCCAGTATATTTTTAATTTGCCACCAGGTAATTGCACGGTGACTTGTTTGGCGAGTTTTTTCTGAATTTGCCCAACAACAACAGCAGCACATGCGCCACTGCCGCAAGCTAATGTTTCTGCGGATCCTCGCTCAAAAACGCGTAATTTAATGAATTCAGGAGAAACAATCTCCATAAACCCTACATTTGCTCCTTGAGGGAAGCGATCATGAGTTGCCAAGCGCGCGCCTAAGTACTCAACTGGCGCTTTCGAAACATCGTCAACAGTTAGCACGCAATGCGGGTTACCCATTGACGCAGCACCACAAAGCACCGTTTCTTCGTCACTTCGTAAGATGTAAGTACCTTCTGCTTTTTGAGCAGTAAAAGGTATTTTACTCGGCTCTAATTGCGGAACTGGCATATTGACAGTCACGTTACCATCACGTTCTATAAAAAGCGTCATTTTACCTGAGTGCGTAGATACACGAATTTTATTACGCCCGGTTAGCCCTTTCATTTTAACAAAACGGGCAAAGCATCTGGCTCCATTCCCACATTGGCTAACCTCACTACCATCAGCATTAAAAATGCGATAATGAAAATCTAAATCAGGATCGTATGGCGGCTCGACAATCAGTAGTTGGTCAAAGCCAATACCAAAGTTTCGATCAGCGAGCATTTTGATTTGCTCATTAGGTAAATACACATTTTGTGTCACGTTATCGAGCACTAAAAAATCATTACCCAACCCATGCATTTTTGAAAAATTTACTAACATCTAGCTCTCTTAAGGAAGCAAGGCTTCTCCCTGCCATAAACTTGCTAATGACTCGCGCTGCCTGATAACAAATGCTTTGTCACCATCTACCATCACTTCCGCGGCTCTTGGTCGACTATTATAATTTGAACTCATGGTAAAGCCATAGGCACCTGACGATCGAACGGCAAGTAAATCACCCGCTTCAATAGCCAATGCTCTATCTTTACCGAGAAAATCCCCCGTTTCACACACTGGGCCAACTACATCATAATTTTTTTTCGGAACGTTATTGTGCTTTATCACGGGTATGATTGCTTGCCAAGCTTGATATAACGCAGGACGAATAAGGTCATTCATTGCACCATCAACAATCGCAAAATGTCTATCTTGATTGGTTTTTAAAAACTCAACTTCAGTCACTAAAATGCCAGCATTGGCCATAATTGCACGGCCGGGCTCATAAATAAGTGTAATATCTCTGTTAGAAAGTTTTTCTGCAATAGCTTCTGCATATTGTTGAGGATGAGGCGGTTGCTCATCTTGGTAGCACACACCTAGGCCACCACCGACATCAATATGAGAAAGTGTTATACCCTGCTCAGCCAAGCTATCAACTAAAACCAACACGCGATCAAGGGCATCTAAAAACGGGGCTATTTCGGTAAGCTGAGAACCAATATGACTATCTATACCTTTCACATTGATGTGAGACAAAGTAGCTGCGTGTGCATAAATACGGTAGGCATCATCAATACTTACGCCAAATTTATTCTCTTTCAACCCTGTAGAAATATAGGGATGCGTGCCGGCATCAACGTCAGGATTCACCCGCAAAGAAATAGGTGCGATTTTATTCATTGATTGTGCGACTTGCTGTATACGCGCAAGCTCAGCTTCTGATTCAACATTAAAACAATAAATGCCTTTTTCTAAAGCGTAGGCTATTTCATCCGCTTTTTTACCAACACCCGAAAAAACCACTTTAGCAGGATCACCGCCGGCTTCTAACACGCGTGCTAACTCGCCTTTTGAAACAATATCAAAGCCTGATCCTAATCGCGCTAAAATATTCAGCACCGCGATATTACTATTGGCTTTTACCGCATAGCAGACCAAATGCTTTCGACCCGCCGCAGCGTTATCAAAGGCATGCCAATGACGTTCAATGGTTGCCCTAGAATAGACAAATAAAGGTGTGCCGTAGTTTTTCGCTAATTCAGCAACGGCACAATCTTCGGCATATAACTGCGCCGAGCGACGATTAAAAAAATCCACTATTGTTGTTCCTGTTTTTCTACCGGTTGCTCAATAACAGTATTAGACTGTGTTTTTTTCTCGTTTGATTCTTGGTATAAAGGACCAGGCATTCCACAGCCGGAAAACAACACTATTGAGAGTAAGCCACCGAAAATAATTGAATTTTGTTTACGCATTTTTGATTAATTCGATTTTTTTCCCATGATAGACGTTTTATAATCTCATGACCATCAATTACCAACGAATCGAAGACTAATTTTTTCGATTCAATAAAAGGACCACTCAATGAACGATACACAGTACAATTTAATGGCAGACGACCTATTACTGACACTTGAAGAAGCGATAGAAGACTGCGGTATTGATATCGATTATGAAGGTGTTGGTGGTATGCTAACGTTAACCTTCAAAAATGCCAGTAAAATCATCATTAATAAGCAAGCGCCATTGCATGAAATTTGGGTTGCTACCAAATTTAACGGTCATCATTTTCACTATGACAATGAACAATGGATCGACAAACGCGGTGGTGGTGAATTTTGGCAATTTATCTCAGACGCTGTAACTAAACAAGCAGACGCACACGTGACTTTAAGCGCACAATAATTAGGATCCCGCATGACACAACCTATCATTCGTATCGCCACACGAAAAAGTGCTTTAGCACTTTGGCAAGCAGAGTATGTAAAAGCTCAACTTGAACATTTTCATCAAAACATTACTGTTGAACTTGTACCTATGACGAC
Organism: Thalassotalea sp. PP2-459; assembly: GCF_001913705.1. Classification (GTDB taxonomy): domain Bacteria; phylum Pseudomonadota; class Gammaproteobacteria; order Enterobacterales; family Alteromonadaceae; genus Thalassotalea_C; species Thalassotalea_C hakodatensis. The sequence goes on along the minus strand of NZ_MKQD01000029.1, from coordinate 27,260 downwards.
AAAAGGTGATATTATTTTAGATACGCCCTTAGCGAAAGTTGGCGGTAAAGGATTATTTATCAAAGAGTTAGAAGTGGCAATTTTAGAAAACAAAGCGGATATTGCCGTTCACTCAATGAAAGACGTGCCCGTTGAGTTTCCTGAGGGGCTAGGTCTGGAAGTTATTTGTCCGCGTGAAGATCCTCGCGATGCGTTCGTTTCAAATACTGTCAATAGCGTTGAAGAATTACCACAAGGTGCTGTTGTAGGTACGTCAAGTTTACGCCGTGAAAGCCAATTACGAGCGATGCGTCCTGATCTCGTTATTCGAAGCTTACGTGGCAATGTTAACACCCGTCTTGCTAAACTCGATGCTGGAGAGTTTGACGCTATCGTATTAGCCTCAGCAGGTCTAATTCGATTAAAAATGTTAGACCGCATTCGTCAATACATTGCGCCAGAAGTCATGTTACCCGCCAATGGTCAAGGTGCTGTAGGCATTGAATGTAGAACAGACGATGAACACGTTAAGGCATTATTGGCGCCTTTAGAATGCGCAGAAACACGTACTAGAGTGTTAGCCGAACGTGCAATGAATGCTAAATTAGAGGGTGGTTGTCAGGTCCCTATTGGGAGCTACGCGACACTTGAAGGTTCAACAATTTATTTACGCGGATTGGTCGGCGCGGTAGACGGCAGTAAAATCATCAGTGATGAAGTTACCGGACAAGCCGACCAAGCCGAATCATTAGGCAATACTTTAGCCGAGAAATTACTCGCGCAAGGTGCTGACAACATTTTAAAACAGGTATATGAACAGTAACCTGTATGTGCTAAATACCCGCCCTGAACCCGCCTGTTGGCAATTACAACAGGCGCTTAATTCAGCGGGTATCAATAATTTATGTCAGCCATTACTTGAATATCAAGATAAAGGTGATGGCACGCAGCTTGAGTCGTTAATCAACACGTTTCAACCCAATATTGTTATTTTTATTAGCCAAGCAGCGGTTGAGTCTGCACATAATAGCTATGCGTTATCTCATTGGCTGATGCAAGTTACCTCTATTATTGCCGTAGGTGAAAAAACTCAACAATGTCTGAAAAACCTCGGTTACCAAGCAATATGTCCAACACAACACAACAGTGAAGGTATGCTAGCATTACCTGAACTTGCAGCAGAAAAGGTTGTGAATCAACATGTATTAATTATACGCGGGGACGGCGGTAGAGAACATTTAGCACAATCATTAATTAAGCGTGGGGCTAACGTAGATTATTTTGAAAGTTATCAACGAAATTGGCTTAATATTGCCGCAGAACAAGACAAAGTCTGGAAAAATAAGCAAATTAACGCTATGGTCATCACTAGTGAATCACAATTAATACGCATGGTTGATGTTCTCAAACCAATGGATGATTATTGGACGCAGCATTGCACGTATATTGTGCCCAGTAAACGCGTAGCAAATACAGCTAGTGCATTAGGCTTACGCAATATATTGATCAGTAACGGCGCCAGTGATAACGCCATTGTGACAACATTAAAAGGCATGGAATAACCCTATGACTGACTCATCATCTTCTGATAAAAATACGCCTGACAGCACACTTAAAAGCACTGAGCAACCTACTAAAAAAAACGCTCACGTTAATAAACCTACGGATTCGCCAAGCAATCCCGTTAGAACTAGTGCACGTACTTCCTTGGCTTCCCCTAAGCAGCCTATTTCAAAAACAGCACTTGTCTCACTTTTATTGTCTTTATTCACCATTGCAGGTGTAGCAGCCTTATTTTATTGGCATCAACAACATGCATCTGAGCAAAAAACGGCAATAAACACGCAAATACAACAAAACAACGAGCAGTTTGGCCAACAAGTCACACAGCTTCTGCGTCAACAGCAGGTTGATTCTCAGCAGCAGCTTACCAGCGCATTAGCAGAAATAACGGCACAACACGACGCCCGTATTGCACAATTAAATGCTCAGATCTCTCGATTAGAACAATCATCACCAGAAGATTGGCTTTTACATGAAGCAAACTATTTAATTCGTATTGCGAGTAGAACTATCTGGTTTGAGCGAGATACGCAAGCAGCAATTAACTTACTAAAAGACGCCGATGAACGCCTAAAAGCGTTAGATTCTGCTGAGTTCTTATCGATTAGACAATTAATCAGAGCCGATATTGAAGCGTTAAAACTGGTGCCTGAATTAACCACAGAAGAAGTAACATTAACGTTAATGGCCTTAGAGGAGCAAATTGCACAATTACCCTTAGCAATGGCTGACATTCCGGAGCCAATTGAAAGCGAAGAAGACTTAACGCTTTCAAACAACACTGCTGATTGGCGTGAAAATCTAGCCAAAACTTGGCAACGTTTTAAACAAGATTTTATCACTATTAGACGACGTAGTGGCCAAGTAGAGCCGCTAATGTCACCTGCTCATCAACAAAACTTGAAAGAAAATTTATCGCTGACTTTACAACAAGCTCAATGGGCAGCAAGTAAAGAAAATAACACGCTATATTTGGCATCGTTAAATAAAGCACAATCGTGGTTACTCACATACTTTGACACCAATGAATCAAAAACAATAAAATTTAATCAAGCGTTACAGGTGCTTAAAAATGAAACCATCGAATTTGAGCTGCCAAGTAGTTTGCAATCACTAGAAGCAATTAAGCAACACATGAGTGAACCTGAGCTTGAAACGCTTCCTCAGCCACAAACACCTCTAAACTCACCTACACAACAAAAGGAACAGCAAAACGATATTAGCGAACAACACGGAGACGTTATATGAAACGCCTTATTTTAGCGCTTATTTTATTTTTTGCTGCAGTTGCACTCAGCCCTGTTCTTATAGGTGAAAAAGGGTACATTTTAGTTGCCATGGGCGACTACACTATTGAATCAACGGTTGTTACCGCCCTAATTGCTATCATAATTTTATTTATTAGCTTATTGATTACTCTGAAGTTATTGCGCGGCGGCTTATCATTAAGCTTTTCTGCTTGGCATAAAATTAGATTTTCTGGTCAACGACGGGCGTTACGCAACTTTCAAAAAGGCATTGCCGCTTACGTATTAGGCGATAATAAACAGGCTGAACATTTATTAGTTAAATCTGCTGATAGCATCCCTTTTACCGAAACTGCCTACTTAATGGCTGCAAATGCAGCTAACTTACAAGGATTACCGGACAACACAAAACATTATTTACAGCAAATAAATGGCGATCAACTCGACGTTAAAGAAACAGGATTAGAGTCAGTCTTAATCACGATAAAATTATTGTTAAACCATCAAGAATTTTCCAGCGCAAGAACACTTATCGACAAATATCATAAATTTATTGGTCACGATGACCGTTTATTGGCATTGGAACTCGATTTAAGCTTGATCGAACAACGCTTTTTTTACGTGGTTGAACAATTAAATAAAGCACAAAAAAGTAAACACTTTACACAGCAGCAAATAAACAGTTGGCAACAAGCTGCATTTTCAGGGGCTTTTCATCAAAAAATTACCAAAGAAAACCAGCAGGCATTAAATAATTATTGGAATAACTTACCTCGTAAGGTTAAACAAGAAGAAACTGTTTTACTTGCCTATTGCCAAGTATTAGCTGCAAATCGCATCAATAAACCACTGACCGACATATTATTACCAACCGTTAAAAAGGGCGCGAATGATAAGTTCATTTATGCGATAAGGCAGTTACCGCTAACGCAAGTAGATGCATTAATTCAAGCGGTGCAAAAACATTTACACCATGATGCGAAAAACGCAAAATGGTTAACAGCACTCGCTCATTTATCAGCAATGGATCAACAGTGGGAAATGGCTGAAAAAGCCTTTAATGCCCGCCTACACCTTGAACAACCAGTAGATACACTCGATCTCACGACTTTCGCTCACGTATTAGAACAGCTTAATAGACCTGAACAAGCGATATCAGCATTAAAAAAAGCAATTTCTATTTCTGATGTTGATAACACTTTAAAAATAAGTGGTTAGGGTCTGTTGTTCTTTCGAGATTAAGTTTTGTTCGAACTAAACGCTTTTTGTTCAAGGCGTGAGCAATGACGCATGGTTACTCCATGTAAAGTGCGAACAACGATGAAGAAAGAGCGTTTAGCTGAACCCAGAGAGCAGCGTTTTTTGTCATTTATACGTCGTTATTGTTTTTTCATGTGGAAAAACCACATATTCATCGCAATGCCTTGTCTAAATACCAATAAACGGCTGCAAAAATACACGCGAAAGATCAACAGATCCTAATATCGCACTAACCACAGCAAGGAACAACAAACGTAATATTGACCACTTCAATACTTTTAACAGCAATATTCCCGCAACAACCCAAGCAAAGTCAGTTGCCGAATTCACTGCACTAACAAAGAGTGGTTGATAAAGCGCACTGATGAGCAATCCAACCACTGCCGCATTAATCGCGATAATAGCGCCTGCAACTTTTTTATGTGTCGCAAGACGTTGCCAATTAGGTAAAAAAGCAGCCATTAATAAAAAGCCTGGTAAAAAAATAGCAAGAGTGGCTGTTAATGCTCCGAGCATGGGTGCAGATGAAATTTCTATAGCACCTAAGAAACTTGCAAAGGTAAACATTGGCCCAGGCACACCTTGAGCGGCAGCATAACCAGCCATAAAAATATCATTTTGTACCACGTCATTAGTCGCCGTTTGTAATAACGGCAAAACCACATGACCACCACCAAAAACTAAACTTCCCACTTGAAAGTAGCGAGTAAACAATGACAATATGGGTTGTGTGTATGTCAACAAGCTCAGTAAAAATACCGCAATAAATACTATCAACCAGTAATAATTTTTTGGTCGGCTGTTATCGATTAACTCTGCTTTACTCAACGATTCTGATGATAAGTATCGCGCCCCAATCAATGCAAATAGCGTCAAAATCAGTAAATGATTCATCGGAATAGGAAAAAGCAGTAAACTTATCGCTGTGATCAAACAAATAGTCTGGGTTGCTTTGGATTTACAAAACTGAGTAAACATGGTGTACACAGCATCAGTCACCACCACCACAGCAAGTAATTTAAAGGCAGTAATTAAGGTGACTAAATAAGGATGCTCACTATAGTTAGAATAGGTCGTTGCAAATAACCACATCAGTAAGAAAGAAGGCAAGGTAAAAGCAAGAAACGCCAAAATAGCGCCAATAATACCTCCTCGCTGATAACCAATAGCAAAACACACTTGGCTTGAACCTGGCCCAGGTAATATTTGTGATAAGGCAACGATATTGCTATAGGCTTGTTCAGTTAACCATTTTTTTTCATCAACAAATGTGCGATGAAAGTAACCAATATGAGCAATTGGCCCACCAAAAGACATACAACCAAGTATTAGAAAAGAGTTAAATATTTGCCACAATGTTTAAACACCCCAAAAACATAAACGTTTTATTATACTTTTGTTCTATGACATGAGCATGACAACAGTAAAAGAGAGCCTTATTTAATAACAGCAATTATGCTGCCATTAAATAAGACTCTCGGCCTTGGTACTTAACTTTACGGCTAAAAGATCCTTTACCTTTTTTAGCTTTGACTACTTGTATTTTAAACGCTTTTGAAGTTACCAGCGCCGCTAAATAATTATGCTTAATTTCACCTCGACCATGCTCAGTGGTATGATTTTTATTATCTTTTTTACTCATCAGTTTTCCTCTTTGGTTAATGATGGCTATTATAAAAATATCAAGCATAAAAAAGATACATTTTTTTAATACATGACATCACCAATCATCACCATTAAACCGAAAGCTAAATGCCATGGGTTATTTATCACCTTAACAAGCTTACTTGCACTGCTCATTATTACTCTAATCAGCCAGTTTTATTGGCAGCAAGCTAGGTTTGTCTTAATGTTCTTGATACTGGCTAGTATCGCAGGCGTTACTTTAGGTGTATTAAAGTTATTAGAGCCTAAAACCAGCTTTTATTTGTCGCCACAATACTTGAAATTTCAACATAGAAAGGGCTACTGGCAGCTTGAATGGCAGCAAATATTGGCAATACGGCCGCTAACTAATGATCGTGGCATAGTACTAGATGAATTGAATTATATCGGCTTAGCAATTGATAACATCGATACTTTTAAAGACAGAATATCAGTTAGACTTGCTAATCATTTGATCCATGAACAACGACCGTTAGTCACTTACTGTGTCGCTAATGAGTTAATTAAACCTGAACAGGCTGTGATTAACTTCGAACCCTACAAATGTAATAATGGCGAACAAATAAAAGGGCCAATTGCTGGCTTTTTACATCAATGTCAGACATTAAAACAAGCCCTTGGGGCACATTTATTCATTACTGATGGTAATATTGATCGCTCACTCACCGAATTTGCAGCATTACTCAGAGACTGTAAAACAAGCAGTGAACATTACATAAAAAAAGCCCGCTAAAGGGCTTTATCTGTCACTAACAAAAATTTATATATACGCAAATGCATCGGCAAACATATGATTGATATTAGCACCATTGGCGACGAAATCAGTTCGCACCACACCCACCATATCAAATCGTCCGGCAACATAAATGTCATAATCTGCTAAATTTTTAATATCACTCATGACAACTTTATGCACCATACCTGTTCTCCCCGACCAATCATCATGCGGCGTTTCTATAACAGGTATAAATTTACCGCGTGCTAAGCCTTCAACAGTATTTGCTGTTTGCTCAAGCTCATAACAAGCGCTTGGTTCTCTAAGGCCCCAATATACTAAAACTTCACGTTGGCTGTCAGTATCAGCAAGATATTCAAACATAGATTTAATATAAGAAAAACCTGTGCCGCCCGCTAACAAAATAATGGGTCGATCACTACTTTGACGCAGCTCTGCACCGCCTAATGGTATTTCAACCAATACATTGTCATGTGCTTTAATACGCTCAATCACTTGCATGGGATAACTATCAGCACCAAAGGCACCTATTTGCAATTCGATTAGTTCGTTATTTGGTGAACTTGCAATTGAAAACGGGCGCTTATCATTTTCATCCATGATGAAATTTAAATATTGCCCGGGCAGAAAGTCGACCTTTTGCTCAGGTCGCAATAACACTTTATATACATGCTCAGTCAATGAGGTAATTGACTCAACGTTACACTGTACTTGCTTCATTTGTTAACCTTTATCGAACGTAACTATTACTGTTCATTACGTTGTTTGTCTATTTCTTCGATGCCTAGTTCACACCAAATTTCATCTACTGCGGTTTTAATCGTTTCATCCATAACGATGGGTACACCCCATTCTCGGTCTGTTTCACCTTGCCATTTGTTCGTTGCATCCATGCCCATCTTAGAGCCTAAGCCTGAAACAGGTGAGGCAAAATCTAAGTAATCGATTGGTGTATTTTCTATCAAGGTTGTATCACGAGCAGGATCCATACGCGTTGTCATCGCCCAGATAACATCCTTCCAATCTCGAGCATTTACATCATCGTCACAGACAATAACAAACTTGGTGTACATAAACTGTCGTAAGAATGACCATACCCCCATCATCACGCGTTTCGCATGACCTGGGTATTGCTTTTTCATCGTAACAACGGCTAATCGATACGAACAACCTTCAGGCGGCAAATAAAAGTCAACAATTTCTGGAAATTGTTTTTGTAATATCGGCACAAAAACTTCGTTTAAAGCAACACCTAAAATTGCCGGTTCATCTGGTGGCCTACCTGTATAGGTGCTGTGATAAATGGGTGATTTACGCTGAGTAATATGCGTAACGGTAAATAAGGGGAAGTCATCAACTTCATTATAGTAACCAGTATGATCGCCATATGGCCCTTCTGGTGCCATTTCTTCTGGGTCAATGTAGCCTTCAAGGACAATTTCTGCCGAAGCAGGCACTTCTAAATCGTTACTAATACAGCTAACAACTTCAGTTTTACTTCCACGTAATAGCCCGGCAAATGCATACTCAGACAAACTATCTGGAACTGGCGTTACAGCACCTAAAATAGTAGCAGGATCAGCACCTAAAGCCACAGATACTGGAAATTTTTCCCCAGGATTTGTTTGTTTCCATTCTAGGAAATCTAATGCGCCGCCTCTGTGTGATAACCAACGCATGATCACTTTATTTTTACCCAGTAATTGCTGACGATAAATGCCTAAATTCTGTCGTGATTTATGCGGGCCTTTGGTAACGGTTAAACCCCAAGTAATGAGAGGGGCAACATCACCTGGCCAGCATTTTTGAATAGGTAGCTTAGTTAAATCGACATCATCACCCGCTATTACGATTTCTTGACAGGGGGCTTTTTTCACCACCTTAGCCGGCATGTTCAAAACTTGTTTATATACAGGTATTTTTGCTAAAGCATCTTTAAAGCCTTTTGGTGGTTCAGGCTCTTTTAACATCGCAAGTAGTTTACCTACATCACGCAACGCAGCAACATCTTGTTGACCCATTGCTAATGCAACCCGTTCTGGGGTACCAAAAAGATTGGTAAGTACGGGAATTTCATAACCTTCAGGATTTTCAAATAACAATGCAGGGCCGCCTGCTCTTAGCGTGCGGTCACTTATTTCTGTCATCATCAAATCAGTTGAAATCGGCATACTGATCCGTTTTAACTGACCTAATTTTTCAAGCTGGTTAATAAAGTCTCGTAAGTCGCTATATTTCATTGGCTACTTTTTCGTTGCACGTTTAATATTTGAAAGCGCGAATACTACACTATTGTTGGCTATTTGTCGTTTTAAACCACAACAAATTATTCAATAGTAAAACTATTAGGCATAAAAAACGCCAGTAATACTGGCGTTTTTTATGTAAACAGGAAATGTTTTATTTACGTTTCATCGAGTCAAAAAACTCGTCATTCGTTTTTGTCATGGCCAGCTTATCTATCATAAACTCCATGGCATCAATTTCACCCATTTCATGCACTATTTTGCGTAATATCCACATTTTTTGCAGTTCATCAGGCTTAGTCAGTAACTCTTCACGACGTGTACCACTACGATTAAAATGAATAGCAGGGAATACACGCTTCTCCGCAATTTTACGAGAAAGGTGTAATTCCATATTACCCGTACCTTTAAACTCCTCGTAAATCACTTCATCCATTTTAGAGCCTGTTTCAATTAACGCTGTAGCGATAATGGTTAAGCTACCACCTTCTTCGATATTTCGTGCTGCACCAAAGAAACGTTTCGGACGGTGTAGGGCATTAGCATCAACACCACCAGTTAAAATTTTACCTGATGAAGGGATAACAGTGTTATAAGCACGCGCTAAACGGGTAATGGAATCAAGCAGAATGACCACGTCTTTTTTGTGTTCAACTAAACGCTTAGCTTTTTCAATCACCATTTCTGCCACTTGTACATGGCGGTTGGCTGGCTCGTCAAAGGTTGATGCAACAACTTCGCCTTTCACAAGGCGTTGCATTTCTGTTACTTCTTCCGGGCGCTCGTCAATCAATAGCACCATAAGCTCAGCTTCTGGGTGATTATAAGCAATACTTTGCGCTATGTTTTGCAGTAATAGCGTTTTACCCGCTTTTGGCGGCGCAACAATCAAACCACGTTGGCCTTTACCAATAGGTGAGGCTAAATCAAGCACTCGCGCCGTAATATCTTCAGTTGAGCCATTACCACGTTCCATGGTGATGCGCTGATTTGGATGAATCGGCGTTAAATTTTCAAATAAGATTTTATTACGTGAATTCTCTGGGCGGTCAAAGTTGACTTCTGTGACCTTTAATAATGCAAAGTAACGTTCACCTTTTTTAGGTGCGCGTATTTTACCTGCAATGGTATCACCGGTACGCATACTAAAGCGTCGAATTTGGCTCGGAGAAACGTAAATATCATCTGGGCCAGCTAAATATGATGAATCAGCTGAACGTAAAAAGCCAAAGCCATCTTGTAGTATTTCTAAAACACCACCACCAAAAATGTCATTGTCATTTTCAGCATGCTTTTTGAGTATTGCAAAAATAATATCTTGTTTACGTGTTCTAGCAAGGTCTTCTAACTGCATTGATTCAGCTAGTTTAACCAATTCATTGACGGATTTTTCTTTAAGTTCGGTAAGATTCATATTGAAGTTCTTAGGCTGTTTAACGGTTTATGTTGGCCTGCTGGCTTGTTGTTTGAATAGAGTTTGATTTGAAGAAATGTTATTTTCTTTCGAGTTATAAAGTTAGCATTAAATATTGAAAGCGTAAAGTTACAAATGATAGAAATTAAAAGGCTCGCAATTGGCGAGCCTAAAATCAACTTAACCTTCTATAGGTTTGCGTCAATAAACTCTTTAAGTTGAGTTTTTGATAATGCACCTACTTTCGTGTCTGCTACCGCACCATCTTTAAATAACAATAGTGTTGGAATACCACGAATACCATACTTAGGCGGTGTCGCATCATTTTGATCAATATTTAATTTAGCAACCGTTACTTTGTCTGCATATTCATCTGCAATATCATTAAGTAATGGTGCAATCATTTTACAAGGTCCACACCACTCAGCCCAGAAATCAACTAATACTAGACCTGATGCATTGATGACGTCAGCTTCAAAACTGTCATCTGATAGTTGAACAATTTTATCGCTCATTATTTTCTCCGTTTGTGCTGGCCCTTCGCCAAATTGATCGAGATTATACGCGTATATAGTGTAATTACCATAGCTAAAAATTAATAGCATATATTCATTTTAAACACTCAATCACCGTCATTTTCATAATTTGGATGTAAAATGCTTGAAATAATTAACAGTTTTGTGATGATTTATTACCCTTGGTTGTATTTATTACTACATTTACCTGTTAAGCTTATCGGCTATGAACAAAACACATTTATCAGATAAAAAATTTATCGAATTAGGCCTTGACCCTAAAGTTACCGCAGGTTTATCTGCGATGGGGTTCGAGCAATGCACAAATATTCAGGCAAAATCATTACCCGTATTACTTGAAGGTAAAGATATTGCAGGGCAAGCACAAACAGGTGAAGGTAAAACTATCGCTTTTCTGGCTGCCACTTTCCACCACATACTTTCAAAGGGCAAAACAGAGCATAATCAACCTCGTGCTTTGATTATGGCGCCGACACGTGAATTAGCCATTCAAATTCATCGTGATGCCATTGAAATGGCTAAATCTACAGGGCTACGTTTAGGCGTTGTTTATGGCGGTGAAGGCTATGACAGCCAACGTCAAACCTTAGAACAAGGTGTTGATATTTTAATCGGCACCTGCGGTAGACTTATCGATTACTTTAAACAAGGTACTTATCATTTAAACAACCTTGACGTAATCGTGTTAGATGAAGCCGATCGCATGTTTGATTTAGGCTTTATTAAAGACATTCGCTATATGTTTAGGCGTATGCCACCAGCAACAGAACGATTAAGCATGCTGTTTTCTGCAACCTTGTCTTTCCGCGTTAAAGAACTTGCTTTTGAGCATATGAACGACCCAGTCAGTGTTGAAGTAGCGCCCGAACAAAAAACCAATACGCGTATTTCTGAAGAATTATTTTATCCTTCAAACGAAGATAAGATGCGCTTATTACAAACATTGCTTGAAGAAGAGTGGCCTGATAAAGCCATTGTTTTTGCAAACACTAAACATAGCTGCGAAAACATTTACAATCATTTAATTGCAGATGATATACGTGTTGGCTTACTTACGGGTGATGTTCCACAAAAGAAACGTTTAAAAATTCTTGAACATTTCACTGAAGGGCACTTAGATATATTAGTTGCAACAGATGTTGCCGCACGAGGGTTACATATTCCGCAGGTAACACACGTGTTCAATTATGATCTCCCAGATGATTGTGAAGATTATGTACACCGTATTGGCCGTACTGGCCGTGCAGGTGCTACAGGTCATGCAATAAGCCTAGCGTGTGAAGAGTACGTATTTAATTTACCCGCCATAGAAACTTACATTGATCATTCATTGCCTGTTAGTAAATACGATCACGAAGCACTTATCACTGATTTCCCGAAACCTAAGCCACGGCAAAGACGTCAAAAGCCTCATCAAGGTGGTCAAAACCGAGGCAGGGCGGGCAACCACAGAAGATAACTTATTGTAAGTGCATAAAACCATGTCAACAATTCACTCACCGTTATACGCCGTAATTGATTTAGGATCTAACAGTTTCCATATGTTAATTACGCGCCAATTAGCAAACAGTGTGCAAATTGTTGACAAGGTAAAGCGCAAGGTACGCTTAGCTTCTGGCTTAGATAAACATAACCATTTGAGCGAAGATGCCATCGCGCGAGGTTTAGAATGCTTACGTTTTTTTGCTGAGCGCTTACAAGATATTCCAATACAAAACGTCAGAATTGTGGCAACCGCTACAGTTCGCATTGCGACAAATCAAGCCGAATTTCTCAAACAAGCAAATAAAGTACTCGGCCAAAATATTCGTGTACTCACTGGTATAGAAGAAGCTAGTTATATTTATCAGGGTGTTGCCTATACTAGCTACGGTGAATCAAACCGCTTAGTGTTCGATATTGGAGGTGCTAGCACCGAAATAATCGTCGGGCAAAATACCAACGCTAATAAAGTCATTAGTCTGAATATTGGTTGTGTAATTTTTAATAAACGCTATTTTTCAGATCAACAACTTAACGATAAAAACTTTCAACAGGCCGTTGATGCTGCTAAGCAACTTATCACACCATTTGTTTCAGAATTTAAGTCAATCGGTTGGCAAAAAGTATTAGGTGGTTCAGGTACGATGCAAGCGCTTTCAGAGGTGCTTATGTTTCAACGTAAGCCTGCATTGATTACCACGAGTTTTTTACACGATATAAAGCAAAAATTAATCACATACCAGCGATTCGATGCTATTGATATTGACGGCCTAACTAGCGAACGTAAACCGGTTTTTGCTAGCGGAGTTGCCATTTTAATTGCCTTATTTGAATGCTTTAATATCACTCAGTTACAACTTTCAAGTGGCGCGTTACGAGAAGGATTGTTATATGAAATGCTACCCGACAACCAGAAAGTTGATTTACGACAACGAACAATCAATTCTTTGATGGAAAAGTGTCATGTTGATCAACCTCATGCGAATAATATCTTGGCACAAGCACAACAGCTTTATGCGAGCTTTTCCTCGTCATGGGCATTAACCGATGACAACGGATTAGCTTTATTAACTGCCGCATGTCAATTACATGAAATCGGGCTTTTGTTAGCGTTTAAACACCATCAACAACACAGCGCCTATATTATCGAACATAGCCAACTTCCCGGATTTGATCAGGCTGATAAACAATTACTTTGCGCCCTTGTAACCATGTACAACGCTGATATTGATCCACAATTATTAACACTTCAATCAGCCTGCGACTTCCAAACAGCATGTTATTTATTGGCGATTATAAGAATAGCGGTTATTTTGTGCCGCCGCAGAAAAGATGATGTATTACCGGTTTATCAAAGCAGCGCTACTAATAATGAAATCACTTTATGCTTACCTAAAGCTTGGTTAACTTTACACCCTTTAATTGCTGATGAACTCATTCAGGAAAATGATCATTTAAAAGCTATTGGTTTATCCCTTAAGGTACATAGCCCAAATATTAGCAAATAAAATAAAACCCCCGCCCACCATCATTTGAATACTAACAAGTTCACCTAGTAAGAAATACGCGGCAATAATGCCATATAGCGGCTCTAGACTTACAGCAATACTTGCCGTTTGACCACTTAATCTTTTTAACGAGAAGTTAAATAAGGAATGAGACAACGCCGTAAATACAACCCCCAATAACATGAGCAATTGCCACTGAGACAAATTCATAGATACGGTGAAAAGGTCGATAAACGGCAATAACACCAATGCCGCAAAACCGTTTTGATAAAAAGCTACCTGTTTAGCTTTCACTTCAGCGACAAATTTTCGGTTTAATAGCGTTAGGATCGCAAAAGAAAGTGCCGAAGCTAAACCCCAATAAATACCTAACAGCGCATTATTAGCATATGCTTCATTTGGCAATAATAGATAGATGCCTATTACCGTGATAGCTGCTTGTATTAAGGTCGCTAATTTATACCGTTCAGCGAACACCCACGGCTCAAGCATTGCAACAAATACTGGAAACGCAGCAAACGTGAGTAATCCTATCGCTACGCTAGATACCTGAATAGCGCTAAAAAAGCTGACCCAATGGAAAGCGAGTATAGAGCCAGTGATGAAAAGCCCAAAGAGCCTGGATTTTGTAGTAAATAACTCATGTTTTTGATAGACAACAAGTAAGCAACCCAAAGCAATACAGGCAAAAAATGCACGTCCAAAAACAATATCAATCGGCGATAAGGTTAACCACTTCGCAAACAGTCCCGACAAAGCAAATAATAGCACTGCACTGTGTAGCGCCATAAATGCTTGTCGGTAATGCACCACTTTTTCTATGCCTGTTCTTTAAGCCAAAGAGCCACTTGTTTGGCAAAATAAGTTAATATGCCATCTGCTCCGGCACGTTTGAAGGCTAGTAAGCCTTCCATGACACATGGTTTCTCAGCTAACCAACCGTTTTGAATCGCCGCCATATGCATTGCATATTCACCACTCACTTGATAGGCATAAGTAGGCACTTTAAATTCATCTTTCACTCGACGAACTATATCAAGATAGGGCATACCTGGCTTAACCATCACCATATCCGCTCCTTCTTCGAGGTCTTGCGCAATTTCATGCATTGCTTCATCGCTATTAGCGGGGTCCATTTGATAAGAGTGCTTATTACCTCCTTTAATATTAGCTGCTGAGCCGACAGCATCTCTAAAGGGGCCATAATAATTCGAGGCATATTTAGCGGAATAAGCGAGAATACGAGTATTTACATGACCTTCAGATTCTAATGCCTCACGAATTGCGCCAACTCTTCCATCCATCATATCTGATGGAGCAACCACGTCGGCACCTGCCGCTGCGTGCGATAATGCCTGCTTAACTAGAATATCTGTTGTAACATCATTTAATACATAACCTTCGTCAAGGCCAGATTCACCTAAAATGCCATCTTGACCATGCACAGTGAATGGATCAAGCGCCACATCGGTGATAACACCAAGTGAAGGAAATTTCGCTTTCAGCGCACGTACTGCTCGTTGAGCCAAGCCGTCTGGATTATAAGCTTCTTCGGCCATTAATGATTTTTTATCTTCCGGTGTTACCGGAAATAAGGCAATAGCGGGAACCCCTAATTCAACTAACTCAGCCGCTTCTTCTAGTAATAAATCAATGCTTTTACGTTCTACGCCAGGCATCGAAGCGACCGCTTCACGCTGCTGCTCACCCTCAAGTACGAACACCGGATAAATAAGATCATTCACCGTTAATTGATGCTCTGCCATCAATTGTCGAGAAAACGAATTTCTACGCATTCTTCGCATGCGACGGGCTGGAAATTTGCCAAATTGGCCATTCATATCATATTCCTCTCTACGTATTGTTCGTATCAGATTCTATTGTTTTTGCAATGACTCGGTTACGACCTTGTGTTTTAGCGAGATAAAGCGCTTGGTCTGCAATGTTAAAGATCTCAACAGGTGTAACATCTGCTTGTTGTTGATAAGTGGCTACGCCACAAGAAATCGTTAAAGATAATTGCTCACTTTCAATTGAAAAAGCCGTTTCTAATACTTTACTTCTTAACGCTTCTGCTAAAGCAATAGCCCCATCAGAGTCTGTTTCAGGTAAGATCAAACAAAACTCTTCACCACCATAACGAAAGCCAAGGTCACTACTACGACGTAATATGTTTTTCATTAACTGTGCAAGCGTAACTAAACAAACATCACCTGCGGTATGTCCATATTTGTCATTGATTGCTTTAAAGTGATCGATGTCAATAACAACAAGACTCAATGGCGTTAAATTTCGACGACTACGACGAAATTCTGCCAATAACTTTTGATCGTAATGTCGACGATTAAATAGACCCGTAAGCTCATCTTGGGTATTTTTTTGTTCTAACTCTCTGTTGGCATCTTCCAACTCTTGCAACGCAATGTTTAATTCTAATGTTCGTTCTTGCACAGCTAATTCTAATTGTTCTTGATTTTCATTTTGCAGTACCAACAATTCTTCTTGGGCTTTTTTTGATTCTACAGCACTGGCTAATGCTTGTTGTCGTGCGGCATATTTTTCGTATTTTTCATGGTGAGATTGACGTCCTAAAATAAAGACGATAAGCAAGCCAGTTATCCAGTAACCAACGGTATATAACTCGGTATTTAAATGGTACCAATCATATAAGCCAACATTCGTGAAAACGATAAAGCCTTGCACAATGACAAAGGCACTAAAAAGTGCTGCCAACTGGTGTTTTCGTTGAGCTAAGTGAAGTGCTAAAGCCGCTAAAAATAGCGTAGATACAATTTTTATCACATTACTGATCAAAATATTATCATTAAAGCTCAAAAAGAAACTAACGCCAATGAAAACCAACAAACTCCACCCGATAAGATGATAGGCCCAATATAAATATCGGCGATTATCCGCCAGTTTAAATAATTCACTGCAAAACCATAGAATCAAAATGGCACTTAGTGCAGTAAAAAGAGGAAATTCTTGGCCATGAATACTGGTATATTGTGGTAGCAAAATAGAAAAATTTACCCCGTACATTGCGGCTAAACTCCCTGTTAATGCCGCTAAATAACTCGCCAATAATAAAATTGCATAATTTATTGTTGATAAGAAAATAAATAACAATATGAAGACCATTGCAATTAAGCCCCCAATTGCCAAACCAGAAATAAAACTATCTTGGCCAATGTAGTGGGTAAATCGATATTGATTTAACGTTCTGATTTGCACGACACGATTTGCATGGGATGAAAGCTTTACCAGTAAAGTAACGGTTTCATTGGCTGATAAGGTTATTTGGCTGGTCACCACATTATTGATTTGTTTTGTACTCGATATTAATCGGTTTTTATCCGTTAACTGCTGACTTTCTTCATCTTGATAAATAATATGTTGATACAAAAATTGACGTCCATCAATCACCAAGTGATTATCAACGGTTTGATCTAATGCATTATATAATTCGACTTTAAGCCAATTGTTACCAGCATTAATCGCTATATCTTGGCTCGAAACTTTTTGCCATTGATCAGGCGCTAAATTTTTAACTTGTTTAATAGATAAGCCTTTGTTGGCTTCCTGCGGTAGATAGAGTGTTAGCTTTGTCGCACTATCATTAACGGGCATCGAAGAAAACGATGACATAGTAACCGCATTACTAGCATTACTGACGAGTAATAGACTGCACAAAATCAATAAGATAATGTGTAATCTCATTTAGAGCTCCAAGTTAAATACATAACGACTATTTTCAACACTGTATTCGATGATAGTCTGCTCAGAGTAACCCGTTATCTCTGCTAATGCTTTCACTACATATGGCAAATATGACGGTTCATTTCGGCTACTTTTAGGCTTTGGCCGAATCGTACGAGGTGTTAAATAAGGAGCGTCTGTTTCAATCATTAGCCGCTCTAATGGAATATGCTTAACAGCTGCTCTTAACTCACTGCCCCTTCGCTCATCACATAGCCAGCCAGTGATCCCTATATACATATCATGTGCTAAACACTGTTTCACTTCCGTTTCATTACCAGTAAAACAATGCGTAACGAATGCTGGAATTTTATTGATAAATGGCTTAATAATCGCCAGCCAACTGTCAAAAGCATCTCGCTGATGTAAAAATACCGGTAATTGCACATCAGCGGCTAGGGCTAACTGTTGACTAAACACTCTTTGTTGGTTTTCAGGTGTAGAGAAATTACGGTTAAAATCTAATCCACATTCTCCTATCGCTTTAACTGATTCATGCGTAGATAGTTCACGTAGTTGTTCTAAATAATTGTCTATCACGTGATCCGCATCATGTGGATGAACGCCCGCGGTACAAGATAAATACTCAGGATATTGCTGACACAAGGTTAACGCTTGTTGACTTTCAGCCACATTCGTACCGGTCACCAACATTGCACTAACATTGTTAGCCTTCGCCCGTAAAATAATGTCAGCTCGATCTTTATCAAACCGAGCGTTTGTTAAGTTAACACCAATATCGATCAATATATTCGCCGCTTATTTATTATGTGTTATCACTATTTACATCAGCTTGCTGTTGCTCATCTTCATCATCATTTGCATGGTAAAAACCAGCAATAAAAACCCCCGCTTCAAATAACAATAGCATAGGTATCGCTAGAAGTGTTTGCGATATAACGTCAGGAGGCGTTAACAACATACCAAGCACAAAAGCACCAACGACGATATAAGGGCGCTTCGTTTTCAACTTTTCTGGTGTAGTAAATCCAGTCCAACATAACAACAAGATCACCACAGGTATTTCAAAGGTTAGACCAAAAGCAAAGAACAGTTTTAATACAAAGTCTAAATAGCTGCTGATGTCAGTGGCAATATTGACACCTTCTGGCGCTACTGAGGTAAAAAAGGCAAAGACAATTGGAAAAACGACGAAATAGACAAAAACAATGCCTGCATAAAATAAAAAGCTGCTACCAAACAGTAACGGCGCAACTAATCGCTTTTCTTTACGGTACAATCCCGGTGCGATAAACGCCCATACTTGATACAAAATGTAAGGCATTGCAATGAATATCGCGAGTACAATAGTCAATTTAAACGGAGCAAAGAAGGATGATGCCACATCTGTTGCTATCATTTGACCGCCTTCAGGCATTACAGCAAGTAAAGGCTTAGAAACATACTCATAAATATCATTTGCAAAGTACACCATTGAACAGAAAACAATGAGAACAGCCAATACCATACGTAGCAGTCGATCACGTAGCTCAAGCAAATGATCAAATAAGGTATATTGCGGTGTATTATCCATTAACGATCAACTTCTTTTTTATCCGTAGTTTTATCTGATGTATTTTCACCTGAGGTGGTATCAGTTACTCGGGCATTATCACTCTGGCTTGGGTACGGGTGCTGCACAGACTCAGCAGCTTCTTTTAGCGACTTAAGTGATTTTGCGACTTCAGGCGATATATCTTCAAATTTACTTTGCTCAGCTTTTTTTAAATCCGCATGTAATTCTTGTATACGTAATTCCTGAGAAATTTCATTTTGTACATTTCGACTAAAGCTCTTTACGCCTTTAATCCAGTCACTTACCGTTCTAATAGCTACAGGTAGCCGCTCTGGCCCCAATACGACAAGCCCGATTACCGAGATAACTAATAGTTCCCAAAAACCGATATCAAACATGTGCTACGCTTTATCTTTTTCTTTATTAGCTTCAGTGTTTTCTTCCGTCGCCTTTTTATTTGCAAGTGCTTCCGCAGACTGCTCTTCTTTCTCTTCATCAGTCACGGCTTTTTTAAAACCTTTAACCGCAGAGCCTAGATCTGAGCCTAAATTACGTAACTTTTTGGTGCCAAACAATAAAATAACAATGGCGGCAATTATCAATAATTGCCAAATACTTATTCCACCCATTAAAAAAACTCCTATAATTCAGTTACAGCCATTATAAAGTTATATTTCAAAAAAGCATCTGTTCACTGTTTTAAATTTAAGGAGAAAATAAAACGTTGTCTAAATTGCAGCTATTCATCGTCACTAAAGTCACAGTTTTATTCATGCTTACCAGTCCTGTAAGGGCAAATGTTGTTCAAGAAAAATGTACTCAAGAAGAGCAAAGCAAACAACAACATATAACCCAAAAAGACTGCAAAAAGCTATCGTATTCGGATAAAAAGCAACAACATTGGATGGAAAGCTTACATCAAGCGGTTTCAGATAGCGTCTATCATTCAGCGCTTTGGTTTGATGATTTTTTTCTCGAAGAAGGAATGGAGCAAGAGTCTCCTAAAACAACAGCCCGTATTCGTTTAGGATGGGAACCAGAGGCAAGAGATTGGGCTAAATTTGATACACGATTTCGTGTTAAAGTGAAACTGCCTCATTTTAAAAATAAAGCTGATTTAATTTTTTCAGATGATGATGATAATGATCAAAGCCACTTACCGTTAGAATCGATCAACACTAAACCACATACTGATGAAGAAAGCTTCTCAGCTGCTTTACGATATACTCATCGAAAATCTAAAAGTCGTATTTTTGAATCACGCATTGGTATTTCGGGCGGGGATATTTTTTTTCGCATCAAGCATGACCGCAGAATTACATGGAATGAGCGTAATAGTATAAAAATAGATCCTTCTGTGTATTACTTTCTTGGTGACGGTTTAGGTGCAAAGTTATTGCTTGAATATGATTATCAAGTTAATGCGAAAACACAACTTCGAATCAATTATAGCGTACGTGGTTCGGCTGCCTTTAGCGGTTTACGTTGGAAACACGGAGCCTACTACTTGCGACAAATTGATCATAGTTCAGCCTCTATCACTGCATTACAAGTTGAAGGAGAGCGCAATGGCGAGAATGGCTTTATGATTGATAACTACCGACTAAGTCACCGCTATCGCTTTAACGCATTACGAAGCTGGTTGTTTTTTGAAATTGAGCCTTTTTTAGAATGGCCTGAGGAACAGCATTACACAACAACGCCTGGTATTGCCTTGAGAGTAGAAGGATATTTTTCTAGAGATTAATATTACTATGCACTCGCTTTGGAGGTACTTTCCTCGATCTCACAGTTATCAGCAAACCTTTTTGGTTTAGCAATATGGTAACCTTGGCCAAAATCACAACCAGCATTGTTAAGCTTGTCGAGCATATCTTGCGACTCAATGCCTTCTGCCACCAATCTGTAGCCAAACTTACTTCCTAAGTCACGCAATGCTTTAACAAGCGAAATATTTTCTTCATTACAACTAATAGAGCGAATTAAACTACGATCTAGTTTAATAAATTCAAAAGGATAGCTATGTAAGAAATTGAACGACGATAAGCCTGCCCCGTAATCATCCAGCGCCAACTTAACGCCAAAGTCTTTTAATTTACGCAACCCTTTCAATGCTAGCTCTGTATGTTGAGTAAATGCAGACTCATTAAATTCTAAAATTAAACGCTCCGGCTGAACGGTATTTTGTTTAATTAATTCTATGAGTAAATTTAACTGATTTGCTTGTGTTAAGTGACGCCCTGAAAGGTTCACGCCAATAAACGCATTGGCATATTCTTCATGAGATTCCCATTGACGCAAGCGTAAAGAAACTTGTTCAATTACCCAGGTTTCAATTTCTAGGATCATGCCGGTTTCTTCCGCCATAAATAAAAACTCGCTTGGTGTTAATAAACCTTTGCTTGGATGCTTCCAGCGAAGTAACACTTCAAACCCAAGGGTATCAGTACTTTGTAGCTCACTAATTTGTTGGTAATGTAATTCAAACTGCTGTTGCTTTATGGCAATACGTAGTTCTTGTTCTAGCGTTAGACTGGCAATTAATTGCTCACGCATGCTGTCATCAAAGAATACGTACCGGCCACGTCCCATACTTTTTGCTTGATACATTGCAGCATCTGCATCGCGCAATATTTCATTAGCATCGTTATAGTGGTGGTTGCATAAAGCAATACCAATACTCGCATTCGAATATAAAGTATGACCATTGATATCAAACGGTTTCTCAATCGCTGAAATAATACGAGTAGCGACTTCTTCAACATCGTCTTGTGATTGCAATGAATCAAGTAAAATAACAAATTCATCGCCGCCTAAACGCGCTAAAATATCATTATCGCGAACACAAATGGTTAAACGTTTTGCGATTTCTTTTAAAAACTCATCGCCTGCATGATGGCCTAAGGTATCGTTAATTAATTTAAAACGATCTAAATCGATAAATAATACCGCGAACCTATGTTTTGGATGACGTTTAACATGACTTAACGCGTAGTTTAATCGATCAGAAAACATTGCCCGATTAGGTAATTTAGTTAACGCGTCATGATGTGCTTCAAAATAAAGCTGCTGCTCTGCTTTGCGACGTTCTTCTATTTGCATCCGCAAATTTAAATTAGTTGCTTGTAACTCTTGTGTGCGTTGATTCACCATTCGTTCAAGTTCGTCACGGCTTCGTTGTGCCGCCTCTTGCGATTCTTTACGCATAATTGCAGAGGCAACATGTTGACTGACAAAGCGAATAAGTTCCAAGTCTTGATGACCATAGGCATGATGATGGTGATAATGCTGAATCGCCAACACACCGATAATATTGCCTTGATCGATTAATGGAGCACCTAACCAGGCCTTAGGCAATTTTTCAACCGGATATTGCAAGGTAAAGGCTTTCTGTTCTATATCACCCTGTTCAGTTAACGCGTAAACACTACCATTTGTGATAAGCAACGGTAAACGTCTTGTAATGGCTAATTCCGTTAAGCCACTGCCCATTTTTCTTGGTTGGGGTTGTGCAACTTTTTCATCAATGTAATAAGGAAAGCTCAGCTTCTTGTCTTCACCATTAACTAAAGCAATATAAAAGTTTTCCGCAGGTAAAAGTGCATTAATCTCTTGGTGTAACGATTGATAAAATACTTGAATATCTTGATTAGCTGCTGTGAGCTCTGAAATGGACAGCATCGCTTTATAAAGCTTTACTGCTTTTTGCCGTTCGCCTATTTCTTGCTGTAGTTTTCTATTGGTATCTGTTAGTTTCTGCGTACGCTGACGAATATTCTGCTCAAGCAACTCCCTGCTTTTTACACGATCAATTGCGGTAACAAGATGCTCAGCGATAAATTCTAATAGTTGACAATCCCGGTCATCAAAATAAAGCTTATTGTCGTAGCTTTGTAACGCAATAACACCAATAATTTGATGACCACGTTTAAGAGGAACACCTAACCAGTCTACGCAGGAAGAACCGTATAAGGAAATTTTCTCAGCTTTTGCTAACGCCATACGCTCTGCCGAACTACAATGAATAGCCTCACAATCATCAAAAACTAAACTGCTTAAGCTTTGTTGCCAATGATTTTTTTCTAAGTATTCAAGTAGACGCTTTTCTTTGGCATTATGCGCATGTGCGAGGGATAAACGACGAGATTTGTTTACAAGAAGTATATGGAAACTATCAGCAATTAATAATGATTTTATCACTGACTCAAGCGCACTATAAAACGACGGCATATCATTTACCGTACTTGCCAATTCAGACAAACGCAGTAATCCTGATTGCATCGTTTTTACTTGTCGATATTTCTTTAACAGCGACTTAAGTTTAGGCAATTGGCGCGCTGCTTGAATATCTGTACTTGCCTTTACTTCCATCTAAGGCTAACCCATCTTTTTATTAGTATTATTATTTTGCGACCTAGTCTACCAAAATTTAGCCTTTTGACTAGTACAAAAGCACAAAAAATGAGCATTATTTTCACATGACGTAAACGAAAACCATTATCTTAACCAACTTTCGAACTATAATTATCTTTTTAAGCACAAAAAAACCGGCAAATGCCGGTTTTTATCGCAATGGCTAATGACTATGCAGCCATGCCATTTTTCAGTTTATTTAACGCGTTTTTCTCTAACTGACGAACACGCTCTGCTGATATTTCATATTTATCAGCTAACTCTTGCAAGGTAGATTTATCTTCATCTAACCAACGAGTTTTGATGATATCTTGACTACGATCATCAAGTGCAACTAACGCATTTGCTAAACGCTTATTCGCATGTTGCTCCCAGTTATTTTCTTCAACTTGCTGTGCAATATCTGAAGCAGCGTCTTCTAAATATTGAGCAGGTGAAAAATTACTGCCGGCAGCATTGTCATCGTCGTCATTCGACATTTCAAAGGTTTGATCTTGGCTTGTCATACGTGATTCCATTTCTAACACGTCTTTTTTAGTCACACCAAGTGATTCAGCCACATGACTTACTTCGTCATTGCTAAACCAACCCAAACGCTTTTTATTTTTACGTAAATTAAAAAATAATTTACGTTGTGCTTTTGTTGTTGCCACTTTCACGATACGCCAGTTGCGTAATACAAATTCGTGAATTTCAGCTTTAATCCAATGAACAGCAAATGATACTAAGCGTACACCTACTTCTGGGTTAAAACGCTTAACAGCTTTCATTAAGCCCACATTACCTTCTTGGATCAAATCAGCCTGTGGTAAACCGTATCCTGCATATCCCTTCGCAACATGAATAACGAACCGTAAGTGCGACATGATTAATTCTTGTGCCGACTGTAAATCGTTGTCATTGTGTAAACGAGTCGCTAGCTCATGCTCCCGCTCAGCGGTAAGCATAGGGATGCTATAGGCCGATTGCACATAGGCTTCAATGCTGCCGCTTTGTGGCACAGTTAGCGCCATCGATTGCATTGTATCACTCATTTAAAGTCACCTTTTTTAAAACCTTGCTCGCGATGTTAACACGAAGCATCTAATAGATCGATAGCTAAAACAAATCGTCATTTATATTAATAAGACCGAAGATAAGACTAGCATCTTTCAAACAATATGCGATGAATTTTTTATGACGTAAAACATACACGCTTTAAGCTATCTGAGATAACTTACGACAACTTATTCTGCTGTTGGTTCAATTGCGCGAATATGTTTTCTTACTGAGATATAACTGCCAGACAACCCTAACACGATCGCAAAGAGTAATAGCCATAGCATTTCTCCACCACTTAGCCCTATTAAGCTAAAGTTGCTTTGGTAAAGATCAGTTAACGCCACCAATGAATAAGAAAAATAATGCACCAGGGCAGTGACACAAAGTATCGCTACCATACCACCTAAAACACCATACCATGCACCGGCATATAAAAATGGCCGTTGAATAAAACTATCTGTTGCGCCAACGAGTTTCATTACAGCAATAGCGTCTCGTTGATTTAAAATCGCTAAACGTATGGTATTACCAATAATAAGTACTACTGAGGCACATAATAATATTGCAATACCAACAACAATATCTTCAATTAAAGTAGTGATCGCAGCTAATCGCGTTAACCATTCTAAATCAAGTTTACCTTGTTCAACTTCTCGTTCATTGGTTAATTTTTGCAGTAATTCTTCAGCCGCTTGAGGCTGGCTTGAATGCTTTGTTGGGATCACAAGTACCGTTGCCGGTAATGGATTTGTTGATAAGTAATCTAGTGCCTGTCCAAAACCAGATGTCGATTTAAATTCTTCCATCGCAGTTTTTGCAGAAATATAGTTAACGCTAGCCACTTCAGGGTAAAGCGACAATCGCTTCACTAAGTTTTCTGCTGCTTTTTCGCTGGTAGAGAGTTTCAAAAATAAGCTTATTTCTGATGCTGATTCCCATTGCTGTGAAATCGATTGTGCGTTTTTAACAAAAACATGTAACGTTGCAGGTAAAGTTAAGCTAATGCCAAGTACAAGAATTGTCATTACTGAGGTAAAAGGCGTGCGCCATAAATCGCCTAAACTACCAATACCTTGCTGTAAATGACGGATAAAATATGCCAACAGTTTGGCAGCAACATTTGTATGTGGCTGACTAGAATGGTTCTTTGCTGTGTCGCGTTGTTTATTCATCACTTCCACCTTGCAACCCTTCAACAAGGCCATCGTTAATCATTGCACCTTGTTTTAACGTTAACGTGCGATATTTTAATCGTGCAATAAGGCCAAGATCATGAGTGGCAATTAGCACAGCAACGCCTAAATCATTAAACTCTTCAAATAATTTAATGATTTCTAATGAGAGTTTGGGGTCTAAATTTCCGGTGGGTTCATCCGCTAATAAAATTGGCGGCTTATTCACAATAGCCCGAGCAATACCGACACGCTGTTGCTCCCCTCCCGACAACATATGAGGATAACAACGTATTTTACTGGTTAATTGAACTTTCTCTAGCGCAGCTTCAACACGTTTTTTTGTTTCTTTATGACCAAAGCCTTCAATAACTAAAGGTAAAGCGACATTATCAAAGACAGTGCGATCCATCAGTAAATTGTGATTTTGAAAAATCATGCCTATACCACGGCGCACAAAGGGTACTTGTGAATACGATACAGAGGAAAGATTAACCCCATTGATATGAACACTGCCGCTTGTAGGTGTTTCCATTAACGACATCAGCTTTAACAAAGTACTTTTTCCGGCACCTGAATGGCCAGTTAGAAATGCCATTTCTCCAGCGGCTAAGCTAAAATTAACATTATTAAGTGCGACAAAGCCGCCTGGGTAAGTTTTGTTAACCTGATTAAAGCGAATCATAGTGGCTCTTATTTATTCTGGTTCTTGGCTAAATAAAGCATTAATAAAATCTTCACCATCAAATGGCCGTAAATCATCAATACCTTCACCTACTCCTAAGTAACGAATTGGAATATCAAATTTATCGGCAACGGCAAAGACAACACCACCTTTAGCCGTACCGTCTAATTTAGTCAACGTCAGGCCTGTTAAACCTACCGCTTCATCAAACAACTGTGTTTGACTCAGTGCATTTTGCCCTGTACCTGCATCAATCGTTAACATCACTTCATGGGGAGCATTTTCATCAAGTTTTTTCATGACACGAACAACTTTTTTAAGTTCTTCCATTAAATGTGCTTTATTTTGTAATCGACCTGCCGTATCAGCAATTAATATATCAGCACCACGTGATTTCGCTGCGCTAATCGCATCAAAAATTACGGATGCACTATCAGCACCTGTGTGTTGTGCAATTACGGGTATATCGTTGCGTTCACCCCACACTTGTAACTGTTCTACCGCAGCAGCACGGAAAGTATCACCTGCTGCTAACATAACTGACTTGCCTTGTGCTTGAAATTGTTTTGCCAGTTTGCCGATGGTTGTCGTTTTACCTACACCGTTCACCCCCACCATCAAAATAACATAGGGCGTATCACTCTTCTCAATCTCTAACGGTTTATTCACCGGTTCAATAACTTTATTTAATTCAACTTTAAGTAAATCATACAGGGCTTCTGCATCTTTTAACTGACGTCTTGACGCTGATTCAGTGAGTGATTGAATGATCTTCATGGTGGTTTCAACACCAACATCTGCCATTAACAAATGTGTTTCGAGTTCTTCAAATAATTCATCGTCAATTTTTTTGCCGCGGAAAAGGTCAAACAAACCTCCACCGATGTTTTGTCGTGTTTTACTTAGCCCTTGTTTTAATCGAGCAAAAAATCCAACTTTCTTTGCTGGCTCTGGCTCTGGCTCTGGCTCTGGCTCTGGCTCTGGCTCTGGCTCTGGCTCTGGCTCTGGCTCTGGCTCTGGCTCTGGCTCTGGCTCTGG